>DVKH01000028.1 GCA_018716105.1 Candidatus Fimivivens faecavium | reverse complement strand
CGTCCGCCAGAATATCGTCTTCGCCATCGGCGTGAAGTTTCTCGTCCTGGCGCTCGGCGCTTTTGGGTACGCCTCGATGTGGGCCGCCGTCTTTGCAGATGTCGGGGTCTCGGTGATCGCGATTTTAAACGCCGTCCGGATTCTCAACGTCAAACAGTTTCAGAAGTGATTCCGATCCCGGAGAATAAAGCCCGCCTGCGGCCGCAGGCGGGCTTTTGATAATTGCGCTTTAAATGAAAAACGGTCTGCGGCACATATAACAACGTGCCGTCGGCGCCGACCAGCGTGTTCCCCTTCCAGAGATGAAGCGAATCGATTTAATTTGTTCGCTTGCGTTTCTGAAAGGTCCCGCGTATAGTTAAAAGGCGGGAAATCATCATTGCAAGGGACATATGAAATATGGTACATTACACATTGACCCAATGGATGTGTTTTTTCTATCTCTACAGCTTTGCAGGCTGGGTTATCGAATCGGCCATCGTCTCGGTCAGCACCGGAAAGCTGGTCAACCGCGGCTTTCTGCGCAGTCCGATGCTCCCTCTGTACGGTTCGGGGGCTGTGCTGATCCTTGCGATTTCGATCCCGCTCGAGGCGGATCCCGCCGCCGTCTACTTCGGCGGCATGATCGGGGCAACCGCGCTGGAATACTGCACCGCGGCCGCGATGGAGTCGATGTTCAAGATGAAATACTGGGACTATACCGGCCAGCGTTTTCAGTTCCAGGGGCGGATCTGTCTCAAGTCCTCGCTGTTCTGGGGGGTTCTTTCGGTGGTTTTGACCGAATATCTCCATCCCCCGGTGGAACGCTTTGTACTGGGATTGCCCGCTTTCACGGCGGCGGGATCCGTCTTCGCGGTGACGGCGGCCGCTTTGGCCGACGCGGTCTTCGCGGTGCGCGCCGCCCTCGACCTCAAAAAGCTGCTCGAGAGAATCACCCGCATCCGCGCCGAGCTCGAAACGGCGAGCCGTCAACTGCTGGAACAGCTCGGCGCGCCGCCGGAAGAGGCGCAAGCCCTGCGCGCGCGGATCGATTCGCTTAAGGATGAGCTTCGCCTTGCGTTTGGCCGGGTCGGCTTCCTCAAGAGCCAGCTGATCAAAGCGCATCCGCACGCGAGTTCCCGCCACTTCGGCGCAGCGCTTGCCGAACTGCGCGAACGAATCGAACAGCGGGTGCAGAAGGCCCTGGATGAACAAAACGGCTCCCCGGAAGAAAGGAAATGACCGCGATGATCAACGTTCTGGCCACCCTCGATCAGCATTATCTCCGGCATCTGACGGTGATGCTCTCCTCGCTGCTCCGAAGCAGCCCCGAGGAAACGTTCGACGTCTATGTCGCCCATACCCAGCTCCGGGCGGAGCACTTTGACCTGCTCCGCCGGTTTCTCGATCCCGGGCGCCTGCGCCTGATCCCGGTGCGCGTCCTGCCGGAAGAGATTCTCTCCGCGCCGATCAGCTACCGCTATCCGCTTGAAATCTACTACCGCATCTTCGCGGCGCAGTTTCTGCCCAAAGAGCTGGACCGCATTCTCTACCTGGACCCGGACCTTGTCGTGATCAATCCGATCCGTCCGCTCTATGAGATGGACTTCGGCGAAAATCTGCTGATCGCCTCCTCCAACGTCGGCTGGAGCCTTCAAAAATTCAATGAACTCCGGCTGGATATGGAGGAGGACGCGGCCTATATCAACTCGGGCGTGATGGTGATGAACCTCGAGCGCCTGCGCGCCGAGCAAAGCGTCCCCGAAGTGCTCGATTACATTGAAAAATACAGGCGCCGCCTCATGCTCCCGGATCAGGACGTTTTGAGCGGTCTCTACGGTGATCGGGCGCTCACGGTTCCGTCGCTGATTTATAATCTCTCCGACCGCTACCTGACTCTTTACAACCTCCGGCCCAAAAATCTTGCGAACCCGCTCGGCCTCGACTGGGTCCGGCAGAACGTGGTCGTCGTCCACTACTATGGGAAGAACAAGCCCTGGAAAGAAAACTACCACGGCATTCTCGACGTGCTGTATCATGAGGAAGCCGCGCGCATCCCCGGCTTCGCTTCGTTTGCGCTTCCGCCGGGGCCGTCCGTCCCGTTCGCCGATCCCGCAGTGGTTGGGCGGGCGCTGCGTTCCCTCCGGGAAGAGCGGGGCCTGACGCAGACGGCGCTCGCAAAGCTCGCCGGCCTCGGCAAAACGCAGTACGGCGCTTTTGAACGCGGCGTGCGCAACCCCAGCCTCGCCTCGCTGTTCCAGATCGCTTCCGCACTGGGGCTGCACCCGTCCGGACTTGTGAAAAGAATCGAAGGCGCGCTCATCGAGGCGCATGAAAAACCTGGCGTAGAATCCAATAAAGCCGAGTGAGAGGACGCGGTTAGCCGCAATCAAATCAAAAGAGAACCGTCTTATTGACGGTTCTCTTTTTTCACAGTATGTTAAACGGCCTAAACTGCCCGCCGTCCGGTTCACGCGCCTGCCGCGGCAAGCGCCTCCCGCGGGGCGGGGAGTGTGGAAACAGAGTTCGTTTCCGCGCCTTTTCCGCGATCCGCCATCTGCTCGGCCGCGACCGAGAGCATCAGCTTGATGCGGTTCTCCTGGTTGACCCTCGTCGCGCTCGGGTCGTAGTCGATCGGGACGATATTCGCGTTCGGGTAAAGCGTTTTGATCTTCCGGATCATGCCCTTGCCGCAGATGTGGTTCGGAAGGCAGCCAAACGGCTGGGTGCAGACGATGTTCTCGAACCCCTGTTCGACCAGCTCGATCATCTCGCCGGTCAGTAGCCAGCCCTCGCCCATCTTGTTGCCGTAGCCGATCACCCCGCGGACCAGCTCTTTCGTGTGCCGGTAGGAGGACGGCGGAATCAGGTTCGGGTGCTCCTTCACAGCGTCTATGATCGCGGTTTCCATCTTGGTCAGGTAATTGAACAATACCTTTACGGCCATCTTTTTCAGCGGATTTCCGCCGTAAAGCCGGATGTCCTCGAGCCGGTTGTCGGTTTTGAACAGCGCAAAGCCCATCAGCCCCGGCACCATCACCTCACAGTTCTGGGAAGCAAGGAATTCTTCGAGATGGTTGTTCCCAAGGCTCGCGTATTTGACGTAGATCTCGCCGACGATCCCAACCCGGACTTTGTCCTTCGGCCCAACCGGGATTTCGGAAAACTCCTTTGCAATTTGCCGGAGATTGCTCGAAATCTCCTTCATCTTATAGCCGCGCCCTTCGGCGAAGCCGTCGCTGAGCGCGCCGATCCACTTCTGAACCAGCGATTCGGTCTGGCCGGCAAAAAGCTCGTAGGGCGCAAGCTGATTGCGCAGCAGCATCAGCGCGTCGCCGTAGACAACGCCGGCGACAAACTTCCGGATCATCGGGAGCGTGAGCGTAAACCCGCTGTTTTTCTCCAGCCCCGAGAGGTTCAGCGAGATCACCGGCACCTGCGCGTAACCCGCGCGCCGGAGGGCTTTCCTCAGCAGATGGATATAGTTCGAAGCGCGGCAGCCGCCGCCCGTCTGGGTGATGATCAGCGCGGTGTGGTCAACGTCGTATTTGCCGCTGTTCAGCGCGTCGATCATTTGGCCAATCACCAGAAGCGCAGGATAGCAGGTGTCATTGTGGACGTATTTGAGTCCCTCCTGAACCACCGAAGGCCCCTGATTGTCCAGCAGTTCGATCCGGTAACCATAGCTGACCAAAACGTTCTTGACGATCGCAAAATGGATTGGCGCCATCGACGGCACCAGAATGGTGTGTGTCTTTTTCATTTCCTTGGTGAAGAGAACCCGTCCCGTGTCCTTTTCGCTCATATTCCCGCCCCCTCTCCAACATTTTTTTCTGTTTCCTGATTCATCTGGCCGGCGGCGGCGAACAGGCTCCTGAGCCGGATTTTTACCGCGCCGAGGTTTGTGATCTCGTCGATCTTGATCTGGGTATACAGCCGGTCCGCGGCTTCGAGGATTTCGCGGGTCTCGTCGGTTGTGATCGCGTCCACGCCGCAGCCGAACGAGACGAGCTGGACCAGCTCCATGTCCTTCTGCCCGCAGACGTATTTTGCCGCGGCATACAGCCGGGAATGATAGGTCCACTGATTGAGCACCGTTGTCGGAAACTTATCCACATAACAGCTGACCGCCTCTTCCGAGACGACCGCCGCGCCGAGGCTTGTAATCAGCCGGTCTACTCCGTGGCTGATCTCTGGGTCGACGTGGTACGGCCTCCCCGCGAGGACGATAATCCGTTTCCCCTCGGCCCGCGCTCTCTCGATCACCCATTTCCCGCGTTCCCGAAGGTCTCTGAGGTGCTTTTCGTATTCCGCAAAACCGCAGTCGACCGCAGCTTTTACCTCCCGTGCGGTAATCCCGTCGAAATACTTCTGAAGGATCGCCGTCAGCTTCTGCGGGAATTCCCGCCGGCGGTGGAGGCCGACATAGTCGCCGATGAAGGTGATCCCCCGAAGGCTCGGCATGTTCGCCGAAAGCACCTCCGGGTAGTAGGCGACGACCGGGCAGTTGTAGTGGTTGTCGCCAAGGTGTTCGTCGAGGTTATAGGTCATGCAGGGATAGAAGATCGTTTTTACCCCCATCTCCACCAGCGTCTGCACATGGCCGTGGAGGAGCTTTGCCGGAAAGCAGACGGTGTCGGAGGGAATCGACGACTGCCCCCGCAGGTAGAGTTCCCGGTCGGAAAACGGGGACGCGACAACCTCAAAGCCGAGCCTTGTGAAAAGCGCGTGCCAGAACGGCAGCAGCTCCCAGAGATTGAGGCCCAGCGGAATGCCGATCTTCCCCCGCGGCCCCTGAACAGGCCGGTAGCCCGCGATCAGTTCGCGCTTATACTCATAGAGGTTCAGATCGTGGTCGGCTTCTTTGTGCGTCACCGGGCGTTCGCACCGGTTCCCGCTGATAAACCGCCGCCCTCCGCTGAAGAGATTGACCGTCAGCCGGCAGTTGTTCCCGCAGAGGCCGCAGCCCACGTTCTTCACTTCGTGCGAAAACTGTTCAAGCGCCTCTCTGCCGAGAATCCCGCTCGCTTCGCGCGGCTGAGCCGCGGCGTAAAGCGCCGCGCCGTACGCGCCCATCAGCCCCGCGATGTCCGGGCGGATGACCTCGGTCCCCATCTCCTGCTCAAACGCGCGGAGCACAGCGTCGTTGTAAAACGTGCCGCCCTGCACGACGATGTTTTCGCCGAGTTCCCGCGCGGAAGAGGCGCGGATGACTTTATAAAGGGCGTTTTTCACCACGCTGATCGAAAGGCCCGCCGAAATGTTTTCAATGGAAGCCCCGTCCTTCTGCGCCTGCTTGACAGAGGAATTCATAAACACCGTGCAGCGCGAGCCGAGATCCACCGGCGCATCCGCAAACAGGCCGAGTTTCGCAAACTCTTCAATCGAATAGCCCAGCGCGTTCGCAAACGTCTGAAGGAACGAACCGCAGCCGGAGGAGCAGGCCTCGTTTAAAAAGATGTTGTCGACCGCGCCGTTCTTGATTTTAAAGCATTTCATATCCTGTCCGCCGATGTCGATGACGAAATCGACCTGCGGCAGGAACTTTTTCGCCGCCGTAAAGTGCGCGACCGTCTCGACGACGCCGAAATCCACCCCGAACGCGCTTCGGATAATCTGTTCGCCGTATCCGGTGACCGCCGCAGAACGGATCTGCAGGTCGGGAACCTCCTGATAAAGGGAGAGCAGGAAATCCCGGACCAGCGGCACGGGGTTCCCGCTGTTGGGGCGGTAAACGGAGCGGAGCAGCTCGCCGTCCGGACTGATCACCACCGCCTTGAGCGTTGTAGAACCCGCGTCGATCCCAATATGCACCGGGCCCCGATGACGCGCGAGATCCCCCTCCGGGACCGACGCCTTTTGGTGTCGCTCGCAGAACATCTGGTATTCCGCCCGGCTTTCAAACAGCGGGCGGATGGTTGCAAAGCGGCGTTGGGACTTATGTCTCGAGAGCGCTTCGACCACAGCGCCCAGATCCATCTCCCGGTCCCCGCCGTACGCCGCGCCAAGCGCGACGAAATAAAGCGAATCCTCCGGCAGTATCCCCCGAAGCCCCAGCGTCCGGTCGAAACTCTCCCGAAGCTGCTTTAGAAAGGTCAGCGGCCCGCCGAGATAGATGACGTTCCCTTTGATCTCACGCCCCTGCGCAAGGCCCGCGATGGTCTGATTGACAACCGCGTCCATGATGCTCCGCGCGATATCGCTCTTTTTCGCGCCCTGATTGAGCAGAGGCTGGATATCCGACTTTGCAAAGACGCCGCAGCGCGAAGCGATGGTATAGGTCCGCTCCGCCTGTCCCGCCAGACGATCCATCTCGTCGAGCGTGACGTCCAGAAGCGTCGCCATCTGGTCGATGAACGCGCCGGTCCCGCCTGCGCAGGAACCGTTCATCCGCACTTCGGTTCCGCCGGTCAGGAACAGGATCTTGGCGTCCTCCCCGCCGAGCTCCACAATCACGTCCGCATCCGGAAGCATCCGCCGGGCGGCGATTCGGGTTGCAAAAACCTCCTGAATAAAAGGGACCCCCGCGTTTTCCGCCAGCCCCATCCCCGCCGAGCCGGAGATCGAAAGCCGCGCCCGCCTGCTCCCGGGAATCTCAGCGCGAAGCCGCTCGAGAAGTTCCGCCGTTTTCGCGACAATCTGTGAGAAATGCCGTTCATAGGAACGATAAATCAAGTTGTCCCGGTCATCAAGCGCCACACACTTGATGGTTGTGGAACCAATATCCAAACCGATTCGCATATCGTATTCTTTCGGCCGCGCACGGCCTCCCCCTTTGAGTTTACTTCACATCCAAATTTTCATTGGAAGCGGAATATTTTATACTAATTGTAATTCTATTGCTAATTTTTATGTCATTTCAGAAGCTTTGAAGCATCATGTTAAAATTTCACTTGTTTTCAGGAAAAGATTTCAGATATTCCTTGTAATTTATTCCCGAAACCTGTACAATTTAAATTACGTTACGCATGATAGTTCAAATTCTTGAATAGTTCGTAAATATGTACTATTTTAACACCGGTTTCACGAGGTGTCAATCATTTCGAGATACTGCGGGGGAAAGAAATGGCCGACGTGAGTTCCGAATTATTAGCCAAGAGCATTTTTACCTTTCTTGTGATCAGCCACGAGAAGCTGATCCGCCCTTTTGAAGATTGCCTGTCCGGGTTGCTCAGCCCGCTCCAGTTAAACGCGCTTGCCATCATCGCAAACTATCCGCTGATGAACATGTCGGAGCTCGCCGACCGGCTCTCCACGACAAAGCAGCAGGCCACCCAGATCGTCAACCGCCTGGTCGAGCTGGAGCTGGTGGAGCGGCGGTTTGATTTGATGGACCGGCGCGTGATCAAAGTCGCCGCAACCGAACGGGGAACGAATACCCTGGACGAAAACGTGCGGAAGTTCTGCGAGCGGTTTTATCAGGAACTGGCGGCGCTGGAACCCAGCCAGCAGGCGCGGCTGCGGGACGCCATCCTTGTTCTCAACGAGCTGCTCCCGCATTTCGGGCCTCAGGGCGCCGTCCGCGCCGCCCTTGCGCCGCCGGGCGCCGCCCGCAAATACCTATGACGGCCGCTGCGGTTGTGAAATGGCTTTCAGCTTGATCTTTGCAGCACTGTCGGAACAATATTGGAAAAATTTTTGAAAAAGAAATCAACCGGCGCTGCAGCCGGTTGAATGATCCATGCGCAGATTCAGTTTATGATCTTTCGGTTCCCTTTATAAGCTCAACCGCCTCGTTCCCCGTTACATGGCCAACCCCCATTCCGAGCATACAGAGGGAGGCCCGCGGCCTATGGCGTTTTACAGCCAGGAGGCGCTTTCCTATGGCGGATATCCTGTCGCAGATCCCTCCGGCACAATTTGATCCTGGCCGGTCGCGCCAAACGACGCTCTGCAGTTTTTATGGCCGCTTTTTGCACAGTGCATGGGGCTTCCGACTAGTCCAAGCCAAAATTGCGCAAAAGACTCCGCGCAGCGTTTAAGCGCGGAGTCTTTTGCTGTTTCGCTGCCCTGTGCGGGCCATGCCGAACCGATCCTGCCGCCAATTTCAAGTTCTAAAAAGGATTATCAGAAAAACCATTTGTCAGCCGTCCGATTCCGGCGCCGCCGCCCGCCCCGGTACGGAGCCGGCGGCGATCGTCCCGGAGAGAAACAGCGAAGCCTTCGCGCTGGCGGGGCCGATCAGCTCGTAGAGCACGGCGCTCGACAGAATGATGGTTGAAAGAAGGGTCCCGAGATTCTCGGGAAGAAGCCGCTGGCCGAGCGCCGCAAGGCCGATCGAAACCCCCGCCTGCGGGATCAGGGCAAGGCCCAGATATTTTCTCGTCGCGGCGGGCGCATGGACCAGCGACGCGCCGACGTACGCCCCAAGCGACTTGCCGATGATCCGGATCAGGAAATACCCGATGCCGATCACCCCTGCGACCTTCAGCGACGGAAGGTCCAGGCTCATGCCGCTCAGTACGAAGAACATCAGGAGAATCGGCGGCGTAAAGCCGTTTACACTCCGGAATAAATCCTGGTTTCCACTGATATTGACATAGGCCGCGCCGAAGGCCATACAGGCGAGCAGCGGGGATATATCCACGGCGGTACAGAAGCCCGTGAGGCTGAAAATCGACGCGATCGCCAGCACCAGGCGGTGATCGTAAGAACGGTTTTCGTTGATAAACAGGTTGAGCAGCGCCCCAAACAGGACTCCCAGAGCGATGGCCGCGAAATTCAGCAAAACCGGTTTTACGGCCACATCCAAGCTGAAGGCGCCGCCGTCGTTGAGGTTCGTTGCAACCGCGGCGGAAATCGAAAACGCAATCAGCGCAATCGCGTCGTCGAGCGCGACGACCTCGATGATGGTATTGACGAAATCGCCTTTCGCATGATACTGACGGATGGTCATCAACGTTGACGCCGGCGCGGTCGCGCAGCCGATGGAACCGAGCAGGATCGAAAACGTCGCCGGCAGGCGGAAGACATAAATCATGGCCAGCGCAATCAGGGCCGCCGCAGTCATGGCCTCGAACGCCGTAATCACCAGCGTCCGAACGCCGTGCTCCTTCAGAGAAGAAATCTTAAAGTACCGCCCCGCGCCGAATGCGATGAACGCAAGCGCCGCATCGGTCAGAAACGACATCCCGCTGACGATGCGCTGCGGAATCAGATTGAGCGCATACGGCCCGATCAAAATACCCGCAAAGATGTACCCGGTCACATTCGGCATCTTCAGCTTTTTGGTGATCCTTGTGACGAGAAATCCCGCAAACAGCATGACCGCGACGCTGAGTGTGACCGATTCGAAAAACTCATGGTTTTTAAGCAGATGGAGCATCCGTAATCCCTGCCTTTCGTCCGCGTCCGAAACCGGGCCGCGGGGCCTTCTATTTCATGGCGCCAAGCCAGAAATCCCTATCCGATGCGGGGGCAGGCCCCGCTTATCACAAAAAGGGAAACCGCCGCGTTTTACCCCTTTCTCAATAAAAAGAAAAACCGGAACGGCAAAGCCGCTCCGGCCGCAGACGTTCTCTCAATCGTCTACCAGAATGGTTTTGATCACTTGAGGGGCTTTTGGCCGGTCTCCAAAGCCGGTGGGCGTGCCGGCGATTTCGTCGACAACGTCCATCCCTTCAACCACCTTCCCAAAGGCGGCGTACTGGCCGTCGAGATGCGGCGCATCCTGATGCACGATAAAAAACTGCGACCCCGCGGAGTTGGGGTTCTGGGAACGGGCCATCGAAATCACGCCCCTTTCATGCCTGAGAGGGTTTTCGACGCCGTTCGAAGAGAATTCACCTTTAATCTGATAGCCGGGGCCGCCGGTGCCGGTGCCGTCCGGACAGCCGCCCTGGATCATAAAGCCCTTGATCACCCGGTGGAAGGTCAAACCGTCATAAAAGCCCTCTTTCGCGAGCTTTTCAAAATTTTCAACCGTGATTGGAGCGACGCCCGGATAAAGCTCCAGCTTGATCTTGCCGCCATTCTCCATCTGAATGGTAACCATTTCAACATTCCTCCTATATCAATTGACCAATTCATCTAAATTTTGTCTATTATAACACTATTTCCCAGATCTGTAAAGCGTTAATTTTTCTGCAGGACGGCCGACAAATCGGCAAACGAGGCTCCGGCCGCCTTCGCGAGGTCCTTGGGTTCAATCTCAATCTGCGCGCCGATGCGCCCTGCGCTCACAAGGATCGTCCTGTGCTCCAGCGCGGAGGAATCGAGAAAGGTCCTGTACTGCTTCTTCATGCCGATCGGGGAGCAACCGCCGCGCACATAACCGGTCAGCGGGAGAAGCTCGCCGACATGGATCATCGCGACCGATTTTTCGCCCGCGGCCTGCGCCGCCGCCTTGAGGGAAAGCTCCCGACCCGCCGGGATGACGAACACAAACAGGTTCCCGCCGGCTCCCCGCGTCACAAGGGTTTTGAAAACCTCGGAAGGATCGCGGCCGATCTTCCTCGCGACCGTGACCCCGTCGACCGGGCCGCCGCCCGCGCCGTAGCTGTGCGGGGTATAGGGGATTTTCATCGCCTCGAGCTTTCGCATCGCGTTGGTCTTTGCTTCTTTCATACTGGTCCCGCCTCCTCATTCCCGCGCCGTCCTCAGCCGGCGCAGCTCTTCCAGAAACCGCCGCTCCATCCCGGCGGGCGGATGGCTTTCGAAGTCGCAGCAGCCCAGAAGCGCCGGGATTTCGTCGAACAGCCTCACGCCCCTCAGGCGCAGGAATTCCTGCGCGAGCAGGCTGTCGTCGATCTCCCCAACCTCGGCCCACTCCCGTTCGGACGGCTCTCCCGCATCCAGCGCCTCAAAGATCACCTTCTGAAGCCGGGCCTCCGCCTCATAATAGAGCGGGAAATGCTCTTTCACCGGTCGGGTGAGGTCGGAAAGATAGCTTTCCGCCGCGTCGTGGAGAAGGCAGAAGCGCTGCGTCCGGAGCGAATATCCCCGCGCCTTTGCTTCTATGAGACAGTTCAGGCTATGCTGGGCCACCGAATAAAAAATACCGATATGCCCGTTTGCCCGGCAGAGCATCGAGAGGGCGTGCGCGATGTCGCGCTCGTCGATGTCCGCCGCGGCCGGGCAAAACGGGTCGAAGGATTTTCCGTAGTAAGTCAAGATCACAGACAAATTATTCCCGGCTTTCCGTAAATTCTGGGAGTTCGAGCAGCTCGCTCGCCTTTTCGCCCGGGAGGACGGTAACCCCCCGGAGCTTGCGTTCGATCGCGCGGGTCCGGGTGCCGATCAGGAGGTCGAGTTCCTCGCCCGCTTTCCTGAGCCGTCCCTGCGCGGTCTCGAGCACCTTCGCAAAGTTCCCGAATTCAGTTTTGACCGCGCCGAGCACATCCCATACCTCGCTCGACCGCTTTTGAATTGCCAGCGTCTTAAAGCCCATCTGGAGCGAGTTGAGCAGGGCGGCCATCGTCGTCGGGCCGGCGATATTCACCTTATAGTCCCGCTGAAGGGTTTCCACCATCCCGCGCCGGACCGCCTCCGCATAGAGCCCCTCCACCGGCAGGAACATGATCGCAAAGTCGGTGGTGTTCGGCGGGTCGAGGTATTTGTCATGGATGTCCTTCGCGGATTTTTTCAGCCGTGTCTCCAGCTCTTTCCCCATCGCCGAAATCGCCTCGCTGTCGCCGCCGTCGTAAGCGTCCACAAGATTCGCGTAGGCGTCGCCCGGGAACTTCGCGTCAATCGGAAGATACACCGGCTCGGCCCCGCCGCCGGGCAGCCGGACGGCGTACTCGACCACCGCAGTCGAGCCGCGGCGGGTGACGACGTTCTGATCGAACTGATCGGGCGAAAGGATCTGCTCCAGAATCGCCCCAAGCTGGATTTCGCCGAGAATGCCGCGGGTTTTGACGTTTGACAGCACTTTTTTAAGGTCGCCCACGCCGGCGGCCAGCGTCTGCATCTCGCCGAGCCCTTTATAGACCTGTTCGAGCCGCTCGCTCACCTGGGTAAACGACTGCGCAAGACGTTCGTCGAGCGTCTTCTGAAGCTTTTCGTCCACCGTCCGCCGCATCTGCTCGAGCTTTTTGGAGTTGTCCTCCTGCATCGAGGCGATGCGCGTTTCCATCGTCTGGCGGATCGCTTCCATGCGCAGGTCCGACTGCTTGGTAAAGCCGTCAAACCGCGCCTCAACCCGCGAAAGCTGTTCCGAAACGGTCCGCTGGAGCGTCTCGCTCCGCTGGGAGAACTGGACGGTCAGCTCCTCGATGCGCTTGTCCTGCAGAGCGCCGCTCCGGCGCTGCGCATCGCCGAGCGCCGTCCCAAGCGCCGTTACCGATTCCTGCACGGTCCGCGCGATCTCCTGCCGCGCGGCGCCGAGCGACTGCGAAACCGTTGAGCCGATCTCCCGGCGCGTGTCGCCGTTCTGCTGCGAAAGCTCCTGCCTGAGGCGGTCGTTTTCCCGCGCCATGCGCTCCAGCTGGCGGGCCGAAGCGCGGGAGATGCAGTACGCCGAAACCGCCGAAACCAGCGCCGCCGTTACCAGCATGCCGATGACAATTGTAATCAGTATCGATTGATCCATGAAACCACCTCTTTTTCTGAAACATGGAAATCATGATAACACATTCCTTCCAAAAAGAACAGATATTCTTTTTCATAATAAAAAGCAGGCCCAAACCCTCATAAAACCGCGGCGCGTAAGGGCCGCCCCAGCGCGAGGCTTCATGCGCGGCCAGCTTTGCGTGGCGCCGCAGCGGATTTCTGACGATGATGGCTCATGCGCGAAAGATCAGAAACATCGCCGGGATGAAGACGGACGAAAACGCCGCCTTCACGATCGATATCTGCACCGGCTGCTGGATGAGCTTCCCAGCCGCCATCAGATAAAGCGCCGACAGCGCCAAAACCGCCGCAAGCGCGAAGTACCACTGGGGGATTCCGCCGAGCAGGATGAACATCACGCCGCCGTAAAGGCAGTCGACCGCCCTTTCGCTTCGGAAAAACAGCGGCTTTCCGCGGTAATACCGCGGATAGACGTCGCGGAGCACCAGCTTCTGCCCAAGGCTGCAGAACAATGTGCAGGAGAGCGCCAGCACCGCCAGCCGGACCAGCTCCACATCCGCGTCCAGCATCACCGGTTCCCGCACCGGCAGAAGCGCCGAAGCGAGAACCACCGCCATCAGATGCAGCCATTGGTCCAGAAAAAACAGCAGCGACCGCGCAACGCGCCGGGTTTTGGAAGCGAAACACAGCCCGAGATCAACGGCAATGTGGACGAGAACAGCCGCGAGCGCCGCCGGCCATACCTCTTTTCCCAGCAGCAGGTAACCAATCCCCGCCGTCGCCGCCGCAACGGCAAGCCCGTGGACCAGCGCGGCGCGCGGCGCTTTCTCTTTCATCGCAAACAAGCGCGGCGGCATCAGCGCAAAGTCCCCCAGAAGATGCGCCAGCACCAGCACCAGAAATGTCTGCTTCATTCTTCCTATCCACTTCCTTTTGTCAATCTGCCGGGGCCGTCCCATTTGATTCCAATATCCGTAGTGAACAAAACAGCCCGAAAACCTGCAAGGAATCGACCGAAAACGCATATTTTCCGGGCCGCGGCTCATATCGTGTATCAACGGTGTTTTGCACGGCGCATCTTACCAGGCCCGTTGCATTTTAGTGTAACACGATTGCAAAGCCGGTTCCAAGGGGACTGCCCTTTTTCGGCAAAATCCGGGTTTGCTTTCAGGAAGGGTGGGAAATCATGTCCTTTGGTCTTGCGCTCGCGGGCGGCGGAGCGCGCGGCGCGGCGCACGTCGGGGTGCTGCGCGCGCTTGAGGAGAACGGCCTTCGGCCCGACTGCATCTCAGGCGCGAGCGCCGGCTCGGCCGTCGCGGGCCTTTACGCAATGGGGCGGAGCGCGCTGGAACTCTGGAACATCGTTGAGGAACTTTCTAAGGAAAGCCACAACCTGATGGATTTTGATCTTCCCGGGGTGCTCGGCATCTTCGGATGCCTGGTCAGCCGCCGGCCCGTCACGCTGCCCGGCCTGTTCCGCGGGGAACGCCTGAGGGCGCTGCTGCTGCGGCACACCGGCGGGAGAAAGCTCAGCGACGTCCCGCTGCCGCTTTTTATCCCGGCGGTCGACGTCAACAGCGGCTGCACCGTCGTCTTTCACAACACGCGGACCATTCTCCCCTGCTTCCGGGGCGCGAAATGGCGCCGGGACATACCGCTCGCCGAGGCAATCCGCGCAAGCTGCTCGGTCCCAATGATCTTTCGCCCAGTCGTGCTCGGCGAGTACTGCCTGGTAGACGGCGGGGTTGCGAACGTCATGCCGGTCGACCTGCTGCTCGCCTACGGCCAGCGGAACACCATAGCGGTCGACATCGCAGAGGACTATGAGCTGCCGGAAAACGGGAACCTCTTTGAAATCGCCACCCACTCCTTCTCGATCATGAGCACGAGGCTGAAAGAATGCACCGCGCGTGGGGAGCGCCTGTTGATCCATCCCAAGCTCCCAGAGGAAGCGCGGCTGTTCAGCTTTGAAAAAATGCCCGAATGCATGCAGGCGGGATATGAAGCCGCTCTGGAATGGATCCCGCTCATCCGCGCATTGTGATCTGGAAAAGAGGCTGAAAAAGAGCCGCGGATGAAAAAAATCCGCGGCTCTTTTTCAGCCTTTAGAAAGAACATCCGCCATCAGCTCGTCAGACGGTTTCTGCCAGCCGGCCTTGGTTTCCCGCCTTGATGGTATGCCTGCCCCGCAGCATCACCGTTTTCGCCCGCGGCACCGCGCCAGCCGGCTGTCTGACATGGCGTTCGGCCCCGCTTTTATCCGTGTGCGGTTATCACCGGGCAGGCGAATCTGGAAAGCTCGGGCAGAAGATTGACATTGTCCAGCTGCTGCGGCATATCATACGCCCGCTGTTTGCCGAGCGCGGCGGTTCTGGCTCCATAAGCCGTCACGGTCTTCGCCGCATTCCGGCCAGCGGCGCTTCTTCCGGCGGTCCCGCTGACCGGGCGGGAGTTAAAGCCCAGTTTAACGGGAATGAAAAACAGGTTCGATGAAAGGAGCCGCGGGTTTTGCGGATCCTTTAAATATTATGCTTCTATGCTTCCCACGCTTCCCTAACCGCTTTTGCCACAGCGGGCGCCACGCGCTCGTCAAACATAGTCGGGATGATATTTGTTTCGGATAGCTCCTCCTGCGGGATGATGCCCGCAATCGCGTAGACCGCGGCGATCTTCATCTTCTCGGTAATCTGTTTCGCCCGCGCGTCCAGCGCGCCTTTAAAGAGGCCCGGAAAAGCGAGCGAATTATTGACCTGATTCGGGAAGTCCGAACGGCCCGTCCCCACAATCTTCGCCCCGGCCCGAAGCGCGAGATCGGGCATGATCTCAGGCGTCGGGTTCGCCATCGCAAACAGGACCGCGTCCCGATTCATCGCGCGGACCATCTCCCCGGTGACGACGCCGGGCGCCGAAACGCCAATAAACACATCCGCTCCCTGGAGCGCGTCCAAAAGCGATCCGGTAATCCCTCTCGGATTAAGGCGCTTGACAACCGAAAGCCGGGTCTGGTCGAGCGGAGCGTCCGGCGCGAGGATGCCGTCCCGGTCCACTGCGATAAAATCCTTTGCGCCCATCTCGAGCAGGAGCTTAGTGATCGCCGTGCCCGCCGCGCCAAAGCCGCAGAGCACAACCCGGCAGTCTTTCAGCTCTTTTTTCACCACCCGAAGCGCGTTGGTCAGCGCAGCCGCGACGACAATCGCCGTTCCGTGCTGGTCGTCGTGGAAAACGGGGATATCGAGCGTTTGTTTCAGCCTCTCCTCGATCTCAAAGCAGCGCGGCGACGAGATATCCTCGAGGTTGATTCCGCCGAAACACGGCGCGATCAGCTGCACCGTCCGGACGATTTCCTCCGCGTCCTGGGTGTCGAGGCAGACCGGGATCGCATCCACGCCGCCAAACCTTTTAAAGAGCGCGGCTTTTCCCTCCATCACCGGAATCGCCGCCTTCGGCCCGATGTTTCCCAGGCCGAGCACGGCGCTTCCGTCCGACACCACCGCGACCATATTGCCCTTGGAGGTGTAAGCATATACGTCGTCCTCATTATCACGGATCGCGAGGCAGGGCGCGGCGACGCCCGGTGTGTAGACCGTGGAAAGGTCCTGCGCGTCCCTAATCTCGCATTTTGACTGAATCTCAATTTTCCCCTTGCATTTTCGATGCAGCTCCAACGCCATTTCGCTATAGTTCATGCTGTTCACTCCTTCGTTTTTTACCGTTGCGCGGATCGCAATTGCAGGCAGCCGATCCTATTGTCCGCACGTCAAAGACAATTGCCGCCGGACAACAGAAACGCCTGTTTTATATCATTACCACTATACCAAAATCAGCGAGGAAACGCCACAATAATTTATCATAAAGCCCGCCTCTGCGGAAAATCCATGTCTATCTGAGCAAAACCGCGCCAGCGCCGGATCATAGGGCGCGCGGCATCCTTTTTCGCTTTTGCGGCCCCGGGGGGGACTGCGGGAGTTGCGCAAAAGATTTTTGATCAAATATTTATTAGCGCGAATTAAAGACATTTTAGCATTTGACGCCGTCTGCAGGCTCTATTTCGGGCCTGTTTCGGACCATTTTTGTCAATTTGACAAAAATGGTTCAAAAATAGCCTCCATTGGAAAGTCTTTAAGTCAAATTGTATGAAGTTTTAAAAATCAAGCGAAAACAATGGACAAACCGAGTAAAAGCGGTTAATATTGAGTTAGGTTAATATTGACTTAAATGGAAGGAAGAAAGGCGGGGTTTGTTGTGATTTCCCATAACATAACGAGGTCTTTCCAGGTTCCAGCCGCCTTAATTGACGAAACGGGCATTTCGTTGATTGAGGCTTCTGTCATGCCGTTTCCGGCCGGGCCGGGAACGTATATATAGAGAGGGGACTTAACGTCGAATGTCAAGCTTTGAGATCAACCTCAACTGGTGCAAAGGCTGCGGGATCTGCGCAACCTTCTGCCCCAAGCAGGTTCTTGCCATCAAGGATGACAAGGTGGCCGTAGTCAATGAGGAGGCCTGCATCAAGTGCCGGCTGTGTGAATACCGCTGCCCCGACTTCGCAATTTTTGTTAAGGAGGCAGTGAAATGAGTGGCAAAAAAGCGGTCCTTCTGCAGGGCAACGAGGCCTGCGTGAAGGGAGCTTTGACAGCGGGCTTGAGATTCTTTGCCGGTTACCCAATCACCCCTTCTTCCGAAATTGCGGAGCAGGCTTCGATTGAGCTGCCGAAGGTCGGCGGCTGCTTCATGCAGATGGAAGATGAAATCGCCTCGATGGGCTGCGCGCTCGGCGCATCGCTGACCGGCGTCAAGTCAATGACCGCGACCTCCGGCCCCGGATTCTCCCTCAAACAAGAACTGATCGGCTTTGGCGCGATGGCTGAAATTCCTGTCGTCATCGTTTCCATAATGAGAATGGGTCCTTCCACCGGCCTTCCCACCTCCCCTGCCGCCGGCGATATCATGCAGGCGAAGTGGGGCACTCACGGCGACCATCCGGCGATCTGCATCTGCCCGACCTCGGTCAAAGAGATGCACGATCTGACTGTCGCAGCATTTAACTATGCCGAAAAATACCGTACCCCCGTTATGCTCATGACCGACGAGGTCATTGCACATATGCGCGAAGGCGTTGTGTTCGAGGATCACTATGAGGTCATCGACCGCGTACATCCCGCCCCATATGAAGAGGGCTATCTCCCCTACGCCTGCGAGGAAGGCTCGCTGGTCCCGCCGATGGCCGCTTACGGCGAGGGCTACCGCTTCCACGTCACCGGCCTCTCCCACGACGAGAGCGGCTTCCCGACCAATTCCCCCGCGGTCAACGACAGGCTCATTCGCCGTCTCTGTGCAAAGGTGGAAGCCGATGCGGACAACATCGTGATCTACGACGAGTACATGACCGGCGACTGCGGCACGCTGTTTGTCGCCTACGGCTCGGTTGCCAGAACTTCGCTCTACATCGTCAAACAGCTCCGCGCCCAGGGGATCAAAGCGGGTCTGTTTATCCCGAAAACCATCTGGCCGTTCCCGGAGAAGGCATATCAGAAAATTATCGCCGGCGGCCGTGTGAAGAATGTCATAGTCCCCGAAATGAACATGGGGCAGCTGGTTCTTGAGGTCGATCGCATCACCAAGACCCAGGCCTCTGTTGTTGGAATCCCCAAGGTTTCGGGAGAGCTCTTCAAAACGGAAGAGCTTTACGAAAAAGTAATGGCGGTGATCTAAGCAATGAGCAGCAACGCATTAAGCTACCTCAGACAGAGCAAAATGCCGCACATCTGGTGCCCCGGATGCGGAAACGGCATTGTCATGAACGCCATCATCCGTGCAATCGACTCACTCGGGCTTGATCCCAGGCAAACCGTTATCGTCTCCGGCATCGGCTGTTCTTCAAGAGCGCCGGGCTACATGAATTTCGACACCTTACATACTGCGCACGGCCGCGCGCTTACCTTCGCAACCGGCGTTAAAATGGCGAATCCCGCCCTCAACGTCATCGTCATCTCCGGCGACGGCGACGGCGCGGCGATCGGCGGCAATCATTTGATTCACGCCTGCCGCAGAAACATCGATATCACGCTGGTTCTGGTCAACAACAACATCTACGGCATGACCTCCGGGCAATATTCGCCGCTGACCCCGACCGGCGCGCTCGCCACCACCGCGGTCTACGGCAATATCGACCGTCCGTTTGATCTTGTCAAGCTTGCTTCCGGCGCCGGCGCGACCTATGTCGCGAGAAGCACCGTTTACCATGTCCCGCAGCTCAAGACCTATATCCAGAACGCAATCAAGCACCACGGCTTTTCGGTCGTGGAGGCGGTCTCCACCTGCCCAACCTATTTCGGCCGGAAAAACAAGAGGGGCGATGCCGCGAACATGATGGTCTGGATGAAGGACAACACCGCGGTCTACAAGAAGGGCGTCGAGGAGTACGACAAATCCCTCGTAATCGGCGAGTTCGTCAACATCGAGGCTCCCGAATACACCGACAGCTACGCCGCGCTGACCGAGAGAGTGGGAGGTAGCTGAAATGAGCGAGCGTATTGAATTCCGCCTGAGCGGATCGGGCGGCCAGGGCATCATCACCGCCGGAATCATCCTTGCGGAAGCCGGTATCTTCGACGGCGTTTACGCCCTCCAGAGCCAAAGCTACGGGCCGGAAGCCCGCGGCGGCTCCTCAAAGGCCGAAGTCGTCATCTCAAAAGAACCGATTGATTACCCGAAGGCCACCGTCCCGAACTATCTGCTCTGCCTGACGAACGAATCCTTCAACCTCTACGGCTTAACCGCTGACCAGAAAACCGTAGTGATCGCCGATTCTTCGGTCGACACCAGCAAAGCCGACAGGGAAATCGTCAAGGCGCCGATCCTCCAGACCGCGCACGGTGAACTCAAGCCCCTTGTGGCGAACATTGTCGCGCTGAGTTTCCTGGTTGGTTTTACCGGCGTTGTCAGCCGCGAAAGCGTTGTCGCCGCCGTCATGGGGAGGATCCCGAAAGGCACTGAAGCCCTCAACCAGAAGGCGATTGACGCTGGATTCCGTCTCGCCGACGAGCTTAAAAAGTAGCTGCCGCAATCAAATGTGCGTCTTTCCCGAATCCGTCTGCAGAACAATCCGTTTTGTGAGCTTTTGAGGGAACAGCGCGCTAACTGAACGGATTGCAATTCTTTCGCAGTTTTTTGCATATTTTTATAATTATAACGGGTGTCGAACAGGATTACCCGGCCGCTCATCACCCTATTCCTTTCGCACATAAATATGCGCGTCCCCGGCCGTCAAAAGCCGGGTCACATAAACCCATTTAGTTTTGAAAGGATGATTTGTATGCTGCCAAGAAGAGTCGATCACATCGGGATCGCGGTCAACAACCTGGAAGAGGCCTGCAAGTTCTGGGAAGCTCTGGGTCTTAAATCCACGGGTGTGGAAGAGGTCGCGGATCAGAAAGTGAAAGTCGCCTTCTTCCCCGTCGGCGACAGTGAGATCGAGCTGCTCGAGAGCACCAGCCCTGATGGCCCAATCGCGAAATTCATCGAGAAAAACGGCCAAGGCATCCAGCACTTTGCGATTCGCGTCGATAACATCGATGAAGCAATCGCTGAGATGCAGGACAAGGGCTTCCGGATGATCGATAAGGTTTCCCGCTACGGCGCCGGCGGCGCTAAAATTGCTTTTATGCATCCCAAGAGCACCGGTGGTGTTCTTCTGGAACTCAGCGAGAGAGTTTAAGGAGGCCAATTCAAAAATGGACAAAAGAATCGAAAAACTCACCGAGCGCAGGAACAAGGTCCTCGGTGGCGGCGGCGCCAAGAGAATCGAGAAGCAGCATGCTTCGGGCAAGATGACTGCCCGCGAGAGAATCTGCGCGCTCCTCGACGAGAACAGCTTTGTGGAACTCGACATGTTTGTCGAGAACCGCGGCAACGACTTTGACGCCGTCAAGCCCGACGCGCCCGGTGAAGGCGTCGTCACTGGTTACGGCACCATCGACAACCGCCTGGTCTACGTCTTTGCGCAGGACTTCACCGTTATCGGCGGCTCGCTTGGTGAAATGCACGCAAAGAAAATCTGCAAAGTGCAGGATCTCGCCCTCAAGATGGGCGCTCCTGTCATCGGAATGAACGATTCCGGCGGCGCTAGAATCCAGGAAGGCGTTGACGCGCTCTACGGCTATGGCGAAATCTTCTACCGCAACACCATCTCTTCAGGCGTTGTCCCGCAGATTTCGGTCATTCTCGGCCCCTGCGCCGGCGGCGCGGTGTACTCTCCCGCTCTGACCGACTTTATTTTCATGGCCGACAAGACCTCCAATATGTTCATCACCGGCCCCGCGGTCATCAAGACTGTCACCGGCGAAGAAGTCACTGCGGAGACGCTCGGCGGCGCCATGACCCACAACTCCGTTTCGGGTGTTGCGCACTTTGTTTATCAGAATGAAGAGGAAACCATTGCAGGCGTCAGAAAGCTGGTCTCCTACCTCCCGCTCAACAACATGGAGACCGCTCCTTATATCCCGACAGAGGACGATGTCAACCGCGTCTGTGAAAAGCTCGACACCCTGGTCCCTGAGAACCCGAACAAACCCTATGATATGAAAGAGGTCATCAATGAGGTCGTTGACGACGGCGACTTCTTTGAAGTGCAGCCCTACTACGCCACCAACATGATCACCGGCTTTGCGCGGATCGGCGGAAACTCTGTCGGCATCCTCGCCAACCAGCCGAAATCGAAGGCCGGCTGCCTCGACATCGACGCTTCGGATAAGGCTGCCCGCTTCGTTTCGATCTGCGACAGCTACAACATCCCGCTCCTGACCTTTATGGATGTTCCCGGCTTCCTCCCGGGCGTTAACCAGGAATACGGCGGGATCATCCGTCACGGCGCGAAAATGCTCTACGCTTACTCGGAAGCGACCGTTCCGAAAATCACGGTCGTCGTCCGCAAGGCCTACGGCGGCGCTTACATAGCGATGTGCTCCAAGCACCTCGGCGCTGACCAGGTCTTTGCCTGGCCGATGGCTGAAATCGCGGTTATGGGACCTGACGGGGCCGCTAACGTTGTCTTCAAGAAAGACATCGACTCCTCCGCGAATCCGGCGAAAGCCCGCACTGAAAAAATCGCAGAGTACAAAGAGAAGTTTGCCAATCCCTACAAAGCCGCTTCCCGTGGCTATGTTGACGATGTGATCGCGCCCTCCGCCACCCGGCAGAGAGTTGCCTCCGCTCTTGAGATGCTTAAGAGCAAGAGAGATGCGATCCCCGCCAAGAAGCACGGCAACTTCCCAGTATAATTCGGAGGTACAATACAAAATGATGCAGGCATTTATTGACGCTATTGTGCTTGCCATATTAGGAATGGGCATCGTCCTGTTTGTCCTGTGGTTCCTATGCATGGTAATGGTGGGAATGGGCGTTGTTTTCGGTGATAAGAAAAAAAAACCCATTTCAGCCGTGACTAGCGCTGCCGCGCCGGTTGTTTCCGCGCCCGCAGCGCCTGTGGAAGACGACGGCGAAATCATGGCTGTGATTACCGCTGCGATCGCCGCGTGTCTTTCGGGTTCTTCTCAGCTGGTTGTCAGGCCCTATGCGTCTTCAGCCCCTGAAAGCGCGTGGACCATGGCTGCCAAAACCCAAATTCTGAAATAACGACGGAGTGAATTGAAATGAAAAAGTTTAATGTTACTGTCAATGGCAAGGTATACGAGGTTGATGTCGAGGAAGTCGGCGGAGCTCCCGTTGTTTCCGCTCCAAGAGCTGCCGCTCCGGCTGCCGCCCCGGCCGCCGCTCCGAAAGCTGCCCCCGCCCCGGCCCCGAAGGCCGCTGCTCCCGTTGCAGCCGGCTCCGGCACTGTGACCGCCCCGATGAGCGGCACCGTGACTAAGCACAAGGTTAAAGTTGGCGATTCTGTCAAGAGAGGCGACGTCGTTGTCCTGCTCGAGGCCATGAAGATGGAGAACGATATTGTCGCTCCCTGCGACGGCACCATCAAGGATATACTCGTCAAAGAAGGCACCGCTGTACAGCCGGGCGATGTGATCGCTGTTATCGGCTAAGCGATGGTACTGAGAAATTTATTACAGATGTGAGGAATCAATTGTGCTTGAAAGTTTAATGAATTTCGTAACTGATAGCGGATTGGCGAACCTCGACTACAAATCTGCAATTATGATCCTTGTGTCATTTGTGCTTTTGTATCTTGGTATCGTCAAAGAGTATGAACCGCTGCTGATGGTTCCAATTGCTTTTGGTATGCTTCTGGCCAACCTCCCGCTCGGCGGCATCACCGATCTTCCGGTGGAAACCATGCGCCTGATCCAGGATACCTCCGATCTGGGAAATGGTGAACATCTGGTCCAACAGGTTGTAACAGACGCAGCCGGAAACGTGATTCAAACGGTTAACTACGCTGCAAAGACGGCTGCGGGCGGCCTGCTTTACTACCTCAACCTGGGCGTTAAGCTCGGCATTTACCCGCCTCTGATCTTCCTCGGCATCGGCTCGATGACCGACTTCTCCCCGCTGATCGCGAACCCGAAGAGCATCCTGCTCGGCGGCGCGGCTCAGCTCGGCATCTTCGGCACCTACATCGGCGCGACCCTGATGGGATTCGCCCCGAACGTCGCCGCTTCGATCGCCATCATCGGCGGCGCCGACGGCCCGACCGCTATCTTCCTGACGACGCGGCTTGCGCCTGATTACCTCGGCCCGATCGCGGTTGCCGCGTATTCCTACATGGCGCTTGTCCCGATCATCCAGCCGCCGATCATGCGCGCCCTGACCACCAAGAGAGAGCGCCTGATCAAGATGGAAACGCTGCGCATCGTCTCGAAGAGAGAGAAGATCATCTTCCCGATCCTCTGCACCGTGCTCTGCGCGCTGCTTCTGCCGTCCACCGTGCCGCTTGTCGGCTGCCTGATGCTCGGCAACCTCATGAAGGAATCCGGCGTTATGGACCGTCTCGCGAAAGCCGCGAACAATGAACTGATGAACATCATCACCATTTTCCTCGGCATCAGCGTCGGCTCCACCACGACCGCCGCCACCTTCCTGAACCTGGAAACCATTAAGATCATCATCATGGGCCTCGTCGCGTTCAGCCTCGGTTCTGCCGGCGGCGTCCTGCTGGGTAAACTCATGAACGTGATCTACGGCGGAAACGCCATCAATCCTCTGATCGGTTCCGCCGGTGTTTCCGCGGTCCCGATGGCTGCCCGTGTCTCGCAGACCGTCGGCCAGAAAGAGGATCCGACCAACTTCCTGCTCATGCACGCTATGGGTCCGAACGTGGCCGGCGTTATTGGATCGGCTGTCGCCGCTGGTATCCTGCTCGCGGTTCTCGGTTGATCACAATAGCAAAAGCTTCTGCCTGAAATGGCAAATACTTAATGAAAAAAGCGGTGCGTCCGGTTGGACGCACCGCTTTTTTCAGATTTTCCGATCTTTTCTCCATCCAGTACGCCAATCAACGTTTCGTGGAGTCCGCCTATGCAAAAGCCCAGCATTCTTCAAAAGCCGCAGAATCGTACCGCCGCCATCTTTGGCCTTTGCGCTGGTTTCCCCGGCCGTTCTTTCCGCCGGAACCATCACGAGCTTTGAATCGGAAAGGCTTCTTTCCGGCGCCTACCGGTCTCCTGGACCGATCCGCCCTCCTGCGCACGCCGTTTCCTTCATGCGTTCAGCCGCAGCGCGGCTTTTGACCGCGGCGCCTTCCCCCTGTCACCGATTCGGGAGGAACTCCATATGATGTCTTAGAACAACAGTGGCGGCGGCTTCTTGATTGCGCATCAAATGCGTCAATGGTTCCCGCCGCGAAACGAGGTCAGGCGATGAAACAGAAAAAAGAGCTTTGCAGCCGCCAGGGCGTTGCAGTTGAACCGCACAGGTGCTCCGATCTGCTCGATTTAAACGGCCGCCCCATCCTCGGCTACAGCATCGAATATCCGCAGATTGCCCATCCCGATCTGTTTACCGAGTGTTATCTGAACGGCTATTACACCTACTGCGCCGCGAAACAAGAGGAAGCGTTCATCAAAAAGCTGTTCCCCGCCCTCGTCAAGAGGACCGAGGGGAAGGGGTTCCAGCCCTCAATCGCACGCTCCCGCTTCCGCGTCACCTACAACAAAAACGGTTTGTTTTCAACCGTCCTCGAATACAATCTCTACTCAGCGCAGGGCGAGGTGCAGGCCGCTGAACAGAGCGCGATCACCTGGGATCTTGACCGGGGCCGCTCGCTGCCGCTGCGCGCGATGTTCCGCACCAGAAGCAGCTACCGCCGCCGCATTCTCGCAGCGGCAATGGGGTTGATCGAGAGGAACCACCTGGAACGAGAGCTTTCCCTCCCGGAAGACTGGCGGGAATCGCTCAAAGACAATCTGTTTCAGGAAAACTTCTATCTCACCGAAACCGGCGTCTGCGTCTTCTATCCAACCGGAATGCTGGCCGGACCGGAACAGGGGGTCGTCAATCTGCTGATCCCTCTGACTGCGCTCCAATCCCAGCTGCGCAGAAAGCTTTGATCTCTTGCCTCTCCTCCTGATAAAGGTTCTGCCGCGGCGGCCGCCGCGGCAGATCTTCTATTTGCCGTTCAGTGAAAGCCGCCCTCCCGCTCTATGCGGTCGAGCAGCGCCGGCAGCTCTTCAATGCTGCCAATCTCTTCATCCGGTTTGGGTAGGTGGTCCCGAAGGCCGCGCTCCTGCCGGATCCAGACGGTACGCATCCCGGCGCGCGCCGCGCCAGAGATGTCGTCAAGAAGATTATCCCCGACAAAGACGCACTCCTCCGGCGCGGCGGAAAGCCGTTCCGCCGCGAGGCGGAACACCGCTGGGTCGGGTTTTAAAACGCCCTCGTCCGCGGCCATCACCATGTCGTCAAAATAGCCGCCGATCCCCGCGCTTTCGATCTTCCGGTCCTGAAGCGCATGGCCGCCGTTGGTCACCATCCCGACCAAAAGCCCCCGGCGCTTGCAGTCAAGCAGCACCGGCGCCGTAAATGGATACGCGGTACAGCTCTCGCAGAGCGCGTCGAGAAACGCCGGCAGAAACCGCTCCTTCGGCGGGAGCGGCAGCCCCTCTTCCGCCATTGCGGCATAGACGGCGCCCTGGCCCGCAAAGCTGTAGTCGTCGCGATAGAGGCGATGATCGTTCCGCACCAGAGCTTCTGCGAGCTGTCCCTCCTCCAGCCGGAATTCGCGGGAGAGGAGTTTGGCCGCCCTTCGAAGCGTTTCCTCACGGGAATAGAGCGTATGGTCCAGATCAAATAACACTGCCTTTATCATCGTTTTGCTTCCTTTCCGGCCTATGCAGCAGCCAAAGGCGATTCCATGATCGCCGCAGGCCCATCCCCTGCGCGTCTGTCCGGCGGACAACGTGCGTCGCCGGTTCTTCGGTTCGAAATTACAGAAGCCGCCGCAGCCTGCCAAACTATTATGCCGTGCTCATTGTACCATTTCGGCCGCAGAAATCCAACAAAACCCGCCAAACACATTGCAACCATTGAAAATCTGTGCTAGAATACTACTATACTTTCGTACCAAAACGCTTTAAATCATTAAAATCGGAGGGGATCAGCGATGTACTGGCAGGAGGAACTCGAAACCCTCGACAGGGAACAGCTCGCGGGAATTCAACTCAAGGGGCTTCAGAAGACGGTGGCGAACTGCTATGAAAACGTCCCGTATTACCGCGAAAAACTTTCCCGGCTGGGCATCCATCCGTCGGATATCAAAACGCTTGACGACGTCAGGAAACTGCCGTTTACCAAAAAGAGCGAACTGCGGGACAATTACCCCTACGGCCTGTTCGCCCGCCCGATAAAAGAGATGGTCCGCATCCACGGCTCGTCCGGCACAACCGGGAAGCCCACCATCGTAGGCTACACCCGGCACGACCTCGACATCTGGAGCGACTGCGTCGCGCGCGTTGTTTCAGCCGCTGGCGCGACGAGCGGCGACGTGGTGCAGATTGCGTTCGGCTATGGGCTGTTCACCGGCGCGCTGGGCCTTCATCAAGGCCTTGAAAAGATCGGCGCGACCGTTATCCCGATGTCGGCGGGCAACACCGAGAAACAGTTGATGCTGATGGAAGATCTCGGGGTGACCGGCCTTGTGGCGACCCCATCTTATGCACTTTATCTGAGCGAGGTTGCAAAACAAAAGGGCATTGTCGACCGCCTGAAGCTGAAGGTCGGCTTCCTCGGCGCAGAGAGCTGCACCCCCGAGATGCGCGCGCAGATTGAAGCGAACTTCGGCATCATCGCCACCGACAACTACGGCATGAGCGAACTGACCGGCCCCGGCGTATCGGGCGAATGTATCTGCCGCGACGGTTTACATATCTGGGAAGATCACTTCCTCCCTGAGATCATCGACCCCGCCACCGGCGAAAACCTCCCGGAGGGGAGTTACGGCGAACTGGTCATCACTCCGCTGTTTAAAGAGGGGCTGCCGCTCCTGAGGTACCGCACCGGGGACATCACCCGTCTCAACTATGCCCCCTGCCCCTGCGGGCGCACCCATGTCCGGATGGATAAGGTCTGCGGCAGAAGCGACGATATGATCGTGATCAAGGGGGTCAACGTCTTCCCCTCGCAGATTGAAAGCGTTCTTCTGACCATCAGCCACATCGGCCCGCACTACCTTCTGATCCTCACGCGGGAGAATTTTATGGATTATCTGGAGGTGCAGGTGGAACTCTGCGATGGAACGCTTCTCGAACGCTACGGCGAACTCGAGGCGCTTCGCAAAACCATCCGGGAGCGGCTGCATTCGGTCCTCGGCCTCGACGCGCGCGTCAAGCTCGTCGACCCGAACACCATCGAGCGGTTCCAGGGCAAAGCGAAGCGGGTCGTCGACCACCGATATGAATAAAAGCCGTTCGCCAGAAAGTTCTCAGCCGCTTTTCGCGCGCTGCAATAAGCTCAGGTTCATTGATACGACAGGGAGGTATTTGCCAATGCTCATCAAGCAGATCTCCGTCTTTATCGAAAACCGGACCGGCAGGCTCCGGGAAATCACCACCGTCCTGCGTGATGCGGGGATTGACATCCGCGCAATGTCGGTCGCGGACACCACCGATTTCGGAATTCTCAGGCTGATTGTCGATAAGCCCGAGGAGGCGCAGCGCGCGCTCGCCAACGCGAAGATGACCGTCTCCATCACAAGCGTCATCGGCATCGCGGTCAGCGACCGCCCCGGCGGGCTCTGCAGCGCGCTCGACATCCTCTTCAACGAGGGGGTCGCAGTCGAATACTGCTACGCTTTCATCAGCCATGCGAGCGAAAACGCCCATGTGATCCTGCGCGTCGACAACAACGAACGCGCGGTGAAAGCGCTTTCCGATGCGGGATTTCAGTTTCTCTCCGCCAGCGAACTGTATCAGTAAAGCCCATTGTACCCATAACAGCCGCGCGAAGAATTCTTCGCGCGGCAATTTTTTGTAAATATTAATTTTATACGTTGAACTAGTATTCAACAAGGCGCAACATTCTTTTTTAAGTATCAATTTATAGCGAATGTTAAGCCGCGCGCCGGCTGTTTTTCAGCCCTCCGCTTCACAGATGGCCCCTTCATATCCCTCCGGCAGTGAAAACGCCCGAAAGCGCCATCCCTCCGGTCCGGCAAGGCCCTCTGGAACCGGGGCGAACCGGGCGTCCGCGAGCCCGGCGAGCCCCACGCCCGTCGCCTTGAGCCAGCTTTCTTTCAGCGCCCAGATGCGGCAAAACCTCCTCTCCCGTTCCGCAGGCGAAGCGGCCTTTAGAATCCATTCCTGTTCCGCAGCCGAACAGACCCTTTGGAGGAGGCTCTCCCGCACCGGGACGGTTTTCTGAATGTCGGCGCCCACCGGCCGGCGCGTCACGGCGCAGAGCGCAAAATTACCGCTGTGGCTCAGGCTCAGCCACAGCCCCAGTTCCGGCGGAAGCGCCGGTTTTCCATGTTCCGCTTCCCGGACCAGGAGTGAAAGCCCCTGTTTCCCAGTCTCACGGCGCAGCGCCGCCTCCAGAAGCAGCCCCGCCGCCAGCGACGCCGCCCGCTTCCCGGAAGGGAGCCTATCCGCTTTCTGCAGCCTTCCCGGAGCGGAAAGCGCACAGAGGCGCTCATACAGCTTCCGCTCCATCAGCGCCGGAACCCGGCAGCATAAAATCATAAAAACGCCCCTCTCCGCCGGGCCTGCTCAATTTTCAGGCGCCGGCATATGATGGTATAATGACCGCAGTAAATTGGGCTTGGGCCCAATCGGCCCCGCCGCCGGCGGGGCCGGCGCGGCAGACGCCGCGCGCCGCGCCTGTTTCACCAAAACTCAAATCGGCTCTGCCGGTTTGTCCGCCGCTTTCGCGGCGTGCAGGCCCGATCGGGCCTGCCGTTATGGCATAATGACCGCAGATTGAGGAGGGAAGTGCGCATGCCCCAAAGCTGCACAGGCGACGACGGAGCAACCGCATCTGTGATCGCTACCGCGGTTCTTGCGCTTGCGGCGACCGGAAACCTCTCCGCCAATGAGCAGAACGCGCTCGCGAATCTTCTCTTTGTCGCCGCCCAGGTAATCTCCACACGCGCTTCGCTTCTTCCAGCCGCCGGCGATCCGCCGGTCTGCGGGCAAGGCCAAACAAAGGAAGCGGCCCTTGATGGCGAAGATACAAAGCAGACGACCGAAGCGCGCCTTGCCGAGCTGGAACGGCGCCTCGCCGAACTCACCGGTTCTAAACCGCTGAAATAATGCGCGCTCTGGGTATATTGGCCGTGATATCCAATAAAATATTGACAGACGGAAATGTTCGTGATAAAATAGCGGAAAAATCAGTGCAGGCGCACTTCGGCGCGCCGGGTCGGCGGCGGAACGGACGTTTCCGCCAGACAGCGGGACAACCGCGGGACAGTAACCTTCCATTTGGAGGCTACTGTTTTTTTATTCTTTGGACAGATTGGAGTGACCCTCATGGATCAGAGAGAAATTCAAAATCAGGCAATCGGCGTGCGCGTTTCGATGGTGAGCATCCTTGTAAACGTCCTTCTGACCGCTTTTAAACTGTTTGCGGGTGTTGTCGCCCATTCGGGCGCAATGCTGTCGGACGCGGTGCATTCGGCCTCCGACATTGTTTCGACCGTCGTCGTGATCATCGGCCTGAGGCTGTCCAGCAAGCAAAGCGACGACGAACACCCCTACGGCCACGAGCGGATAGAGTGCGTCGCGGCCATCGGTCTTTCCGGCCTTCTGCTTCTGACCGGCCTTTCAATTGGGATCGGCGGCGTCCGCACCATCCTCGGCGGGCTTTCCGGAACTTTTGTCGTCCCTGGAAAGCTCGCGCTGGCTGCCGCGCTGATTTCAATTGGAACCAAAGAGTGGCTTTATCAGTATACCAAACGCGCGGCGAAAAAAACAGGGTCTTCTTCGCTGATGGCCGATGCGTGGCACCACCGTTCCGACGCGATTTCCTCGATCGGCGCGTTGATCGGCATCGGTTTTTCAATCGCCGGATATCCCATCATGGACTCGATCGCCTGCATCCTGATTTCCCTCCTGATTGTCAAGGTCTCGTTCGACATCGCGCGGGAAGCGATCAATCAGATGCTCGACAGCTCCTGTCCGCGGGAGATTGAAAATGCGCTCGCAGGGCTCGCCGGATCCGAAAGCGGCGTAATGCGGGTAGACAGCCTCAAAACACGGCGGTTTGGCTCCCGGTACTACGTCGATATCGAGATCTCGGTCGATGGCTCCCAGACCGTCAAGGAGGGCCACGACATCGCAAGCCGGGTACACCACCGGATCGAGCGGGAATTCCCCGGCGTCAAGCACTGCATGGTTCATGTGAACCCCTACGCCGAGCGCCGCCCGATACAAAAAGACAAATTGTGAGAGACCCGTCAAGAAACAGGCCCAGCAGTTGCCGGGCCTGTTTCTTGAAGGACGATCGGTTCTCTTTGACTCCGGCCCTTTACCGTTTCTCCCGGATACGGTATAATAATTCAGTGAAATGGGCCTTGGTCAAACGCGGATTCTTTCGCGCCGCCGCGCCCAAAGGCAATAAATTCTCACAAATATGACACCTTGTTTAAGAATCAAAGTTTCAAAGACGGGAGGGATCAGCACCTTTGTGAGCGCGATTATCACGGTCAAAGACCTACATAAATACTATCGGATCGGCCATGAAAAGGTCAAGGCCCTCTGCGGCGTCAATCTGGAGATTCAAAAAGGCGAAGTCTGCTGTATTCTCGGAACCTCGGGTTCCGGAAAATCCACGCTGCTCAATCAGCTCGCCGGACTCGAAAAGCCGACCAAGGGCGCGGTGTTTATCGGGAAAACGAACGTCTCCAAGCTGTCGGAAGACCAGCTTGCGCAGTTCCGGCAAAAGAATATCGGGTTCGTCTTCCAATCCTATAACCTCCTCCCCGCCCTGACGGCGGCGGAAAACGTCAGCATGCCGCTTCTGTTCCGCGGCATCGACCGCGCGGTGCGCGACCGGGAGGCCGCCGCCATGCTCAAAAAGGTCGGCCTCGGAAACCGGCTGCACCATAAGCCGAGCGAAATGTCCGGCGGCCAGCAGCAGCGGGTCGGCATCGCCCGCGCGTTTGTGGCCAAGCCCAAAATCGTCTTTGCCGACGAACCGACCGGAAATCTCGACAGCCGGACAACCCTTGAGGTCATGCGGCTTCTAATCGATATGGCGCACGAGCACAACATCACCTTCGTCCTGGTTACGCACGATAACGAGCTCGCAAAATATGCGGACCGGATCGTCACCATCAAAGACGGCCAGCTTGTCGGCGACAGGAAATGCGCGCCGGCCGCGCCGTCGGCCGCCTTGGCGGCGGCCGGGGAGAACGAGCCCTCGACCAAGCGCCTGTCAGAGCCGCCGGATCCCAGCTTCCAGGAGCAATCCCCTGGGGAAACGCCGGCCGGAACCCCCGCCGCGGCCCCGCTGCCGGAAGAACAAGCCGCAAGTTCCACGTCTGATGATAAAGGAGAGAACCAGCCTTGAACACGATCAAACGACTGCTGTCCGCCGCCTTTGCGGTTGTGATCGCCTTATCCCTGATGATCCTTCCGGCATATGCCGCGGAGCTTACGATCGGGAGCCAGAAGTCCGACAACATCACCATCTCCGGCGTCCCGGATCCCGTATTCTTCTCGGCGGCCGGCACCTACAACTGCCGCATTGTGCTGATCGACGGGACTTTAACCCTTCAGATACGGGAACCGAGTTCAGGCGCAGGTTATGAAACCGCAAAGGAATTCGGGTTTACCGGCGAGCGCCTTTACTATGGCGGCCTGATGATCAAGAAGGTCAACGGTTCCGGGTGGGTTGCGGGCGATACCTTTTATTTTAACATCAAAGGCGATTCCGAGATGACCCTCTTTAACCCGGTCATCAACCAGGTCAACCTCTATTCCGCGAATACCCTCGGCGCGGAGCCCTGCACCGGCGCTGAAATCAGCGTCACGACCAAAATCTATCGCCGAAAGCTGCTCGACGCCAAGTTTATCGTCGTGGATCCAAACGTGTCCGCGGCGGATGTCAACCGCTCGGTAACGCCTCGCGTCCTCTTTAATGTCGGCGCGTTCGTCCGCGAAGGCGCCGATCCCACGGTAAAAGCGATTGATCTCTCGTCCAATGACCGCGCCGCATTCGAGGTGATTCTGCCGGACCTGCGCTATTCGGGACACGGAAACTCGATCAATTTCACCATTCAGTACGAGACGGCCGACGGCGCGGAGCATGCCGCAGAGTGTTCTTACACCGTGACAAACGCGGTGGAATATGTCCGCGACGACGATGACGGCTCCGACGACAGCTCCAGCCAGGAGCTCGACCCGCTGATCCCCTACATCATCGTGGACAGCTACTCGTTCGGCGGGGATACGGTGACCGCTGGCGCCGACTTCGATCTCAAGCTGATCCTTCGGAACACCAGCTCCACCCATACGCTTGAGAATATCGTGATGAACATCTCCCCCACCGGCGTTTTCTCGATGTCCTCCTCCTCGAACACCATCTATATCAACGAACTGTTCGCGGGCGGGAACATCGAAAAAACCGTCACCATCAACACCGGCCTGACCAAAGTGACCGACGACGAAGACGCCAACGCGATCAATATCAGCTTTTCCTATCAGTATGTCGACAACGAACAGCGCCTGAGCAACAAGAGCGAAGAGAAGATCACCATCCCGGTGTCATTCCCGGACCGATTTGAAATCGGTACGCCGGAAATGCCGGATATGGCCTATGAGGGCGAGGAGTTTTCGATTTACATCCCGTTTGTGAACAAGGGCCGGAGCGGCGTCTATAACGTTTCCGCAACCCTTCAGGGCAACATGGCCAACGCCGGCCAATCCCAGTATGTCGGCAACCTGGAAGCGGGCAGCGAAAACGGCGCGGATTTCTACATCCGCCCGCTCGAAGCCGGAACGCTCGAGGGAGAGATTCTCATCACCTATGAGGACGCCAACATGAACCCGAAGGAACTTTCCTATAAATTCACCATACCGGTCCAGAGCTTCGCTATCCCGGAAGATCCAATCGGAGGGATCGATTTCCCGATGGACCCCGGACCGGTTGAACCGGTGGATGCAAAGCCCGATCACACCAAAACCATCGCGATCGCGATGGGCGTGGTGGTCGCCGGGATGAGCTTCTATATCACCGTCCAGAAAGCAAAGGCCAAGAGGAGCATATTCGAAGATGAAGACATCTGATCTGATCACCATGTGCCTTCGCAACCTCGCCAGAAGAAAAGTCAGGACCCTTCTGACCGTCATCGGCGTGGTGGTCGGCACCTGCGCAATCGTGGTCATGATCTCGATCGGGATCGGCATGAAGGCCAGCCAGGACGCCATGCTGGCTGAGATGGGCGATTTGACCGTCATCGAAATCTATAACTACGGCAGCAGCAAGGACGGAAAGCTCCTCGCCCTCACTGACGAGGTGATGAGCCAGATCCAGGCGATGCCGAACGTCGTTGTCGCAACGCCGTTCTATCAGCCAAACTACCTTCAGGCCAACATCTACACCGGGCGCAACGACCGGTATCAGAACTATTTCTACAACGTTGTCGGCGTCTACCCAGAGGCGCTTCCGCTGCTCGGCTATGAATTGATCGAGGGCAGCTTTGAAGACGCCTTTTCCGAACCCTACTCGATTGTCATGGGCCAGTACGCGGCCTATAACTTCCGCGACACCAAGCGGAAGAACAACAACCGTGTCGATCCCTATCCCGATGAAAACGGGAACATCGCCGACCCGTTTTTTGACCCTCTCACATCAAAATACGTCATTCAGCCCGAAAATCAGGGCGACGCCGCCTCCAGCGCCAGGAAGGTGGAATATAAAGCGGCCGTCACCGCCATTCTGAAAGAGGACTGGGGCCGGGGATATGAAACCTCGCGCGGGATGTTTATGAACATCGCCGATCTGAAAAAGATGGAAGAGGACTACATGAAGGTCAATAAAATCAAGGCCAGCGACGACACCGGCTACACACAGGCGAAGGTCAAGGTCTCCGACATCCAATACGTCGGCGAAATCGAGCAGGCGATCCAGGACATGGGCTTTGAAACCTATTCCATGGAAACCATCCGCAAACCGATGGAGGAGCAGGCGAATAAGCAGCAGATGATTCTCGGCAGCCTTGGCGCAATCTCGCTGTTCGTCGCGGCGATCGGCATCACAAACACGATGGTGATGTCAATCTATGAACGGACCCGCGAAATCGGGATCATGAAGGTGGTCGGCTGTTTTGTCCGCGACATCCGCACCATCTTCCTGATGGAGGCGGGGGCGATCGGCTTTCTCGGCGGCGTGATTGGGATCGCGCTGTCGTATTTCCTATCCTTCCTGATGAACTATTTCGGCTTGAGTTTCTCGATGTCGAGCGATATTTACGGCATGGGCGCGCAGGGCGCCGGGACCGCCGTCTCGATCATCCCGCTCTGGCTGGTGGGCGCCGCGCTGGTCTTTTCAACCTGCGTCGGCCTTCTCTCCGGATTCTATCCCGCCAACCGGGCCGTGAAAATTTCGGCGCTCACAGCGATTAAACAGGATTAATTTTTAAATAAAACCGCTCTGACCAAAACAATCAGAGCGGTTTTTGCCTTCTTCATCGGGTTTCGATTCTTATTTGCCGTTCTTGACATTCCTATTTTTGTTTGCTATGATAAACAAGACATAAAAAACTTCACAGTATAACAGATACGATGAGCGGCGCTCAAAAACGGCGCGGCGCTCTTTGTCCGAAGACCGGTGAGAGTCCGGCACAGGTATGCTGTAAGCCGCCCTGGGCGGTAAGTCAGCCGGGAGCGTATGGGAAAAGAAAGCCCTGGTGGACTTGTATTCTGTTGTGCATTGTACAAGGAAACCTGTTCCGCTTTTGGGATGGGCGTTTTTTATGTCACAACTTCATCGCTCTTTTTGTGGCCGCCCGCGGAAAAGACGGTACGGCTGGACAAGGGAACTGGGTGAGAATCCCGGACGGTACCGCCGCTGTATACGCCCAATGTCTGCGCCCATAGACGAAAGTCGGTCATTGGGGAAACCTGAGAAGGCCGGGCACAGGATGCCGGAGACGGAAATTCCATCTCCGATAAGCGTGAGTCAGAAGACCTACAAGAGGACAGGGCAGCCATTGGAATCCCCTGTGATTCCAGCAGGCGCCGTTTTGAAGCACAGAAATACGGCTGTGGCGATCAGTTGCGCCATAGCCGTTTGTTGTTTTCCGGCGAACGGCTTCGGCAGCCGGGGGGTGAATACGCGGCGAGCCGCTGTGGGCCTCGCAGGAACCGGAAACCTTTAAGTCGTACAGGAGTCTCGTGATGGAACTGAAAAAACTGGACTGTAATGAACGAAACCGAAAGCTCGCCTGGCTCGACCGGCTGGAAGCGAAGCAGCCTTACGACTGCAACCGTGCGGCTCAGGCGCCGCCGGAGATCCGCGATGCGTTCGATCCCTCCCTTCCGGAGGGGCGGCTCTTTTACGAAAGCCTTTCGGACGAGGAACTGCTCGACCGGCTTCGCGCCGCCGCAAAGCGGCTCGGCCGCTCGCCCGCGCAGAAGGAAATGTTCTGGGTCACGCTCAGCTATCTCCGCCTTCGCTTCCAAAAATGGCCCTATGCCCTTGTGCGGGCGAACCTGAGCAAATCGGCCGGAAGCGGCGGCGTCTCGCTGGAGCGTCAGGCCGAAGAGCAAAAGCGGGCCGAAGCGCTTTTGGAATCTGTTCGTGAAAAGGCCCGCGAACTCGGCAGAATCCCCCACCCGTCTGATCTGCCCGATGTCTGCGCGGCGCTCCGCAAGCGCTACCGCCGCTGGGGCGATGTTTTAAATGCCGCCGGCGTTCGCCGGAACCAATCCCAACACATCATCACCGATTTCGACGACGAAACCCGCGCGCTGCTCGAACAGGTGCGCCAAACCGCTTACCGGCTCGGCAGAGTCCCGCTCCGCAGCGAGGTAGACGAACCGGTCCGCAGCGCGCTGACCGCGCGCTGCGGCTCCTGGCGGAACGCGCTGTTTCAGATTGGATTCGAGCCGGTTGCCCACTTAAGGCCGTTCTCCGGCTCCGGTCTCGAAGGGCGCAAAGACGCCGGCCGCAAACGTCACAGCAAATCGCTACAGGACTGTACTTACCAGGTCTTAAACCTCAGCGACGAAACAAAACAAGAATTGGAGCAGCTACGCAGCCTTGCAAAGGCGCTCGGCCGCGCTCCCCGGAGGGACGAAGTCCCGCCCGGGGTCCGAAAACACCTTCAGTCGGCCTGCGGCTCGTTCGCAAACGCCCTTTATCAAATCGGTCTGGCGCCGGACCAGACGGTTCCCAATCAACAAAAGGAGGGATCGCCCCGTGTCATCCTGGACAAAAAATGAACGGCAGTTTGTTGTCTTCACCGCCGTTTTTGCCGGATTTATCCTGGCGACGCCGCAGGCGTTCGCCATGCACATCATGGAAGGGTATCTGCCGGTTACCCACAGCATTCTCTGGAGCGTGATCAGCCTCCCCTTCCTCGCGGCAGGCATTGTCAGCATCCGCCGCACCATTCGCGATAGGAGAAAGGCTTTGATCCTGCTCGCCATGTCGGGCGCCTTTGTCTTCGTGATCTCCTCGCTGAAAATCCCGTCGGTCACCGGGAGTTGCAGCCACATGACCGGAACCGGCCTTGCGGCGATCCTGTTCGGCCCGGCCGCCGTCAGCGTCCTCGGCATTATCGTCCTGCTGTTTCAGGCGATTCTACTCGCGCACGGAGGGATCACCACCCTCGGGGCGAATACCTTCAGCATGGCGATCGCCGGCCCGTTCCTTTCATGGGCGGTCTACCTGCTCTGCAAAAAGCTGGGCGTCAATCGGAAGGCCGGCATCTTCCTGGCCGCAATGCTCGGCGACCTGTTCACCTACTGTGTCACCAGCCTCCAGCTCTCCCTGGCCTACCCAAGCGAGAGCGGCGGAATCGCCGCAAGCGCCGTCAAATTTCTCGGCGTTTTCGCTCCGACGCAGTTGCCGCTCGCGGTGATCGAGGGCATCCTGACCGTTGTGATGGTGATCGGAATGGAAACCTACGCAAAGCCGGAGCTGCGTGAAATCGGCTTTCTCAGGGAGGGTGTAAAATGACCAAGACCAAAAACCGCGGGCTGATCCTGATCCTTCTCATTGCAGTTTTATTGATCGCGCTCGTCCCGCTCTTCGCGCTCAAAGGCGCCGAGTTCGGCGGAAGCGACGACGCGGGGAGCGTAATGATCGGCGAAATCACCGGAACGGAATACGAACCCTGGTTTACGCCGATCCTGGAAACCCTGATCGACGGGGAACTTCCCGGCGAGGTCGAAAGCCTCTTTTTCTGTTTGCAGACCGGAATCGGCGTCGGCGTGATCGCCTTCTCGTTCGGCTATCTGGCCGCGCGGAAGAAGTACCGCCGCGAAGAATGATTTTCCGTCCGCCCGTTTGAAACCCCACCCGGAAAGGAGGCTTCCCATGATTGTCACCTCCCTATTGACCGCGTCGGTGGTCTGGTGCCTCTTTTACGGACGGCTCCCCTCCCCCGCGCTCGGCGCCCTCTGTGCGGCGCTTGGCATCGTTCTCGCGCTGCTGGGCCGGCATGCGCACGGCGGGGTTCTTACTGTCGATCAGATCGCGCTGAAAAGCCGCTTTGGCGCGGTGAACGCGGGTTTGAAAACCTTCGGCTGCGTCGCGCTGATCCTCCTCGCGTCCCTTTCCCGGAGCGTCCTCGCGCCGTCGGTGCTGTTCCTGCTGATGTCGCTGCTGACGGCGGCAGGGGGCGTGCGCTGGCATGACTACCTGAGGATGCTGTCGCTCCCTGCGTCGTTCCTGCTTCTGAGCGGACTAGCCCTTCTGTTCGAATGGTCCGCCGCGCCGAGCGGCGTTTTAAACCTGCGGTTCTTCGGCGGCTGGCTGACGGTCACGGCGGCGGCGCAGGCGAAAGCAGCCCTCGTCCTCGCGAAAGCGCTCGGCGCTGTGAGCTGCCTGTATTTTTTAAGCCTCTCCACCCCGATGAGCGGGATCATTCGGGCGCTTCGCCGCGCGCATGTCCCGGCTGTCGTCGTAGAGCTGATGGTACTGATCTACCGCTATCTGTTTCTCCTTCTGGAAATGCACGGCGCCATGCGGGACGCAGCCGAAAGCCGCCTGGGCTACTCGTCCTTTTCCCTCAGCGTACGGACCACCGGAAACCTCTACGCAAACCTTTTCGTACGGAGCTTCCAGAGGGCCAACGCCTGCTTCGATGCGATGGAAAGCCGATGTTACAGCGGCGAAATCCGTTTTCTGGAAACCGAAAAGCCGGTCACGCTCCCACAGGGGCTTGCGGCTGCCGCGCTTTTCCTATTGATCCTCGCGGCCGTTCTGTCTGGAGGTGTCTTGCCGGTTTGAAAACAGAAATACTTCGCACGCAAAGCATTGCCTATTCTTATGACGACGAGGGCCGCGCTGCGCTCCGCGGCCTCTCCGCCGCGTTTTACGCGGGCGAACGTGTCGCGGTGCTTGGCCGGAACGGCGCGGGAAAAAGCACCTTCTTCCTCTGCTGCAACGGCGTCCTTCGGCCCGCCTCCGGGTCGCTTCTGCTGGGCGGCAAACCGGTCGGGGACAAAGCGGCGGACCGGATGGCTCTTCGCCGCGCCGTCGGCCTCGTGTTCCAGGATCCGGACAGCCAGTTCATCGCGGGGAGCGTCGAGGCCGACGTCAGCTTCGGGCCGATGAACCTCCGCCTCCCGGAAGAGGAGGTCCGCCGCCGGGTGGAGCGGGCGATCCGGCGCCTTGGGCTTGAGGACCTGCGCCGCCGTGCGCCGCACACGCTCTCCGGCGGGGAAAAAAAGCGGGTCAGCATCGCGGATGTGCTCGCAATGGAGCCTTCGCTCCTGCTTCTTGACGAGCCCTTTGCCAGTCTCGACCCTGAAAACGCGCTAAGGCTCGAGGGGATCCTGGACGATCTCTCTCAGGCAGGCCTCGGCCTTGTTGTCGCAACCCACGACGTGGACTTCGCCTGGCGCTGGGCGCAGCGCATCCTGGTTTTTCGGGACGGCGAGCTTAGGGCCGACGCGGATCCGGAAACGGTGTTCGCAGATCATGGTCTTCTCGCCGAATGCGGATTGGAACAGCCGATCCTCTACCGGGTCGGAAAACGGCTCGGCCTTTCTCCGCTTCCGCGGATGGTCGAGGAAATCCCGACATGCGAAACCAACTGAACGATATACACAAAGCAGGAAGGGAACAACCCTTCCTGCTTTTTCAATGTCTTGACCAATTTGTTCAATTTTACAGCCATTGGGATTTTTCCTGATACAATGAAAATGCCAGCCGCGCTTTACCCTGCGATGACGACCCCGCCGTCGCAGGCGTAGAGGCTGCTCACGCCCGCCGTCGGGACAACCATCACTTCGCGGAACGCGGCCCGCTTCAAAAGCTGCGTTCTGGTAAATTCAGCGCGCTCCGGGCAGTTGCAGTGGGCGACGACCACCCGGCGGGTTCCGGGATCCATCAGCTCCCTGGCCACATAGTCGGTCATCCGCATGATCGCGTTGTTGATGCCGCGGACCTGATCGAGCTTTAGGATCTCGCCCTCCTGGTTCGCGCCCATGACCGGCTTGATCCCAAGCGCATTCGCGACAAACGCCTGCACCTTGGAAAGCCGGCCGTTTTTCTGGAGCGAATCAAGCGTCTCCAAAACAAAATAGGTGTGCATCCCCAGCCGGTATTCGGTCAGGCGCTTGCACACCTGTGCGAATTCAAGCCCGCTCTCCGCCAGCTCCTGCGCCAGAAGCGCGATCTGAACTTCGCCGGAAGAAGCGGAGCAAGAGTCAACAATAAAAATATTTTTTGATCCATTATCCTCTTCGTATAACAATTTCCCCTGAACCGCGCTGTTGTAAGAGCCGCTGAGGTTTCCGGACAGCGTAACCACATAGATGTCGTCCGCGCCTTGATAGGCGTTTCGATAGCTCTCCGGCGATGGACAAGAGGAACGCGGGCAGTTCGGACTCTCCCGCACCCTGCGAAGAAAATCCGCCTGATCAAACGTCTCGTCGTCAATGATGTGATGGCCGTCAACAATCAGCGTCAGCGGAACCACCTGAAAATGCGGATCGCGCCGTTTTTCCACGGGCAGGTCGCAGCAGCTGTCCACCACAATCTTATAACTCATCGTCTTCTACTCCAATCACAGTTTCGTTATACGATATAAGTATAGTATACAACGGAGCGATAAAGTCAGCAAGCCAATTTTTGCTGCGCTTTTTCTATTTTAAACAATCGGAGCGGCCATGATTACAGCTAAGCCAGCTAGAAAATGGACGCGCGGCGGCCGTTTCCCGCTGTCCCCGTCCTGTCTTTGACGCAAAAACGCCGGATGAGGGGTTCCCTCATCCGGCGTCCGCTGTTTTTACGCCCTACGCGGTCAGCAGGGTCAGCTCGCCCTCCACCGCCGTCAGGCTGATCAGCGAGGGCGGAGCTTCATAGGCTTCGACCACCGACAGGGTCAGCCGGTCCTCCACCTCGCGCCGGATCACCTTGCGGATATCTCTGGCGCCGGATTTCCCGCCATAGGCCTTCTTCGCGATCAGCGCAACCGCTGCGTCGTCGTAGTTGAAGCGAATCTCCCGCTCTCTCAGCGGCTCCACCAGCTCGTCGAGCATCAGGGCCGCGATCTTTTGATAGTTCTCCTCGGTCAGGGATTTGAACACCACGATTTCATCGACCCGCGCGAGGAATTCCGGCCGCAGGAAATCGGCCAGCGCCTTTTCCGCGCGCTCCTTGGTCGCCTCGTCCTTGGCGCGGCCGAAGCCGACCGTCGCCGTGCGGAGGTTCGAACCCGCGTTCGATGTCATGACGATCACCGTGTTTTCAAACGAAACCACGCGGCCCTGCGCGTCGGTGATCTTCCCCTCGTCGAGGATCTGCAGCAGGATGTTGAGCACATCGGGATGCGCCTTTTCGATCTCGTCGAACAGGACCACCGAATACGGCTTTCTGCGGACCTTCTCGGTGAGCTGCCCCGCCTCGTCGTAGCCGACGTAACCGGGGGGCGAGCCGATGATCCGGGAAACCGAATGCTTCTCCATAAATTCAGACATATCAAGACGGATGAGCGGATCCGCCGCCTGGAACAGCTCGTTCGAAAGCTGCTTGACCAGCTCGGTTTTTCCAACGCCGGTCGGCCCGACAAAAATGAAGGAGGCCGGGCGCTTTTTGGCCGAAAGCTGAATCCGCGTGCGGCGGACGGCCGCGGCGACCAGGTCGACAGCCTCATCCTGGCCGATGATACGGGTTTTGAGGGTGTCAGCGAGGTGCGCGACCTTTTTCAGTTCGCTCTCCTTAATCTTGCTCGCGGGGATTCCGGTCCAAAGCTCCACCACCCGTGCGAGGTCGTCGATGGTCACCTCGCGGCCGAGCGCCTTCGGCTCCAATTCCCGGACCGCGGCGTCCACCCGAAGCACCTCGGACTTCACCGCGGCGAGCTTTGCGTAGTCCACCTCGCCGGTCTGCTGTTCCATTGAGGCCTCCTGTTCCCGGAGCTTTCTGAGCTTCCGGTTGAGCCGCTCATACTCGGTGAGATCGTGATTTTCCAGCGTCGAGCAGGAACAGGCCTCGTCCAGAAGGTCGATCGCCTTGTCCGGCAGGTATCGGTCGGTGATATACCGCTCGCTCATGGTAACCGCGCGGCGGACGACCTCCTCCGGCACCCGAACCCGGTGGAACAGCTCATAATAGCCTTTAACGCCCATCAAAACCTCGACCGCTTCATCAATCGACGGCTCGTTTACCGTCACCGGCTGGAACCGGCGTTCAAGCGCCGCGTCCTTCTCGATGTGCTTCCGGTACTCGGTAAAGGTGGTCGCGCCAATCACCTGAATCTCCCCGCGGGACAGGGCGGGTTTCAGGATGTTCGCCGCGTTCATCGAACCCTCCGCATCCCCCGCGCCAATGAGGTTATGGACCTCGTCGATAAAAAGAATCACGTTGCCGGCCTGCTTGATGTCCTCGACCAGACCCTTAACCCGGCTCTCGAACTGCCCGCGGAACTGCGTTCCCGCAACCAGCGCGGTGAGATCGAGCAGATAGAGCTTCTTTTCCGACACTTTGGGCGGCGCGGAACCGTCCGCCAGCCGCTGTGCAATCCCTTCGGCAATCGCCGTTTTGCCGACGCCCGGCTCGCCGATCAGGCACGGGTTGTTCTTGGTCCGCCGGTTGAGAATCTGCATCACACGATAAATCTCCCGGTCCCGTCCCACGATGTGGTCAATTTTCCCCGCCGCGGCCTTTTCCGTAAGGTTTTCACAGTAATTGTCAAGGTATTTATATTTTTTCTGCTTTTCCGCCTTCTTCTGGGGCTTCTCAGAAACCGCGTCGCGGCCGGGCTTCTCCCGGATCGCCGAGTCGTCCGGCTCGGCCGGGGAAGCGCCGGGAACCGCCCCAGAGATAAAGTTCTGGAGGAACGCGGGAAAACTTCTCGCGCCGCCCGGTTCAAAGCCGGATTCCCCCTCCTCGGCGTTCTCTTCGCCCGGTTCAATCGAATCCATCAACTGGCCCGCCATCGCTTCAAGATCTTCCTCCGATACGCCGAGATTGTCGATCATCTCTTTGATCTGTGGAATCCCCAGGTCTTTTGCGCACTGCAGGCAGTATCCCTCGTTGACGGGCCGTGCGTTGTCCATCCGGGTCACGAAGATCATCGCCACCCTCTGTTTGCAGCGCGTACACATCAGGTTCATAAGGTAACTCCATTCTCCGCGCGGAAAAGGGGCCTCCGACGGCTGTCCCGCGCGGGAGATAGCCGCCCGCGCCCCTGCAAAGAGGCGCGCAGCGCATGGGGAATTTTTTCCACCACGCTTCCCTGCCGAAACGGTTTCACACCTTTGGCAGAATGATGATCGCAGAGCGTTTTATAGAATGCAGAATCAAACGATACGAAAACACCCCAGGCCCATGCGGACAATTTCTATGCGCCGCCGGGCCAAGGTGATTTTTTCCCTATGGGTCTGTGGATGCAGCATCATCCGCCAAACAGCGGTATCCCCGCCTCATGAGCGGCGGAATCCGTCCGCAGCCGGATCGATCTGGTGTAACAAGCGCAGCGCGCGGCGTCTGCCGCGCCGGCCCGCCATAGGCGGGCTGAATTGGGCCGCAGCCCAATTCGCTGTGGTTATTATACCGCAATTTTATGAACAACGTATGAAAGTTTGACCGGTAATATCAGGCCGCACTTCCTGTCTCATACGGGCGGCAGAAACGCCCCGCCTACCCAGGGTCCGGCCGCGACAAAATACCGGAACAGATGCGTCTGGGCGATTGCCTCCGAGGAGACAAACGAAAGCGTGTCCCCGGTCGCCATCATGATCAGCCACAGAAGCGCCGCGCCGACATAGAGATAGAGCGCTCCCTGAATGGCGCCGAAAGCCGCGCCGAGCAGTGCGTTCGCCGTGCCCAGCAGCGGAATGCGGTTCACGCCTTTGAAAAATCCCGCAACGAGATTGATCAGAATTGATCCGACCCCGAACATCACAAAAAAGACGACGACCTGTAAAACCGCGGTGGCCGCAGGCGCGATCATCTGTTCCGAGATCACCGAAACCAGGCTGTCCGCGTTGGCGCTCAGAAAATTTTGATACCATGTGTCCGCATTGGCCGCCGCCTGAAGGTCCAGCGCCTGGGACAACCCCGGCGGCAGCATTGCGATGACGCCCTTCACCGCATCGGTAAACGCCTCTATTCCCGGCTCCCCGAACCGGTCGAGGTTCGCGGCGACGGCTTCGGCAACCCGGTCCCCGAAAACATTGGTATAGATCATCGCGGCGATCGTTTTAGAATAGATGATTGACGCCGCAAACACGGCGATGGCGCCGATAAAGCGCACCAGCACGTTTAAAAGGCCCTTTCGGTACGCCGACAGCGCGAAAACGGCAATGACAGCGATTGTAATTCCATCCCAGACAATGGATGGCAGCATGGTCATCCCTCCTTTTACAATTTGGTTGAGACGGCACATGGGAACGCTATTGCGAAAGCGAAACCCTCCTGAGTTCCCGAAGCGTCGTATAATAAAGCGTATCCCCGACGACCAGCCGCGTCACCGCGTCGGCCGTTTCCAGGTTTTTCCGGAGGGACAGATTCTCGTCGTATAAAAGCGTCCTGTCCCCGGCAAACGCCACAATTCGTTTTCCAAACGACATCGAAGTAATGTTGTGCTCCACCTCGGCCCGCGCGATGGGCTTGGCGCTTTTGTCAAAAAGCATCAACTCCATGTGATGCCGCTTTTCATAGTCCCCCAGCGCCGCCGCCACGCGGCCGCCGGAGTCTATCGCAAACGCGCCGACCTTTTCGCCGTTAAACGAAGCTCTTCCTGTCACCTCGCCGGTTTTGGAAAGGCGCGCCAGCGAGCGGTCGGTGACCACAGTCGCTTCGCCGTCGGCCGAAATATGCAGGCCCAGGATCAACTCGTTGTCAATCGTGGTTTTATAGAGTTCGGTCCCGTTGGAAACGGAGAACAGAACAATGGTGGAGCGGAGCATCCCTCCCGAGGTCGAAACCCCCGCTGCCGCGATCATCTGGGCATGCGGGTCAAAGCTCAGCAAGTACAGCATATTTTCGGAAGAATACCAGGTAAAACGCTCGTTAAAGTTCGAATCATAAACCATCATCTGGGCGAGATAGCCGTTCGAACCGGTCACAACGGCATATCCGCCGTCCGCCGCAAGCGCCGCCGTATAGAGCTTTAGATCAAAGTTCTGCTCGATCAGCGTCCGGCTCCCCATCCGGATGCTCAGCGCCGTTCCGCCGCGGTCAAACAGCATCAGCCACTTTCCAGCCGAGACGGCGATCGGGTTTTGATAGTTGAGCCGGCTGCTGAGCACCTCGCGCCCGGCGGAATTATAGATGGACAGATCCCCCTCGCTGACCACAGCGATCCGGCTGCCGATTGAGGCGAGCTGCCGTTGCGAGCTCCGGTCGATCGCAACCGGGTAGCCGCCGCTGTAGGTCAGTTGGTCGACGGCGTCGGCCACCCAGACGGACGGCCCTTCGTTCGCGATTTCAAAGCGCATCTGATAAACGGCAAATACAAATGCGGCGGCAAACAGAACGATGATCAGCCGTTTGACGGCTTTCCTTAGCGCCGCTTTCTTCCTCTCTTTGCCGAGGTCGGTTGTCCTGCTCATCAAAGGCCCTCCATCAGGGATGCCTGACCGGCGCCGGATCCAGTCCGCCGCCGGTCAGGCAGGGGTAAAACACTTCGTCCAGGTAAAGCCCGCAGGCGGGCGCGGTTATCCCGGCCCGGCTGCGGTCTTTCGAGGCAAGGATTTCGGGCAGTTCCTCCTCCCGGATGCCGCCTCTCGCGGCGTCCAGAAGGGTGCCGGCCAGAATCCGCACCATATTGTACAGAAAACCGTTTCCCGTAACGGAAAACACCAAAAGCTCCTCTTCGCGGGAAACCGCAAACTCCGTGATGGTCCGGACCGGATTGGCCGCGGAACCTCCGGCGTTGGAAAAGCCGCTGAAATCGTGCGTCCCGAGAAAGTTCTGCGCCATGCGGTGGAGCCGGTCAGCGTCGAGCGCATGGGGAACGTGGAGCGCAAACCCCTCCCAGAACGGGTTTCTCACCGGATCGTTCCAGATTTTATAGAGATAGCGCTTCCCTGCCGCCGAATACCGCGCGTGGAAATCGGGCGGAACTTCCCGGCAGCCGATCGCCGCGATGTCGGGCGGAAGATTCACATTCAGCGCGGGGACCACCCGATCGGTCGGGATTCGGCTCTCGGTTTGGAGCGAAAGACAAAACCGGTTCGCGTGGACGCCGGAATCGGTCCGGGAACAGCCCTTGATCGGATCCCGCCGGCCAAAGACGGCCTCTTCCGCGTCCTGAAACGCGGCGGCCACCGTCGGCACCCCCTTCGCCTGCACCTGAAAACCGCGGTAGCGGCGGCCGTCGTAGCGGATTGTGATCAGCAGATTTCGCATTTTCGTCCCCCGCGCCCGGTCAGTAGACCGACGGAAAAATCAGATTGAGCCCAATCACCAGCCCGAGGCAGGCAAAGCCGATCGCGAGCGCCGCAAAGTCCCTCGGGCAGTATTTGAGCTGCTTCATCCGGGTCCGCCCCTCGCCGCCCCGGTAGCAGCGGCATTCCATCGCGAGCGCGAGTTCGTCCGCCCGCCGGAACGAAGAGACAAAAAGCGGAATCAGAATCGGGATCAGCGCCTTCGCCCGCTGCATCAGCCCGCCGGATTCGAGGTCGGCGCCGCGCGCCTTCTGGGCCGACATGATCTTGTCGGTCTCCTCGATCAGCGTTGGAATAAACCGGAGCGCGATGGTCATCATCATCGCAAGCTCATGCACCGGGAGCCTCAGGCGCTTGAGCGGCCCCAACAGCTGCTCGATGCCGTCGGTCAGCGCAATCGGCGAGGTGGTGTAGGTGAGCAGCGAGGTCCCCGCGATCAGGCAGATGATCCGCACCGTCATCAAAACCGCGAGCATCACGCCCTCGTAGGTGATTTTGAAAACCCAAAGCTGGAAAACCGGGTCGCCTCCCACAAAAAACATGTTGAGGATGCCGGTGAACACGATAATTGGAATGACCGGTTTGATGCTTTTGCGCACCATTTTGATCGGGATTCTGGCGATCAGATAGCCCGCCGCGGCAAACAGGCCCCCGACCAGAAGCCCCACGGGGTTATCCGGCACGAAGATGATCACGACGAACACGAGCGTCAGGATGATTTTCATCCGCGGATCGAGCCGGTGAACCGGGGAATCCCCCGGGAAATACTGCCCGATGGTGATGTCCTTAAGCATCCGCCGCCGCCCCCTTTCCAATCAGGCGCAGCAGATCGTTCTTCGCCGCCCCGACGGTGTAAACATGCGGATCGACGGCGTATCCCATCTGGTACAGCCGCCGGAAGATGTCGGAGATCTGCGGGGTGGAAAGCCCCATTGCGGAAAGCTCCCCGGTGCGGGAGAAGACCTCGTCCACCGTCCCGTAGTCGAACAGCTTCGCATCGTTGATGACCATCACCTTCGCGGCATAACGCGCGATATCCTCCATGCTGTGCGAAACGAGAAGGATGGTAGAACCGGTCGCCCGGTGGTACCCGGCGATCTCGCCGAGGATCTGGTCCCGCCCCATCGGGTCGAGGCCGGCGGTCGGCTCGTCGAGAATCAGAACCTCGGGCCGCATCGCGAGGACGCCCGCGATCGCCACCCGGCGCTTCTGCCCGCCGGAAAGCTCAAACGGCGACTTTTCCATCGACGAAGGATCAAGCCCTACGAACCTCGCCGCCTCGCCGACCCGTTCGGCGATTTCGCCCTCCGAAAGGCCCATGTTTCCAGGCCCGAACGCGATATCCTTCCAGACCGTCTCCTCAAACAGCTGATACTCCGGATACTGGAAGACAAGCCCCACCTCAAAGCGGACCTTCCTGATTTTGGAGGGCTCCGCCCAGATGTCCCGGCCGTTGACAAAAACCGAACCGGAGGTGGGCTTTAGAAGGCCGTTGAGATGCTGAATCAGGGTCGATTTTCCCGAGCCGGTGTGGCCGATAACCCCGACAAATTCCCCTTTTTCAATCGAGAGGTCGATTTTGTCGATCGCCGTCTTCTCAAACGGCGTCCCCTCGGAATACACATAGCTGAGCTGTTTGGTCTCTATGACAACCATCGTCCGTTAATCTGCCTTTCCGGTCCACGGCCCGTTCCGGGCGCGCGGCCATTTCCTTTTGTTTCGGCTTTGCAAATCAGCTTCTTCTGCCTCCGCCCGGCGCGTGCCGGTCGAGATAGGCGGAGATCGCCGCGGCGCATTCCTCTTCGGTGATGACGTCGTCCGGGAGGACGACGCCGCACTTTTTCAGCTCATAGACGATCTCCGTCGCCTGCGGCACGTCGAGGCCGACCTCTTTGAGAAGCCCGACATGGGAGAAAACGCCCTTCGGCGTCGAGTCGAGCAGGACCTTCCCGCGGTCCATCACGACCACCCTCCGGCACTGCGCCGCCTCGTCCATATAGTGGGTGATCAGGATCACCGTGACGCCCTCTTCCCGGTTGAGGTCGGCGACGGTTTTCATCACCTCGCGCCGGCCCCTCGGGTCGAGCATCGCGGTCGGCTCGTCGAGGATGACCACCTGCGGGCGCATCGCGATGATGCCCGCGATGGCCACCCGCTGCTTTTGCCCGCCGGAAAGCTGGTGCGGCGCGTGCTGCCGGTATTCGTACATCCCGACGGCCCTCAAAGCGTCGTCCACCCTCCTTCGGATTTCCGCCGGCTCCACGCCGAGGTTCTCAAGCCCGAACGCAACGTCCTCTTCCACAATGGTCGCCACGATCTGGTTGTCCGGATTCTGAAACACCATGCCGGTGCGCTGCCGGATATCGAAGAGCCGCTCCTCGTCAGAGGTGTTGATGCCGTCCACATAGCAGACGCCCCCCTCCGGCAGAAGCACCGCGTTAAAGTGCTTCGCGAGGGTCGATTTTCCAGAGCCGTTATGCCCCAGAACCGCTACCATATCCCCTTTTTCAATCGCAAGGCTGACGCCCGAAAGCGCGCGGTCCTCGCTCTGCGGATAATGGTAGACAAGGTCTTTTGCAATGATGATGTTGTCCATCGTTTCGTTTGTTCCCCCATTTCCGATAACCCCCGCCTATCTGGCGGTGGATTTCAGACGGTGTTTCCTGATATCAGCGGCTGTCAGCCGTCCCGTCTCCAAAGCGCCGTGCTCCCGCAGGGGAGGATCAGCCCGGTTTTCCGCACCGGAAGGCCGATTTCAGAGGAAAAAACCGCGCCGTGGCGCAGCACTTCGGTTCCGATTGCAACCGACAGGATGTATTCCATCACCGACGGCGAAAGGCCGGCGGTGTAGGAGTTGAGCAGGAAAAAGAGCGGCTTGTCCGACAAAAGCCGCGCCGCAAGCCCGCAGAGCTCGAAGACGCTGTCCTCCAGCTTCCAGACCTCGCCGCCCGGGCCCCGCCCATAGGACGGCGGGTCCATCACGACCGCGTCATAGCGGCTGCCGCGGCGGATCTCGCGCTCGATAAACTTTTTGCAGTCATCGACGATCCAGCGCACCGGAGCGCCGGAAAGCCCGGACAGCGCCGCATTTTCCCGCGCCCAGGCGACCATCCCCTTCGCCGCGTCGACATGGCAGACCGAGGCCCCCGCCGCCGCACAGGCAAGGGTCGCCCCGCCGGTGTAGGCGAAGAGGTTGAGCACCTTGACCGGACGCCCCGCGCTTCGGATAAGTTCCGCCATCAGATCCCAGTTGACCGCCTGCTCCGGGAAAAGCCCGGTGTGTTTGAACCCGGTCGGCTGGATGCGAAAGCGCAGCGCGCCATAGGAGATCGTCCACTCCTCTTTTCGAAGGCTCCGCTTCTCCCAGCTTCCGCCCCCCGAAGCGGAGCGGAGATAACGCGCGTCGGCCCGGTCCCATTCCGGCCCGCGCTCCGTCTTCCAGATCACCTGCGGATCCGGGCGGATAAGGACGACGCCGCCCCACCGCTCCAGCTTTTCCCCCGCCGAGGCGTCGAGAATCTCAAACTCTTTCCAGCGTTCCGCCGCTCTCATCCGCAGCCTCCGCCCCCTTTAAATCAGATGTTCCTTGATGGCCGCCGCGATATCCCCGGCCGCCTGTTCGATTTCCTCGGGCGATTCGCCCTCCACCATCACGCGGATCAGCGGCTCGGTTCCCGAAGCGCGCACGACGATCCGGCCGCGGCCGGAAAGCGCCTCGTCCCAGCGCCGAATCTCCGAGAGAACCGCAGGGTGCCGGTCGAGATCCGCCTTCATCGACGGCGTGGCGCGGACGTTTTTCATGGTCTGGGGGTATTTCTTCATCAGTCCCCGCAGCTGCGACAGCGGCTTTCCCGCTGCGCGGACCGCTTCGAGCAGCATGACCGCCGACAACTGGCCGTCGCCGGTGCTCGCATAGTTGAGAAAGATCATATGGCCCGACTGCTCGCCTCCGAGGCTCAGGCCGTTTTCCCGCATGTTTTCAAGCACATACCGGTCGCCGACCTTCGTGACCTCGGTGCGGTAGCCCTGTTCCTCCATCCGCCGGAAGAAGCCGAGGTTGGTCATCGATGTGACCGCCACCGTGTTTTTCCGGAGCGCGCCCTTCGACGCGAGAAAATCCGCGAGGATTGAAAGCAGATGGTCCCCGTCGAGGGTTTCCCCCGTCTCGTCCACCGCGAGGAGCCGGTCGGCGTCGCCGTCGAACGCGAGGCCCATCGTATACCGCCCTTCCACCACCCGGCGGGACAGCAGCTCCACATGGGTCGAGCCGCAGCGGTCGTTGATATTGAGTCCGTCCGGCTGGTCGTGCAGGAGGGTGTGGGAAACGCCGAGCCGTTCAAACAGAAGCGGCGCGGTCGCGCTCGCGCTTCCGTTTGAGCAGTCGACCAGCAGTTTCTGCCCCGGGTAGATGCCGGTGGAGGCGAGCGCAAGATGATCGACATAATCCCGCACTGCGCTTTCGCACCGCCGGACTCGGCCGATTTGGGCCCCCTGCTTGACGTCGTAAACCGATACGCCGTCGAGGATGATCGCCTCAATCCGCTCCTCTTCCTCGTCGGTGAGCTTAAAGCCCTCCGGCCCGAAGAGCTTGATGCCGTTGAATTCATAGGGGTTGTGGCTCGCCGAGAGCATCACGCCCGCGTCCGCGCCGTAGAGTTTGACAAGATAAGCCACCGCCGGGGTCGGCACCACCCCGAGCAGCAGAACGTCCGCGCCAACCGAACAGAGCCCGGCCGAAACCGCCGCTTCCAGCATATCGGACGAAATCCTCGTGTCCTTTCCGATGACGAACAGCGGCCGCTTCCCGGTCTCCGCCGCAAGCACCATCGCCGCCGCCCGGCCGATATTGACCGCGAGTTCGGTGGTGAGGTCCTCCCCCGCCACGCCTCTCGCGCCGTCCGTTCCAAAAATTCTGCCCATAACCGGTCATCGACCTCCCAAAGCGTTTTCAGCAGACTGGCTCCCGCCCTTTATTCAATGGAAAGCTGTTCAAAGCCGCTTTCCTTCTCGGCCCCCGTCCCTGCCATCGGGATTCCGACGTGTCCCGCCGCAAGGGCCGTCGCGCAGCGCCCGCGCGGCGTCCGCGTCAGAAACCCGAGCTGCATCAGATAAGGTTCATACACATCTTCAATCGTCACCGCCTCTTCGCCGAGCGCCGCCGAAAGCGTGTCGAGCCCGACCGGCCCGCCGGCGAAGTTCTGGAGGATCACCGTCAGCATCCGGCGGTCGAGGGAATCGAGCCCCAGCCGGTCGATCTCCAGGCGGGAAAGCGCGATATCCGCGATGTCCTTGGTGATCACGCCGTTTCCGACCACCTGCGCAAAGTCCCGGACGCGCTTTAACATCCGGTTCGCGATACGCGGCGTCCCGCGGGAGCGGCGGGCGATCTCCGCCGCGCCGTCCGGCTCGCAGTCGATCCCGAGGATCACCGCGCTTCTCTGGACGATGGTCGAAAGCTGCTCGGGCGAATAGATTTCCAGCCGGAGCTGCACCCCAAACCGGTCCCGGAGCGGCGCCGAAAGCTGGCCCGCGCGGGTGGTTGCGCCGATCAGCGTAAACTTGGGCAGGTCCAGCCGGATCGAGCGGGCGCTCGGCCCCTTTCCGATGATGATGTCGAGCGCGAAATCCTCCATCGCGGGGTAAAGCACCTCCTCCACGCTGCGGTTGAGGCGGTGAATCTCGTCGATGAACAGGATGTCGTTTTCCCCGAGGTTGGTCAAAAGCGCCGCAAGATCCCCCGGCTTCTCGATCGCCGGCCCGCTGGTCACGCGGATGTCGACCCCCATCTCGTTGGCGATCACCCCCGCAAGGGTGGTCTTCCCGAGGCCGGGCGGCCCATACAAAAGCGCATGGTCAAGCGGCTCTCCCCGCCGCCTGGCCGCCTCGAGAAAGATCGAGAGATTATCCTTGATTTTATCCTGCCCGATGTACTCGGAAAGCCGTTTCGGACGGAGCGAAAGCTCCGCTTCGCTGTCTCCGGGCAGTTCCGAAGCCGCGACGAACCGGTCTTCGAGTTCGGTTGTTTCCTCAAATGCCATCGGGCGCGTTCCTCCCCATCTGCGTTACCGTCCCGCCAACGTGCGCAGGGCGGCTTTGATCATCTCTTCCACTCCGGCCGTCTCATCCAGCCCCGCAAGCGCGAGGGCCGCCTCCGACGGCGAATAGCCGAGCGCGGTCAGAGCCTCCATCGCCTCGCCCGCGTTCGCATTCGAGCGGACCTGCGAGACCTGTTCGAGCGCCGGCAACGCCTCGGCGAAGCCCCCGAGCTTGTCTTTGAGTTCCAGCACAATCCGCTGGGCGATCTTGGAGCCGACCCCCGCGCTCCGGGTCAGCGCCTTGGCGTCGCCGGAAGCGACTGCAAGCGCAAGCCGGTCCGGCGTAAGGTCCGAGAGAATCGAAAGCGCGACCTTCGCCCCGACCCCGTTGACCGAGGTCAGAAGCCGGAAGCATTCCAGCTCGCGCATGGTCAGAAAGCCGAACAGGTCGATTCCGTCGTCCCGCACCGACAGATGGGTATATAAAAGCGCCTCGCTCCCGCGCTGCGGGAGCATGCCGACCGTCGAGAGCGGCGCCATACATTTATACCCGACTCCGCCGCATTCAATGACGGCAAAGCCCGGTTCGGAATGAATCAGCTTTCCCCGCAGAGAATAGATCATGGGACAGCCTCCTTTTGGGGGTTCTTTATCGCTGCAAAAGCAGGGACGCCCTCGGTCCCGCGCCGGCGCAGTGCGCATGGCAGATCGCGATGGCGAGCGCGTCTGCGACGTCGTCGGGCTTTGGCAGCGCCGGGAGCGAAAGGAGCCGCCGGGTCATATCCATCACCTGGAACTTCTCGGCTTTGCCATAGCCCACCACCGCCTGCTTGACCTGAAGCGGGGTGTATTCGAACACCGGGATCCCGTGCTCCTCCAGGGCCAAAAGGATCACGCCGCGCGCCTGTGCGACTGCGATTGCGGTCGTTTTGTTGGTTGTAAAAAACAGCTCTTCAATCGAGGCCGCGTCCGGCTTCCAGCGGTCCAGAAGGGCGGAGAGATCGTCCCGGATCACCCTGAGCCTCTGCGAAAACGGCATCCCGGCCGGCGTTGTGATCGCGCCGGAGGAAATCTGCGCGAGCTTTCCCCGCTCGGACTTCACAAGGCCGCAGCCGACGATCGCATAACCGGGGTCAATTCCGAGGATAATCATGGGCGCCTCCCGTACTCCATTGCATAAAACGGCATATACCGGCCGCAGGCGGATCAATCCGCTTTCTCTTCCGCCCAATGCTGCAGGACGGTATTGGGCGGCCACAGAAGGCCGGAAACAGCCCCGCTGTTTTCATTGCGGATATTATAGCACATTTGCACAGTGTCAACAACCGCCACCCTGTCGAATCCGCTGAAGGGAGCGTAAATTTTTCTAAAGCCGGTTTCCAGTTAATGTAAAACATAAAACCCGGCGAATTTTCAAAATTTCCTCTTGCATTTTGGGACAGACTAGGTTATAATCTATTTTGCCGTCACGGATTGTCCTAAAACGGCAGGAACGATGGACGATTAGCTCAGCTGGTAGAGCATTCGCTTGACGTGCGAAGGGTCAGCAGTTCGAACCTGTTATCGTCCACCAGGAAAAGCCCTCTGATGTAATATCAGAGGGCTTTCTGCAGTTTATCAAAATGATCCGCTCTATTATTGGCAAAAGAGCCGTCGGGATTCCGTCCGCCGTCAGGCATCCTTATCCGCCGGATTGTCATTCCGTGACCCCCTGTCTTCCGACCCCCCTTCTTCGCCCGGGATTTGAAAGCTGTCGCACTGCCGGACAAAGAGGGGAAATTTATCGCACTGGGTAAGCCCATGAGAGGATTCCTGATTCGTAAACGGGTTGGGTTGGATATCTTCCTGTGATCACGGAGCCTCATGCCAACTCTTAACATAATCGTAATTTAAACTGATCGCTTGTCTAGCGCGCGAAGGTAAATTAAAATCTATTTTCTATTCATATAGTAAGATCCCCAGCGTTCCAACGAACTGCCGGGGACTTTTCGCGTCTCTCATTTGTTCTGTTTTCCCGGGTTTTTCAAAGCGCCCGGCGGAAGCGGCGGATAGCCCTCCGGGTTCTTTTCCCGTATCATAATTTCCGAAAGGTCGCAGTCAAGCGCCTCACAAATCCGGTCTATCTGCTCCAGATCTATTCTATCTACTAACTCATGATAAATCTCGTTTATGGTCGTGGGGCGAATTTTGGCAGCGCGCGCAAGGTCTGCCTGAGTCCAGCGCAGTTCGCCCAGCTTTCGAGAAAGCAAAATCCGGATCACAATTCACACCCCCTGCTCAGAGAATAGCAGAATGATAAAAAGGCGGGTTGAAAAAGTTAGATAATCACATTTTGCGTTATTTTAGAACGACTTCTGCTATTCTAGAAGAAAAAATCAAAGAAGGGGTTTTATGAACAAACCGGATACCGCCATCATCCGGCGGCTGGACGAATCCGGCAGGCTCACGCTGCCGGAAGAACTGCGGAAACGGATGGGCCTTTTGGAGCGGGGAGCGGTCACCATCGCCTACCGTCAGAAAACCGACGCAATTATCATTCAAAAGTGGGCGGAAACCTGCCTGTTCTGCGGCGCCAGGGAAGGGCTTTCTGTGTTCTTTAACCGCTCAATCTGCGCGCGCTGCCTCGAAGAATTCCGCCGTCTTTGACTTTATGGGCTCTCCCTCCTGCGCCTCGGCTGTTTCCCTTGCATCCCCTTTGCAAAAGCATTAGAATGAAAGTATCAATCTGCGACAGGAGGTCCCTTTATGAAACTCTCCTTCCTCGGAGCAAATCACGAGGTTACCGGCAGCTGCCACTGTCTCGAGGCCTGCGGCAAGCGTATTCTGATCGACTGCGGGATGGTTCAGGGCTCGGACGAATACGAACGCCAGCCGCTTCCCATCACTCCATCGGAGGTGGACTGCGTCCTGTTGACCCACGCGCACATCGACCACTCGGGCCGGCTTCCGCTGCTCGCGAAGTTCGGGTTCGCCGGTCCGGTCCACGCGACCGGCGCTACGGCGGACCTCTGCCGGATCATGCTGCGCGATTCGGCGCATATCCAGGAATTTGAAGCCGAGTGGCGCAACCGGAAGGGGAAACGCGCCGGGCGCGATGAGTTCCAGCCTCTCTACGAGATGGAGGACGCCGAGGCCGCGATCGCTTTGTTCGAAGAACACTCCTATCACGAGCGGTTCCCGGTCTGCGAGGGGGTGGAGGCCTGTTTCATCGACGTCGGCCACCTGCTCGGCTCGGCGAGCATCGAGGTCTGGGTCAACGAGGACGGAAAGGAAACGAAGATCGTCTTTTCCGGCGACATCGGGAACCTCAACCAGCCGCTGATCAAAGACCCCGAGTACATAACCCAAGCCGACTATGTCGTGATGGAGTCGACCTACGGCGACCGCAACCACGAACCCCCGCCTGATTTTCAGGCGAGCCTCGCCGCCATCATCCAGCGGACCCTCGACCGGGGCGGGAACGTGGTGATCCCGTCCTTCGCGGTCGGCCGGACGCAGGAGCTTTTGTACTTCATCCGCGGCATCAAAGAGCGCGGCCTCGTCGCCGGGCACGGGAATTTCCCCGTTTATATCGACTCCCCGCTCGCCATCGAGGCCACCAATATCTTTCACGACAACATCTACGGCTATTTCGACGCCGAAGCGATGGAGCTGGTCGACAGGGGCGTGAACCCAATCCAGTTTCCCGGGCTTAAAACCGCCGTCACCAGCGACGAATCGCGGGCGATCAACTTTGACGACACCCCAAAGGTGATCATCTCCGCCTCCGGCATGTGCGAGGCGGGCCGGATCAAGCACCACCTCAAACACAACCTCTGGCGCGCGGAATCGGCCGTCGTCTTCGTCGGCTATCAGGCAAACGGCACCCTCGGCCGGATCCTGCTCGAGGGCGCAAAGAACGTCAAGCTCTTCGGGGAAGAGATCGAAGTCCGCGCCGAGATCGTCCGCCTCGACGGCATCAGCGGCCACGCCGACCAAAACGGCCTGATCCGCTGGCTGTCCGCCTTTTCGCCGAAGCCGAAACGGGTGTTCGTCGTTCATGGCGAGGATGCGATCTGCACGCAGTTCACGGAATCCATTAAACATGAGATGAAGATCGACGCCGTCGCGCCGAACTTCGGCGCCGCGTTCGATCTTTCCGCCAATCTCCAGCTTGACGCCGGGACCCCGCTGGCGCCGCGCGCCGTCCGCCAGGAGGGCGCGCGGCGTCCCTCCAGCGTCTTCGCAAGGCTCCAGGCGGCGGGACAGCGGCTGCTCACCGTCATCCGCCACAACGAGGGCGGTACAAACAAAGATCTCGCAAAATTTGCCGACCAGATCAACGCGCTCTGCGACAAATGGGACAGGTAAACAATAAAATCCCCGGCCGTTCTGCCGGGGATTTTATTGTTTATGGCTTTTCAGCCGGCTTTTTCGCCGCAAACACATCGAACGCCGACCAGCCGGTGATCGACGCCAGCACCACCGCCGCGCCCACAGGCGCGGCCGGCCCCGGCAGCTCCCCGACCATCAAAAACACCCAGACGGGATTGAGAAGCGGCTCCACCGCCGCGATCACCGAGCAGGTCGCCGGATTGGAAGAGCGGATCGCAAGGCTGTAGCAGATATACGCAGCCCCCTGCGGTACCACGCCGGGCAACAGAAGGATCCCGACCGGCTTGAGACCCCAGGCCGGCGGGTAAATGGCCAGGAACGGAAGGGTAAACGCCGCCGTAATCGCGTGTCCCACGATGATCACGCTGATGCTCTCCTCATGGCTCGCGAGCTTCCCCATCGTCAGATGCATCACAGCAGCCGCAATCCCGCAGCCGCCGTGAGCTTATTGCCGGTCACGAAGGCGACAAACTTCATGCTCACCGCAATCCCAATCAGGAAGATGGTTTTGCTCAGCGCCAGCCGCCTTCCGGCCGCCTTTAAGAACAACATCAGCATAAGGACGGCGAGGGCGCTGCGCATCCCCGCGATCACGAACGCATTCCAGGCAAGAAGCTTGATCAGCGCGCCGGAAAGGCTCCAACAGACCGCCCCAAACAGCATGAAAGCCGCGGCGGTGCGCGGCGGCAGTTTTCGATCGATAAAACCGGCTTTCAAAGCGAACGCCCCTTTCGTGCCTGTTGACCGGCTGCGAAAAAACGGGGGCGGAAATCCGCCCCCGGGAAAAGACTTTATTTCTTTCTGCGGAACATGTTGAGCAGGTCTTCGAGATATTTGTCGTCGTCATCCTCATCCTTGAAACGGTATTCGCTTTTGGGTGACGCTTCGGCCTGCTGGATTGGCGCTTCGGCATCCTCCTCCTGTTTCGCTTCGGCGGCCGAGGGCGGAACGGTTTCACGGGCCTCGCTGTCTTTTCCAATCCGTTCCATAATCAGGTCCTTCGTCGTCTCAAAACCGGTCGCGATGACAGTGACCACCATCTCGTCCTTGAGGTTTTCGTCGTACGCAACGCCCCAGATCAGGTTCACGTCGGGATGCGCCGCATCGTGGATCATATCCGAAGCCATGCTGATCTCGTCGAGGCCGATGTCCGCGGACGACGTGATGTTGACGATGACGCCCTTCGCACCGTTGATCGAAGTCTCGAGCAGCGGAGAAGAGATCGCCGCCTCCGCCGCCAGACGGGCCTTGTCCTTTCCAGAGGCTCGTCCCACGCCCATGTGCGCAAATCCCGCGTCCTTCATGATCGCGGTCACGTCCGCAAAGTCGAGGTTGACGATCCCGGTGACATTGATCAGGTCTGAAATGCTTTGAACGCCCTGCATCAGAACCTCGTCCGCTGCGGAGAATGCGTTCTGGAGGGTGATTCGCTCGGTGGAAATCTGCTTGAGTCGCTCATTCGGGATGACCAGCAGCGCGTCCACATGCTCGCGCAGCGCGGTGATGCCCATTTCGGCCTGCTCCATTCTCCTGCGGCCTTCGAAGATAAAGGGCTTGGTCACAATCCCGACCGTGAGAATGCCCATGTCGTGCGCCACCTCGGCGACAACCGGCGCGGCGCCGGTCCCGGTCCCGCCGCCCATTCCGGCGGTGATGAAGACCATGTTGGTCCCCTTGAGGGCCGACGCGATCTCATCGCGGTTTTCCTCTGCCGCGCGCTGGCCTTTTTCGGGAAACCCGCCTGCGCCGAGGCCCTTGGTGAGCTTGTTCCCCAGCGCGATTTTATATGTAGCATGGGAATTTTTCAGAGCCTGACTGTCGGTATTCATCGAGATAAACTCGACGCCTTTCATTCCAGAAAGCACCATCCGGTTGACCGCATTTCCGCCGCCGCCGCCGACGCCGACAACTTTTATATCAACCTCGCGTTCGAACTCCGAGTCCAGATTGAAATTCATCTGCATGAATACGTTCCCCCTATATTTACAGCCTTTTCGGATGATGCCGCAAAAACCAGTCGATTTTCCGATCGTCCAATACGATCTGCAAACCGGACCCACCCGATTTTTGCCGTGATGGGCCATACCGAACACGCGGAAAAAACGCTGTTGTTTTATTGTATTTTATTGTATCATGGCGCGAATCGGGATGCAAGTTCCGATTCGCGACAACGGCGCAAAATATTTGCCAATTTTTGTTAAAAACTAGGGACTGATGACGTATCCGTTTTCATCATATCGCAGTTCCACATCCGGAACGTCCTCCGGGATCTCATCGGGCGGAATTTCAACCGGCTCAAAGCTTCCTTCGTCAGGTGGCGCGGAAGACGGTCCGGCAGAAGGGACGGATGACGGCGGCGCCTGAGAAGAGGGCGCGGACGAAGACGGTTCCGGCTGGGGCGGAGAGGATACGGGCTTTGAAGGCGCCTGTGAAGAAGCGGGCGGCTGGGAGGAAGCCGGCGCTTCCCCCTCCGGCAGCTCGGAGGGCTCGTCCGGCGCTTCCCCCTCCGGCGTCCCGGGCAAATGCTCTTCCGGAAGGGCCAGTGTCCCTCCATAGTCTGCCAGCAGCTCCTGCGGGAACGGCCAGACCGCGGGATCGAAAATCTCCCGGTGGCGGATGCGCGCCGTCGGCCGGACCGAGACGTCGAGCGTGCCGACAAAGTTTGGTTCCACCTCGTTTTCGATTGAATACCATGCGAGCTGAAGTTTCTGGTCGAGATCGAGTTCGCTCCCAATTTCGACGATCAACCGCCTGTCGTAGAGAAGCCGGAGATTTAAAGGGTCCCCCACGTCGATCAGGTCGATCTTCGAGAAATTCGCGTCCTCAGCCGCCGAATGGAGCGCGCGCAGAAGCCGCATCGGCTCTGCATATTCCTCCGGCAGAGGCTTTCCAACCTCCGCCCCCGAGACATCGATCCCCACAGCATGGGCGAAAAACGCTTCGGTTGGGACGGCGCTGTGTTCCAGCACCACATTGTCTTTATCAATCAGAAGATATCCCTCTGAGGTCTCAATTACCTCATCCACGACGGCCTGCGTAATCTCTATTACAATGGTTGCGGGGAGAACCCTTCGGACTTTTGCGGCGCTCACATAGGGAAACTGGGCGCAGAGCCGCTCTTCAATCTCCCGCGTCGGCACGCGGAATAGATTGTCCGCATTCGTGATCCCGGCGCTGTCGATCAGGTCTCCGTTCGCGTATTTGGTGTTCCCTTCCACCACGACCGACTCCACCCGGAAAAACACCGTCAAGGACAGAACGGTCCCCGCCGCCAGTAAAAGTATAAACGTCATAAGATAATACAACATGTAATTTCTTTTATGGCGTTTTCGCTTGACGGCGGCGGCCGCTTTCCCTTGTTCGGTGTTTTTTGGTCTTTTGCTTTTTTGTTTCGGCAATTTCAGTTCTCCCTTGTGATCTTCGCTCCCAGGCTCCGAAGGTTTTCGTCAAACCGCGCGTATCCGCGGTCAATGTGACGGATATTCTGCACCTCGGTCACGCCGTCCGCGGCCAGCGCTGCAATGACCAGAGCGGCCCCTCCGCGCAGATCGGTGGATCGGACCACCGCTGAGTGCAGGCGGCGGATTCCCTCCACCACGGCCACGCGGCCCTCGGTTTTGATGCGCGCGCCCATCCTCATCAGTTCTCCCGCATGCTTGTAGCGGGCTTCAAAAATGGTTTCCACAAACATGCTGCTCCCCCGCGCGACGGTGGCGGCCGCCATGATCGGGGCCTGCGCGTCGGTTGGGAAGCCCGGGTACGGCATGGTTTTCACGCTTCGTATTCCCAAAAGCCGGTCCGGAGCCGAGAGACGAATCTCGTCGTCCGCACAGCTCACCCGGCATCCCATCTCCTCGAGCACCGGGAACACCGAGGTCAAATGGGCGGGGCGGGTGTGTGTCAGCGTGATCATTCCCCCGGTAATCGCGCCGGCGCAGAGATAGGTTGCGGCGGCAATCCGGTCCGGGATGACGCTGTGTTCGCCGCCGTTGAGCCTTCGGACCCCTTCGATGATAACCGAGTCGCCCAGACCGAAATGGATCAGGGCGCCGCAGGTGTTGAGAAAGTCCGCAAGATCGTAGATTTCGGGCTCGCGGGCAGCATTATGTATGACGGTGGTGCCTTCGGCCGTCGCGGCGGCCAGGATGATGTTCTCGGTTGCGCCGACGCTCGGGAACGGCAGGGTAATTTCACTGCCCTTGAGCCTTCCGTCAACGTAGCAGTCGAGATAACCGTGATCCTCTTCGATCACGGCGCCGAGTTTCTGAAGGCCGGAAATATGCAAATCAATCGGCCGGGGGCCGAGTTCGCATCCGCCGGGAAAGCTGACCCTGGCGCGCCCGCAGCGCGCAAGGATCGCCCCCAGAAACAAAATGGAGGACCGCATCTCGGTGACAAGCGCATCCGGAATGTCACAGTAGTTGACATTTCGGGCGTCAACCGTCAGCGTTTCGCCTTCCCGCGCAACGCGGCAGCCGAGATGTTCGAGGATATTTTGGGCGGCCGTCACGTCCGACAGCTCGGGGCAGTTGTGGATTGCGGTCTCGGAACACATCAGCGATGCGGCAAGGATCGGCAGCACGGCGTTTTTCGCCCCGTGAACGCGCAGTTCCCCGTCGATGCGGTGTCCGCCCTCAATCAGGTATTTTGCCATGAATGATACACCCCTTCGTACCAGTGAAGGAAAAAACCTTCCAACGATATACTATGCCGAAGGGGCAAAGGTGGTTCATGTCCAACTGCCGCCGTTTTCGAACCGGCGGGCGGAATCCGGCGCGGCTTGGTCAGGAAACGGCGGGCTTTAGTTTTTGATCAGCCCCACAATCTCGTCCACAATTCTCTGGTTCGCATCAAGAATCGCCATTTTCGCGGCGTTTTGGCCCAGCTTTGCGAGACGGCCGGGGTTTGCGACCAGCCGGGAGACCTTTTCCACCAGCGCCGGGCCGGCGAGGTCTTTCTCCTCAATCAGTTCCGCGGCTTCGTGCTCCACAAGCTCCATCGCGTTGTGGTATTGGTGGTTTTCGGCGACATTCGGCGATGGAATCAGGATCGACGCGCGCCCCGCCGCCTGCAGTTCGCTCAGGGTGATCGCTCCCGCACGGCAGATCACAAGGTCCGCCGCCGCGAGGCAGACCGGCATGTTGTCGATATACTCGCGCACGTCGATGTGCGGATTCCCCTTGGGGTTCGCGCCGCACGCGGAGAGCATGCCCGGAAAATCGGGATAGTCGAAGCTCCCTGTCGCATGGATATGGTGGATGTCCCCCGTTTTTTCGTGCCAGGCGATCAACTCAGCAACGGCTTCATTGATCCGCGTCGCGCCGAGGCTCCCGCCAAACGAGAGGATACAGGTTCTGTAGCCGACCCCCAGCCGCATCCGCGAGAGTTCGCGGTCGGCGGTGATCACCGTCTCGCGCACCGGATTTCCGGTCACGGCCATCTTTGGATAGTCTTTTTCTTTGAAATATTTCTTCGCGCCCTCGACCGCAAGCAGAACCCGGTCCACATCGGGGACGAGCAGTTTGGTCGTGACGCCGGGAAATGCGTTTTGTTCATGGGTCACGGTTTTAATCCCGAGCTGGTGCGCCTTTCGAACAACCGGCCCGCTGACGTATCCGCCGGTCCCCATCACGAGGTCCGGCGCAAAATCCCGGATGATTTTCGCGGCGGCCGGCCCGCTCTTCATCAGAAGGGAAAGCGCTTTTGCATTTCGCGCGATATTTTTCGGGGTGAGCCTGCGCTGAATCCCGGCCACCTCGATCGGCGCGAACGGATAGCCCGCCTTCGGGATCAGGCGCGCCTCCATGCCGTTCGGGTTGCCGGCAAACAGCACCTCGGTTCCGGGATACTGCTTACAAATCGCATCGGCGACCGAAAGCGCGGGGTTGATGTGCCCCGCCGTCCCGCCGCAGGCAAACAGAATTCTCATCGTTCATCATGCCTTTCCGTCTTTTTGAAATGACAGAACCGTCCTGTCGACGATTTGACGCGCCGCGTCTTCTTATTTTATTCGGTGCCGTACCGGCGGAAAATCTGTTGCATGCATCATTTTCCATCCCTCCGGCGTCCGATTTATTCCTTTTCCAAAGAGGTCTGCCTCGAGATCGACAGAATGACCCCCATCTGGCAGAGCAGCATAAACAGCGAAGTCCCTCCATAGGAGAAGAACGGCAGGCTGATCCCCGTATTCGGGATGGTGTTGGTCACCACCGCGATGTTCAAAAGCGTCTGGATGCCGACCTGCGCCGTCAGCCCGACTGCGATCAGGGAACCGAAACGGTCGGGGCAGCGGACCGCAATCGCGAAGCCCCGCCAGAGCAGGAGCGCGAAAATCAGGATGATGATGGTCGCGCCGACGAAGCCCAGCTCCTCGCAGACGATCGCAAAGATAAAATCGTTCTGCGGCTCAGGGAGATAGAGGTATTTCTGACGGGAACCGCCGATTCCGGTGCCCATCAGGCCGCCGGAGCCGATTGCATAGAGCGACTGGATGATCTGAAAGCCCTCGTCCCGGGGGTCCGAAAACGGGTCCATCCAGATCGCGACGCGGGTTCCGGCATATTCGATCAATCCCGGGATCAGGATCATCGCCGCGATGAAAGCGGCACCGAAAAGCACCGCCGCAATAAACCAGCGGACGTCGGTTCCGCCGACAAACATCATCACCGCCGCGAGCGAGAGAATCAAAACCGTTCCCGAAAGATGCGGTTCCAGAACCATCAGGATGACGACCGGGACGAGCGCCACGCCAAATGGGAGGATCCCGTATTGGAAGGTCTTCATCTTCGAAAAATTCAGCGTAATCAACGAGGCAAACAGCACGATGATCGCAAATTTCGCAAGCTCCGACGGCTGGAAGGTGCCAAACGGGAGCGGAATCCACCGCCGGGCATTGTTGAGCGGCGGCATGAACAGAACGATAATCAGCAAAACCACCGACACCACATAAATCGGCAGCGCGAGCGGGCGGAGAATGTGGTAATCGATTTTTGAAATCACCATCATGGCGATTACGCCGCCGATCGCAAAGATGAGCTGCTTCGAAATATAATGGAGGCTGTTGTTCATCAGGTAATAGGCGTTCGCATAACTCGCCGAAAACAGCATGACAAGCCCAATGCAAAGCAACACCAAAATAATAATCAAAAACGCCATGTCAAGGCTTCCGCGCAGCTTCTGTTTCGGCGCAGTTTTCACCTTTTCCAGCCGGACCACCTCCAGTAAAGCGGACCCATTCCACAAAACATGCCCGCCGGTCAGACAAAATAATTTCTTAGTATGGATCAGAGATAGAAGATTGAAACAACTGCGAGGACGCATCCAACCGCCGTCACCAGCGTAAAAGCCGCGACGATCTGCACCTCGCTGTAGCCCGACATCTCGAAATGGTGGTGGATCGGGCTCATTTTGAAAATCCGCTTGCCGGTTGTTTTAAAACTGATCACCTGTAAAATCACCGATAGCGATTCGATGATATAGATGATGCCGACCAGCGCCAGGAGCGCGGGCATCCCGCATCCAAAGGCGAGCGCAACGACGCAGCCGCCGAGAAACATCGAGCCGGTGTCCCCCATAAAGACCTTCGCGGGATAGAAGTTCCAGATGAGGAAGCCGAGACACCCTCCCGCAAGCGCGGCGGAAAAGATCTGCATCGGCACAATGCCGAGCAGCGAAGAAACCGCGAGGAACCCAAGCGCCGCCATCATGGTCACCGAACCCGCAAGGCCGTCGAGGCCGTCGGTCAGGTTGACCGAGTTGACAAAATAAACGACGCCGAGCACCGAAAGCGGCCAATAGAAAACGCCGAAATCGAACTGGCCGAGAAACGGCACAATCAGAATGGTCGAGCGGTCGCCGGCCGCGTAGAGCGCCCAGAGATAAAGCCCCGCAACCACGAACTGGACCGCCAGCTTCTGCCGCGCCGTGAGGCCGAGGTTCCGCTTCTTCGCGACTTTGACATAGTCGTCCGCAAAGCCGATCAGCGAAAACCCAAGCGCCATCAAAAGCCCGGCGAACAGTCGGGCGCTGAGAACCATCCCATAGTCGTTTTCCGGCGCGCGATCCGCGAGCGCCAGCGTCAGCGCGCAGGCCGCGGTCGCGGCAAGCACCCCCGCGATGAACATAAAGCCGCCCATCGTCGGCGTGCCCTGCTTGTTTTTGTGCCACTTCGGGCCGATTTCGAGGATGGTCTGGCCGTATTTGAGCTTATGGAGAAACGGGATCAGCCAAACGCCGAGCGCCCCGGAAATCGTGAGCGACACGAGCGCCGCAAGAAGTATCGCCGTATTGCTGCTCACCGCCGTTCCCCCCCGTAAAACGTGTTAAGAACCTCTTCAAGCTTCATTCCGCGGCTCGCCTTGAACCAGACGACGTCCTCCGGCGACGCGGCGGAGCGGACCGCATCTGCAAGCGCTTCCTTCGTCTCGAAATAGAGACACCGCTCCATCCCGGCCCGGTTTGCGCCCTCAATCGTCTCTAACGACAGCGGCCCGGCCGCGAGCAGCATGTCGATGCCGTTGGCGGCGATGAACGCGCCGCATTCGCGGTGGGCCTCCTGCGCCATCTCCCCGAGTTCGAGCATGTCGGAAACCACCATAATCCTCTTTCCCTTGCACGGGCAGGAGGCGAGGGCCAGCGCCGCTGCGCGCATCGAGTCGGGCGAAGCGTTATAGCAGTCCTCGACCACCGTGATCCCCTTATACAAAACGACATGCTGCCGCATACCGGCCGGAAGGTAGTTCGAAAGCGCCCCGGCGCACTGTTCGGGCGGGATGTTCATAACGCACCCTACCCCAAAGGCCGCGAGCGCGTCGAGGACGTTGTGCTGGCCGATCGCCGGAATGGCCGCCGGATATTCCCCCCACGGGGAAAGAATCTCAAAAGTGGTTTTCCCTTCCAGGCTCCGAATATTCACCGCACGCAGATCGCATTTTGGGTTGGTGATTCCGTAGTAATAGATTTGAAAGCGGCCGTCCCGTACATTGCAGAGGAGGTCGTTGTCCCCACAGAGGAACAGCGGGGACCCCGGCTTCATCCCGTCGAGCAGCTCGAGCTTCGCCCGGAGGATGTTTTCGCGGCTGCCCAAAAGCTCGATATGGCTCACGCCGATGCTGGTGATCACGCCGACGTCCGGCCGGACGGCCATCGTCAGGTCGTGGATTTCGCCCAGACCCGACATCCCCATCTCGATGACCGCGGCCTCGTGCTCGCGAGAGAGGCAAAACAGCGTCCTCGGGACGCCGATCTCGTTGTTCTGGTTCCCCTCGTTTTTCAGGGTCTTGTACTGGGATGCGAGCACCGCCGAGATAAACTCTTTGGTCGTTGTCTTGCCGACGCTTCCCGTCACGCCGACCACGGCGAGATCAAACTTTCCGCGGTAAAGGCCGCCGATCTGGATATGGGCGCGCTTTCCGTTCTGGACATAGAGAACCTGTTCCGGTTTTGCATATGCCTCCTTTTCGCTTGCAACTGCAAAATCCGCCCCGCGGGAAAATGCGTCGTCCACAAACCGGTTCCCGTCGAGGTTCTCCCCAACAATCGCCACATAAAGCGACCCTTCCTTTGCCTCCCGGGAATCGGTTACAACCGAATCCACATATCCTTCCCGGGGATAAGCCGCGCCGATCGCCTGGGCGATTTCCTGTATCGAAAGCCTCTCCACGTTTGATCCTCCGTTATCTTTATCGTTTCGCCGGCCTCTTCGGCCGGTACACCCGGCGGTCAGCCCTCCGCCTTTTCCGCCGCCTGTTCCTTTCGGATTTCGGCGAGCAGCTCCTCTACAATTTCCTTCTCGTCAAAGTGAATGGTCCCGTGCGCGAGAACCTGGTAATCCTCATGGCCCTTTCCGGCGAGCAGAAGGGTGTCCCCCGGCTGCGCGTTTTCCAGCGCCCAGCGGATCGCCTGATACCGGTCCACAATCACCCGGTAGGGAGTGCGGTGCTTGAGAAGGCCGGGCTTTGAATCCTCGATGATCTTGGTCGGATCTTCGCTGCGCGGGTTGTCGGAGGTGAGGATCACAAAATCCGCGAGGCGGGCGGCAATTTCCGGCATCTCCTTCCGCTTTGCGGGGTCGCGGTTGCCGGCGCAGCCGAATAAGGCGATGATCCGCCCCTCTTTCACCGTCGCGCGCAGGGTGCTCAACACCTTTTCCAGCGCGTCGGGGGTATGGGCATAATCGCGGATGATGGTAAACGGCGTATCCGTCTTCAGGATTTCAAACCGCCCCGGGATTCCCTTCGTGTCCGCGATGCAGCCGATCACCTCTTCCAGCGGGAACGAAAGCGCAAGCCCGGTCACAATCGAGGCCATCGCGTTCGAGATCGAAAACTCCCCTGGAATCGGCACCTTCGCCCGCGCGATGACGCTGTTCCCGACGAACGCAAACGTGCTCTCGTGAGGCCTCAGGGCGATGCTTTTTGCCGTATAGTCCGCCGCGTCCTGGCGGATCGAGAAGGTCAGTACCTCGCACTCGCATTCTTTCGCGAGCCGCTGGCCGTATTCGTCGTCGAGGTTGATCACCGCTTTTTTGCACATGGTAAACAGGCGCTTCTTCGCCTGGTAGTAGTTCTCCATCGTCTTGTGGTAATCGAGATGGTCCTGCGTCAGGTTGGTGAACACCGCCGCGTCAAAGGAGCACCCGGCAACCCGCTGCTGCGCAAGGCCATGAGACGACACCTCCATCACGACATATTCGCACCCCGCGTCCCGCATCCTGGCGAGGGTGGTATAGAAGGTCAGCGGATCGGGCGTCGTATACTTCGCGGGGAAGCGCATCTCCCCGATTTGGTTGTCGATCGTCCCGATCAGCCCGGTCTTGTGCCCGAAATGCTCGATCATTTCCTTGATCATATGGGTGATGGTGGTTTTCCCGTTCGTCCCGGTGACGCCGATCATTTTCATTTCGCGCTGGGGGTTTCCAAAGAAGTTCGCGCAGATCAGCGCGAACGCAAGATGCGTATCCGGGCTGAGCACCTGCTTCGCAAGGCCGAGGTCGTGATCGCAGACCACCGCTACGGCGCCAAGCTGGAGGGCTTTTTCTGCAAAATCATGCCCGTCGTTCACCGTGCCTCGCAGGCAGACGAAGAGGCTTCCCGCCCCAATCTGGCGCGTGTCGGCAGTAACGCTCTGCACTTCGCATTCCAAACCCTCTGGAATCTGATGCTCGATCCCCTCGAGCAGTTCACTCAGTTTCATGTCGATAAGCCTCCTTCGAGCTGCCGAAACCGGCGCGGGAATCTATGCTGTCAAAAAAGTGAAAACTGCTTTTGTTGTCCCATCCGCGGCAACCGGCGGAAACTTCAGCCCGCAAGGTCCTTCGCCGCAAAGTCCACCGTGATCACGGTTCCCGCTTCGACCTCTGCGCCGGGCGCCGGGTTTTGGGAGATTGCGACGCTCGCCGCGTTTTCAATGCCCAGACCGGTGATCTTGATGTTCAGGCCCGCGTTTAGTATGGTGCGGTTTGCCTGCTGCCCGGACAATCCAACCACATCCGGGACCTCCACCATCGTGACCTCGGGTTCTTCGTCGGTGTAGAGGATCACGGTTCCGCCCTTGGGAATCGGTTGGCCGGAAGCCGGTATCTGCTTGGTGATGGTGGTTCCTTCGCCAACGGTTTTGTAATCGAGGCCCTTTTGGGTCAGCGCGCTGGTCGCGTCGTGCAGCAGTTCCCCAATCAGATACGGCACCTGGATATCGATCTGCTCAAGTTCTTTTTCGGTGTACTGCGGCTCAACCCCGAGATACGGCAGTATCTCAGACAAGACCGCGCCCACGACCGGCGCAGCGATCACCGAACCATAGATGTTGCCGACATGCGGCTCGTCGAGCAGCACCAGAACCCCGACCTGCGGGTCGTCGGCCGGCGCAAAGCCGTAAAACGAGGTGATGTAGAATTTCCCGCCTTCGGCGTTGTTTTTCTGAAGTTTCTCGCTGGTGCCTGTCTTCCCGCCGACGCGGTAGCCCGGGACATAGGCTTTCCGTCCGGAGCCGTCTTCGTCCCCCACCACGCGCTCGAGGATCCCCCTCATGGTGGCGGAGGTCTCGGAGGTGATCACCTGCCGGACGGCGACAGGGTCGGTGGTCGAGACGATGTTTCCTTCCGAGTCGAGGACCTGTTTGACGATATATGGCCGCATCAGCTTGCCGTCGTTGACAACTGCGCTGACCGCGGTGATCAGCTGGATCGGGGTGACGGTGAAGGTCTGGCCAAAGGAGCTGGACGCAAGCTCTTCGCCGGAGGGCTTTGAGAGCATCTCAAGCGAATAGGAAAAACCCTCCGCCTCGCCGGGCAGGTCGATGTGGGTCGGCTCCTTGAAGCCGAAGCGTTCAAAATAATGATAGAAATTCTCCGGCCCGATCCGCGCGCCGATCATCATAAACGCCGGGTTGCAGGAAAACTTGACCGCCTGGGTAAAATCGATCGTCCCGTGTCCCGCCACCTTCCAGCAGCTTTTCCTGCGCCCCGCAACGATGTGGTAACCCGGACAGTTGAAATACTGCCCTTCGGGCGTGACCACCCCGAGGTCCAGCGCCGTCGCCGCCGTGACGATTTTAAAGACCGAACCCGGCTCATACGGGTCGCTGATCGCCTTGTTGCGCCACTGCAGGAACTGTTCCTCCTGAAGAAGCTCGATCCGTTCCTCTTCGCTCGCGGCGGCGTCCACCCGCGCAATCGCCTTCGGATCGGCCAGGGTTCGCGGGTCGTTCGGGTCGAAGTCGGGCTTGGTGGACATCGCAAGGATCTCGCCGGTCTTAATGTCCATCACAATCCCAACCGCGCGGTTATCGACGTTGTGCTCCACAACCGCCGCCTCAAGGTTCTTCTCCAGCACATGCTGGATCACCTCGTCAATGGTCAGCACAACGGAATTTCCGTTTTCCGGCTCGTAGAGCTGGCGGTAGGAGTTTGGAAGCTCCGCGCCCTTTGCGTTCTTCGCGGAGATGACCATCCCGGGCGTCCCGGAAAGGGTCTTGTCGTAGTACGCTTCCAGGCCGTAGGCGCCTTTGTTCTGATCGCCGGTAAAGCCCAGCACCGTAGAAGCAAGATTTCCATAGGGGTAATAGCGTTTGGTATCCTCAATCAGATAAATCCCGCTGATTTTTTCATCTAATATAAATTGCGTGATCTGATCGGCGACGTCTTTTTCCACTTTTTGCTTGATGGTCTCATAGTAACTCGACTTTTTCTGTCCGCGGGAGATGATTTTTTCGCGGTCGACCTCGAGCAGAACCGAAAGATAGTCCGCAATTTTGCCAAGTTCCTCTTCGCTTTCAATCTCCGCCGGGGAGATGATCACATTCCAAACGGTCGCGCTCGCGGCAAGGGTCTTCAGGTTGCGGTCGTAAATGGTGCCGCGCTGCGGGCTGATTGCGGTGGGCCTAAGCTGCTGTTTGAGCGCCATCGCCTGATATTTTTCACCTTCGACAAATTGAAGATAATAGAGCCTTCCGATCAGCGTTCCAAAGCCGAGAATCACCATGATCGCGAGGACGAAATTCATTTTAATCTTCATTTTATTGGTGGAGACTGCGGTCTTGGACATGATCTTCCTCCCATCGACCGGATTTTGCGGGGGTGCGCTCGGCTTTTGTCGAACACGCTGTAAAATAAATTAAGAGCTAAGGCATTCGATGTCACTTAACTCTTAGCGGGTCCTGAAACTTCAAGTTGTCCTCCGTGCAGAAGGGGGCTTCGCCCGTTCTGCCGGTTTTATATCCTATTTTACGAAAGGGTCAAATATTCTAAAATGCGGTCGATCCCCAAGCGGATTTCGTCAAAAAGTCCAAGCTCTTCCTTCTGCGCGACCCGAACCCGGTCCCCGCCGCAGAGATCGACATATTCAACCTGATAGGATTCGATTTTCGCCATGCCGAGCGAATCCGACGCGACCTCCTCGATATTCCGCAGGGAAACCTTGCTCTCGAACTCCACCAGCATCCGGCGGTTCTCGCTCTGAAGCATTTCCAGTTCCGTTTTCGCTTGCTCGATCTCGGCAGTCAGCTCGGTCAGGACCACGTTGTTGTAGATAATCGCCGCAATGATTGCAATCGCCGCCAGAAAAATCATGCCGGCCCGGAACATAGACGCGCGGTCGACCGCGCTGCGATGCTCCACCACCCGAAGTTCGGGGGGCTGCTTGACGCGGGGCAGAACTTCTTCGTGATAAGCGGCGTAAGAGACCGCCGCATTGCCGGATGCTGCCATCTGCTTTCCTCTTTTCTTTCACATCCCGCGGCGCCTGGGCGCCGCATTCTTATCAGAGTGTGCTATACTTTTTCTATGACACGGAGCTTTGCGCTCCGGCTTCGGTTGTTGTCACGGATCTCCTGATCCGACGCTGTGACTGGCTTCTTCGCCGCCAACCGTCCGCGCGGGGTCTTCCCGCAGACGCAGACCGGAAATTCCGGCGGGCAGGTGCAGCCGGTGCAGTACGCCTGAAACCGCTGCTTTACCATACGGTCTTCCAACGAATGGAAGGTGATAATCGCGAGCCGTCCGCCGGGACGGAGCAGTTCAAATGCATCGTCCAGCACGGCCCCGAGGCTGTCAAGCTCCCCGTTGACCTCAATCCGGATCGCCTGAAAGCTCCGCTTTGCGGGATGGCCTCCTTCCCGCCGCGCCGCGGCCGGAATCGCCGTTTTGATCAGCTCCGCAAGCTGCGCCGTCGTCTCAATCGGGGCTTTTTCCCGCTCCCGGACGATGGCCGCCGCGATGCGCGGGGCGAACTTTTCTTCACCGTACTCCCGCAGAACGCGCGCAAGATCCCGCTCTGAATAGCCGTTTACAACGTCTCTGGCGCTCTTCCCCTCCTGGGACATCCGCATGTCGAGCGGCGCGTCCCCGTGATAGGAAAAACCGCGCTCCTCCTCGTCGAGCTGGTGGGAGGAAACGCCCAGATCCAGAAGGATGCCGTCGGCGGCGGAAAAGCCCTCCCGCTGCAGGATCTCCCGCATATTTCGGAAATCGCTTTGAACCACCCTCGCGCAGGGGAATTCCCTGAGCCGTTCGGCCGCCGCCCTGACCGCATCCGGATCCTTATCGATTGCAACCAGCGTGCCGCCGCTGAGCCTTGCGGCAATTTCGCGGGAATGCCCTGCGCCGCCCGCCGTTCCGTCGACATAGACGCCGTCCGGCCGGATGTTGAGCAGTTCAATCGTCTCGTTCAGCAGCACGGAGCGGTGATGAAACCGGATTTCCCCTTCCATGCCGTCAGAACCCCAGCTCGTCCATGGCGTCCGCAATGGATTCGCTCGTCAGGTCGAGGTTGGATTCCTCCCACCGGGCCTTGTCCCAGATTTCCGCCCGGTTGGAGACGCCGACCACGACCACTTCGTTTTTCAGCCCCGCATAATCCCTGAGGTTCTGCGGGATCAAAACCCTTCCCTGTTTATCCGGCTCCACCTCGGCGGCCCCCGCGAACAGGAAGCGTTTGAGCTGGCGCGACTTGCTCAGCGGGAGCGCGTTGGTGCGCTCTTCCAGCAGAAGCCATTCGCTCATCGGATAGACGAACAGGCAGTTGTCCAGTCCCTTTGTGATGATAAACGAATCCCCGAGATCATCGCGGAGCTTGACGGGAAAGTTCATCCTGCCTTTTGCGTCGACACTGTGCTGGTATTCACCGATGAGCAATCCCGTCACCTCCCCGCTCGGTTCCATTCGTTTAAAAAGCAGGGAATTCTCTCCACAAACACCCACTTTTCACCACTTATCTGTTATTATAACGTGTCCTTTTCATGAATGCAATAGTTTCCCCGGCCTCCGCGCGCTTTTTTTCACGCTGTGGAATCGGCAATTTATTCCAATCCGTGTGGGCAATTCGCCCATATTTATGCGAAATTTCCGTCCTCACCCCCGGTTTATGAGGAACTTTTGGACTTGGGAAAGGAAAACGTCGGAAACGGTGCGGATCTCCTCCTGGGCCAGTACGCTCGAAAGCGGAAGCGAAACCTCCCGCCGGTAGAGCCGGACGGCATTTGGAACGTCCTGTGCACGGTAGCCGAGATTGCGGTAGGCCGATAAAAGCGGAAGCGGCCGATAGTGGACGTTTGGCGTCACCCCTTTCTCCCGCAGCCCAACGAGGATTTCGTCCCTGGCCCCGGCGATCTCCTCCGGCAGAAGGGCGAGATAGAGATGGCAGGAGGATCCCGCAGGATGCCTGAGCGCGAACGCCGCCTCCCCCCAGAGCCCGGAATCCGAAAACGCGCGGTCGTAGGCGTCAATCGTCTCCCTTCGCCGGCGGAGCATCTCGCCGTAGCGGCCGAGCTGTGATAGGCCGACCGCCGCCTGGAGATCGGTCATGTTGCATTTCCACCCCGGGAAACGGATGTCATAGTCGCAGCTCCCGTTTTCTTTCTGGAGGGCGGTCCGCGTCTGGCCGTGCAGCGCCATCAGGGACAGCGTTGCGGAAATCTCCCCGTCGTCCATGCCTGGAAGCCGCCAGGAGATCGCCCCGCCCTCGGCGGTGGTGAGATTTTTGACCGCGTGGAACGAAAAGCACGAAAAGTCCGCGGCTGCGCCGCTCTTGACCCCGCACTGCTCCGCCCCAAACGAATGAGCCGCGTCCGCGATCAGAAGCGGCCTTTTCACAAGCGCTTCCAGCTCGTTCCGCGGCTCGAAACCCGTATGCTCGAGAACCGCCCGGATCGCGTTGTAATCGGCCATCACGCCGCCTATGTCCACCGGAATCACCGCGCGGGTGCGGCTGGTAAGCCGCCGTTCGACCTCTTTTGCGGTGATGTGAAAACCGTCCGGCCCGCTGTCCGCGAGGACCGGCTTCGCCCCAACGTGCAGGACAGCGGACGCCGTCGCGGTATAGGTATAGGCCGGGACGATCACCTCGTCCCCCGGGCCGATCCCGCAGATGCGCAGCGCAAGCGTCAGCGCGTCAGTCGCGGAAGCAACGCAGACCGCCGGGCGCCCGCCCATCCAGCCGGAAAGCTCCCGTTCAAACCTCGCGGTCACCGGTCCGGTTGTGATCCATCCGGAGCGCAGAACCGCCGCGACCGCTTCAATTTCAGCTTCCGTGATATCGGGCCTTGTAAATGGGACCATATTCATTCTCCTTTTCTGCCGCCGCGCCGGCATAACGGTTTCCCGCGCGGGTTCCCGGAAACCGCAGATTTTCATTTTGGACATTCCGTCTCGCCCAAAGCCGGGGCTTTCCGTCCGTTTCCCTGAAAATATGCAAAACGCCTGTCTCTGTATCTATATGAAACGGCGAAATCGGTCATACCTGCTGTTTCCGGACGGCCTATGGTTGACAACTCAGATGAAGTTTCCTATAATTAATTGGTTAAAGCGTCAATCGGCGCGTTCGGCGCAGTCCAATCTCAGCCGCACAGGGAATTAAAATTTTTAAAATCTACGCCGGGTGCGGACGGCGGAAACGGGATGAGCACAAACTTGAAACGGAACGATTTACGAAACATTGCAATCATCGCTCACGTTGACCACGGGAAAACGACGCTGGTCGACCAAATGCTCAAACAGGGCGGCACCTTCCGCGAGAATCAGTCGGTCGCCGAGCGGATCATGGACTCCAACGACATCGAGCGGGAACGCGGGATCACCATCCTCGCAAAAAACGCTTCGGTCCATTATAAAGATGTAAAGATCAACATCGTCGATACCCCGGGCCACGCCGATTTCGGCGGCGAGGTGGAGCGGGTCCTGAAGATGGTCAGCGGCGTTTTGCTGCTGGTCGACGCGGCGGAGGGCCCGATGCCCCAGACGCGCTTCGTCCTTTCAAAGGCGTTGGAACTCGGCCTCGCGGTGATCATCGTTATCAACAAGGTCGACAAGCCCGACGCCCGGCTTTATGAGGTCGTGGACGAAGTTCTTGAGCTGATGCTCGACCTCGGCGCGTCGGACGAGCAGATCGACTCCCCGGTGGTCTTCTGTTCCGGGCGTTCGGGAACCTCTTCGTTCTCGCCCGAACAGCAGGGGGAAAACCTCGAATCGCTGTTTGAGACGATCATCAACTATGTCCCCGCCCCCGATCTCGACGCCGAAGGCCCGACCCAGGTACTCGTCTCATCAATCGACTATAACGAATATGTCGGCCGGATCGCGGTCGGCCGGATCGAACGCGGCGAGCTGAAGGTCAACCAGGAAGTCGCCGTCTGCGACTTCCACAACCCCGGCCTTTCCGCAAGGGGAAGGATCACCGCGATCTACCAGTTCGAGGGGGTTGGCCGCGCGCCTGCCCGGTCCGCAAAGGCGGGCGACATCGTCGCCTTTTCCGGAATCGAAGGCATCAACATCGGCAATACCCTCTGCGCGCCCGACTGCGTCGAGCCGCTGCCGTTCGTCCACATCTCGGAGCCGACGGTTGAGATGACCTTCTCGGTCAACGACTCCCCGTTCGCCGGACGCGAGGGGAAATTCGTCACCTCCCGACAGATCCGCGACCGGCTCTACCGGGAACTGCTCAAGGATGTTTCGCTTCGGGTCGAGGAAACCGACGCCACCGACAGCTTCCGCGTCCTCGGCAGGGGCGAAATGCACCTCTCGATTTTGATCGAAAACATGCGCCGCGAGGGCTTCGAGTTCATGGTCGGCGCGCCGAAGGCCCTCCTGCACGAGGAAAACGGCCAGCTGATGGAACCGTTCGAGCGGGTGGTCGCCGACGTCCCGGCCAATGCGGTCGGAAGCGTCATGGAAAAGCTCGGCTCCCGGAAGGGGGATCTCGTCTCAATGAACCCGGTCGGCGACCGGATGAAGCTCGAATTCGTCATCCCTTCCCGCGGCCTTTTCGGCTATCGGAGCGAGTTTTTGACCGACACCCGGGGCGAGGGCATCATGGGAACGGTTTTTGACAGCTATAAACCCTACCGCGGCGAAATCTCGAGCCGCACCTCCGGCTCGCTGATCGCGTTTGAGACCGGCGAGTCGATCACCTACGGCCTCTACAACGCACAGGAGCGCGGCGAACTCTTCATCGGCCCCGGGACCCCGGTTTACGCCGGCATGGTGGTGGGAAGTTCCCCGAAGGGCGACGACATCACCGTCAACGTCTGTAAGAAAAAGCAGCTCACCAATACCCGGGCGTCCGGAAGCGACGATGCGCTCCGTCTGATTCCGCCGCGAAAGATGAGCCTCGAAGCGGCGATTGAATTCCTCGCGGAGGACGAGCTCCTTGAAGTCACCCCGAAGTCGATCCGAATCCGCAAGCGCCTTCTGGACCATGCGGCGCGGATGCGTGCAAACGCAAAGAAATAAAAGACAAAGCAAAAGAAGCTCCCCGGCACGCCGGGAAGCTTCTTTTTTCCTGAGTTTGAGCCGGAAACAAAAGCCAATTAGATGATTGAAACAACAGTCCCCATCAAGACGGGCGTTTTCATTCTTCACCGCGCAGACCATCTGGTTTCCGGCAGGCGCTTCGCAAACTAGAGGCCCCCAACCGCAAAGCGCCGGCAAAAAGGATCTCAGGCAAACACAGCCTGAACCATCGCCATATACACCGCCGTTCCCGCGGCGATGCTCAAAAGATTATTCCGTTTCCAAAGATAGGTCGCCGACACCGCCGCGACAGCCGACGCGGAGGGAACCCAGCCCGAAAGCGCGGCGAACGAAACCCCTTTGAGGCTGTAGACCACGAGAATCGCCATCACCGCAAACGGGAGCCGCGCGCCGAGATACCGGATTTTGGCCGAAGGCTGACGCTGCGCCGTAAAGATCAGAAACGGCAGCGCGCGGGTCGCAAGGGTGCATGCCGCAACCACCGCGACGATCAAAATAGCCCTGATCTGCTGATCACTCACGCCGTTTCCCCCTTCCCATTCGAAGAATTGCCCGCATCCTTTCCGCCGGTGATCAAAAGCAGCGCCACCGAAGAAACCAGCGCCGGGAGCAAAAAGCCGTCCGGCCCGAGCAGCAGGAGGGAGGCCGCGCCGCAGCCAAGGCCGATCAGCGCGGAGCGCCTTCCGCCGTTTGACAGCCACTGTTCCAAAAAGATTACAACGAACAGCGCGGTCATCGCAAAGTCGATCCCTGTCAGATCAAACGGAATCAGGTTTCCCGCAAGCGAGCCGAGCACAGACCCCGCAACCCAATAGCTCTGATCGAACAGCGACATCAGAAACGAGAGCTTGGCCTTGTCGGGGCGCTCCTCCCCCTTCATCGAGCAGAGAAGCGAGTAGGTCTCATCGGTCAGCGAAAAGATCATATACGGCTTTTTGGCGCCCATCTGCTGAAATTCGTCCAGGAACGAAAGCCCGTAGAAGAGATGGCGGCAGTTGACCGCGAGGGTGGTCAACGCCATCGAAAGGAAGCTCAGCGATCCTGTCAGAAAGCTGACCAGAACAAACTGCATCGAACCGGCGTAAACAACGCAGCTAATCAAAAACGCCCACAGAACGCCGTAGCCCGCGTCCTCGAGCAAAAGCCCAAACGCCACTCCCACAACCAGGTACCCGCACATGACCGGAACCGTTCTTTGAAACGCCTCGCGCCAAAGTTTCATATGATATCCCCACTTCTGCGACGCACTTTGGACAGTACGATAAAAAATAGAATGTTTTTATGTTAGCCTTACCAATTCCATTTGTCAAGATTTTGGTTTCGGCGGCGAAAGGGTCCTCCACTGTCAAAGGCTCTGGCATTGGTCCGTCGTTTCGGGACGATATTGCCTAACAGCCGGTTTCCCATCGGCCGGAGAACCCTCTTCTCTCAAAAATGAAGAACAAAAAGAGCGCCCCGCGGGGCGCTCTTTTTTGCTGTCTGTTACTTATAAAACGCATCGAATGCGCGGTAGGCGGTGTAGACGTCGGCCTTCGAGCAGACCTCATACGGCGCATGCATCGAAAGCACCGCCACCCCGACGTCGACCGTCTCGACGCCGAGCGAAGAGATATACTTCGCGACGGTGCCGCCGCCGCCGAAATCCACCTTTCCAAGCTCGCCGGCCTGCCACTGAACCTTCGCGTTATCCAGAAGCGAGCGGATGAACGCGACGTATTCGGCGGAAGCGTCGTTGGTCCCGCCCTTGCCGCGGCTCCCGGTATATTTCGTCACCACGACGCCGCGGTTGACATAGGCCGCGTTGTTCTTTTCATGCACATCCGGGAAGGTCGGGTCAAACGCCGCGTTGACGTCCGCCGACATGCATTTCGAGTTCCGGAACACCGTCCGGGCCGCCACGCCGTGCGGCGCAGCGAGATCCTCGATAAAGAACCGCAGGAAGTCGGACGAAAGGCCGGTCGGCCCTTCCGAGCCGGTCTCCTCCTTGTCGGCGAGCACCGTCACCGTGGTCGCCGCCGGCTTGGGGTTGTTCAGCGCCGCCATAATCGAGGTGTAGGCGCAGACGCGGTCGTCGTGGCCGTAGGCGCCGATAAAGCTCCGGTCGAAGCCGAGGTCCTGCGCCTTGAACGCCGGGACCATCGTCAGCTCCGCCGAGAGGAAATCCGCCTCGACGACGCCGTATTTTTCGTTGAGGAGCCTGAGGAGGTTGAGCTTCACCCGCTCGCTCGCCTTGTCGTCGCGGAACGGCCGCCCGCCGACGAGGACGTTGAGTTCCTCCCCGCGCACGCCGTCGTCGAGCTTTCTCTGCATCTGGTCCTTGCCCAGGTGCGGCAGGAGATCGGTGATGGTAAAGACCGGGTCCTCTTCCCGCTCGCCGATCGCTACGTTGACCGCCTCCCCGTCCCGCCGTACGATGACCCCGTGAAGCGCAAGCGGAATTGCGGTCCACTGATATTTCTTGATCCCGCCGTAGTAATGGGTTTTCAAAAGGCCGAGCTGCGCCTCCTCATAAAGCGGGCGGGGCTTTAAGTCGATCCGGGGCGCGTCGATATGGCTCGCGATAATCCGCACGCCGTTTTCCAGCGGCTCGGTCCCCATCGTCGTGAGGATCAGCGCTTTGCCCCGGTTGTTGTAATAGATCTTATCCCCCGCCTTATAGAGCACGCGCGGGTCGAACTCCCGGTATCCCTTTTCCCGCGCGATCGCGATGGTCGTATCGACCGCTTCGCGCTCGGTCTTGGCCATGTTCAGAAAGCTCTTGTACCCCTCGCAGAACAGATCGGCCTTTTCAAGCTCCTTGTCGCTCAAAACTTCGCCGCTGTTTTTGGTCTGATAGACCAGCTCCTCCTTGAGAAGCTCCGCCGCAGATTTTTTCTCGTTCTCCGCCATCGTACAACTCCATTTCCGCCGGCCGCGCTCCGGCTGACGCTAGTGATTGGGCCGCCCGGCTCCGCGCGGAGGAACCCGGCCCCCCGCGCAGAAACCAGCACGGGAAGGTTTAATCGGAAGGTAAGGTCACTCGATTCCGTAAAGCGCCTGATAACGCTTTTGGGCCCGCTCGACCTTGGCAACATACCAGTCGGTGTTGTTGATCGGGATTGATTTTAAATGAACCCCGTCGTCGCTGTACTGGGGATCGGCCAGCCATTTGGAGACATTCCCCCAGCCGCCGTGATAGGCTGCGATCGCCGTCGAATCGTTCTCAAATTCCCCAAGCAGAAGCGACAGGATATAGGTCCCATAGTCGATGTTCGTCTCTGCGTCGAACATCTGATCGTATTGTGTAACGTCGTCCTTCTTGCGGAATTTCGCCCAGTCGAAGGTTTCCTCCATGATCTGCATCAGCCCCCGAGCCCCCACGTTCGACACCGCTTCCGGGTCAAACCGGCTTTCGGTTCGGATCACCGCGTAGACAAGCGAGCGCGGAACCCCATAGGCTTCACAGCTCCGGTTCACCGCTTCCTCATACCGCATGGGGTAGGAAGCCCGGTCGAACATCTCCTTCGCGGTGCGGCAGAGCAAAAACAGCAAAGCGAACACAAGGACGCAGATGGACGCCGTCAGAATGCGCCGGTTGAACCTTGATGATTCTCTTCTGATCTGGCATCCTCCTTTCTCAGGTCGCCTTTGAGCCGTTCGAGCAGTTCAATCGTTTTTAAGCGGATCTCATCCGCGCTTCCATTGTTTTCAATTACATACTGGGATCGGGAAACATAAAAATCGTCCGGCTGCTGGCTGGCAATCCGGTTTCTCGCCTCCTCGTCGGTCAGGCGGTCGCGGATGACGATTCGGTTAAGCCGTTCGGTTTCGTTTGCGATCACCGAAACCACCTTGTCGCAGATGGAATCGCAGCCGCTTTCAAAGAGGGTGGGCGCGTCGAGCACCGCCATCTCATGCCTTCCCGTCTTTCGGAGCGCCTCAACCCGCTCGTTGACCTCCCGAACAATATACGGAAAAATAATCGTGTTCAGACGCCGAAGCTGCGCCGGATCGCAAAATACAATCGATGCGAGCCGCTTCCGGTTGAGGGTCCCGTCCGCGTTGAGGATTGTAATCGAAAACGCAAGCGCAAGATCCGCGACGCACTCCTTTTGTTTTGCTACCACATCGCGCGAAACCTGATCCGCGTCGATCACAGGTATTCCCCGGGAGCGGATCACCTCGCTGACCGAGGTCTTCCCCGCACCCGTCTGGCCGGTCAGGCCGATTACTTTCATGGTTCTTAGTTCATCCTTTCGCCCTGCCGGGAACAGACCCCGGTCCGCGCCTTTCAAAAAGCGCGTTTTTCTTTCTCCCGCCCCGGTGCGTCCGAATACGGACAGCCCGCAGCATATGGTAACCGATTCCAACCCTTTTGGAATAATCCGGTTTCTATTCTTCCCCGGCGCCAGCCGGTTTAAGTCCCGAAGGAATCCGCGCGGATCACCTCGAACGCCGCAGCGCGCAGAAGCCGGTTGTAAACGCCGAGGCCGGCGCCGTCCCGCTCCTCGGGGCAGCGGGCCAAAACCCGTTTTGCGCCCCGGCCGTCGAGCTCGCGCAGCGCGGCGAAAACGCCGCGCGCCTGAGACGCCGGATCCCCGCTCTTTCCATAAACGACGCAGGGCCGCTTTGTGAGGGCGTCCTCCCCCTCAAACACGAGTCCGAACGTCCCCTCTTCCGCCCGGTCGAGGAGCCGGGCGAACGCCTCGGCCGTCCCCTCAACCAGCGTGACCTTCGCCTTCGGCGAATAGTGCCGGTACTTCATCCCCGGCGACGCGGCCGTGGCGCCCGCCTCCAGCGGCTTTGTCGCGGCCGCCGAGACCGGAACCGGCCTTCCCAGCGTTTTCGAGAGCGCCGCGGCCGTGACCGCGCCTGGGCGGAGAACCACCGGCTCCCCGACGAGCGAAACCACCGTCGATTCGATCCCCACGCCGCAGTCCCCGCCGTCGAGGATCAGCGGCACCCGGCCGCAGAGGTCGTCGAAGCAGTGCTTTGCGCTGGTCGGGGACGGCGAACCAGAAAGATTCGCCGACGGCGCGGCGAGCGGACAGCCCGCCGCGCGGATGACCGCCCGCGCGGCCGGGTGGGACGGGAACCGCACCCCGACCGAATCGAGGCCCGCGCTCGTCTCCATCGGGACACGCCCGCTCTTTTTGAGGATGATGGTCAGAGGCCCCGGCCAGAACGCCTCTGCAAGCGTCAGCGCCTCTTTTGGCAGCTCTTCCACCAGCGGCGCCCACATTTCGAGGTCCGCGATATGGACGATCAGCGGGTTGTCCTGCGGCCTGCCCTTGACTTCAAAAATTTTGCGGACCGCTCCCGGATTCCCCGCGTCGGCGGCAAGGCCGTAAACCGTTTCGGTCGGAACCGCCACCAGCTCCCCCGCCGCGAGGAGGCGGCCCGCCTCCCGGAGCGCGGCCGGATCGTCCGCGCTCAACACCCTTGTATGAACCGTTTTGAACATCCTTTCGCACACAGATGCCGTCCGCCGGAGGTCAGCCCCCGGCGCTTTTGAGTTTCTCGGCCTGGTCATGGGTGATCAGGGCGTCGATGATCTCGTCGAGATCCCCGTCCATCACCTGGTCCAGCTTATAGAGGGTCAGCCCGATCCGGTGATCGGAAACGCGGCCCTGCGGGAAGTTATAAGTCCGGATCCGCTCCGACCGGTCGCCGGAGCCAACCTGGCTTTTCCGGTCCGCCGCAATCTCGGCGGCCTGCCGCTCCTGCTCCGCCTCATACAGGCGGGAGCGGAGCACCCGCATCGCTTTCTCGCGGTTTTTGTGCTGGCTCCGTTCGTCCTGGCATTCCACCACCGTACCGGTTGGGAGATGTGTGATCCGGATCGCGGATTCGGTCTTGTTGACGTGCTGGCCGCCCGCGCCGCTCGCGCGGTAGGTGTCGATCTGAAGATCGGCCGGGTTGATCTCGACCTCAACCTCCCCCGCCTCCGGCAGGACGGCCACCGTGACGGTCGAGGTGTGGATGCGGCCCTGCGTCTCGGTGTCCGGCACCCGCTGGACGCGGTGGACGCCGCTTTCATATTTCATCCGCGAATAAGCGCCGTCCCCGTCGAGCAGGAACACCACCTCTTTATAACCGCCGAGTTCGGTTTCATTCGCGCTCATCAATTCGCACTTCCAGCCGCGCGCGGCGGCGTACATGCTGTACATCCGATAGAGGCTCCCGGCGAAGAGCGCGGCTTCCTCGCCGCCGGCGCCCCCGCGGATCTCAACGATGACCGAGCGGTCGTCGTTCGGATCTTTCGGCAGAAGCAGGATTTTAAGTTCCTCCGCCGCAGTATCCATCTTCCGCTGGCTGTCCCGGTATTCTTCCTCGACAACCTCTTTAAACTCCCGGTCAAGCCCGCCCGCCTCAAGCAGCTCCTTCGCCTCCCGGAAGGCTTCCCCCGCCGCGGCATACTCCCGGTATTTCTCGATGATCGGGGTCAGGCTTTTATACTCTTTCATCAGCGAGCGGTACCGTCCGCTGTCCCCCACGACCGCGGGATCGGTCAGCATCTGGCTGATCTCTTCATAGCGGTCCTCCGCCGATTTCAGTTGGTCGAGCATGGACGTCCTCCCATCAGGCTAAAGTCAAAATCAACGCATGTCCTTTATTTTGGGGCGCTTTCCGCCTCCGGCCGCAGGATCTGTTTGATCTGCCGTTCCGCTTTGACGCGCGGAATCATCACCTCGCGCCCGCAGCCGGCGCACCGGATCCGGAAGTCCGCGCCCGAACGGAGCACCAGAAAACGGTTCGCGCCGCAGGGGTGCTGTTTTTTCATCACAAGCGTATCCCCGACCCGGACATCCATTTTCGCCGCCTCCTCATTTTCCATTTGCTAACTATTGATTATAGCAGAAACCTCCATTTCTCCGCAACTGTTTTCCCTTTAGTCCGGAAACGGGCGGCATGACGGCCCGCGCCGCGGCATATCGTTAGAAATACGCGCTCCGTCCTTATTTTAAGCCGCGTCCGGCAGATCATGCGTTCCGAAAAGTTTCGCGCAGGTTCCGAATGCGAAACAAAGACGCTGAATATACATGTTATCGGCAGTCATTCTGCCTTGTGAAAAAAGGAGGTAGCACAAATGCCAACATTCTACCCGGAAGGTCTTCTCATGGACCTTGCCCAGAACAGGCAGAAGCTGTCGAGTCTTTGGGCGTTGGAGGAAGCCTGTCAAAACAGGACCATCCTCGAGGCCCGTGCAATCGTCTGCGATTCCGATCACAATCTCATTGTCGATCTCGGCGCCTTTCGCGGCATGATCCCGCGGGAGGAGGGCGCGCTCGGCATCGAAGACGGTTCCACCCGCGACATCGCGATCATCTCCCGCGTCGGAAAACCCGTCTGCTTTCTGGTCACCGGGTTCGAAAGCTCCTCCGGCCAGGTGACCCCGGTTCTATCCCGGCGCGCGGCGCAGCAGATCTGCATGGACGAATATGTGAGCGGCCTGATGCCGGGAGAGATCATCGGCGCGCGCGTCACCCACCTCGAGCCGTTCGGCTGTTTCGTCGATATCGGCTGCGGGATCCCGTCGATGATCCCGATCGACGCGATCTCCGTCTCCCGCATCTCCCACACCCGCGACCGGTTCACCGTCGGCGCGGATATCAAAGCGGTGGTCAAATCCGTTGAGGACGGCCGCATCTGCCTTTCCCACAAGGAACTGCTCGGCACCTGGGAAGAAAACGCCGCGCTGTTCGCCCCCGGCGAGACGGTCGCGGGGATTGTGCGCTCGGTCGAAAACTACGGCATCTTTGTCGAGCTGACCCCCAATCTCGCCGGCCTCGCGGAGCCGCGGGAGGGTGTCGCCGCCGGCCAGCATGCGAGCGTCTACATCAAAAGCCTGATCCCGCAGAAGATGAAGGTAAAACTGATCATCGTCGATTCGTTCGACGTGCAGGTCCGGCCCGATCCGCCGGACTATTTCCTGACCGAAGGCAGGCTCCGGGTCTGGCGGTATTCGCCCGGCTGTGCGGAGCGCGTCATGCAGACGGTTTTCTATGAAGAAAAATGATGCTTTGCCCTCCCTCCCGGTTTCCGGTTCGGGAGGGCGTTTTCGCGTCCGCCGGACGGCGCCGTTTCCGGCCTTCCTTTTCACGGAACGACCGCTTATGCAGAAGAAAAGGCCCCACCCCGGGAGCCTTTTCCAGTTCCTGTTGAGATAAATCCCGGCGCGCGGCCGTCGATGTCGATTCGGAATGCGCGGCGGGCGCTTCTTTCAGCGGGGCCCAGACCCCGCCTCCCGCTCCTAAAACTTCCTGATAACTCCCTTCTTCCACCGGTTCGATGCAGAGATAGGTGCCGAGCTGCTTTCCGTTGACCGAAAGGGCCGCGAAAACCGACTCTCCGGCTTCGCCGCCGCTGTCCCGAAAGGCCTCATAGGTCAGATAATCCCGAATGCAGGATGGATCGAACAGCATGTTGCTGGCCATCAGTTCTGCGGCGCCCTGAAAGTTCTGCCCGCCCACAAACGCATCGAATTTGATCCGATAGCTCAGGCGCGTGCCTTCGGCCGTTTCGCCGTCCACGGGCGGTTCGTTTGCGAGCGCGCGTACGCCCACGCTTTCAAACGTCACCCCGTCGATGATGAGGTTCGCCATCTGGAACCGCTCCTGTGAGGCGTTGAGAAGGACGGTTTCCCAATCCTCTTCGGGAATTTCAATTTGGATTTCAATTGTCTCCTCATCATGGGAACCGTCCCCCGGCGATGCGCGGGGGGAATTTTCAGAACAACCGGCCAGCGAGGCGAGGAGAAGCGCCGCCAAACCTGCCGCGGCCTTTTGCCTCATTGTTTTCGCACCTCCTTTTCTTTGTTTTCACTACCATATCCCCCTCAGGTGAAATCCCGATGACAACAGCCTTAAAGTTGGTGAAACCAAAACGGCGGGGCTTCAAAAGAAGCCCCGCTGTTGCGTTGCCGGCATCCCGCTCTCCCGGGAAGCGGGTCCGAAAAGCCCGCCCGATCCAAAAAGGGCCGCTGCGCACCCCTTTTTAATACTGTTTCCCCCGGCCGGCGCGCTGTTTTTTGCGGTATTCCAACGCCGCCTGTTCGGTTTTGTTTTCGCCAAAATGATAATACACTGCGTCTTTGAGTTCATCCGGCAGATACTGCTGTTCAACCCAGCCGCCCGGGAAATTGTGCGCATAGCGGTATCCCTGGGCATGCCCCAGCTTCTGCGCCCCTTCGTAATGGCCGTCCCGGAGATGGGCGGGGATCTCGCCGGTTTTCCCATTGCGGACGTCTTCCATCGCCGCGTCGATGGCCATGATCGCGGAATTCGACTTGGGCGCGGTACACAGGAGGATCACCGCCTCCGCAAGCGGAAGCCGGGCCTCCGGAAGCCCGAGCTGCATCGCCGAATCGCAGCAGCTTTTGACCACCGCCGCCGCGAGCGGGTAGGCCAGGCCGATGTCCTCGCTCGCCATGACGAGCAGCCTCCGGCAGGGGGAGATCAGATCCCCGGCTTCCAGAAGCCGCGCGAGATAGTGGAGCGCCGCGTTTTCGTCCGAGCCGCGGACCGACTTCTGAAATGCGGAGAGGATGTCGTAGTGCGCGTCGCCGTCCCGGTCATACCGCATCGCCGAGCGCTGGGCGACCTCCCTGGCGTCCTCGAGGGTGACAAGCCCGTCCGCGGCCCCGGCAGCCGAGGAGAGCGCCTCGACCGCGTTGAGCGCTTTGCGCACGTCCCCGCCGCAGGCCGACGAAAGATACTCCGCCACCCCCTCGCCGACCGTGGTAGAAAGGCCGGACAGCTCGTCCGCCATCCGGAACGCCCGCTCCACCGCGCGCCTGACCTCTTCAGGTTCGACTGGTTTGAATTCAAAGACGGTCGACCGGCTGAGAATCGCGTTGTAGACGTAAAAATACGGGTTTTCGGTGGTGGAGGCGATCAGGGTGACGCTCCCGTCTTCAATGTATTCGAGCAGCGTCTGCTGCTGCTTTTTGTTGAGGTATTGAATCTCATCGAGGTACAATAGGATGCCGCCCATCCCCGCGATGGTGTCCCGTTCCTCCACCACCGCCTTGATGTCGGCGGTGGAAGCGGTCGTGCCATTGAGGCGGCGGAGGGCCTTCTTCGTCTCGCCCGCGATGATGCGCGCAACCGTCGTCTTCCCGACGCCGGACGGGCCGTAGAAGATCAGGTTTGGAATCTGCCCGCTCTCGACAATCCTCCGGAGCACCCGTCCGGGCGCGAGCAGGTGCCGTTGTCCAACCACCTCGTCGAGCGTCTTCGGCCTCAGGCGGTCCGCAAGCGGCGAGGGCATATCGGTTCACTCCTTCCGTTAAACAAATCGCAACGGCGGCACGGCCGGCAGAACGCCGGCCGTGCCGCCATTGGAACCGGTACGCTGAGGGCCGGCTGTTATTCGTAAATCGGGAACTTCTTGCAGAGCGCCTCGACTTCGCAGCGGACGCGCCCGGCTGAATTCTCATAATCATACATCACGTCGTAGATCCACTGGGCGATCTTCACCATCTCGTCCTCGCCGAAGCCCCGGGTCGTGACCGCGGGCGTGCCGATCCGCACGCCGCTGGTGACGAACGGGCTGCGCGGGTCGTTCGGAACCGCATTCTTGTTGACGGTGATATAGCATTCGTCCAGCCGGCGCTCAAGTTCCTTGCCGGTGATCTCGGTCTCCTTGAGGTCGAGCAGGATCAGGTGGTTGTCGGTGCCGCCCGAAACCATCCTGATGCCGCGCGCGCCGAGCTCCTTCGCGAGACGCGCCGCATTTTTGACAATCCGCCGCTGGTAATCCTTGAACTCGTCGGTCAGAACCTCGCCGAAGTTCACCGCCTTCGCGGCGATGATGTGCTCAAGCGGGCCGCCCTGGGTTCCCGGGAAGACGGCTTTATCGATCTTAGCGGCATATTCCTCCTTGCAGAGGATGAGGCCCCCGCGCGGTCCGCGGAGCGTTTTATGGGTGGTGGTGGTCACGATGTCGGCATAAGGCACCGGCGACATATGGAGTCCCGCCGCGACAAGGCCCGCGATGTGCGCCATATCGACGAAAAGAAGCGCGCCGGCCTCTTTGGCGATCTCGGCGATCTTGTCGAATTTGATTTCGCGGGAATAAGCGCTTGCTCCCGCGACAATCATCTTCGGACGGCATTCGAGCGCGGTTTCGCGCATCTTGCCGTAATCGATATATCCCTCGTCGTTCACGCCGTAGGGGACGATGTGATAGAGCTTTCCGGAAAAGTTGACGGGCGAGCCGTGGGTCAGATGTCCGCCGTGCGCAAGGTTCATGCCCATCACCACGTCGCCGGGGGTCAGGAGCGCCGAATAAACCGCCTCGTTCGCCTGCGCGCCCGAATGCGGCTGAACGTTTGCATGCTCTGCGCCAAAAATCTTCTTCGCCCTCTCGCGCGCAATGTTCTCCACCTCGTCGATGTGGACGCAGCCGCCGTAATACCGCTTGCCGGGATAACCCTCGGCATACTTGTTGGTAAAGATGCTCCCCATTGCGGCAAGCACCGCGGGAGAGACGATGTTTTCGCTCGCGATCAACTCAATATTTCTCCGCTGCCGCGCCATCTCGCGGGACATGGCCGCACCCACTTCCGGGTCTTTCTGCGCCACGAACGCGATGGTGTCGATGTAATCACTGAACATAATTCTCTCCCTTTCATTACTGATATCCAGAATATTATAGTGCTTTGGCCTGGGATTATCAACCTTTCCGCAAAAATTCATTGGGTTCCATTGAAATAAATCAAAGATACAAAGGCACTACAAAGATGATCCAAAAGAGAAGCCAAACGGCGAGAAACGGCGCCGCCGCAAGGAAAATCCAGCGCAGTCCCTTACCGCGGCAAAACCCGAAAACCGCCGCCAAAATGGGGAACGGAAGCAGAAAGATCATCGGATTCCAGGACCACGCTCCGGCGAAGTCCAAGAGCAGCAGCGCCTTCGCCGCGCGGGTGATCCCGCAGCCCGGGCAGGGAATCCCCGTGAACGCAAGGATGGGACAGCGCCACCCGCCGGAAAAGACGAGCGCTGTAAGGATCACAAACGCGGCGGCTGCGGGAACGGCGGAACGGAACGTCTTCTTCATTGCCTTCTCCTTTCGGTTTCCTTCATCCGGTTTACAACCGGGCCGCCATCGTGTATGATGGACATGAAATTTAAAATGGAAGATGCCGGCCTTTACGCCGGCAGAATTACCGATACGGAGGTCGGAACAGATGGGAAACACTTTGCTCAGCAGAAGCATGGTCGTCATGGGCGGAGGCGGCATGGGCGGCACAGGCGGCATGGACGGCATGTCTGACGGAGCCGGCGGCAATTTCATCACCAACTATCTCGAGACCCTTCCGCCGTGGGCGAGCGCGCTGGTTTACACCCTCGCGATCCTTCTGGCCGCATGGATCGTCGGCATCATTCTTGGAAAGGCCTATGCGTCAATCCGCTTCCCCGACCCTGAAAAACACAGCGTGCTTTCGCCGAAAATGAAGGCGGTTTTCCTCGCGCTGATCGTCGTCGTCTCGCTCGTCCTCTATCGGTCGATTGCAAAGCAGGATGAGCCTGCCGCCGGCCCGGACGGCGGTATACCCTCGATGGGCGAACCCGGCCCCAACAGCCCGGCAGACAGCCTCGACGGCATCGCCGGCGGTGAAGACGGCGTTCTTGAAGGCGAAACCGGCATTTCCGATGGCGAGGACGGCGTTCCGGAAGGCGAAACCGGCATTTCCGAGGGTGAAGCCGACGCTGCGCAGGGCGAAGACGGCGGCGAGGGCGCGCCGGCTGAAAGCACTTCCCCCGATGGCGCGGCGCCCGCTCAAGCCGAACCCGCGCCGGCCTCTTCCGAGGAAGCGGGCGCCAACCCCGCAACCTGACGAAGGAAACCAACACGGCGCATTGCTTTTTATAAAGCAATGCGCCTTTTTCTGTCAAAAACCGCTATTTCCGGTGGCGGTACAGCGCCGCGCCAATAGCCAGCAGCACAAATCCCGCCAGAAGCGCCGCCGCCCAGAACCAGATCCCGGGATGCCCCGTGATAAAAATCGCGGTCGGCCCGTCGGCGCCCCCAATGATCCCGATTGACTCTGCATGATTCATCTTGTATCCTTCCTTTCTGTTTGTTATGGCTCGGCCCGCTCGATGGTGCCGCCGCCGACCACCTCGTCCCCGCGGTAAAAAACCGCCGCCTGCCCGGCGGTCGGGGCGCGCTGCGCCTCGTCGAAGACAACCTTTGCCCCCCCATCCGGCAGAAGCGAAATCTCCGCGTCCTGCTCCCGGTGGGCATAGCGGATGCGCACCTTCGCCCTGAGCGGGAACACAAGATTTTTTTGATTGAGGCAGAGGTTTGATAAAAACAGCGTCCGGTGGAAAAGCCCGCCCTCGTCGGCCGTCAGAAGGACATCCCCCGTCTCCGGGTCGATCTTCTTCACAAAAGCGGGCCTTCCAAGGCTCACGCCCAGGCCCTTCCTCTGCCCCACGGTGTAGCGGAACACTCCGCCGTGGCGGCCTGCAACCGTCCCGTCTTCGAGAACAAATCGCCCCTCCCCGGCCGGCTTTCCGATGCGGCTGCGGATAAACGCCGCATGGCCGCCCTCCGGGATAAAGCAGATGTCCTGGCTGTCCGGCCGCTCCGCCACGGGGAGGCCCGCCCTCCGCGCGATCGAGCGGATCTCCTCCTTTGGGAGCGAAAGAACCCCCAGCGGGAGAATCACGCGGGACAGCGCCTCCTGCGGGAGCATATAGAGCACATAGCTCTGGTCCTTGTTCCGGTCCGGCGCGCGGCATAGGCGGGCGGCGCCGTCCGGCCCGCGCTCCACCCGCGCATAGTGCCCGGTCGCCACCGCGTCAAAGCCCGCCGCCAGCGATTCGCAAAGGAAGCGGCCGAACTTAATCGAGCGGTTGCAGAAGATACAGGGGTTTGGCGTCCTGCCGCCGAGATACCCTTCGACAAACGGCGTCACTACCGTGCGTTCGAACTCCTCCCGGTAGTCGGCGACCCGATGTCCGATGCCGAGCGCGCGGCAGACCGCCGCCGCGTCTTCCTCAGCCGTCCGGCCGTCCCCAAACAGGCGGAAGGTCACCCCCTGCACCTCATGCCCCTGCTTCAGAAGCCAGAGCGCGGCGACCGAGGAATCCACCCCGCCGCTCATCGCGACAGCTACCTTTGCCAAAGCCTTCTTCCTCCTCCAAGACGTCCTTACAATAATTTGATCATCATCGGCGTCCGGTTCCGGTAAAACGCCTGGTATCCGAACCCCGCCTCGCGGAGGAGCTTCACCCCGTCGCGGATATGGGAGCCGACCACCTTCGCCTCGTGCGCGTCGGAGCCGAGGGTCACAATCTCCCCGCCGCACGCACGGAACAGCTTGAGCTCCCGAAGTCCCGGAAAGCTGGCCTTCGCCGCCTGCCGGAGGCCCGAGGTGTTGACCTCAAGGCCCATTCCCTTCTGCGCAAGCATCAGGAAAATCGCGCGGAACCGCTCCTCATACCGGCCCAGATCCGGCTGAGGGAGGCCGGCCCTCGCGATATAGCGCAGCGGATAAGTCAGATGCGCGAGGACGTCAAACCGTCCCCATTGGGTCATCTCATAGAGTTCCTCAAAATAGCGTTCGAGGAGCTTTTCAACGTCAAGCTTCCGGTAGTCGAGAAAATAAAAATCCTCATAGCCGCGGATGTTGTGCACCGAAGCGAGGATGAAATCAAACCGGTTTGCACGAAGCGCTTCGTTCGCGGCCGAAGGCTCCTCCAGAGGCTGCCCGAGCTCAATCCCCGTCGTCACCGTGAGCCGCCCTGCATAGCGCTTTCTCGCGAGTTCCGCATCGAAGCAGGAGTCCCGAAGCCGCTCCCGCCAGTCGTCGAGCTTATACCGCCCCACATCGCAGTGGTCGGTAATCGAAATCCCTGCCAGCCCCGCCCGGATAGCCGCCTCACAGAGCGCCTCTGCGCTGTCCTTCGCGTCAAACGAACGGAACGAATGCACATGGCTGTCAAACAGGTCTGTCTGCATAAAATCCACCGCCTTATCCTCAGGTCTTGTTCCTTTTCGACTATCATATCACAAATCGGCCCGGCTGTGTAGCGGAAAACCCCGCCTGACATTTTGGCTTTCCGCCGATTGCAAACGAGGAAAAACTGTGCGACAATAGGATTATTAATTATAAAAGGGGACGGGATAGATGGAGTTTCAAGAACTGATGGAAAACCTCAAAGCGCGCGGGTTCGCGGCGCAGTATTTCGAAACGGCCGAAGAAGCCAAAGCCTATCTGGCCCGGTCGGTCAAAAACCAGACGGTCGGCTTCGGCGGCTCGGTCACCTGCGACGAACTCGGCCTCTACGACCTGCTCTCGGCGGAGAACCAGTGCTTTTCGCATTGGAGAAACGGCCCCGCCGCCCGGGATGAACGTGTTTCGACCTATCTCTGCTCGGCGAACGCGGTCGCGATGAGCGGCGAACTGGTCAACATCGACGGCACCGGAAACCGTGTCGCGGCGACGCTTTACGGCCCGAAGCGGGTGATCTTCGTGGTCGGAAAAAACAAAATCTGCCCCGACCTCCACGCGGCGATCGACCGCGCGCGAAACGTCGCCTCCCCGCTCAACGCAAGGCGCCTCGGCGCGAAAACCCCCTGCGCAGAAAAGGGGGACCGCTGCTACGACTGCAAGAGCCCGGGCCGCATCTGCAAGGGGATGGTCATCCACATGGGGGCGATGCGCGGCGCTGATCAGAACGAGGTCCTGGTCATCGGCGAAGACCTCGGCTATTGACCGCCTGACGCAAGAGAATCCGGTCAATGCCCCGCCCAAATGGCGGGGCTTTTTTCGTCCTTGCCTTCGGTTATTCATCGATTTGTAGAAAACTTCTGTTTTTTTCCGTTTTTTTGTCCAATAGATATTTTATTTAATAAAATGATGTGCTATGATAGGGATAATTTCTTCACCGGAACTCAAAACCCGGCGAAAGACAGAAAATTTTGGAGGTCATCCCATGAATGCAGTGATCACCGTCGTCGGCAAGGATGCGGTCGGAATTCTCGCGAAAACCGCCGCGATCTGCGCCTCCCACAATGCGAACATCGTCGACGTCACCCAGACCGTCCTCGGCGACATCTTCTCTATGGTCATGCTCGCCGATGTTTCAAAGCTCTCCGGAGACCTTTCCGCCCTTTCTTCCGAACTTTCTAAGATGGGCAAGGAGTCCGGCCTTGTGATTTACTGTATGCATGAGGACATCTTCAATTCAATGCACAGGATCTGAAACCGGGGGAATCGTCCGTACCCATATGTCCCAAAGAAAACCCGAAAGGAATGGTTAGAAACAATGCTGGACATCACCGATATCCTCCAGACCGTCCAGATGATCCAGGACGAGTGCCTCGACATCCGGACCATCACGATGGGCGTCTCCCTGCTCGACTGCGCTGACAGCGACGTCGAGCGCTCCTGTCAGAAAGTTTACGATAAAATCACCCGCCTGGCCAAAAATCTCGTCAGAACCGGCGAGGAGATTGAAGCCAAATACGGCATCCCGATCATCAACAAGCGCGTCGCCGTCACCCCGGTCGCCCTGCTCGCCGGCGTTTCGGGCGGCGATCCGGTGCTTTACGCGAAGGCGCTCCAGAAGGCCGCCGAGACCATCGGCGTCAACTTTATCGGCGGGTATTCCGCGCTGGTCCAGAAAGGCTTTTCCGCCGGGGACCTCGCGCTGATCCGCTCGATCCCCGAGGCGATGGCGGTCACCGACCTGCTCTGCTCGTCGGTCAACGTCGGCACGACCAAAGCCGGGATCAACATGGATGCGGTCGCGATGATGGGCGGCATCGTCAAGGAAACCGCCGCCGCAACCGCCGATCGGATGTCGATCGGCTGCGCCAAGCTGGTCGTCCTCTGCAACGCGCCGGAGGATAACCCGTTTATGGCGGGCGCGTTCCACGGCGTCGGCGAGCCGGACTGCGTGATCAATGTCGGCGTCTCCGGGCCGGGGGTGGTGCGCGCGGCGCTCGCCCGCGCGGGAAAAGACCTCCCGATGAACGAGATCGCCGCCATTGTCAAGAAGACCGCCTTCAAAATCACCCGCATGGGGCAGCTGGTCGGGACCGAAGCCTCCCGCATGCTCGGCGTCCCGTTCGGGATCATCGACCTCTCGCTCGCCCCGACGCCAGCCAAGGGCGACTCGGTCGCCCATATCCTTGAGGAGATGGGGCTCGAGCGCTGCGGCGGGCCGGGAACAACCGCCTGCCTCGCCCTTCTCAACGACGCGGTCAAAAAAGGCGGCGTGATGGCCTCCGGCCGGGTCGGCGGGCTTTCCGGCGCGTTCATCCCGGTCAGCGAGGACGCGGGCATGATGGAGGCGGCCCGCTGCGGCGCGCTTTCGATCGAAAAGCTCGAGGCGATGACCTCGGTCTGCTCGGTCGGCCTCGACATGATCATGCTCCCGGGCGATACCACCGCGGAGGTGATCTCCGGCGTCATCGCGGACGAAGCAGCAATCGGCATGGTGAACCAGAAGACCACCGCCGTGCGCGTCATCCCCGCCGTCGGCTACAAGGTCGGGGACGAGCTGAACTTTGGCGGCCTTCTCGGCGGGGGGCCGGTCATGCCGGTCAATAATTTCTCCCCCGCGCAGATGATCGGCCGCGGCGGCTTCATCCCCGCCCCGATGCAGAGCCTTAAAAACTGAAACAAATGCAAGATCAGGCCCCGGACCGCGATTGGTCCGGGGCCTTAACTGCTCATTAGACGCATTTCATCCGCGTTTTATACTGATATCGGTATCTTATGATTGAGTCGAAAAATAGCAAAACCGCCCGCCGATATGCAACCGGAAGCCCTGTTACGGGATTTCCAGTCTCCGGCAGACGGAAGAGATTTCTTTCAGGCACCCCGAGCAGATCATCTGGTTTCGGAAGTGATTGAGGTTGTCCGCCGCGCCGCAGAGCGCGCAGCATGGGACGGTTTTTATAATCGAGACCTTCCCGTTCGAAATGGTATAGGATATGGAATTACCCGGCGAAACGCCCAGCCGGTCCATGATCGGCAACGGAAGGGTGATGCGGTTGAGTTCGTCAATCTTGCTTTTAAATGTTCTCAAAATGATCACCTCTCAGCCAAAATAGTAACCACGTTACGATTATAGCATTTTTCCCTACCTATAATCAAGATATATTTGATTATAGGAGGTGTGTGATGACTGATCGGACCAATCGGAACATCATAGGGCCTCGCGTCAGGCTCGCGAGATTGTCAGAAAAGCCGAAAGCTACTCTCGCCGATATCAGCGCGCGGCTGGAGGTTCTCGACGTCAAAATATCGGTAAATTCTCTGGGGAAAATCGAAAATGGATGGCAGTCGGTAACCGATAAACAGTTATATGCGTTGGCGAGAGTCTTAAAGGTCACGCCAAACTGGCTTTTGGGATGGGAAGAAAAAGAATAAACGGCGGGGATAAAAAGGTTCCCGCCGTTGTTTTGTTTTCGAAGGGCTATCGGCCCTTTCGGCGCCAAGCGTCCGACGCCAAAACCGGGACTGCGCTTTTAAATTTGATCCAGCCTCGTTTTACTCCGTCTGCGGAGGCTTCCAAAGGCGTTCATTTTTTGAGGATTCTCTTTAAAGCTTGGGCGTCGAGCAGGTTGACCGTCTCAAACTTCCCCCGGTAAAACACGCCCCAGTTGTTGAAGACGCAGGGCAGCTCCTTCGCCTTTTCGAGCGAATCTATCTCGATCAAAGACACGGGGGCGCCGCTCTGCCCGCAGTACTCTTTGATCATCTCAACCGTTTGAAAGACGTAGGGGCACTGCATATCATAATAAACCGTCAGCTCTTTGCTTTCGATCTCCGGCCGTTTTACGTTCTGCGCGAACCGCGGCGACGCGCCGTCGAAAGAGAGTGCGAGCAGCTCATAACCGTAATCGGTCTCGTCTACCGTCTCAAAGCCGAACTTTTTCGCGAAGGACTGGTCGGACAGCCAGTGTTTCTGCTTTTTCGACCCAAGCATGCAGACGCCGGATTTCCCCTGTTCCCTGGCGTCGGCCAGGCAGTACTCCATCAGCGCCTTACCATAGCCCTTTCCCTTTTCGCTGCCGGAAACCCACAGGCAGTACAGATATATGTAATTGTCGCCGGTGACCGGAACCCACGCCGTTTCGAGCGGGGCATATTCGATAAAAACCGTCGCTTTTGCGTTGAGCTTTCGAAAGACATGGCCTTCCGGAAGGCGGTCCATGAGCCAACGCCGCTTGGCTTCCACTCCCGGACAGGTTTTTTTGCTCCGGATGATGCAGCATAAATGCTCGTCAAACAGATTTTCGGCCGTTAAGTTGATAAAATCAGGCTCCATATTCGTCCTCGCTTCTGTAAATCACCCAAAGGCGGATATCCCGCCCTCTTCACGTTTTCCAACCTCCGCACGCGAAGCCGGCACACGGCCCGTCACGCAGGAGCTGCGTCCGCCCTTCGTTTTACGGCGCCGCTGTGCGCCGCCGCAAAAACGCGCCCGGCGGCGCATCTCCGCCGAACGGGATCTGCACGGTCATTTCGGGGTGGTTTGCCGATTCAATCGGGTTCCCTTCACCGTCGAACATCCGCTCCACCTCAATCGCCGCCGGCCTCTTTCCAGGAAGGACAAGCTCGAGCGTATCCCCCTTTGAGAAGCGGTTGCGCTCCGAAAGAACCAGCATCCCGTCCACGCACCCGGTCACAACGCCCGATACCTCCCAGTCCCGCACATAACCTCCGTCGCGGTAGCACTGGCCGGCTTCCTCCGGCCCGAAATAAAACCCGGTCGAATACTCGCGGTGCGAGACGGTATGCACCTCGTCCACCAGCCAGCCGGGGACGCTCCATCCTCCGCCCGCGGCCGCCCAGCCGTCCACCGCCATGCGGTAGGCGTTGGTGATTATCCCGCAGTAATAGGCGCTCTTCGCCCGCCCCTCGATTTTAAAGCTCGTGATCCCGGCCTCCGCGAGCCGGTCGACATATCCGATCATCGACAGGTCCTTCGCGTTGAGGAGATAGCTCCCCCGCTCGTCTTCGACAACCGGCAGGTAAAGCCCCGGCCGCTTCTCCTCGACAAGATGGTACGCCCAGCGGCAGGGCTGGCTGCATTCGCCGCGGTTCGCGTCCCTGCCGGTCAGGTAGTTCGAGATCACGCAGCGGCCCGAAACCGACATGCACATCGAACCGTGGACAAACGCCTCGATCTCCATCTCTTGGGGAACCTTCTCCCGAATCTCCCGGATCTCGTCAAGCGAAAGCTCCCGTGCGAGCACCGCCCGCTTCGCGCCGAGGCGGAAGAGTTCCGCCGCCGTCAGGTGGTTCATCACGCCGGCCTGGGTCGAGACATGCAGTTCAATTTCCGGCGCCTGCCTGCGCGCGAGCATCAGAAGGCCGATGTCCGCGACAATCAGCGCGTCGGCCTTCGCCTCTTTCGCCGCGGCGAAAAACGCGGGCAGGTTCGCAAGCTCATGATTCCGCGGAAGGGTGTTGAGGGTCAGGTAGGCCCGGACCCCGTGCCTATGGCAGAACCGGACCGCCTCGAAGAGTTCTTCCTCCGTGAAGTTGCCGGGCGCAGCGCGCATGCCGAACTGCCGAAGGCCCAGATAAACCGCGTCCGCCCCATATAGAACCGCCGCTTTCAGACGTTCAAAATCCCCCGCCGGGGCAAGGATTTCGGGTTTTGCCATCGCCGTTCCTCCAACTCTTTGTTTCTGATTTGGCAAAGAAACGGGAACGGGACGCCGCCCGTTCCCGTTTTGCTCTTTAGGAAACGCCGGTTCCGTGCGTTTTGCCGGAGCTGCCCTCCGCAGGCTGGACCGCAAAGGCCTTCCGGACGTTCGCATAATGCTCGTCCGCCGTCTCGGAATAGTAGTAGACGCCGTTGACGTCGGTGACAAAGAAATAGTAGCCGGTGTCCTCGGGCGCAATCGCCGCCTCAATCGCCGCGAGGCCCGGCGAACAGATCGGCCCCACCGGAAGCCCGGCGCAGACATAGGTGTTGTATGCGTCGTAAATCTCCTGGGTCGAGCGGCTCTGAAGGGGTTTGATGTCGTATTCGACGTAGTTGATCGTCACGTCCGACTGAAGGTTCGGATAAACGCTCGGTAGGGCAAGACGGTTGTGGAACACCGATGAGACCGTGTTCATCTCGCTCTCGACGCTGGCCTCCTTCTGGATGATCGAGGCGAGGGTGACCGCTTCATTCAGGGTCATCCCGGAATCGAGGATTTTTTCATAGAGTTCCGGCATAATGCGGTTTGAGAAATTTTTGAGGAATTTATTCGCGACCGACCGCACGTTCTCCCCTACATAGAAATCATAGGTGTCCGGGAATAGATATCCCTCCAGCTTGTGGAAGCGCAGTTCGTTCTCGCCGAGGAGGTCCTCAAATTCATAGCCAAAATCGGTTTCATCGAGGCAGGCGATGAATTCATCCGCACTGCATACCTCGTTTTTTTCGAGGAGCTTTGCAATGTCCCGGATGGTCAGCCCTTCCGGGAAGGTGATCGTCACTTCGTTCTTGATGGTGTCGCCGGTTTTGAGCGCGAGAATGATCTCGTCGTAGCCCATCTTGGAGTTTAAAATGTAGTCGCCCGCCTGAAAGGTCGTGGATTTGTCCCGGATGGAGGCGTACAGGCGGAACACCATCGGCTGCTCGATGACGCCCTTTTCCCCGAGCAGCGACGCAATCTGTCCCGATGACATCCCGGTCGGGATGTTAATTTCGATCTGCTGGTCGGGCTTGTTGAGCCCGAAGATGTCATAGGCGCTTTGGATCAGCAAAAAAGCAAACAGGATCGAAACCGCAAAAATTGCGCAGAGGATCAGAAGCGTCCGTTTTACCGTCGAACGCCGTCGCCTTCGCGAAGAGCGCGGAGCATTTGCTTTTTTGTTGTCTGGAAGATTTCCCTTTTCTTTCATGTCTGCCTCCCCAATCTTGTAACCGCTAACTGCAATCAGGCATAAGATATACTAAATTCTTCAAGCGAGGTGCAATGGTAAATGTGGGGTAATAACTGTCTTTGGATCGTCATCATCATCATCGTGATCTGCTGCTGCTGCGGCGGCGGATGGGGCAACAACGGATGCGGATGCGGCTGTATCTGTGGAAACAACGGCTGCTGCTAACGGCGGCAATGCCATTCTACCAATAACCAGCAGACACATGAACCGGTTTCAGGGACCGGAGGCGAAAGCCCCGCGAGGGGCTTTTTCGCCGTATCCAAAGGCTTTGATCAACGGTCCGGCGGTTTCTGCGCCGCGCCCGTCCCGCCGCGGGGATGATTCTGTGGAATCTTTCGCGTGAAATATTCTGTGATGACAAAATGAACCGGCACGTCATACCTCCCATGCCATAGTTTTTTGAGGATACCGAATTTATAGATGATCAACGCCTTGCATCCGCCGTAACCGCTCAGAAAACGGTCGTAATAACCGCCCCCATAGCCCAAACGGTATCCTTTGAGGTCGCAGCCAAGCGCCGGTACGACGCAGATGCTGTTTGAAAAATCGGTCACTTTGTTCGCGGGGTCCGGTTCCGGTTCGAGCACGCCGAAGGCGCCGGGAGAAAGCTCTTCGATGCCGCCGATCCGGTAAAATTCCATCAGGCGCGTCCCCGCGACGCAGCGCGGCACCGCAACCTGCTTCCCCGCCGCGAGCGCGCGCCGGATAATTTTACGGGTGTCCACCTCGATTGCGGTGGAGACGTAGATCAGGACCAGCTTCGCCTCCCGGTACTGCGGGAGCGAGAAGAGCCGCCGCGCGATCCGCTCGTCGGCAGTCCTCTTTTTCCCCGTTGGAAGCGAAGAGCGAAACGCCTTTTGCTGCCGTCGAAGCTCGTTTTTGTATTCTTTTAAGTTAACCGGTCTATCTGTCATCAGTCAAGCACCAGCGAAAAATAAGGTTTCGCTTCCCCTGTCAGTATTTTTTTTGTTTTGGGGTTCCATCGCGTCATCGCAAACGGGACGGCGCTTTCCCCTTCCCAAAGCGCGGCGGAAAGTTCCTTTGCTCCGGCGCGCCGCAAAACCGCCTCGAAGAGCGGCGCGGCCGCGGCTTCCCACCCTTCAGGCGGGTTCGCCGCCGGCAGGACAAGCTCCTTCACCAGGACCCGTTCGCCGGCCGTAACGCAGAGCGCATACCCTTCCCCTTCTTCCGTTTCAAACGCCAGCGCGCAGCCGCCGAAAAACGCCGACTCGCGGTCCTGATACCGAAGCGCCTCCCGATCCCAGCGGCCGAACAGCCTGGAGGCGGAAAACGCCCGGTTGCGGAGCGGTTCCAGCTCCGCGAGGCTTGTCTCCCGCAGTTCCGGCAGCGCCCCGGGAAACGCGGGATCGGCCCGGTAAGAGATGCGGCTGATCGAAAACTCCGTTTCATAACCGCGCTTTCGGTAAAATGAAAACAGCGGCGGCTGCGCGGGAACCAGGACCGAGAGCGCCCCGCCCCGCTCAATGAGCACCTCCTGCGCGCGCTCCATCAGCCCGCTTGAAAGGCCTTTGCCGCGGTACGCCGGGCCGGTCGCGACGCCGTAAACGTACTGCGCCGGGTAGCTGCGTCCCCCGGAGGCCATCTCGAGCGGGAGCAGGAACAGCATCGACACCGGACGCCCGCCTTCGAAGACGCAGAGCGTCTGTTCCGGCCGGAACCGGTGCTCCAGGAAAAGGTCGATATACGCCTCCGGATCGCCGAACACCGTCCTCCAGAGGGCTTTCAGGCCCTCCTTCGAAGAGGCGGGCGCAAATCCGATCTGCATGTCGTCCCCATCCTTCTGTGTTCTGCCGCACTGCATTTTATTCCGCCGGGCTGCTGCATCCGGCCGGTCAGGCCTCTTCGGCGATCCACTTTTCGAGGAGGAGGTCGGGATAATAGGACAACTTCGCTTTCCGAAGGCCCTCAGCCCCGAGATCGTCCTCCCGGTTCACATATTCAAAGCTCTGAAGCTCGTTTGTGACAAACTGCTGGTTGATCATCGGATAGGCGCCCTGCACGTCGTAAAAAGCCTTCTCCACCTGAACGTCGAAGACGGACTCGCTCACGGGCGATCCGTAGGAAAAGCCCACGATCCGGCCGCCCGCCCAGAGGACGCCGCCGGTCAGCTCCAGCTCGAAAAAATGCTCAAGGCCGCTTTTCACCGCGCATGCCTCGCGTTTGAGGCTCCCGTCCTGAGAGCATTTGTTGATCTTACACCACTCGGCGCTCATTTCCGAGACGGCGCCGATATTTTCCGGCGTGATCCGCTCATACCGCCAGTCGGGGTTGTTCTCCAGAAAACGGTTGATGTGATTGCGCTTACCGTGGAGTTTCTTCCCAGCAAGGGTCGTCAGCCTGTCCACGCGGTAGAGGTAGTCGTAGTTGTCCCGCACCGGCGTAAAGCGGAAGCGGTCTGGGAACTCGCGTTCGAGAGCCGCCTTTTTCTCCCCGGTCACACCGGTCAGCCGAAGCGGCTTCCCGAGCGAGGCGGCGTCCTCTTTCATCGCTTCGATCACCGCGCGAAAATCGCCGCTCCCGGCGGGATAGAGATAGGCCGCGTCGTCTTTTCCGTTTTTGACCACCACAAACCCGTCGAACTTCGCGAGGGCGAACGTATAGGCTTTGCTCCAGTTGTACAGATTGGAAAAGGTGTATTCGCTGCCCATAAAGCCGCTGCTTCGAAAGATCGGCTCGACCCACTCCCGGTCAGAGAGCTTCACTGGTTGATAGAAAAGCATATTTGCCTCCAAAGCGTCAGATTTCCTTATAAAGCCACCGGTCCACCACCCTGCGGACCTGCGCGCGGATCTGTTCCACCAGAAGCGGGTTCCGCGCCTTGTCGGAACAGGGGATCACCTTCCAGCCGAGGGTCTCCGCCGCGAAAAGCGCGGCGTCCCGGCAGCGGGTCAGGTAATCGAAATCGGCCTCGTGCAGGTCGCGTTTCCGCTCGTCCCCGCTGTAGCGCGCACTGATCAGCTTTCGCGAAGCCTCCGGGTGCATGTCCAGATAGACGACAAGGCCCGGCTGTGGCAGCCCGAGCTTTCCATATTCAAATTCCGACAGCCATCGGATATAGTCTAACCATTCTTCGCGCGGACATTTTACCATTTGATAGCTCAGGTTCGAAGTTGTGTACCGGTCGGCGACAACAACGGCGCCGTTTCGATAATCCTCGCCCCAGATGGTCTGATAACTGATATAACGATCCAGCGAATAAAAACTCGACGCGGCAAACGGATTGACTTCATCAAGGGAGCCGATTTCGCCGTTCAGATAGAGCTTCACCAGAGTGGAAGACGGATTTTGATAATCGGGGAACGATATTTTCAGGACTTTTTTCTCTCCGGCAAACCGCTCCCGGAGCTCGTCCAGGAGAAGCGCCGCCTGCGTCGCCTTTCCGCTTCCGTCAAGGCCCTCGATGACGACCAGCCGTCCTTTCGCGGCTTCCTGTTTCACGCTTCTCCCCCCAGATAGGCGCGGCGGACCTCGGCCGCGCGCCCGCAGCTCATCTTTCCCTCGGGACACGGCCCCGAAACGCAGGGCGGGCCGGACTGGGCGAACAGGTGCGGCGCGGCGCCCTTCGCCAGCCGAAGCATCTCCCCGGCAACCGCGCGGATCTCCCACTGCGCGCGGAAACAGCAGCGGTGGCGGAAAAAGTTCTGAAGGCTTCTCGCGTTCATCGTCACGATCATCCGGGTTGCGCAGGCGTTCGGAAGGACAAAGCGCGCGTCCTCAATCGCCTTTTTTTCGGCTTTCCGCCCGGCGGCTTTTCCTGTCTCGCCTTTTGCTTCCAGCTCTTTGAGATGCTTGTCCTTTAAAATTTGGGTCAGGCGGTCGTACTGCTCCTGCGCTGCGCGCATCGACTCCTCATAGATGGCCTTTGCCTCAGGATGCGCCTCGATTTCGGGCGGCGTCACATATTCAAACGCGCCAAGCCGCACATACCGCTGGCTCTGCACGCTGTAGGAAGCGATCCGATGCCGCGTGATCTGCGCGAGAAATGAGCGTGAAACCCCTTCGATCGCGAAGGTAAAGCTTGCGTGCTCGATCGGGGACTCATGCCCGATTTCGGCGAGCATCGAAAGAAAATCCGCCGTTTTATCTTCAGTGAGCCCGTCCAGCAATCCCTCGACCGGCTGCGCGCTGTAGCAGAGCTTTGCGGCGGCCGCAACGGTCTTTTCCGGATCGGGCGTGAAGCTGATCAACGTTACTCTTGCCATGTTTTACTTCCTCCCATCCTCCGCACCGGCCATCCCGCGCAGCCGCGGGATGACCGGATGCCGGGGAATTATGTTCTGGGTTTACTCGTCGTCCGCCATCTCGCTCAGTCTGGGCGGGAAGAACTCGTCGGTCGGAAACTTCAGCTTCCGGAACAGCTCGCAGGGGTCGTCGGTCGTCGTGGTGCAGGCCTTGTCAGGGATGCAGAAGTCGTAGATCGGAATCATCAGCTGAACCTGGCGCTCGAGCTGGACGATGGAGAAGAGGCCGAGGGAGACGCAGACCGTGCGCAGCGGAACCACGCCGCCAAAGCATCCGGCAAACTGCTGCGCAATCTCGCAGGGCGGGACCATGCATTGTTCGGCCTGATTGCAGGGGCAGTCGACCACATTGCAGGCGAGAAGCATCGGATCCACGACCTGGACGCTCACGCTCGGAAGGTTCGCGCCGCCCGACATGTTCGCATCGTCTGTCGAGAAGGTCTTGACGCTCGCATCGCTGCCGAAGAGGATCACCTTCTTGTTGAAGGTGGCGAGGCCTTCGACCGTTTCGGGGCTGCACGCGGGAGAGGAGTACGCCGAGAGGGTCACTTTGAAGAAAAAGGTCATGTCAACCGAGAAGAATCCCTTGTTGAACGGAACCGGCTCCACCTCAAAGAAAACGCCGATCGCTTCCGCGCGCTTGGCCTTGATGTTGGTCGCCTGGTCGATGATCGGCTGGCCAACGTCGGTGAAGGTCACCTGAAGATTGGAAATGCAGTCCTTATCCCCGCAGGAATCATATATACGTCTGGTGTCAATACAGACAGCCTCCCGAAAGCCGTTGCCCGCTGCTGCGGCGACGGCATCGGCGGTAGTTTCGTTGGAATGTGCCATAGCAATCCTCCTGTTCGATGGTTCAAGTTGTACTCAATACATAGTATTCGAAACCGATTTTTTTGTGACCACCGGAGGCATTTGGTTTGCATTCGCACAGGATTTTAGGGAAAACCCGGATGAAGGTACCCTGATGGAAAAGGGCTGGAATTTCGATAATGTTTCCATTCACGGCGGTCCCTTCATGATATGCAGAACCGCTCGGATCTGTTTATTCGATCACCGAGAGTTTCGCATAGGCCGCCATAATCTTTTTCACGCCCACCTTTTGAAATTTGATTTCAACCAGCTGGTCGCCGCCCATCGGCGTCACCGAGAGCACGTCGCCCTCGCCGAAGACCCGGTGGCGGACCCGGTCGCCGGGGCGCACAGGCGAACCGGTCTGCGCGGGCGCCTGCTTTGGCATGCCGGCCGCGGCGCCGAAGCCAAAGCCCTGTTGCTGCGCCGGGGCGGGTCTGCGCCTGGCCCCGCCGCCCGGCGCCGGCGGCGCGGCTTTACTGGCGTTGGCCTGGCCGCTGCGCTCGAGAAGCCCCGCCGGAATCTCCGCGAGGAAACGCGATTCCCGTCCGGACATCGTCTGCCCGAACAGCAGCCGGCGCCTGGCGCTTAAGAGGGTCAGCCTCTTCTTCGCGCGGGTGATGCCGACATAGGCGAGCCGCCGCTCCTCTTCAAGGCTTTCCGCATCGACGGTCGAGCGGGAGGACGGGAAGATCCCCTCCTCCATGCCGGGGATAAAGACGTTTTCAAACTCGAGGCCCTTGGCCGAATGGAGCGTCATCAGGGTGACGACGTCCGATTGATCGTCATAGTTGTCGAGGTCGGTGAACAGCGCGATCTCCTCGAGGAAGCCGGTGAGGGTCGGCTCCTGGGTTTCCGCCTCATAAAGCTTCATGCTGGATTTAAGCTCTTCGATGTTTTCAAGCCTTGTCTTTCCGGTTTCGCCCTCCGCGGCAAGCGCCTTCCGGTAACCGCTGGCCTCAAGCAGCTCGTCCAGAAGCTGGTCAAGGGTCGAGACTTCCGCCGCCTCGATCAAATCCGTGATCATCGCGGCGAACTCCATGAGGGATTTCGCCTTCCGCTGAAGCGGCGCGTATTGGTCCGCGGTCGCGAGGACGTCGAACACGCTGGTTCCCAGCACCTCTGCGATCTCGGCCGCGGCCGCGACGGTCGCGTCGCCGATGCCGCGCTTCGGCTCGTTGATGATCCGCGAAAGCCTCAGAAGATCGCCGGTGTTGCTGACCACCGCGAGATAGGCGAGAACGTCCTTTATCTCCTTCCGGTCGTAGAACCGGGTTCCGCCGACCACCTTATAGGGGATGCGCGACGTCCTGAAGGCGTTTTCTATCGCGTTCGACTGCGCGTTCATCCGGTACAAAACGGCGTTGTCGCCGTATTTCCCCCCGGCGGCGGCCTGCGCCGCGATGGCTGTGGCGATAAAGTCCGCCTCGTCCCGTTCGTCCGCCGCCGTGTAGAGGGCTACCTTTTCCCCCGCGCCGTTCGAGGTCCAGAGGGTTTTCCCCTTCCGGGCAAGGTTGTGGGCGATGACCTCGTTCGCCGCGTCGAGAATCGTCTGGGTGCTGCGGTAGTTTTCCTCAAGCCGGATCACCTTTGCGCCGTTGAACTGCTCCTCGAACGAGAGGATGTTTTCAATCGTCGCCCCGCGGAAGCGGTAGATGCTCTGATCGTCGTCGCCGACGACGCAGAGGTTCTGATACCCGCCCGCGAGAAGGCTCACCAGCCGGTACTGCGAGCGGTTGGTGTCCTGATACTCGTCCACCATCACATAGCGGAAGCGCCGCTGATATTTGTGCAGGACGTCGGGGTTCTCTTCAAACAGGCGGACGGTCAAGGAGATGATATCGTCGAAATCCACCGCATTTGAGGAAACCAGCCGCTTTTGATATTCTTTGTAAATCCCCGCGATTTTCTCCATCCGGAAGTTGCCGCCCGCGGCCTCCTTCATCTCTTCCGGCGTCTGGAGGCGGTCCTTGGCCTCGCCGATCGCCGCGAGGACCGACCGGGGCTGGAACGCCTTGTCGTCGAGGTTGAGCTGCTTTAAGACTTCTTTGACCACCCTCTGCTGGTCGTCGCTGTCGTAAATTGCAAACCCGCTCTGATAGCCGAGGCGGGTGATTTCGCTGCGGAGAATCCGAAGGCAGGCCGAGTGAAAGGTCGCCGCGGCGATCTCCTTCGCGTCTTCCTCCCCAAGCATCGCCGAAAGCCGCGCGCGGAGCTCCGCCGCCGCCTTGTTGGTAAAGGTGATCGCAAGGATCTGCCAGGGCCTGGGCGGATCGACCGCGAGAAGCCTCCGGAGCCGCATCTCGTCCGTCTCGCGCCCTGCGAGATAACCTTCCAGGAACTCGAGGTCGGCGACGCCGGTCCCGGCCGGGATTTCGCCGCTGTGATATCCGTTCCCAAACAGCAGGAGGTTTGCGATCCGGTTGATCAGCACCGTCGTCTTCCCGCTCCCAGCCCCCGCCAGAATCAAAAGAGGGCCTTCGGTCTGGAAGACCGCTTCCCGCTGCATGTTGTTCATTCTTTGAAACCGTTTTTCAAGGATCTGCTTTCGCAGCTTTAAAAACCGTTCCCGAAGCATCTGTTCCGACATACCTTCCCCATCCGCCTTCCGGCGGCCTTTCCATTTTCAGTTCCCAGTGAATCAAACGCCGCGAAACCGGGCACCGTTTGATTGGGCATAGCATATTTGCTGCATGAACCATAACCGCAGGCCCAATCGGGCCTTGGCGCCGCGATGGCGGCGTACAAATCGGCAAAGCCGATTTGGATTATGGCGTCACAAGCGCAGGGCGCGGCGTCTGCCGCGCCGGCCCCGCCACCGGCGGGGCTAAATTGGGCCGAAGCCCAATTTACTGCGGTTATTATACCATACTCCGCCAGGGATTTGAACCAAAAAACAGAAAACCGGTCGAAAACGGCCGTCGTGATTTGTGTGAATCCCGGCGGTTATGGTATCATAGAAAGGCCTAGTTGAAAGCATTTGAATTTTGGGGGAAACGTCATGGAACGGTTCACTTATTATCTTGAGTCTCACTGGGGCGAATGGGCGGCGGCCGCGTTCACCGTGGCGGCGAAGGCGCTCACCATCCTTCTCTGCGGATTTCTCGCGGTGAGAATCCTTGGGATCGTCACAAACAAAGCGCTAAATGTGGCGAAAATCAGTCCCGCCTTTCACCAGTTGATCCAAACCGCGATCCGCTGGCTCGGCTATCTGATCCTGATCGTCGTCATCCTCGGAATCGTCCTCAGCGCGATGGGGATCAACACGGTCGGCTGGTTCGAGAGCACCGGCGTTCTGATTGTGCGTGCGCTCGTCTTCTTCGTGCTCGGCGTCGCGCTGATCGGCGCCTTTGACAAGGCGCTCCGAAAAGCGCTCCTGCGCACCAAGGTGGATATTACCCTTCACGCTTTTATCGCCTCGGCGGTCAAAGCCGTGTTGTTTGTAGTCCTCGCAATCAGCTGCATTGGCATCCTGGGCATCGACACCACCTCCTTGATTGCGGCGCTCTCCGCCGCCGCGCTCGCGCTTGCCCTTTCGGTGAAGGATCATCTTTCCAATTTGATCGGCGGCGCGGTCGTGCTGTTCACAAAACCGTTCGTTGTTGGGGACTATATTGAGATGGACAGCTATTCCGGCATCGTGGATGAGATCGGCCTATTCTACACTACGCTCAAAACCTTCGACCAGAAAAAGGTTTTCATCCCAAACAACGACACCGCCAAAGCCAAAATAACCAATCATTCCGCTTCGCCGGTCCGCCGCCTCGACATGACCTTCCAGGTTGCGTATGAGGATGATTTCGAAGAGGCAAAGCGGATTATCCTTTCGACGGCGGAAGAATCGAACATGATGCTCTCTTCCCCGTCGCCGGTCGTCCGGGTCTGCGCGCACGGGCAAAACGCGATCGAGATTATCGCGCGGATCTGGGTCAACTGGCCGGATTATTACGACCTGCAGTTCTATATGCTCGAGCAGGTGAAGCATAAATTTGATAAAGCGGGGATCCGCATCCCCTATCGCCAGGTGGATGTACACATCGGCGAAACACAAGTCGGCGCGCCTGAAAAACCCCACAAGAAGGCGGAATAAGCAAGAGCGGAAGCTGGCGTCAATGGGCGCCTGCCGCCCCGACATATGTTTGAAAAAGAGAGGCCGAATCGGCCTCTCTTCTTTCTCACTGGTTGGATGAAAACTTCTGTTTTGTCTGGTTGATCTTTTGCTGTTCGGCCTGCGGCGGGCAATACCAGCCGCGTTTTTGCATCTCGAGAAACACCTCATGCTGAATCTGGTGCTCTTCGTTGAGAATGTTCATAAACTCGGATTTAAGCGCGGCTCCCGCCGCTTCATTCGCACCGTTGTTATAGCTGCCGGTAATCGTCTTCTGGGAATTGAGGATATCGGTCATGATCTCCTTATCGCCAAATGCATTGTTCGCCATCGTGCTCCCCCCTAACTCAGCTGGCCAAGCAGTTTGTTGAAATGGGTCTGATGCTTCGACGCAATCTGTTCGCATTTTGTCTTGAGCTGGGGATCGGTCAGCTGCGCCGCATACATCTGATATTTTTTCACAAGGTTCTGCTCAGCATCGAGTTGATCCTCAAGAAACGAAAGTTCTTTCGCCGTCAGGTTCGCCATCGCTTCGCACTCCATTCCGCCGTTTCGGCAAGATCGTTGGGCGCTTTCGGATTCCAGCGGAAAGCGGGCCGGTTTCGCCCGTTTTTCCAAGAAACCGGCATCAAAACGCCTTTTATAGTGTTTCACCAGGGGCGAAAAATAAACCCCGCGCAAAAATACGCGGAGTTTATCTATCTGTTTATTTTTCGTTTGGTAATTATAAAGCGGTTTTACGGCATTCTATCAGGAACTGCCAATTTTTATAAATTAAGAGAAAAATCAGCGGAGCTTGGTCGGCGTGTTCACGAACCCGTCGTAAAGCTGGTCCAAAAACTGGAATGCGCGCGCCGTCCCGATTGCGACGCACTCGGTCGGATGATCGGCCACAACCACATTGAGCCCTGTGCGGGCGCAGAGCAGCTGGTCCAGCCCGTGCAGCTGGGATCCTCCTCCGGTCATAAGCAGGCCGTTTTCATGGATGTCGGCCGCGAGTTCGGGCGGCGTGATCTCAAGCATATGTCCGACCGCGTCAACGATGACCATCACCGATTCCAAAATCGCCTCCGAGAGCTCCGCCCGGGTGATATTCTGGCGTTTTGGCAGGCCGGAGCGGAGATCCCGGCCCTTAATCTCCACCTCGATGTTCTCGTCTTCGTCGAACATTACGCTTGCGCCTGCAATTTTCGCCCGTTCGGCCATCCGTTCGCCGATCAGGATCCCGAATTTTGTGCGGACATATTTGACAATCGCATCGTCGATCTTCCGCCCGGCCATCTTCACCGAAGTCTTGCAGACGATCCCATTGAGCGAGAGCACGGCGATGTCGCTGGTGCCCCCGCCGATATCGAGGATAATATGCCCCTCCGGCTTTGAAATATCAATTCCAGCGCCAAGCGCCGCCGCGACCGGCTCCTCTATCAAAAAGACTTTTCGCGCTCCTGCGGCGGTCGCCGCGCCCGCAACCGCATTCGATTCCACCTCTGTGATACCGGACGGCACGCAGATGATCACGCGGGGCTTGATAATCCCGCCGCCCGTCACCTTTTTAATAAACTGGGTGATCATGGCGCTGGTCATGTCAAAGTCCGAAATCACCCCGTCCGACAGCGGCATCACCGCACGGATTTTGTCCGGCGTGCGCCCAAGCATCTGCTGCGCGTTTTCGCCGACCGCGATCACCTCGCCGGTCTGGGTGTTGACCGCAACCACCGACGGTTCTTTCAACATAAGCCCGCGCTCCGGGTCATAGATGAGCACGCTCGCCGTTCCCAAATCAATTCCGATGTCGTTGGCAGCCAATAACAGCGCCTCCTTTTCCGTCAGATCAAAAACAGAATGCCCGGTTTTCACAGCTAAAATCCGGGTTTGTGCATTTTCCGCTTCCGCGCGTCCTTTTTGGCCGCACAAAACCGCAGCCCGCTCCGACGGACGCGATCAGCCGCTTGGCTCACGCTCCGTAATCGGCATACGGGCCGCACGCCTCCTCGCCGCAGACGGCTCAAATTCAGCCGGGGCGCATTCACTGCGGATATTATAGCACGGGGCGCAGGCGTTTTCAATGAAGCTCTGCGTGGGAATGGCAGCCGGGATCATCTTCGCGGCCGAATCAGCGTGGTCGCCGCAGTCGCGCAGAAGACGGCGGCCGCCCCGCATTCCAAAAGCAGCTCGGAGCAGCGGTCTAAGGTCGATCCTGTCGTCATGACATCGTCAATCAGAAGAACCGCGCCTTTCACCCTCGCCCCCTCTGTCAGGCAAAATCCGCTTTTTGCGTTTTCGCGCCTTTGCTGGCCGGCGAGGGAATGCTGTTCCATAGTATCCTCTTTCCGGATCGGCGCGGACGAATAGGGAACGCCCAGCTCGGCTGCAACGGCCTTTGCAAGCGACGCCGCCTGGTTGTGTCCGCGTTCCCGCCGCTTGACGGAGGCCATCGGAACTTCCGTGACAAATGAAAACGGGCCTTCTGCGAATTCCTCCCGAACGTGTTGGGCAATTCTCGCCGCGAAAAAGTCCACCGCTCCGCTCTTGGGGTGATATTTCAGCGACGAAATGACGGGCCGGAGCGCATCGTCATAAACGTACGAGGAGATACAGCGCACAAAGTGGAACGGGTTCCCATGCCTGCAGACGCAGCTTGCCGCGGTCTTTCCACAGACGGGGCAGAGCGCGCCCGCATGTTCCGTCAGCAGAAGCCGCTTTTCACAGGCTGGACAGAGCACCGCCTTCCCAGTGACCGGCTCAGAACAAACGGCGCAGCAGGAGGGAAACAGAAAATCAAACGGATTCAGCATAGCGCCTCTTTCAGTCTTGCACAAAGGTTGGTATATCGAAGGGTTTTCCGGTTGTTCTCGACCATCGCTTCGACGGTCGAAACCTGTCCCACAATCACAAGCAGTTTTTTGGCCCGCGTTACAGCGGTATACAGGAGATTTCGATAGTGAAGCCTGCGGTGCCTTCCGACCAGCGGAAGCACAACCGCGTCAAACTCGTTTCCCTGGCTTTTATGTACCGTAACCGCGTAGGCGAGGTCGATTTCGGAGAGCATATCGAAGTCATACTGCGCCGTCCGGTCCTCAAAGCGGATCAGCATCGAACGGGACGGCTTGTCGATCAGGTCGATGACGCCGATGTCGCCGTTAAAAACGCCCATCCCTTCGTCCCCGTCGTCTTTCGCCCAGACGATATCGTAGTTGTTCCGGATCTGCATGACCTTGTCCCCTTCGCGGAACAGGTTTACATTTGTCTTATATTCGCTCTTTCCCGGCGCGGGGGGATTGAGCGCCTCCTGCAGGAGGCGGTTTAACTCCACGGTCCCCGCGCCGCCCGCTTTGGTCGGGGAGATCACCTGGATATCCGCCGTCGGCGAAAGGCCGTACGCCTTTGGAAGGCGTCTCGCGCAGAGATCGGCAACCGTCTTGGCCGTCTCCTCCGGCGACGCGCGCGGGAGGAAGAACAGATCCGAGTCCTTGACGCCGAGCGGAGGCGTTTCCCCTGACACAATTTGATGCGCTCCAACGACAATCAGGCTCTGCGCCGCCTGCCGGAACACCTGGTCGAGATGCACGCATTCCACCGCGCCGCTGTCGATCATGTCTTTCAGCACATTCCCCGCCCCGACCGACGGGAGCTGATCCGGATCCCCGACCAAGATCATCCGGCATCCGGGCCGCACCGCCTTGAGGAGGCAGGAGAACAAAAGGATATCCACCATCGACATCTCGTCCACCACAACCGCGTCGCAGGCGAGGGGATTGCGTTCATTGCGCTTGAATTTCGGCATGCCGTTCTCTTCGCCGAAATCGACTTCCAGCAGCCGGTGAACCGTCTTCGCCTCCCGGCCCGTCACCTCAGAAAGCCGTTTTGCGGCGCGGCCGGTCGGCGCGGCGAGCGCAACCTTCATCCCCCTTCGCTCGAGCAGGGTGATGATGCCGTTGAGGGTTGTCGTTTTTCCGGTGCCCGGCCCGCCGGTAAGGATGAGGATATTCTGATCTACCGCCGATGCGATGGCTTTTTTCTGCCGCTTCGCATAGGAAATCCCAAGCTCCCGTTCCAGCGCCGCAATTTCTTCTTCCTCTACCGGCCGGTCGCCCGGGGAAAGGCCGATCATCATCGAGAGCCTGTCCCCGACATAGCTTTCTGCGCGGTATTGGTCGGGCAGGTAACAGAACCGCCCGCCGTCGATAGCCTCCTCGGTCAGATCGCCGTTTTCCCGAAGCTCGTCCAGCGCTTTTTCCGCCTCCCCGCCCGAAATTTCCAGCAGCGACGCGACCGTTGGAAGGAGCTTGTCCACCGGCAGGCAGGAATGGCCGTTGCCCAGATTGTGCCGCAGCACATGGAGGATTCCGCCCCGCACCCGGCAGGGCGCGTCCTGTTCAAACCCGAGGTTTGCCGCAATATCGTCCGCCTGCGCAAAGCCAAGCCCGATTTCCGGGTCGCAGAGGCAGTACGGGTCGGCCGTGATCACCTCCTGTGAAAGGCCGCCCCATTTTTTCCAGACCGCGATGGAGGCGGAGGGGGCCACGCCGTGGCTCGACAGGAACATCATCACCGAGCGGATGCCGACGATCCTGCGGTATTCCTCCGCAATTTCCATCGCTTTCTGGGGCGAGACGCCCCGCACCTGCGAAAGCGCGTGCGGGTCGCGGTCCATCACTTCCAGCGAGCGGTCGCCGAATCGATCGACAATCCGCTTTGCGAGAACCGGGCCGATTCCCTTGACCGCCCCGCCGGAAAGATAACGCAGAATCGCCGACGCGGTCGCCGGCAGAATCCTCTCGAACGCCTCGGCCCGGAACTGGCGGCCATAGCTCGGATGAGAACCAAAGCTCCCGGTGGCGCGGATCTCCTCGCCTTCTGAGAGCCCGAGGATTTCGCCGACGACCGTCAGCGTCTCCTCCTGCGTCTCCAGCTCCAAAACCGTAAAGCCCGTTTCCTCGCTGTGGAACACGACCGAGGAAACCACTCCCTCTATGCTCAGGAGCTCTTTTTCCGCCATTTGTTCCCCTCCTGTCCATTGCAGCCCGCATACTGAGTTTCAGTATAATACACACCTGAGGGTTTTGCAAATGTCATCGCCCCCGAGCGCTGCCGAAAGCTCTTCCGGCTTTACAAACAGAACGCCGTCGTGTTCCTCGCAGAACGCCCCACAGATGGCCCGGCTCTCTTCATCTGCCTGCAGATCGACAAGGATCAGCCTCCCCGCCTGCAGCCAGCGGTCCCATTCAACGCTGTTAATCCCCCAGCGCAGAAGCTGTTCGAGATCCTCCATCCCCGCACGGACCGGAATCAAAAGACAGCAGCATAATTTTCGCTTCGGCCTCGAAACGGCCGGCGCCAGCAGTTCGATTCCGAGAAACACAAGCAGGATGGAACTGGCCGCAGCCGCCAGAATCAATAAATCCCCGTGCAAATCGTCACCTCCTATGACGGCAAACCGCCGTCAATTCCATTTCATCGTATGAAGAAAAAACAGAATTGGTGATGCCAAACGGGAGGGCGCCGCCTTTTGAAGCCGAAAAAAGCTCCGCCCGGCCGGGCGGAGCTTTCAGAATGTTTTTGTCAGCAGGCGGCTCCCGTAGAGGGGTTCACCGGAACGGTGATATTGGTGCTGCCGCCGGTGGAGGTGTTGCTGTCGATGACATCATCCGGATCGATCGTCACGATCACTTCGTCCTCTTCATCCGAAGAAGAACTGGAGCTCGAAGAGCTGCTGCTGGTCTTGAGCTCGGTATCGGAGATCACATATTTGCCAAGCGTACGGGTCTTGATCTGGAATGCGTTTTCATACTCGTCGTATTCCGCTTTCACCTTGGTGAGGTTCCCGTTGGCGGAAACCGCGTAGAGATAGGAGCCTTCATCCGCATGCAGGGTCAGAACGCCGGTCTGGTTAAAGGTCGCGCCATTGCCGTTGATGAAGGAAAGGTTCGCGCTCGGGTACTTGGAAGCGATGTCGTTGTTGTACTTGTTGTCGCAGGCGAGCAGGATCTTGCCCTGTCCCTTGGTGTTGACCGTGAAGTAGCTGTCCTCGTCCACGTCAACCAGTCTCAGCTCATACTCCGTATCGGTCTCGATCTGGGATTTTCCGGACGAAGAAAAGTTGTAAATGACCTTGTCGGCATAGATGCTGTCGATTTCATAGTCGTCGGAATCGCCGGCATAGGGGTAGCCCACGGTGAGATTTACCGCAAGGTCGATTTCATTCGAATCATTCTTAATGTTGAGGATGCCCTCGTCGCCGCTCTTTTTCAGGGTCAGCGTGCCGAGTACATCGACTTCGCTGGTGGACTCGCTGTTCTTGAAGGTCAGCGCAACATAGTATGCGTAGCTGGAAGCATTGTCGTCGTATTTCTTCTTGACAATTTCAATGCGGTCGACGGCGTTGCCGTTCATCTCCCACTGCTTCTTGATCGAGATGCCTTTGACCGCGTCATACTCGCTGACGGGAACCTCAGAACCGCCCTCCGCGTTCTCCAAGCGGTAGTAGATGGTATCGCCGTAACCGACATAGGACGGCGGCTCGGACTCCATCATTCCATCGTCGTTGTCGTACTTAAAGTACTGCTCGTTAACCTGCGTCACACGGTAGTCGACATCCGATGCTGCAAAAGCGACCGAAGCCATTGATAAAACCATCGTAGCGGCAACGGCCAGGGTTACCAGTTTTTTCATGATTGTTCCTCCTCGTTTTTTAAAACCAACGTGCTCTCCAAACACGCTGGATTTCCCCATTATTTTACCATCAGAAGCTGGTAAATGCAAGAAAAACCGTATTTTTCCAAGAATTTGAATCTATTTTGCCGATTCCTCTACCGCTTCGTATCATAGAAGTGTCTGAAACTCTTTATTTTGCGGCATTAAAATAAAATTTTTCAGGACATTTTCCAGCCCCTGTCGGGGGGTTTTCTTTTACCGGCCCATATTCCACCCGGTCCAGCGGCTGGTCCGCGATCACATAGGTTCCCAGCCGCCGCGTGTTGATCACAAAATATTCCTCTTCCTCAACATAGCTGTTTTCAATCTGCCGAAGGCCGCCTGGAATCAGTTCATAGAGGAACCGGCCGGGGTCGCTGTATAAAATCAATTGGCCGACACGATTGAAGATCGGATGGGCGGGCCAGTCGATAAACTCCAGCCCGGCATAAGAATAGCGGTCGGCAATATCGGTCAATTCGTCTGTTCTGAATCCGACGTTCACCCTTCCCTGTCCCTCAGCATCGATATCAAACCGGCCGACTTCGCCGAACATCAGGGTGATCTGCCCAATATTATCCCCAAATTCCAAAACGAATTGATTTCTCTGGCAGAGGATGCTGTCCGCCGAGATCGTCTTGCTGCCGGTCTTCGCCGTAATTGAAAACGCAAATCTCGGCTCTTTTTCGGTCAGCCTCGGCGCCACCATCACCTCTCCGCGCAGCCGGAACCGGGCTCCGGCTGCGCTCTCCCGGATTGGGAGAGCCACCACATACCGATAACCGATTTTTTCCCGGCCGGTCCGGTCGTACATCATTTTGTATTCAATTTTCGGCGCCTCCGCCATCTCTTCCCCTTCCTGCCAGTCGATCAGCGCGCGGACTCCAGCGAGGTCCTCCGCCCGCAATGCGTTGTCGATCTCAAAATATACGGTTGATCCGGGGACAACCGCGCTCTGCAATTCTCCGTTGGTATGTGAAACTTCGCTCGGGACCTCGCCCGGCGCAGCGACATAAATATGCGAACCGCTGATGCCGGCCGAAGGCTTGTCCCCGATTTCCTGCCTTATCTGCGCGGCGAAGGTTCTTCCAGGAACCAAAGCAAATGCAAGCGCTAGGGCCGCGGAAATAATAACGGAACGAGAGAAACGCTTCATGAAACCCCTCCTTCCTGGAGATTCTAATATTATAATAAGGCGTACCGGAAGCAGCCGGCCTTGACTTGCAGCCGAATCCGTTGTAAAATTGGTACGTCCCATCTGCCGCTGTGGCGGAATTGGCAGACGCAAGGGACTTAAAATCCCTCGGTGGCAACACCATACCGGTTCGATCCCGGTCAGCGGCATCGCTTTTCGAATACTCCCGGCCTTTTCTTTATAGAAAATGGCCGGGGGTATTTGCTTTTTAAAGCTCTCATTCTATTATAATGGCATCGGCCGGGTTTTACAAACATTTCGGCAGCCGCCCAGAAATTGGCGCGCCCCGCGCCGCTGGACCGCGCAAACGGTTTGCCCGCCCGGGCCGGCGCATTGAAAACCCGCTTACTCTGATTATCGAAGAACCCCGGGGAGCGGCCGCCAATTGGTTTCGTTCCAGAAAAATCGCTTACCGCCTCCAGCATACTGTTGGATTCAAATTTGCCGGTGCAAAGCCAAAAGTGTGGTTTCTCTGACGTCTGCGGAAATTCGCCTGCGCGGGGCAGGCGGGAATCGATGAGCCAGTTCCGGGGCGCTGACGAAAAAACGGGGCGGAAGCAGCTCCGCCCCGTTTCACTTTCGTTTTAGGCTTTTACGCCAGCGCCGCCTTGAGTTCTTCGGCCCGGTCGGTCTTCTCCCAGCTTACGCCGAGGTCTTCGCGTCCCATGTGGCCATAGGCCGCGAGCTTCCGGTAAATCGGTTTGCGCAGGTCCAGCCTGCGGATGATGGCCGCGGGACGCAGGTCGAAGACCTGTTCGATCGCCTGGGCAAGGCGTTCATCCGGCACAACGCCGGTCCCAAAGGTGTCGACAAAGATTGATACCGGCCGCGCAACGCCGATCGCATAGGCGATTTGAACCTCGCACTTTTTCGCAAGGCCCGCCGCTACCACATTTTTCGCTACCCAGCGCGCCGCATAGGCCGCGGAGCGGTCCACCTTTGTGGGATCCTTGCCGGAGAACGCGCCGCCGCCGTGCCGCGAATAGCCGCCGTAGGTGTCGACAATGATCTTCCGGCCCGTCAGGCCGCTGTCCCCCGCCGGTCCGCCGATCACAAAACGCCCGGTGGGATTGACATAGATCCTGGTTTCCCCGTCGAGCAGCCCGGCCGGGATCACCGCCTTGATCACCTTTTCGATCAGGTCGCGGCGGATCTCAGAAAGCTCCACGGCGTCTGCATGCTGGGCCGAAATGACAACCGTATCCACCCGGCGCGGCCGGCCGTCCTCGCCGTATTCCACCGTCACCTGGGTCTTTCCGTCAGGCCGCAGGTAGGGAAGCGTACCGTTCTTCCTCACCTCGGCCAGCCGCCGCGCGAGGCGGTGCGCCAGCGAGATTGGAAGCGGCATCAGTTCCGGCGTTTCGTCACAGGCAAACCCAAACATCATCCCCTGGTCGCCCGCGCCGTTGAGGTTTTCGTCCTCGCGCTCGCCCTCTTTGCGTTCGAGCGCCTCGTCGACCCCCATCGCGATATCGCTCGACTGCTCATGGATGCTGGTGACGACTGCGCAGGTGTTCCCGTCGAAGCCATACTTTGCCCGATCATAGCCAATGTCCACCACAACCTGTCGAACCAGTTTTTGGATATCGACATAACAGTTGGTGGTAATCTCGCCCATCAGCATGACGAGGCCGGTTGTGCAGCTGGTCTCGCACGCGACCCGCGCGTTCGGGTCTTTTTCAAGCATGGCGTCCAGAACCGCATCGGAAATCTGATCACAGATTTTGTCGGGATGCCCCTCCGTCACCGATTCAGATGTAAAAAAGTGTCTTGCCATTTTGGTTCCCCCGTTCTAAACGACTCATTGATCCCTCCGAGAACAGAAAAGCGCCCGGTAAAACCGGGCGCGATGATACTTATCTTCCGGTTTCCCGCAGGATTTGGCACCTTGCATGATCTGTAGGTTGCCGGACTTCACAGGGCCTGTTCCCTCCGTCGCTCTTGATAAGAGAGATTCAATTGTGGTAACATAATAATACTTTTTTCGCCGCTTGTCAACGGGAATCTGCCGGCAGAAACGGAACAAGATAAAAACATCCGGCGAACAGCCGTCGCCATTTTTCAAAGAAACAACACGAAAGGGATAACGAAAATGAAACAGCTCAGCGCCCGAGTGCGGGATCAGCTCCTAAGGATGCAGCAGAATGAAATCAACGAATACCACGTTTATCAAAAGATCGCGGCCACGGTCAAACAGCCGGGCGACAGGGAAACGCTCCTCAGGATCGCGGACGCGGAACTCGCACATGCCAAAAAATGGGAGAGCTACACCGGCGTTTGGCCCTCCCCGCAGAAGGGCAAGATCCTTCGATACTCGATCCTGAGCCGGATCTTCGGCTACACATTTACGTTAAAGCTCATGGAAAACGGCGAGAACGCTGCGGACAGCTCCTATCAGTCGATTGCAGACGAAGTCCCGGAGGCCGCGCAGATCGCCGCTGAGGAGCAGGAACATGAACAGGAGCTGCTCGCCATTCTCGATGAAGACCGCCTACAGTACGTCGGCTCGATGGTCCTGGGGCTCAATGACGCGCTCGTGGAGCTGACGGGAACGCTCGCCGGACTCTCCTTCGCCCTCCAGAACAACAGGCTGATCGCTCTCTCCGGCCTGATCACCGGCGTTTCCGCGACCTTTTCGATGGCCTCGTCGGCCTACCTCTCTGCAAAATCGGAAGGGAACGCGAACGCCTTTCAATCGAGCGCCTATACCGGCGTGATGTATCTGATCACCGTCGCGCTGCTCATCCTGCCGTATCTTCTCTTTCCAGTCGGCAGCTTCCTTCCCGCGCTCGGCGCCATGCTCCTCATCGTCGTTTCCATCATCTTTGTATTCACCTACTATATTTCGGTCGCCAAAGATCTTCCGTTTAAACAGCGTTTTCTCGAGATGTTTTTCATCAGCATCTCCGTCATGGGGCTTTCGTTTGTCATCGGACTTCTGGTCAAGCGGTTTCTCGGCATCGACGTCTAGTTTTAAATATCAAAATAAAATCCCCCGCCGTTTGGCGGGGGATTTTTTAGATAGAAACCTTATTCGTTGATCGCAATGACGACGCCGGAACCGACGGTTCTGCCGCCCTCACGGATCGCGAAGCGGAGTCCCTGCTCGATCGCGATCGGGGTGATCAGCTCAACGTCCATTTCGACGTTGTCGCCGGGCATGCACATCTCAACGCCTTCGGGAAGGGAAATCACGCCGGTAACATCGGTCGTTCTGAAATAGAACTGCGGTCTGTAGTTGTTGAAGAACGGGGTGTGACGGCCGCCTTCAGACTGCTTGAGGACGTAAACCTGGCCTCTGAACTTGGTGTGAGGATGAATCGAGCCGATTTTGCAGAGGACCTGGCCTCTTTCGATCTCATCTCTCTGAACGCCGCGGAGCAGCGCGCCGACGTTGTCGCCCGCCTCAGCGAAGTCAAGGACCTTGCGGAACATCTCGAGGCCGGTGACGACGGTCTTTCTTCTCTCCTCGGTCAGGCCGATGATCTCGACTTCTTCGCCGACCTTGATGGTGCCGCGCTCAACTCTGCCGGTCGCGACGGTGCCGCGCCCGGTGATGGTGAAGACGTCTTCAACAGGCATCAGGAACGGGAGATCGGACTTTCTCTCCGGGGTCGGGATATAGCTGTCAACCGCATCCATCAGATCGGTGATGCACTTGTAAGCGGGGTCGGAAAGATCGTCCGGAGCTTCAAGCGCCTTGAGCGCGGAACCCTTGATGATCGGGATCTCATCGCCCGGGAAGTCGTAGCTCGAGAGCAGCTCGCGGATCTCCATCTCGACAAGCTCGAGGAGCTCTTCGTCGTCGACCTGGTCGACCTTGTTCATGAACACAACGATATAGGGGACGCCAACCTGGCGGGCGAGCAGGATGTGCTCACGGGTCTGGGGCATCGGGCCGTCGGCGGAGGAAACAACCAGAATCGCGCCGTCCATCTGAGCCGCGCCGGTGATCATGTTCTTGACATAGTCGGCGTGTCCGGGGCAGTCGACATGAGCATAGTGGCGCTTTTCCGTCTCGTATTCAACGTGAGCGGTGTTGATGGTGATTCCACGCTCTCTCTCTTCCGGAGCCTTATCGATCATATCATAGGCGGTATACTGCGCCTTGCCCTGCAGGCCGAGGGTCTTGGTGATCGCGGCGGTCAGCGTGGTCTTGCCGTGGTCAACGTGGCCGA
>DVKH01000027.1 GCA_018716105.1 Candidatus Fimivivens faecavium | reverse complement strand
TGTTACACCAGAACCCAAATCGTCTATAAAACGATTTGAACGCCGCTTTCGCGGCGCACAGGCCCGATGGGCCTGCCGTTATGGTATAATAACCGCAGTAAATTGGGCTTCGGCCCAATCCAGCCCGCCTTTGGCGGGGCCAGCGCGGCAGCCGCCGCGCCCCGCGCTTGTTGCGCCAGAACCCAAACCGTCCATAAGACGATTTTGCGCGCCGCTTTCGCGGCACGCAGGCCCGTCGGGCCTGCCGTTATGGTGTAATAACCGCAGCGAAAACAGCAAAGCCGGTTTAACGCCGCAATGACGGCGCAAAATCCAGAATAAGACTCGATCTGATCAGCGAAAGGAGCCGATATGATGATCTTGGTTACAGGCGGCGCAGGCTTTATCGGAAGCCACACCTGCGTCGAACTGCTCGCCGCTGGATATGAAGTCGCGGTGATCGACAACCTCTCCAACAGCAAAGCCGCAGCGCTCGACCGTGTGGAGCAGATCGCGGGTAAACCCGTTCGGTTTTACCATGCGGATATCCTTGACCGCTCCGCACTCGACCGCATTTTCGAGGAAAACGGAATTGATTCCGTAATCCATTTCGCGGGCCTCAAGGCCGTCGGCGAATCGGTCCGGATCCCGCTTCGCTACTATCACAACAACATATCCGGCGCCATCACCCTGCTCAGCGCAATGGCGGCGCACGGCGTGAAAAAAATCGTGTTTTCTTCGTCCGCAACTGTCTACGGAGACCCGGCAAAGGTCCCGATCACCGAGGACATGCCGCTCTCGGCAACCAACCCCTATGGGCGGACCAAACTGATGATTGAAGAGATCCTGCGCGATCTTTCCGTTTCCGATCCGGAATGGAGCATCTCGCTTCTGCGGTATTTCAACCCGGCCGGCGCGCATCCAACCGGCCTGATCGGCGAAAACCCGAACGGCATTCCGAATAACCTTATGCCTCGCATCATCGACGCCGCCCGCGGCAGAACCGAGGCGATCACCGTCTACGGCGACGATTATCCAACGCCCGACGGTACCGGCGTGCGGGACTATATCCATGTGGTCGACCTCGCGCTCGGCCATATCCGGGTTTTGGAGCTGCTTGCCCGCGAAAAAGGGGTCTTTGTCCACAACCTCGGCACCGGCCGGGGCTACAGCGTTCTCGAATTGATCGGCGCGTTTGAACGTGCCTGCGGAACGCCGATCCGGCGCGTCGTCACCCCGCGGCGCGCAGGAGACGTTGCGGCCTGCTATGCCGATCCGGGCAAGGCGCAGCGGGAACTCGGCTGGCGGGCGGAGCGCTCCCTCGACGACATGTGCCGCGACAGCTGGAACTGGGCGCAGAAAAACCCCGGCGGCTACCCGGACTGACCGTACTTTACAGATATAAACAACAAACAGGCGGCCGGTATGAAACCGGCCGCCTGTTTTGCAATGTGAAAAATTAATAGTTCTTCGCAACAAGCTGGAAATAAGCCTTCGGGTGCGCACAGACCGGGCAGACCTCCGGCGCTTTTTTGCCGACGTGGATGTGGCCGCAGTTCGCGCACTGCCAGATCATCTCGCCGTCTCTCGAGAAGACGATGCCTTCCTTGACGTTCGAGAGGAGCTTGCGGTAGCGCTCTTCGTGCTCTTTCTCAATCTTCCCAACCGCTTCAAAGAGGTACGCGATCTTGTCGAAGCCCTCTTCCTTGGCGGTCTTGGCGAAACCGGCGTACATATCGGTCCACTCGTAGTTTTCGCCTTCGGCGGCGTCCAGCAGATTCGCTTCGGTGCAGGGGATATCGCCGTCGTGCAGGAGCTTAAACCAGATCTTCGCATGCTCTTTCTCGTTGTTTGCGGTTTCGAGGAAGAGGTCCGCAATCTGCTCGTAGCCCTCTTTTTTCGCCTTAGAGGCATAATATGTATACTTGTTTCTCGCCTGGGACTCGCCGGCGAACGCCGTCATGAGATTGGCTTCGGTCTTGCTTCCCTTTAATTCAGGCATGTTGTCATTCTCCTTTTCTTTCTCTCGTCGTCATTAAAAATAATAACGATTCTTGATTTATTGTCTTTAGTATAGCATACAGAAACGGAATGTCAATCCCTTTTGGAAAGAATCCGCAAAATTTTCTGTAAAATATCGCCTGGCTCAGATCAGGCGCCCATGCCGCGAATCATAAACGCCCGTCTGCGGACCAATTCCGCCGGCGGGCGTTTCTTCTGAAAAAATGATTACTGCTGCTTCATCAGCCGCACCATCACCGCTTTCTGGGCGTGCAGGCGGTTCTCGGCCTCGTCGAAGATTTCACCGGCGTGCGCTTCGAACACCGCCTCGGTGATTTCCTCGCCGCGGTGGGCCGGAAGGCAGTGCTGCACCATCGCGCCGGGATTCGCCGCCGCCATGACGGCGTCGTTGATCTGATAGCCGTCAAACGCCTTAAGGCGCGCCTTTTTTTCCGCCTCCTGCCCCATCGAAGTCCAGACGTCGGTGAAGAGGACGTCCGCCCCCGCCGCGCCTTCCATCGGCGAATCAGTGAGGGTAAAGCCGGGGTAATCCTTTGCAAAATCGAGCACAACCTGCGCCGGGCGGTACCCTTCGGGCGTGACGGCGGTAAACGCCATCCCCATCTTCAGGCAGCCGACGATCAGGGAATTGGCCATGTTGTTTCCGTCGCCGATGTAGCAGGCCTTGAGGCCGTCGAAACTCCCCTTGTGTTCGCGGATGGTCATCAGGTCGGCGAGCACCTGGCACGGATGGCAGAAATCGGTCAGGCCGTTGATGACCGGGATGGTCCCGCAGGCCGCGAGATCCTCGACCTCCTGCTGCGCAAAAGTCCGGATCATGATCCCGTCGAGATAGCGGGAGAGCACGCGGGCCGTGTCCTGCACAGGCTCGCCGCGCCCGATCTGAAGGTCGTTCGCGCTCAGGAACAGCGGATAGCCGCCGAGCTGGACCATACCGGTTTCGAACGAGACGCGGGTCCGGGTCGAAGCCTTCTGAAAGATCATCCCAAGGCTCTTCCCCGCGAGGTGCGGGTGCGGTATTCCATGTTTGCGCTCGTATTTGAGCTGATCCGCCAGGTTTAAAAGATCGGTGATCTCCTCTGGGGACAGGTCGAGAAGCTTTAATAAATGTTTCATCGTGGTTTCCTCCCGCATTCGTCAAAATGATTCGATCACCGAGCAGAGAATCGAAAGGCCCTCTTCCAGTTCCGCATCGCCGATGGTCAGCGGCGGCAGAAGCCGGATTCTCTCTTTGGCGGTCAGGACAATCAGCCCCCGTTCGAGGCAGCGGACCGCCGCCTCCTTCCCGGTTCCCTTCTTAAGCGACACGCCGAGCATCATCCCGAGGCCGGAAACCGTCTCCACGTTGGAAAGGCCCATGAGCTTTTCACGGATCCGTTCGCCTTTGCGCCGCACGTCCTTCAGGAACGCTTCATCCATCCGCTCGAGCACCGCCGCCGCCCCGGCGCAGACGGCTGCGTTCCCGCCGAAGGTGCTCCCGTGGTCGCCGGGCCCGAAGACGTCCTTCGTCTTCTCCCCGAAGAGCACCGCGCCGATTGGAAGCCCGCCGCCGAGGCCCTTGGCGGTCGAAACAAGGTCGGGCGAAAGCCCAAATTGTTCAAAGGCGTAAAGGCTCCCGGTCCGCCCGACGCCGGTCTGCACCTCGTCGATCAGAAGGAGGATATCCTCCTTTTCACAGAGCTTCGCAACCTGATCCACAAATACGAGGTCGAGCGGGACAACCCCGCCCTCCCCCTGAACCAGCTCAACAAGGATCGCGCAGGTCTTTTCGCTGACCTTCTCCCCGAGGTCTGCAGCGTCGTTCGCCTTCGCGTAGACAAACCCGCCGGTAAACGGGGCAAAATCCTTGTGCATACCCTCCTGCCCGGTTGCTGTCAGAGTAGTAACCGTCCGGCCGTGGAAGGAGTTCACCAGCGAGACGATCTCATGCCGGCCGTCGCCGTAATGGTCGTGGCTGTACTTTCGCGCCGCTTTAATCATCGCCTCGTTCGCCTCTGCGCCGGAATTCTGGAAAAAAGCCTTCTTCATCCCGGTCCGTTCACAGAGGGTTTTCGCAACCCGGATACACGGCTCCGAATAATAGAGATTGGAACAGTGCGCAAAGCGCTTCGCCTGTTCGGCGACCGCCATAATCCATTTATCATCCGCAAAGCCGAGGGAGTTGACCCCGATCCCGCTCCCGAAATCGACGTAGCGTTTCCCGTCGTAATCCCAGCAGACGGCGTTCTTCCCCTCACGGATCGCGAGATCAAACCTCGCATAAGCGCCGCTGACATAGGTTTGGTCGTCTTTTTTCAGCTCATCGAGCGTCATCGTTTCCACCCCTTTACCGGAACATGGTGCCGACGCCCTCGTCGGACAGCATCTCGATTAAAATAGAGTGCGGAATTCTGCCGTCGATGATCACGGCCTTTTTAACGCCCCGCCGCACCGCCTCGACGCAGCATTCAATCTTCGGGATCATGCCGCCCGAGATAATCCCCTGTTTGACCAGGTTCGGCACCTCGGAAAGCTGGACCGCCGGGATCAGGGTCGCATCGTCGTCCTTGTCCCGCAGAAGCCCCCGCACATCGGTCATCAGAATCAGGTTTTCCGCCCCGAGCGCCGCCGCAATCCTGGCGGCGAAGGTGTCGGCGTTGATGTTGTAGTTGACGCCGTTTCCGTCCGATGCGATGCAGGTGAGCACCGGAATGTAGCCCTTATCGAGCAGGTCGAGAACCGGGTTCGGGTTGACGCCGACGATCTCGCCGACCTGGCCGTAGTCCACTTCCCCGCCGAAGCGCTCAACCGTCACCATCCCGGCGTCGACGCCGCAGATGCCCATCGCCTTTCCGCCGTGTTTGGTGATCAGCGAAACCAGGTCCTTGTTGGTCTTCCCCGCCAGGACCATCTGCACGATGTCCATCGTCTCGGCGTCGGTGACCCGAAGGCCGTTGACAAACTTCGACTGTTTGCCGGTTTTGCGGAGCATCTCGTTGATTTCCGGGCCGCCGCCGTGCGCGAGAATCACCTTGACGCCAATCAGCGACAGCAGGACGATGTCCCGCATTACCGCTTCTTTGAGTTCCTTGTCGATCATCGCGTTTCCGCCATATTTGACGACGACCACCTTGCCGTTGTATTTCTGAATATAGGGGAGGGCCTCTGAAAGGATCTCGGCCCGGATCGAATTTCCATTTGATGATGGAACGCCCATCGTTGTTCATCCTTTCTGCTGCTTAATTCGTCCGTTTATGATGAGGGCGGCCGCGCGTCCCGGTTGGGGAGGGAATCAGATCCCCTCCCGCAATGCGGGCCGCCCGGCCGCGCCTGCCATCCGATGGGCCGTGGATCAGAGGGAAAGCCCCGCAGTTTCCTCCAGCCCGAGCGCAAGATTCATATTCTGGACCGCCGCGCCCGACGCACCCTTTCCTAAGTTGTCGAGGCAGGCCGCGAGCAGAACCCGCTCGCTGTTCCCGCAGACATAGATTTCCAGCCGGTCGGTCCCGGAGAGCGCGTTCGAAGGCAGAAATCCCGCTTCAAGAACCCCTTCGCCCTGGAGCGGCATCACCTTCACCATCTTTTGATCCCGGTAGTATTCCTGCAGGAGGTCCCAAACCGCTTCCGGACCCGGGCGCCCGTTCAGCAGCCGGGTGTGAAGCGGAACCGAAACGCACATGCCGCTGTAAAAATCCGAGACGATTGGGTTAAAGGCCGGCGGGAACGAGAGGCCCGAAAACGCCAGCATCTCGTTGTGATGCTTGTGCGTCTGGGAAAGCGCGTACTGCCGCGGCGCGTCGTATTCCAGCGGCCGGCCGGTATCCTCATAAGCCGCGATCATCTTTTTACCGCCGCCGCTATAGCCGGAAATCGCGTGGCAGACAACCGGATAATCGGCCGGGAGCACCCCTTCGGCGGAAAGCGGCCGCGCCAGCGAGAGAAAGCCAGTCGCATAGCAGCCGGGATTTGCGATCCGTTTCGCTTTCGAAACCGCCTCCCGCTGCCCCGGGCAGAGTTCTGGAAAGCCGTAAACCCATTCCGGATCGGTCCGGTGCGCGGTGGAAGCGTCGATCACCCGGGTTTTGGGATTTTCGATCAGGCCCACGGCCTCCTTCGCCGCCGCGTCCGGAAGGCAGAGAAACACCACGTCCGCCTGATCCATCAGCCGTTTCCGTTCGGCGGGTTCCTTCCGCTTTTCGGGGGCGATCTTGATCAGCTCAAGGTCTTTTCGCTCCGCGAGGCGCTCGTGGATGCGAAGGCCGGTCGTCCCTTCCTGGCCGTCGATAAATACGCGGTACGGCATGCATGTTCCTCCTAATCTGCTTTCGCGGGAAATCCCATCCTGCTTTTCAGCTCTGCGATCTGGCGTTTCACCTGTTCCGGCGCGGGTCCGCCGGGGATGTTCCGCTGGCCGACACAGACCGCAAGGTCGATTGCGCGGTAAAGGTCCTCTTCAAAAAGGTTGGAAAAAGCTTTGTATTCGGAAAGCGGAAGCGTTTCGAGCGTCTCGTTCCGCTCAATGCACTTCGCCACAAGCTGTCCTGTAATGCGGTATGCGTCCCGGAACGGCATCCCCTTTTTGGTGAGATAGTCCGCGCAGTCGGTCGCGTTGATAAAGCCCTTCGCCGCGGCTTTCCGCATGGTTCCGGGGTTTTCCCGCATGGTGCGGAGCATCGGCGACATCGTTTTGAGGCAGAGCTTGACCGTTTCGACGCTGTCGAAGATGGCTTCCTTATCCTCCTGCATATCCTTGTTGTATGCGAGCGGCAGGCCCTTCATCACCGTGAGGAGCGCCATGAGGTTCCCGTTGACCCGCCCCGTCTTCCCCCGCACCAGCTCGGCCACATCCGGGTTTTTCTTCTGCGGCATGATGCTCGAACCGGTCGCAAATGCGTCGTCGAGCTCGACGAATTTATATTCGCTCGAGCACCACAGGACGATCTCCTCCGACAGCCGGGAGAGATGGGTCATGATGAGCGAGAGCGCCGCCGCAAGCTCGATGCAGAAATCCCGGTCGGAGACGCCGTCGAGGCTGTTTTCGGTGATCTTCGAAAACCCGAGCTGCTTTGCGGCCCGCTCCCGGTCGATCGGGTAGGTCGTCGCGGCGAGCGCCCCCGAGCCGAGCGGCATCGCGTCCATTCTCCCATAACAGCCGGCGAGCCTTCCGTCATCCCGGGCAAACATCTGGGCATAGGCCATCAGGTGATGCGCAAAGGTGACCGGCTGCGCAATTTGAAGGTGGGTATAGCCGGGAAGGATTGTATCGGTATTCTGCTCGGCCTTTTCGATGAGAACCGCCAGCAGCTCCCGCAGCAGCTCCCGGATCTCGGCGATCCGGTTTTTTAAGTACATCCGCAGGTCCAAAGCGACCTGGTCGTTCCGGCTCCGGGCCGTGTGGAGCCGCTTTCCGACGTCCCCGAGCCGCTCGGTCAAAACCGCCTCGATAAACATATGGATATCTTCGGCGTTCGGGTCGAACGTAAGCGTCCCGCTCTCAAGTTCCTCCCGGATCTTTCCCAGCTCCGCGACGAGCGCGTCCGCGTCCTCCTGCGGGATGATTTTTTGGGCTCCGAGCATCGCCGCATGCGCCATCGAACCCTCGATGTCCTCCCGGAACATCACATGGTCGAACGAAATCGAGGAATTAAAGTCGTTGACCCCCTCGTCGAGCTCTTTGGAAAAACGTCCCGCCCACATCTTCATCTGGTTTTCGCTCCCTTCCCTGCGGCCGTTTCCATCAGAGAAGGCCGTTTTTCCGCTTCATCTGCGCCTGTGTTTTGAGCGGCAGGCCGAACAGGTTGATAAAGCCGGTCGCGTCGTTCTGGTCGTACACATGGTCCTCATTAAAGGTGACGACTTCCTCGGAATAGAGGCTGTAGGGGCTGGTCACTCCGGCGTTCGAGATGTTGCCTTTATAGAGCTTGAGCTTCACTTCGCCGGTCACCGTCTCCTGGGTCTTATCGACGAAAGCGTCCATCGCCTCCCGCAGGGTGGTGAACCACAGCCCGTTGTAGACGAGGTCGGCGTATTTGAGGGCGAGCTGCTGTTTATAGTGAAGCGTCTCCTTCTCGAGGCAGAGCGTCTCGAGCGCTTCGTGCGCGTGATAGAGGATCGCCCCGCCGGGGGTTTCATAGACGCCGCGGCTCTTCATCCCGACCAACCGGTTCTCCACGAGGTCAAGCACGCCGACGCCGTTTTCCCCGCCGAGTTTATTGAGCGCCGCGACAAGCTCGGCGCCCTTCATCTTCTTGCCGTCGAGAGAAACCGGGACGCCTTTTTCAAAACCGATGGTCACATAGGCGGGCTTGTCGGGCGCCTTTTCGGGCGAGACGCCGAGTTCAAGGATTTTGTCCAGATCCGGCTCGTTCGCCGGGTCCTCAAGATCGAGGCCCTCGTGCGAGAGATGCCAGAGGTTTTTGTCCTTTGAGTAGCTCGTCTCTTTTGTCACCGGCAGCGGAATATCGTGCTTTTCCGCGTAAGCAAGCTCGTCGTCCCGGCTTTTGAGCTCCCACTCCCGCCACGGCGCAACAATCCCCATCTCGGGGGCGAGCGCCTTGACCGAAAGCTCAAAGCGGACCTGATCGTTCCCTTTGCCGGTCGCCCCGTGGGCAATCGCGTCCGCGCCCTCTTTCTTTGCAATCTCCACAATCTTTTTCGCAATCAGCGGCCGCGCGAACGAGGTGCCGAGCAGATACTGGTTCTCATATTTCGCCCCGGCCTTGAGGGTGGGGAAGATGTAGTCTTCAACAAATTCATCCACGACGTTCGCGATATAGAGCTTTGAAGCGCCGGTCTTCTTCGCCTTCTCCTCCAGCCCGTCGAGCTCCGCGCCCTGCCCGAGGTCCGCGGCCACCGCAATGACCTCGCAGCCATAGTGTTCTTTCAGCCAGGGGATGATCACCGAAGTGTCAAGTCCGCCCGAATATGCAAGAACCACTTTTTTATACTGTTTCATATACAATTCCTCCGATCTTTTCCGCTCTTCTTTTTTATAATTATACATCACTTTCCGGAAAAATAAAGCGATTTTACAGAGAAATTATGTATATTTTTATTTTTGTTTCATCGCTTCGCTTTTTTTCTATTCGCATACTTCGATTTGTACAATTCTTCCAATCGTCTCCTGATTTGCAGGAAAAAACGACGGATATTTCGTGTAATCATAGCGTATCCGGCCTGATGCCGCACGGGATTTATACATTTTCCATTCATTTTGTTTGCGAAACGGCGCGATAAGGCCCCGCGGCATTAGCCGTGTGTCCATAAGACAGTGCGCAGCTAAATTATGGCGGCTGTCCGGCGGGAGCGGGGGCAAGCGGCACATGGACGAAAATCCATGTGCCGCTTCTCTTTTTGCCTGTTTCAAACACAATGGACTTATTCCCACTTTTCCGCTATAATCGTAGTAAACCCATCCATTCCTTTCCCATCCGGGATTTTTTCAAAAAATCTGAAAAAAGTTTGGAAACATTGGAACAATC
>DVKH01000026.1 GCA_018716105.1 Candidatus Fimivivens faecavium | reverse complement strand
TGCGGCGCTGCCGGTTTTTACGAAGTTATTGTTATTAAAGCCGTTTTGGCTGCGATAAGACCGGTTTTGCAGAACCGGACGCAAATTGATCCCGTCTCCGTTCCCTGGCGGCAGACCGCAGGATACCTGTGCTGGCAGGGCAACGATGCGGCAGTTCGGATCCCGCTCTCCCCAAAACGAACCTGTGGATTCTGTGAACAAGTAGAACGTGACGGCGAGGAAGGTTCACAGCGTCAGCGGGGACGCTACAACCTTTACCGCAGTTACCGGCAAACGGCGGCAGACTGTGCCAAAGAATATTCCCGGAAATCGCGCGGCTGAGGCCCTTCCGTCAGGGCAGCCGCTTGAGGCAGAACTGGTTTTTCCCGAGCGCTTTGGCCTGGTACAGCGCCTGGTCCGTCTCGCTGTACAGCTGCGCGTAGCTAACTGCTGTATGACCGATTTGGCAGCCGCCCACGCTGCATCCAACGCCCGCTTCCTGTCCGTGGCAAGTAATTTTAGAGATCGTATGTATCAGTTCCTGCGCAGCGGCGTGCAGACGGGACTCCGTCTGATTGGCGACCAGAATCGCAAATTCATCTCCGCCGATCCGGCCGATATCAATGGCGTCAGGAAACGTACACCCAATGCAAAGCGCCGCCTCCTTGAGCACCAAATCCCCACAAGGGTGTCCGAACCGGTCGTTGACTGTCTTGAAATTGTCGAGGTCTGCGATGAGAAGCACGGTTCCCGCTTCTGTCAGGTGGGTTTCCGCACGGCTCTGAAAGGCGGCCTTGTTGAGAAGGCCGGTCAGGCCATCCCGTTGGGCCAGGATCCGCAGCTTTTCGTTCATCCTGCTGATCTCCAAACGCTGAGAAATGATCATCGTATGATGGTGACAGGAGGTGAGGGAGGTAGCGAGCGCGACAATGGTGGAGAAGGTAATGTTCAATCTGTCGCCGCTGGTGAGGATTGCACTGGTCAGGAGCATAAAAAGCAGGTATGCCGTTGCGTATATCGCAAAAGCATACTTTGCGGGCATCAGGATGAAAATTGAGAGGCCCAGCACGGCGGTCACATAGATGATTACCTCCGCATCCGGGTTGCGCATGAGGTCATAGGAATTGAGAACAACATGCCACACCAGAAAAAACCAGACGGCGCCATACTGAAGGAGACGGTTTGGGAGCGCCCCTCGGCTGCGGAACAGGCAGCTCAGCAGGAGATACACGGCGGCTGACGCGAGCAGCGTAAAATACAGGCCAAAATAGATTTGATTATTCAACGTACCCAAGCCGGAGGCAGACCAAAACAGGACACGGACGATGTTAACCAGCTCCATGCCGAAGATCATGATGCAGATCACAAACATGGAGATGCGGTTTCGTTGAAGCGCGGTGTTCCAAAACTCCGGAAGGACCTCAAATGGTATCACTAAAAAATTCCTGATTTTCAAACGCAAGAACTGCTCCTCCTCTCTGGCGTTTGATCCTTTGGCCGCTTGTGTGACGGTGCGCGTTGAGAGCTTGGATGCGGCAGCGCAAGACACAAAGAACACTTCAGCGATACAACGGCCGCAGGGCTTTTAAGCCAATTTTTCGTTTACCCGGCTTTGCTTTGTTATCCACCGTGGCGCATCCGGTATTCGGCGAGCAGAAGATCGACCATCCGCCCGTAGCTCCGGGTGCCGTCGGACTGATTGTTGGCCTTGAGATAAACATTGTTGACCGCTTCCGAAACATCCGCGGCCAGGGTATCATAACGCTTCCAATACTGTCCCTGTGCGGCATAATCCCGCCGGAGCCCGTCGCCGTACAGATGCCAGAGTTCTTCAAAACGGCTGTAGTCGACGCTGTAGAGCGCGTTCATACTGTGAGTCAGCGCGAGCACCAACCCGGAATAAACAAATTCCGGCGCGTCGGACGAACGGCAGGCGAGATAGGCGATGAAGTTAGCCTCATCCTCCCGCATAAACCCGAGCGTGTGCGCCAGCTCGTGGCACATGGCGGAGGGAAGATCCAACGCCGGCATATGGACGTTGACGTTCGCTTCCGAAGTATAGGGGAAATAGAACCCGGTGAGATTGAGGTAGGAGAGCGCCTCAGAAAAAACCAGCGGCTTTGGCGCAAGCCGCGGTTCCCCAAGGAACGGATAGGTTTCGGAAAGCGCCGCAACGCTCCGCCTCGCTGTTTCCGCCGTCTCATAGAAGCGGTCTTTTGGGATGACGAACAGCCCGTCCTGTTCCCCGATCTTATCCCGCGCGGCGTTGGCCTCGCGGATCAGCTCTTCACAGAGCGCCGAAAGCTCTTCCGCGCCCGAGGCCCGCACCGGAAGGCCGCTCTGCTCTGAAAAGGTCAGGCGGCTGTAGTTCGGCGCGCAGAGGATCTGGAAGGCGAATAAAATCAGCGAGACCGAGAAGGCCGAGAGTAGAATGGTATGTAACAGCGTTTCCCGCCTCTGTCCTGGCCTTCGCAGCGCCCAGACCAGCCGAAGTATCAGGAACAGGCCGTAGAGCGCGGCAGCGAGCAGGATCCATTCGGCGAGGGAGCGCCGCGAGAATCCTCCGAAAAGCGACATCGCCGCGCTTGTGACCGGAAACACGCCGCGGGAATACCATTCTTCGGTGGCGGCGGGGTTCTGCCGGGCTGCGGCGGTGAACAGAAAACCCGCTAGGGCGGGGGAAAGGCAGAGAAGCAGCCGTATCCAAAATTTTGCAGGTTTCAAAGCCGCTGTGTCCTCCTAAAAAAGCACGATGGTTATGCCTTCGTTTCCGCGCGCGTAGTCGCGGTCCTTTGCCAGCTCCGGCATCGCCGCGAGAAGGACCCGTCCCTCGGCGCAGAACGGGGAAAACTCCTCGCCGGTGGCAAAGGCACGAAGTTCTCCCGCGCGCTTTTTCTGCGCAAGCACCTCCCGGACCTCTGCGCGGATGGCGCCGCCCTTTCCGCTGGAGCCATAGCCGTGGATCAGCTTTAAAGCCGGCGTGCCGTTCCGCTTCGCCGTTCGCATCGCCTGCAAAAGCTTGGCGCGCGCCATTTCGACTGTGGGCCTTCCGTCTTCCAGATTGATCACACGGAGCAGCGTCGCCGTCTGCATGAGTGTAAAACCTCCCTTCAAGAAAAATGAATTCAGAGCATCCGCGCAGTCACAAAAAACAGCGCGAGCGGCGCGGCACAACTGACCGCGCCGAGCGCGGCCGAGCCGGTCAAATTTTCCGAAACCCGCGCCCCGAGAAGCGCGGCCGCCGCCGCAAAAATCGCTTTGGCAAGGAGGAACGCGCTTGGAATCATCCCGATCGGTACCGCGAAAACCGGGACAAGCAGCAACGGCAGAAACGGGGAAAACAGCATCAGAAGCTGCCGCCCGCCCGAGGTTCGGGTCATTTCGATCACCATCGCGTCATGGGAAAGGAGATAAAATCCAAGAGAAAACAAAACCCAGAGCACCAAAAACGGCATCAAATGGCCTGGGATCAGCCGGGCGTTCCAGAATCCGCTGCGGGCGAGCACAAAGCCGGAAGCGAACAGGACCGCCGCAGGCAGAAGCCCCGCTGCAAGGCGCGAGGGCTTGAGGCGTCTGGCCGGCGCAGCCGGCTGGCCGGAAACACCGGGCGCCAGCCGGAAGCGGTAGAGAAGACCCGCCGAGCAGGAAGCGCCGATCAAAACCGAAGCTACGAGCATACCGCCGGCGCCGAGCGGGATCCGAAAAAGCCAGAGGAGGAGCGCCGAAAGCCCCGCCGCGGGAATCGAGGCGAGCCAGACCAGCACCCGGCCGAGATAGAAGCGGCCGCGGCTTGTCACCTGTGCGGTCACGATCCGGCAGGAACCCTCCGCAAAGCCCTGTCCCGTGATCAGAGCGGCTGCGAGAAGGAGAACCAAAAGCGATATGAGAGTGGTAAACCAGAGCGCTGTCCGGACGGCCCGCCAAAGCCCGATCCGCCCGCCGATCTCCGGTATGCTCCCGCCCGCCGCCGGGCCCATCCACTCTGCGAGGCTGGTCAAAAGCGAGACCGAGGGAAGCGCGTCGGTGACCACAGTTTCAGGGGCCGTGATTAAGGTGACGCTGCCTTTTGACGCGCGCATCGGCGAACCGTTTGAAACGATGCCGTCGCCGGACAGGGCGTTATAACTGCGGGTCAGCTCCGCGCCGCCGTTCACAGAGCCGATCACAAGGGCCGGAACCGGCGGAACCGTCAAATCTTTCCAGCGGTCTGGCCTGCCAGAAGGGGACAGGAGGATCAAACCAAGCGGCTGCCGCCCTACCAAAAGATTTGTCTGTTCCAGCAGGGGGAAAGCCCGTTCGCCAGCAGCCGCAAGGAAAAAACGGTCTTCGGGCAGTCCGCTTTGTGCCGCCGCAGCGGCGATCGCATCGCCAACCGGTTCTTCTCCGCTCAATACCAGCGTTGGGAGCTGGAGTTTCGAGGCAAGGTCCAACAGCGCGTTTTCCATGGGACCGCTTTCCGGCGAGAACAGGATCAGGCCGTATCCGGCGCTCCCGCTGTAATAGCGCGGGGAGGATTTCCCGCCCGGCGACAGATCAAAGGTAAGCAGCAGGACAAGCGACAGAACAAGGGCGCCCAATGCGGCGCCGGCAATCCTGCGCCTGTGTTTTGACTGCATCAACAAACCCCGCCTCGCTTTCAATCATATTCATGAACAAAAGTATACCATAAATGAAAAGGCCGTACAATTGCGTCAGCCTTTCGGCCGGGCTTGAAAATTTTGGGGGAAGCACTTATAATAATCGAATAAAAGAGAAAGAAAAACGACCGTTTGGGGTGACCGCATGGAAGAACTGAAGTTCTATCAGGGGAAAGAAAATTTTGCGCCGTCCTATCGGGTTCGCAAAGCTGTTTTCGGCGTCGAACAGGGGTTTGAGCATGACTTTGACGAAGAGGACGACACGGCGGAGCATCTTGTCGTCTACAAGGACGGGGAACCGGTCGCAACTGCGCGGTGCATGCCCTCCGGAAAGCCGGACGGATATTACATCGGCCGCGTCGCCGTTGTGAGGGATGAGCGGCAAAACGGCTACGGCAGAAAGATGATCCGCGCGATAGAACAACGCCTTGCCGGGAAAGGCGCGAAGCGGATCGAGCTTTACGCCGAGCTTTACGCCCGTCCATTTTATGAAAAACTCGGCTATGCAGTCGCAGGGGAGGTCTTTTTGGACGAAGGCTGTCCCCATGTTTTAATGGCAAAGGAAGTCTAAGCTGGTGTTTGCCGACGGCTTGCTTCGATATGGCGCCGCGGTGAATATCCGTTTTGGCAGAGCGGAACAATAAACGCTGGAACCCGCTATGGGCGGGAACCGCATGCTGCGCCGCAAAGGCGCGAGAAAGACGATACGACCTATGGACAAAATTTTGTTTCGGCGAATCCTCTGGATCGTTACCTATACCATCCTGTTGGTCGCGCTTCTGATCAAGCTCGACCTAGTGGCCGGCTTTGCCGCGCATTTTCTTTCGCTGCTTTCGCCCCTGTTTATTGGGGGCGCAATCGCTTTTATCCTCTGCCGCCCGCAGCGTTTCCTGGAGAAAAAACTGTGCCCCGTCCTGCCGCAAAGGGCGGCGTTTCTTGCAAAACCGTTTTCGATTGCTGGCGTTTATCTCCTTTTGGGCGGAGTGGTGTTTGCCATCGTCGCTTTTCTGCTGCCCCAGCTTATGGACAGCGTCAGGATGCTTTATTCCAATATTGCGTTGTATACAGAACAGTTTCAGCGTCTTCTGAACGAGGTGCTCGCGTTTCTGCATCTCAACAACATCAAAATCGACCAGCTCTTCGAGTCCCTTTCCGAACTCCCGAAGCTCGCAGGGGAGGCGTTGTTCGGCATGCTGCCTCAGGTTCTAGACGCGACTGGAAGCGTCGTGCGGAGCGTCACCAATACGGTGCTGGGCTTTGTCATTTCAGTTTATCTTCTTGCCGATCGGGAAAAACTTGGACGGCAGGGAGCCGATCTGATCAACGCCTATCTCCCGGCGCGGACGGCCCAGGGGTTGTTCCGTGTGCTGCGCATCTCGAATCGAACGTTCTCCAACTTCGTAACCGGCCAGTTGACCGAGGCCCTGATCCTCGGCTGCATGTGCTTTGCCGGGATGTTGATCTTTGGTTTCGACTACCCGCTTCTGATCAGCACCATGATCGGCGTCACCAGCCTGATCCCGATTGCGGGCGCCATCATCGGCTGCGTTCCGGCCGTTTTCCTTCTGCTGATGATCGATCCGGTCAAGGCGTTCTGGTTTATCGTTTTTATTCTGGTGCTTCAGCAAATTGAAGGCGATTTCATCTATCCGCGCGTGGTCGGAAGCTCTATCGGTCTGCCCGCGGTCTGGATTCTGCTGACCGTGGTCATCGGCGGCGGCATCGGCGGCGTTTTGGGGATGCTGATCGGCGTTCCAATCGCTTCTGTGCTCTATCAGCTTCTTTTGACCGATGTTGATCGTCGCCTGAATCGAACGGAAACGCCCCCGGCTGATCGCTCCTGAACTTTGAAAAAGCCCTCCGCGCTGAGGTAGCTACTCATAAAACAGTATCAATAACTAACTGAAACAGGGTAGCTGCCATAACGGATTGCCACGAAAAGCGGGCAAGAGGTCAAAGATTTCTTGCCCGCTTTTTCTGTGCCGCGTGGAACAATA
>DVKH01000025.1 GCA_018716105.1 Candidatus Fimivivens faecavium | reverse complement strand
AGGGTCTGATCTAACCTTCTCACTTGTAGGCCACGGGAAAGGCCATTTGTTGCACAAAATCAGAAAATTCAAATAAATGAGAGCAAAATAAAAAAGGTCTAACTGATCAGCAAAAATCAGTTAGACCTTTTACTTATGAATAAAAAGATTAGGATTTTTAGGCTACTCGCAAGCCACCCGATTTTTCTTTTCAAACTCAATAAATCGGGATTTGGCGAGTGCTATCAATCTGCTATCAAATGGGGAATTTGGAAATCAAAAAGTCAGTGTTTTCAAGGGTTTTCGGGCCCTCATATCCACTTTTTGCTTATTCCCACTCGATTGTCGCGGGCGGTTTTGACGTGACATCGTAGACCACGCGGTTGATTCCGCGGACCTCGTTGACGATCCGCGAGGAAACCCGGTCGACAAGGTCATACGGAAGGTGCGCCCAGTCGGCGGTCATAAAATCGGTGGTGGTCACCGCGCGGAGCGCGACGGTGTAATCATAGGTCCTCGCATCGCCCATCACGCCGACCGACTGCATGCCGGTCAGCACCGCGAAATACTGGCTGACCACCTTCTCGAGTCCCGCCGAGCGGATCTCCTCGCGGAAAATCGCGTCCGCTTCGCGGAGAATCGCGAGCTTCTGCTCGGTGACCTCGCCGAGGACGCGGATCGCGAGGCCCGGCCCTGGAAACGGCTGGCGCCAGACGAGATGGGGCGGCAGCCCAAGCTGCTCGCCGAGGGCGCGGACTTCGTCCTTAAACAGCATCCGAAGCGGCTCGACCAGTTCCTTGAAGTCCACCGCAGACGGGAGGCCGCCGACATTGTGATGGCTTTTGATCACCGCGGCCTCTCCCTCGCCCGATTCGACAACATCGGGGTAGATGGTCCCCTGCGCAAGATAATCGACCGAGCCGATCTTCCGCCCCTCCTCCTCGAAAACGCGGATAAACTCTTCGCCAATGATTTTGCGCTTTTGTTCCGGTTCCGAAACGCCCAAAAGGCGTTTTAGAAACCGCTTTCCTGCGTTGACCCGGATGAAGTTCATCTCCCCGCCGCCGAAGATCGCCTCGACCTCGTCCCCCTCGCTCTTGCGCATCAGGCCGTGGTCGACGAAGATGCAGGTTAGCTGAGAACCAATCGCCTTGGAGAGGAGCGCCGCGCAGACTGAGGAATCGACGCCGCCCGACAGCGCAAGCAGGACCTTCCCTTCCCCGACCTTCCTGCGGATCTCCCGAACCGCGGTCTCGGCGTAATCCTTCATCGTCCAGTCGCCCACCGCTCCGCAGACGCGGTAGAGGAACGAATGGAGAATCTTCATCCCGTATTCAGTGTGCAGCACCTCTGGATGGAACTGAAGCCCGAAAAGCTTCGCCTCCCGGTTCTCAATCGCGGCAGCCGGACAGGCGTCGGTCTGCGCCGCCGATCGGAATCCCTCCGGCAGGCGGTCGATATAATCGGTGTGGCTCATCCAGACCGAGGACTGTTCGGGAATGCCTTCAAACAGCGGGCAGGAGAGATCGAAGCTGGTTCTGGTACGCCCGTACTCCCGCATGTCGGGACTCGTGACATGGCCGCCGAGGGTATGCGCAATGAGCTGCGCGCCGTAACAGATTCCGAGCACCGGGATCCCGAGCGAAAGCACGGCCGGGTCGATCGAAGGCGCACCTTTTTCATAGACGCTGTTCGGCCCGCCGGTGAAGATGATCCCGATCGGCGAGAGGGCGCAGACCTCCTGGGCCGTAATACGATGGGATTTTACCTCGCAATAGACGCCGCATTCCCGCACCCGGCGGGCGATCAGATGGTTGTATTGTCCGCCGAAATCGACGACCAGCACCAGTTGATGCTTCATATCCGTTTCCTTTCTTCTGCTCAGGGGCGCCATAAAAAGGTTTTGCCGCAGCCAGCGCCCGGTTATCCATTTTTCTTTTATTCTGCCATGATTTCACAGAAAACACAACTAATTGTAGGTGAATACGCATAAACTGTCCTGTAGAAAACAAATGACGCAATGGGACAAAGTTTATCATATTTGACGAAAGGGGCGCCGCCATGTCTAGGTCCGATCTTCCGTTGCTCTGTTTTTGCGCCTGCACCGTGCTGGCGGCTTCGGTTTTGCTGGAGAAGACCGCCCCCGCCGTTTCGCCCGCTCCACAGGTGGTCGGCTGCCGGGTCGAGGTGGGGCCGCTGGAACCCTTGTTTCTTTCGCCCGGGCGGCTGGAGCCGGAACTCTCTCTCCCATCGGGGCGGATCCAGGGCGCAACCGTAACCGAACTACCCTCCCCTGCGTCAGGCTGGCTGTTTTTCAACAACCGGCCGGTGGCCCTCTATCAGCAACTGACGCGCGAAGAACTCGAGCAGCTTGTCTTTGTCCCACACGAAGCCTATGAAACCGCGCGGGTCGCGCTGATCCTCCAGTGCCCGGAGTCGCCCTACGCGGTGGTGCAGATCGCCACCGGGAAAACCGGGTCCTTCGCCGAAAATCCGGCATAAATCCGTGTTTTCCCGCGAAAAAGCGCGGGAAGCTGGAATAAAATCGGCGGTTTTACTTGATATTAAAAGGAAGGGACAGTATAATGAATTTTATTAGGCTCTGTCCGGGAAATGGGATGACGGCGCGGTTTTGGCGGTTTCCATCGACCGGAACCCCCTACGGCGTCCGGCGGCGCGGAAAGGGGCGGACAGGGCCGACAATGTCCCCGCCGGAGAAATGGTGGAACGCCAATGCGCAAAGAACTCGCGAAAACCTACGACCCCGGGCAGGTCGAGGACCGGATATATGATTTCTGGGAAAAAAACCGCTATTTCCACGCGGAGCCGAACCCGGACAAACAGCCCTATACCATCGTGATCCCCCCGCCCAACATCACCGGGCAGCTCCATATGGGACATGCCCTCGACAACACCCTTCAGGATATCCTGATCCGCACGAAGCGGATGCAGGGGTATGAGGCGCTCTGGCTGCCGGGAACCGACCACGCCTCGATCGCGACCGAGGCAAAGGTCGTAGAAGCGATGCGCGCCGAAGGCCTCTCGAAAGAAGACGTCGGCCGCGACGGCTTTCTGGAGCGCGCCTGGGACTGGAGACGGGCCTACGGCGGGCGGATCATCAACCAGCTCAAAAAGCTCGGATCCTCCTGTGACTGGGAGCGGGAACGCTTTACCCTCGACGAGGGCTGTTCAAAAGCCGTCGCCGAGGTGTTCTGCCGCCTCTATGAGAAGGGGCTGATCTACCGGGGCGAGCGGATTATCAACTGGTGCCCGCACTGTATGACCTCGATTTCCGACATCGAGGTGGATTATAAGGAACTCGACGGCCATTTCTGGCATATCCGCTATCCGCTGTCCGACGGCTCGGGCGATCTGGTCATCGCGACGACCCGTCCGGAAACCATGCTCGGCGACACCGGCCTTGCGATCAACCCCGAGGACCCGCGCGCGAAGGAACTGGTCGGGAAGGAAGCGATTCTCCCGCTGGTCGGCCGAAAGCTGCCGATTGTCGCGGACGATTATGTCGAACTCGGCTTCGGCTCCGGCATCGTCAAGATGACCCCCTGCCACGATCCAAACGACTTTGAGGTGGGCCTCAGGCACAATCTCGCGTTCATCAACATCATGAACCCCGACGCCACCATCAACGAAAACGGCGGCAAATACGCCGGGCTTGACCGGTATGAGGCGAGAAAACGGATTGTCGAGGATCTTGAAAAAGAGGGGTACCTCGTCAAGGTCGAGGGCTACAAGCACAACGTCGGCGGCTGCCAGCGCTGTTCCACCGTCGTCGAGCCGCTGGTTTCGACCCAGTGGTTCGTGAAGATGAAACCGCTCGCCGAGCCTGCGGTCAAGGCGGTGCGGGAGGGCAAAACCCGCTTTATCCCCAGCCGGTTCGATTCGATTTACTACCACTGGATGGAGAACATCCGCGACTGGTGCATCTCGCGCCAGCTCTGGTGGGGCCACCGCATCCCTGCGTGGTACTGCGGGGACTGCGGCGAGGTGATCGTCTCGCGCGAAACCCCGCACGTCTGCCCAAAGTGCGGGAGCCGAAAGCTCAGCCAGGATGAAGACACCCTCGACACCTGGTTTTCTTCGGCGCTCTGGCCGTTCTCGACCCTCGGCTGGCCGGAAAAGACGCCGGAACTCGATTATTTCTTCCCGACCAATACGCTGGTCACCGGCTATGACATCATCTTCTTCTGGGTCGCGCGGATGATCTTCTCCTCCATCGAACAGATGGGGCAGGTCCCGTTCGGCGCCGTCCTGATTCACGGCCTCGTGCGCGATGCCGAAGGACGTAAGATGTCCAAGAGCCTCGGCAACGGGATCGACCCGCTGCAGGTGGTCGGCCAATACGGCGCGGACGCGCTCCGGCTCACCCTCGCGATGGGAAATTCCCCCGGCAACGACATGCGCTTTTCGGAGGAAAAGGTCCGCGCCTCGCGGAACTTCTGCAACAAGATCTGGAACGCCGCCCGGTTTATTCTGATGAACCTCGGAGACGGGGAAATTGAGGCCGGCCTTCCCGCTTCGCTCGGGACGGTGGACCGGTGGCTGGTCAGCCAGTACAACCGCCTCGTCAGAGAGGTGACCGAAAATCTCGACAAGTTTGAACTCGGCGTCGCGGTCCAGAAGGTCTACGACTTCATCTGGGATGTGTTCTGCGACTGGTATATCGAGCTTGCGAAGCCCCGCCTCACCGGCGGCGGCGAAGAGGCGGAAACCGCGAAACGGGTGCTGGTATTTGTGCTTTCGAATACGCTGAAACTCCTCCACCCGTTCATGCCGTTCATCACCGAGGAAATCTGGCAGTCGCTCCCGCACGATGGCGAAAGCATCATGGTATCCGCCTGGCCGAAATACGTCCCCGCGCTCGATTTCCCGGCTGAGGAACAGAGCTTCACCCGCGTGATGGACGTGATCAAAGCGGTTCGAAACGCCCGCGCAAACGCCGACGTCCCGCCGGGCCGGAAGGCCTCGCTCTACCTGAAGACCCCGTACCGGGAGAGCTTCCATGAGGCGGAGCCGTTCCTGATGCGCCTTGCCAGCGCCTCGAGCGTCACCTTCGCGGAGGACGGCTTCGAGATCGAAGGGGCGCTGCGCATCGTCACAGACGGGGCGGTCGGCCTGATCCCAATGGACGAACTGATCGACCGGGAAAAGGAGCTTGCGCGCCTTGAGAAGGAACTCGCCTCCTGCGAAAAGGAGATCGCCTCAACCGAGGGCAAGCTCGCAAACGAGAGCTTTGTCGCAAAGGCCCCTGCGAAGGTGGTAGAGGGCGAACGGCAGAAGCTCGCCGCCGCGAACGAGCGCCTTTCCAAAATCCGGGAGAGCATCGCCGCGCTCCGGAAGTAAACCGATTTCCCGTACCGACGGCCGGGACCGAAAGGCCCCGCCTAACGGCGGCCCGCGAATCCGCGGCGCCGCCGTTTTCAGGTTTTACAGCTCTGAAAGGAAGATGCCCGATGAACTACCAGGAGGCGCTCTCCTATCTGCATTCCCGGAACCGCTTCGCAAAAAAGGCGGGGCTTTCCAACATGCGGGCTTTGATGGAGCGGCTTGGCAACCCGCAGGACCGGCTCCGCTTCGTGCATGTCGCGGGAACCAACGGAAAGGGTTCAGTCACGACGATGATCGCGTCGATTCTCGAGTGCGCGGGCTGCCGCACCGGAAAATACATCTCCCCGTTCGTCCTCGACTTCCGGGAGCGGATGCAGATCAACGGAGAAATGATCCCGGAGGACGCGCTCTGCCGCTGCGTCGAGCGCGTGAAACGGGAGGCCGGTCTTCTCGGCGCCGAAGGACGGGGGCCGGTCGAATTCGAGGCGGTGACGGCGGCGGCGTTCCTCTATTTCGCGGAACAGAACTGCGACGTCGTCGCGCTCGAAGTCGGCCTCGGCGGGCGGTTTGACGCGACCAATGTGATCCATGCGCCTCTGGTGTCGGTGATCACGCCGGTCGGCCTCGACCACACCGAGATCCTCGGCGATACCCTCGAAGCGATTGCAGCCGAAAAATGCGGCATCATCAAACCTGGCGGCGTCACAGTGTGCGCGCCCGGCCAGGACCCTGCGGCGCTCGGGGTGATCATGGAGCGGTGCGCCGAAACCGGAAACCCGCTTGTCATCGGGAACCTTTCCTCCGTACCGGTTCTGGAGCAAAGCCTGCTCGGAAGCCGTATTGCCTATGAGGGCGCCGAGTGTTTTCTTCCACTTCCCGGCGCGCATCAGATTCAGAATGCGGCGACGGCGCTGGCCGCGGTACGTCTCCTGCGGGAGCGGCACGGGTTTCAAGTCGATTCCGGCGCGATCCGCCGCGGGCTGGGATCGGCGCGGATTCCGGCGAGGATGGAGCTGTTTTCCAAAGAGCCGGCCGTCGTCCTCGACGGGGCGCACAACCCGCCTGGCATAAAGGCGGCCGCCGGCGCGCTGCGCGCGTTTTCTGCGGGAAGGCCGGTCACCCTCCTGACCGGCATGCTCGGGGACAAGGCGGCAAGGGAAGCGATGGCCCTGCTCGCGCCGCTCTGCCGGCGTGTGTACACCGCCGCGCCGGATACGCCGCGCGCCCTCCCCGCCGGGCAGCTCGCCGCCCTCGCGCGCGAATGGTGCGGCGAGGTGCGGGCTTTCGGCAGCGTTTCCTGCGCGCTGGACGCGGCGCTGGAGGCTCTCGAGCCGGACGGTTTCCTGTTTCTCTGCGGTTCGCTTTATCTCGCCTCCGACGTACGCCCGCTTTTGCTTCAAAAATTTCCAAAAGCTGTAAATTAGACATTTTTTTCGCGCACAATCCCTTATCCTGTTGGATAAGGGATTTTTTATTGAAGAATGTCATCGGTGCAATAAAACCAACCACGGCCGAAGGCCGGCTTTATTGTTCCCCAAAAAACTGATCTCGGTTTTTCCAGTATCCCTGGGTCTGGGGGTAAAGCCTTGCAAAGGAAAAACCGGATGCAAAATCCAATCTGATTCGATGCATAAACTGGAACTTCTGACAGAAAATAACGATACCCAGAAAGGACGATCAAAATGACCACAGTGGAAAAGACCGGCGAGGGAGAGCTGACCGCGAGGCTCGCGGGGGACATCGACCACCACAGCGTCGGGGAAATGCGCGATATAATCGACGACGCGGTGGATCGGGACAGGCCCTGTCTGCTCGTCCTCGATTTCGGGGCGGTAACCTTTATGGACTCCTCCGGCATCGGGCTGGTGATGGGACGCTATAAACGGATGGATGAAATCGGCGGAAAGCTGAAGATCACAAACGTCCCGCCGCAGATGCGAAAGGTCATGCGGATTTCCGGAATCGACCGTCTGGCGACGATTGACAACAAGGGAGGAACATCGAAATGAACCCGATCAACAGCATGAAACTGGATTTTGAAAGCCGTTCGGTGAACGAAGGCTTCGCCCGGAGCGCCGTCAGCGCTTTTATCGCCCAGCTGGACCCCACGGTGGACCAGCTTGCCGACATCAAGACCTCGGTTTCGGAAGCGGTTACCAACTGCATTGTCCACGGCTACCGAGACCGGATTGGACGGGTTTACATATCCGCCGCCCTCTATGAGGACGGGCGGATAGTCATCAAGATCAAAGACAAGGGATGCGGGATCGAAAACGTCGAACAGGCGATGGAACCGCTCTTCACCACAGGGAACAGCGACGAGCGCTCCGGACTTGGGTTCTCGGTGATGCAAAGCCTGATGGACAAGGTGAAGGTGCGCTCCAAACCCGGCGGGCCGACCGTCGTCACCCTGGAGAGGAGGATCAGCTCAAAAGGTGACACAAATGCTTGAAACCCAGCCGACTCCCCGGAGCGAGATGATTGAAAACAACATGGGACTCGTTCACTCCTGCGCCCATCGGTTCAAGGGGCGCGGAATCGAATACGAGGACCTGTTCCAAGCGGGGTGCATCGGGCTGATCAAAGCGGCGGATGCGTTTGATTTCGACCGCGGCGTCCGCTTCTCCACTTACGCAGTGCCGGTAATCCTCGGCGAGATGAGAAGGCTGTTCCGGGACGGGGGCGCAATCAAGGTGAGCCGCACCATCAAGGAGCTTTCGCTGAAAATCTCTCGTTTTCGCGAACGCTTTACTTTCTCAAACGGCCGGGAACCGACCGTTTCCGAGCTTGCGCTGTCGCTTGATATCTCGGAAGAGGCGGTGGTCGAGGCGCTCAACGTCTGCTCCCCGCCAATCTCTCTGACCGAAAGCGATGAAAACGGCGGCGGGCAGCTTGATCTCCCGGTCGGATCGCCGGAAGAACTGATGAGCGACCTCATATCGCTCCGGCAGGTGATCGGGACGCTTGAGGAACGGGACCGGGAACTGATTCTCCTGCGCTATTTCGGCGAAAAGACCCAGACCCAAACCGCCGAACGGCTCGGGATGACCCAGGTGCAGGTTTCCCGCCGCGAGAAAAAGATTTTAACCATGCTCCGGCAGGAGCTTCTTGGCGCGGCGGGCGCGGAAAAGGCCGAAAAAAAAGGATAGGGCGGCGGGCGGTTCTTGGCATAAGAACCGCCCGCTTGTGTTTTTTGGAGAAATCTGACATAATAACAGAAGTGCTTTTTTCCATGAGCGGCAAAGCATGATAAAGCCTTTGCCGGCAAAACCGGAACGGAGGACTTCTCAAATGAAACAGAAACTTGGAATTGGGCTTTCGCTCGTTTTGTTCTGCGCGGCTCTGATGTTTTCAGGGTGTCTCAAAACGCCCGGCGCCCCCACGCCTGCCGAAGACACAGCCGCGCGGGACGCGGCGATTGTCGAAACCTATATTCAAACCTATGAAAACTTCGTTTCAGCCGACGCGCCGAATCTCGGCGCCGATCCGATGGATGAATACCTTGCGGTCGACTTCGCGTTCGGCGCGCTCTTCCCCGAACGGGAGTCCTATCTCGACGCAGACGACCCGACGGCCATCGTGATTCCGGCGAGCCGCCTGATAGAAACGGCCCGGCTGTTTTTCGGCTTTCCGATCAACGGCCGCTCCCTCGGGAGCGAACTCTACTATTCCGCCGATACGGAGCCGAACGGCGTAACGGCCGTCCTCACCAGAAGCGAGACCGCGGAAAACGGAGACATCCGCCTGACCGTCGAGCGGAAACACGGCGACAGCACCCTGTTCCCCGCCGTCTACACCTTCCGAAAGGCGTCGGGCGAAGAACATCTGCCCGAAGAACTCGCTCGTTTTGAAATCGACGGCGCGCACTACCAGTTTGTCTCGATAAAGCGCCTCACTTACGCCGAAGCAGGGATGCCGACAGAAGGCGAAACCATCCGGATCCGCACGCCGGAACAGCTTGTCTCGTTCGCGGAGTCGGTCAATTCCGGGGATTGGCGGACCCGGTTCAACACCTATCTGCTCGAGGAAGACCTCGACCTCGCCGGGATCTCCCTTCCGCCGATCGGCGTCTCCCACGCGGTCCCATTCCTCGGCGACCCCACGCCGAACGGCTTTTGCGGCGTTTTCGACGGACAGGGCCATACCATCTCCAATTTTACCGCGTCCGGCACAGGCGAACTCGGCTTCTTTTCCCGGATCGGAGAGGGGGGCAAGGTCAAAAATCTGACTCTCGAAAACGTTTCGGTTGCCGGAAGCCGCGATCCCGACGAGGCATATACCCTCAGCGGCGGATTTGTGGCGCTCGTCTCGGGCGGCACAGTGGAAAACTGCCGCGTCACCGGCCGGGTGGAGGGATACCATGCGGGCGGCTTTGCCGGCGGCGCATATGAATACAGCGTCTTTTCCGGATGCTCCGCCGAGGTGGCCGTCACAGGGACCAGCGCCATCGGCGGATTCTGCGGCAATGCGAGCATGTCAAACTTTACCCGCTGCCGCTCGGAAGGGTCGGCAAAGGCCGCGGGGGGGTGGCCGGAAGAAACGCCGAACGAGGTCGGCGGCTTTACCGGGAGTTCGAACGCCAGCAGCTATGCGCAGTGCATATCGGACGCAGCGGTCGGAACGTATGCCGTCAGTTCCGGGATGGCCGGCGCCTTCGCAGGCTACCATTCCGACGGCGACTTAACCGGCTGCGTCTACAACACGCAAAAAGCCGGCATGTGGAAGCCGATCGGCGTTTTGGTTGGCGATGAGGGACATGAGATCCAGCTGGAGGGCCGCACTGCGGAAGAAATCGAATCGCTTGACGAAGGGACATCTGATTCTTCATCGGCCCCAGCCGAAACTTAAAGCGGCAGCAAAGGAGAACGGAAAGTGCCTCAAGCCGCGCGGCTTGAGACCCAAAACCGCAATTAACAAATCACATCAAAAAGCGCCCTGCGTAAAGCCTGCAGGGCGCTTTTTTACGCCGACAATAAAATCTAACAGAATTTTTGCAGCAGCCGCAAAAGCTCCTGCAGATTCAACGGCTTTGCAACATGCCCGTTCATGCCGCAGTCAAGACAAGCCTTTACGTCGTCTGAAAAAGCGTCTGCGGTCATGGCAATGATTGGGATTTTCTTAGCGTCCGCACGCTCCATAGCCCGGATCTTGCATGCGGCGTCAAAACCGTTCATTTCGGGCATCCGCAGATCCATCAAAACCGCGAAATAGTATCCCGGCCTTGAAGCGTCAAACTTCTCCACACAAAGCCTTCCGTTCTCCGCCCAATCGAGAGCAAAGCCCACATTGGAAAGAAGCTCGTCCACAATCTCCCAATTCAGTTCGTTGTCCTCCGCTACCAGCAGACGCTTTCCGCTAAAATCCATCTGCGGTTCGGCTGGCGGGTCAACATTCTGAACATTCTGTTTTGCAAAGGGGCTCAAACAACGGTAAAGCGTCGATTTGAACAGGGGCTTGGAGACAAAGCCTGTAATGCCCGCTTCTCTCGCTTCTTCCTCAACGTCGTCCCAGTCGTAGGCGGACATCAGCAGGATCGGCACATCGGCGCCGACGCGGCGGCGCATTTCGCGCGCTGTCTCAATGCCGCCCATACCCGGCATTTTACAATCCAACAGAACAGCAAAGTAATCCTTTTGCCGCTCATGCCGCCTTTCCACCATCTCAATCGCGGTCCTGCCATCCAACGCCCATTGGGCATGGACGCCGATCCCGCACAGAGAGTCGGCTGCGCTGCGGCACAATTCCTCGTCATCGTCAACGACAAGGACTTCCCAGCTTGGCAGGACCATTGTCTCGTTTTCTGCTTCGCCGCGCTCAAAATCAAAGGTGAGGTGGAACTCGGCGCCTCGATCCGGCTCGCTTTTCACTTCAATGCTGCCCTCGGCCTTATCCACAATGTATTTTGTAATCGCCATGCCCAGGCCCGTACCCTCTACTTTGCGCACACGGGCGTTGTCCTCGCGGACAAAACTCTCAAAAATTTTCTTTTGAAATTCCGGCGTCATGCCAATGCCGTTGTCTTTTACCCAAAAATGGGTGCGGACATAGTTTTCTCCTTTCGGGGAATCTTCCTGGGATACGGTTACGGAAATATTCCCGCCCTCCGGGGTGAACTTCATGGCGTTTGAGAGCAGATTCAGCAGCACCTGGTTTAGCCGCAGGCCGTCAGCATAAATGTTCTCGTTTTGGATATGGCGGATAAAGATATTGAACGATTGTTTTCGGGCTTTTATCTGCGGCTGGACGATGCTCACAACGCCGTCTATCGTTTCGCGCAGGGAGAGCAGGTCAACATTGAGCGTCAGCTTGCCGCTTTCGATTTTTGACATATCCAGCACATCGTTAATCAGGCCGAGCAGGTGCTTGCTGGACAGCGTGATCTTTCGCAGGCAGTCCATAACCTTGTCCCGATGATCAATATTTGAGGCCGCAATCGCCGTCATGCCGATAATGGCGTTCATCGGGGTGCGGATGTCATGGCTCATGTTGGAAAGGAATTCGCTCTTGGCTTTGTTCGCTTGCTCCGCTTCCTCCCGGGCAGCCTCAAGTTCCTGCATCTGCCGCCTGGAGAATCTCCAATAAACATAATAGACGAACAACATGGCAATAAGAAAGGCCATACCGCTTAACAGTGAAGTAGCGATCCGCTGACGCCCCAAATCGCTCAACGCCTCATCCAGAACGCCATGAGGCATCACAGTGATGATCGTCCACTCTGTATTTGGCAGAGGGGACATGGAGAAATGGCGCATCTCTCCGCCGACCGTAATCACATTGTTGTATTCCTTTCGCTCTGTAAGCGCGGCGGCCATATCCTCAACAATGACGTCAATATCCTCAGTCCCTTCGATTCCGCCGTTATATCGCACCCATTCCAGACAGTTTTCCATATCGGTTTCGCCGGTGCTGTTGATTAAGTAGGCGCCGTCTGCACGAAGGACATGGGAAAAAATCAAGGACTGATCCAACCCCAAAGACAAAGAATCTTTCAAACGATCCAGCGGGACGCCGGCGACAAGGGCGGTGCAATGTCCGCCATTTGACATGGGGTACCCCGTTCCTGTCGGATAGCCGACAGAAACGCCATAGAGCAGGAGCTTTTTTCCATCGGCAGTCCTGCCCGCTGTTACCATTGTTTCGTTATTGTTCAAAGCGTTGATAAAGGCGTCCCGGCTCTCCACTTCGACATCGCCGCCATAAAGCGATTCCGAGCCGCCCTCGGTGTCAAGGAGAAACAGGTGGGTAAACTGCCGCAGGCCGGCCATCTTGGCAAACCCGTTTTTCACCGTTTCATCGAGCTGCTCAACAGATTCGGGCGGCAAAGCCTGGACGACGCCGTCCACCTGCATCAGTTGCATATTAACCAGCGTTTCAAAATGGTTCTGAATCTGAATACTCATGCCGGACATATAAGTATCTGCAACGGTATCCATCGTTTCCGTATTTTCTTTGGTCATATGTACGGTGATAACCGTAAATACCAAAACGCAGAAAAGCAGCATTCCGGCAATTGTCGCGCCGAATACCCGTTTCACCTTTTTATCCATTCCCCGCCGCCTATTCTAAACCTTTGATGCCATCGATTACCCGCCCGTAAGCAAGGGAAATATTCGGCATGAAACGGATCGCATCTTCCCAACGACCGGCCCGAAAAGCCGCAACCTGCTTGGCTGTAAGATCGAACAGCTCGGTCATTCCCAGATTCCCGCACACGCCTTTGAGGGTATGCGCCGCCGTCAGTGCGTTCTCCTGGTCTCCAGCGTCAACCGCCGCCGCCAGTTTTTCATAATTGGGGTCGCTTAGAAATTTTTTCAGGAATCGTTCGAGGAGAACGCCGTTTCCCATAAAGCGTTCCAAAGCGCCTGTCACATCGATTCCGGCGTTTTCCAACCGCTCTCTCGCAAGTGCTTGCAAAATAGGCTCCCCCTGTCCTTAATTTTCTTTTCCTAGTGTCTATAAAGCGGCGCGAGCCGGGGTTCCACTTCAAAAAAGCAGTCCAGCAGCTTCGGATTGAATATCCCGCATTGCCCGGAGCGGATCATCTCCAGCGCCTTTTCGCGCGGGAGAGCATCCTTGTAGACGCGCTTGCAGCTCAACGCATCGTACACATCGGCAATGGAAACCGCCTGCGCCCACGGCGTGATCGCATCGCCTTTCAGCCTGTCCGGATAGCCGTTGCCGTCCCATCTCTCGTGATGGTGCCGGGCGATGTCCCAGGCGTAGCGATAGGCCCCATGATGCTGAAGCTGAGGAATGCGTTCCAGCAGCTCGCCCCCTTGGATGGTATGGGTTTTCATGGTTTCAAACTCGTCTGGCGTCAATCTGCCGGGTTTGCTCAAAACGCAGTCCGGTATGGCAATTTTACCAACATCGTGCATAATTGCGGCCAAAGCGATATTTTCTATTTCATCTTCCGTCAAACCCGGACAAAAATCCGTTTCCAACAGCAGCGCCGCGGTGATGTCATGGATTCGCCTTACATGTCCGCCGGATTCTTCATTTCTGAACTCAATCGCGGCAGACAGCGATTCAATCATGCCCTGGTTCAGTTCAAGGATCTCGCGCGTCTTTTTCAAAAGTTCTTCCTCTTGCCGCTCTACGCGGTATTTGAGTTCCCGCCGCGCTTGAAAAAGTTCAACCACAGAATGAACCCGCCGCTGCACAAGATAGGGTACGATTGGTTTGCTGATCACATCCATCGCGCCCAATTCATACCCCTGTCTGATTGCCGCGTCCACTTCCGACGTAATCAGAAAAACGGGTATGTGTTCCAGAACCCCTGCCTCTTTGAGCCGTCTCAAAACCTCAAGACCGCTCATTTCCGGCATCACGACATCTAACAGAACCGCGCAAATGCGATGTCGGTTTTGGAAAACGGCTTCCAAACCCTGTTTGCCGTTTTCGGCTTCTTCAATCGCATAGTCCATGCAAAACAGATGATTGAGAATCCCCCGGTTGATTTCATCATCGTCAATGATCAAAATGGTACTCACTTCGGACGGGACCCGGGGAGACTGGGGGTTTTCCCTCATACCACATCCCTCCCAGAACGATTTTTATGCAAACAAACATCCTTCTCCCATATCCAACGCCTTTGATGGATCAAATCGGCCCAGGGCGCCTGTGTTCACTATAACATGGAACGCCGCATTTTTTCAATACAGGCCCTTGATATTGCCGCCCTTTCCGTTTGCGCCAAAAAAGGCCGCGGACGAATGACAAGTCCGCGGCTTCTAATCAACGAAAAGGACGCCCCCTGCGGAAGCGTCCTTTTCGCCCGGCGATTGAACCTTTCTGTCTTCCTGTTCCCTTTGCTCTTCCTCATCCAAAGGGAATCACACGGCGCCGGCCTTTTATTCTTCTTTTATGAACTTACCAACGCTGTCCCGCAGATGTTCATAAAGCTCGACAACCGCGAACTTCGGCTGATAGTTCGGCGTTTCAGAAAGAGCGCGGATGTTCTCCTCAATCTGCGCGGCGTGTTCCTCGCTCGCGGCGGGAATGCAGAGCGGCGGATACATCACGCACCACCAGTTGCGGCCGTTCCCCTCGCCCAGCAGAATCCGCAGCGCGAGATACCGCCCCGCCGGAAGGGTGACGCCCTCCTCATAGGTGCGGGTTGAAAAGTACATCTCGGTGACCATAACCTCCGCTTCCGGTTCCGCCCCGTTTTCGGCGAGGGTGCGCTCACAGAGCGCCCGGATCTCGTCTCTGTGCAAAAGCGCCGCCTGAGCCGCCTCCCGGTTGTCAGCGCAGGAACCGAACAATTCCCCGTATTCCCGGAGGACCGCATCCCGGACCAGGAGCTTCACCCGCTGGTCCTCGTCGCTGTCGGAGTTTGCAAGGATGTGGAGCCGGAGCGTTTCGTCCCGCACCGCCTCGCATTCCCGGGCAAACGGTACAATCGCACCATAACAGAACGAGACGATCAAGGCCAAAAGCATGGCGACGGTCAGCTTTGCGGAAAAGCTCAGTCCCTCTTTGGACGCTGTATGTATCAACGAGTTCATAAAAATCCTGCCTTTCTCTGCTGTCGAAACGGTTCTCCGACGGTAGAATGGGCAGGATTTCCTGTTGTTATTCAGTCACTTTGAAAATTTCCGCGCCGCCGCGCGCGTTTGCCGCGAAAAAGGAGAGCGTTCCCGGGGCGCAAAGCGCCTCCTGCGCGAGATTCGCCTCCTCGCGCGAGGTAAAGACGCCGAAAACGGCCGACCCGGAACCGGTCATCTGGGCCGCGAGAGCGCCGTTGGCGAGCAGAAGACGTTTTAATTCAAGCGATTCGGGCGGCGCCGCCGGAGCCTCGAGGTCGTTGCGCAGCAGCGGCGCAATTCCCGCCGGGTCGCTCCCGCCGGTCCTGCGCAGAAACCGCGCGAGCTTCGCGGCCGCTTTGCGCGAGCGTTTTCCCCTTGGCGCCGCGTCGTAGAGCCGGTAGGCCTCCGGCGTGGAAACGCCGACCCCCTCGGGCTTTGCGATCACATAAAAAAGCCCCTGCGGGGTGGGGAGCGGCGTCAAAACCTCGCCGATTCCCTCCGCGAGCATCGTCCCGCCCGCAAGGCAGAACGGCACGTCCGCGCCGACCGCCGCGCCGAGGGCCAAAAGCTCGTCCCGCCCGAGCGGCGAGGAATAAAGGGCGTTGAGCGCAACCAGCGTCCCCGCCGCATCGGCGGAAGCGGAACCGAGCCCCGCCTGCCACGGAATCTGCTTTTCGATTTCAATCCGGACCGCCGGTGCCTCGCCAACCGCCTCAAAAAATTTTTGCGCGGCGCGAAAGGCCGTGTTCTCCGGCCCGCAGGCAAGCTCGGCGCTCCCGCTCGAAAGCGCGATCCCCTCCGTCTCCGCCGCCGCGGCGGTCACAACATTGTAACGCCCAACCGCCTGCATCACGCTGTGCAGCAGATGATAGCCGTCCTCGCGGCGGCCGAGGATTTCGAGCGAGAGATTGATTTTCGCGGGCGCAATGGCGACCGCTTCACGGTTACGTTTCATCCTATTTCCCTTTCTGGCCGCGCATCGCCGCGCGGATCATGCAGTTCCCCATCAGCGCCGCGTTCCGTGCAGAAGCGGGCTGCGCCGGATATCGACCGCCCGGACCGGGCACATTTCGTGGCAGCAGAAACAGCGGATACAGCCCCGCCGCCGGATGACGGCCTTCCCGCCGGTGATCCGGATCACCTTCGCAGGACAGCTTTCGGCGCATTTCCCGCAGCCGACGCAGTCGCGGGTCCGGATAGCCGGGCGCGGCGCTAAAAGCGGCATCAGCTTTCGAAGCGCCGGACGGAGCGCGGCGGGCGCATGGTCGGCGAAATCGAGGGCCTTGCCCTCGGCGCGTTTCCAGTTTGGAACGGTTCGAAAACCGCCGCCGAGCAGGTCGACGCCGCCGGGCGACGCGGGACAGAGGCCGCGCCGGATGCTCTCGGCAAGGGTGGTCACCTCGCCGGGCGCCATCCCAAGCGCCGCCGCGGCAATGAGGTCGAGCGCAAACGGGTCCCGGGAGGCAAAAGTAAGGCCGAGCCGCCGCACCTCCCCGCCGGAGGGGCCGTTCCCCTCCATCGCATCGATCCCGTCGACGATGGTCAGCGACGGCCGCACCGTGAGCGCGAGATCGACCAGCATCGCGGAGAACCGCTCCGGCTCCGGGAACTGGAAGTGGAGTTCCGGCTTCTGGAGGCCCGGAATACAGCCGAACAGGTTTTTGACCGCGCCGCTCATCCCGGTCATGCCGTGGGTTTTGAGCTTCGGGAGGTTGATCACCAGGTCGGCGCCGGCCACCGGATCGATCAGCGAAAACTCGCTCACCGCTTTCCCCGCGGAGGGAACCGGCCGAAAACCGGTCCCGCGGTTGAGCCGCGCGCCGGCCGCTTCCGCGGCGGCCATCCCGGAGGCGGCGTAAACCCCCTCGAGCGCCGCGGCAGTATATGGGCCGCCCGGGGAATCGGCGACGGTAATCTCCCCTGCGCCGAGCGCGCGAAGCGCACGGACCACCGCGGCGACGAACGCCGGGTGGGTGGTCGTCGCGGTTTCCGGCGCGCGCTTCATCAGGAGGTTGGGCTTTAGCAGCACGGTCGCCCCCGGGCGGAGCAGTTCGGAAAAGCGGTTGAGCCGCAAATGCGTCTCAACCGCCTCCATGACCTCGCCCTCGTCATAAGAAGGAACCGCCAGCACCGAAACCTGCGGCCTCACGCGGTTTTCTCCCGTTCCAGCTCTTCGAGGAACAGTTCAATCCGCCGGAGCGCCTCCATCAGATGCTCAACCGAATAGGAATAGGAAATCCGCACAAAGCCTTCGCCGCAGCCGCCGAACGCGCCGCCCGGCACGACCGCGACCTTCTGGGAATACAGAAGCCGCTCGCAGAATTCCTCGCTCGAAAGCCCCGTCTTCTGAATCGACGGGAAGACATAAAACGCGCCCTTCGGCTCAAAACAGGTCAGGCCCAGGTGGTTGAGGCTGTTGACGAGGACCTTCCGGCGCTCGTCATACTCCTGCCGCATCTCGGCGATCGACTCATCCCCGTGTTTTAAAGCCTCAACAGCCGCAAACTGGCTGACGGTCGGCGCGCACATGATTGCAAACTGGTGAATCTTCAGCATCTGCTGGATGACGGGCGCCGGGCCGCAGGCATAGCCGAGCCGCCAGCCGGTCATCGCATAGGACTTCGAAAAGCCGCCCACAACGATGGTCCGCTCCTTCATATCGGGGAGCGAAGCGATCGAGCAGTGCTGGCCCGAATAGGTCAGCTCGGCATAAATCTCGTCCGACAGCACCATGATGCCGGTGCCGCGCAGCACCTCGGCAATCGCTTCGAGATGCCGCTTCTCCATCACCGCGCCGGTCGGGTTCGACGGGAACGGCAGGATCAGGAGCTTGGACCTGGGCGTGATCGCGGCTTTGAGCGCCTCGGGCGTGAGGCGGAAGCCGTCCTGCGCGCGGGTGGCGATATGGACCGCCTTGCCGTAGGAAAGCTCCGCAATCGGCGAATAGCAGACGAAGCTCGGCTCGACCACCATCACCTCGTCGCCGGGGTTGACCAGCGCGCGGATGCACATGTCGATCGCCTCGGACCCGCCGACCGTGACGAAGATCTCGCTCTTCGGGTTGTAGAGCAGGCCGAACCGCCGGGCGAGGTAGTTGGCGATCTCCCTGTTCAGCTCCGGCATGCCCGCGTTCGCGGTGTACCAGGTCTTTCCGCGCTCGAGCGACTGGATGCCCGCGCGGCGGATCATCCAGGGGGTTTTGAAATCGGGTTCGCCGACGCCGAGCGAGATCACGCCCTCCATCTCGTTGGCGAGGTCAAAAAAGCGGCGGATGCCCGACGGTTTGATTCCCTGAACCTTTTCGGACAGAATCTTTTTATAATCCATCAACGCATATAACCTCTTTCATCGGGCTCCTTGACTTCTAAGATCCCCTTTTCTTTGTATTTCCGAAGGACAAAGCTGGTGGAGGTGGACTGAATCTCCTCGATCGGCGCGAGCTTATACGCGACGAACAGTGCAATGTCCTTGAAGGTTTTCCCGCTGACGGTGAGCGCGATGTCATAGCTCCCGCTCATCAGATAGACCGATTCGACCTCCTCAAACGCCGCGAGCTTTTCGGCGACCTGATCGTAGCCGGTTCTCTGAAGGAGGGCTTTTACTTCGATGCGGGCCGAGACATATTCGCGGTCGGTCTTGTCCCAGTCGATAATTGCCTTATATCCCTTGATCACCCCGGATTTTTCATACTCCGCGAGCCGATTTGCCACCTCTTCCTTCGAAAGGGCGGTCGCCTTTGCAAGCTGCCCGTCGGAAAGGCGCGCATTTTCATCGAGAAGCCGTAACAGGGTATCCATCTGCAGTTTCCTCCTTGTTGGTGTTGCGTTATAAACGGATGCTCCCATCGGTAAAGTCGCTGCCGCAGGGCAGGACGCGCGGGAGCCCCAGCGTGTACAGGTCGGTGGAACGCGCCTCAAGGTCGGCAAATTCGAGACAGGCGCTGTCGAGCTTCCGGAGATAAGCCAGCGAATCTGAAACCGGAAGCGAGGCCGTCCGCTTCATCACGGCGAGGATTTCCCTCCCCCGCCGGTTGAAGCCGAGGATCCGGATATAGGGCGCGGGGGCTGCGGAAAGCCCGCGGGGAATGCCGAGGAACGCCGCCAGCACGACGCGGCGGATCCTTGCCATAGTATATCGTTTGCTTTTTGAAAGCGAATAGACCTCGCCCAGCGTCACCGCCTGCCGGATGGCGGCGTAAACCCGGTTTTCAAGCCCCTCCGATACGTCGGGCAGCTCGCGCAGTTGCTCCGGCGTGAGGCGGCGGAGCGCGGCGAGCATCATCTTTTCCTGCGCCTCGTCCGCAAACGGGGCCTTCCCCTCTTCCGCGGCGCGCATCAGGACGCCGAGGCTCTTTTCGGGCGCAAGGCCCCGGAGCGCGGAAATCCCGCCGCTTTTCCAGAGGCCGCGCAGATAGGACGCGGAGGCGATCTCGCCTTGCGCCCCCTCCCGGTCGTGGCCCGGGCCTTCCCTGCGGACCGCAACCGGAAGGATGCGGCTCCCGATGAGGCGGAGCTGGCGGATGTATTCGACTGCGAGGCTGTCGTTCGGGGTGGTAAGCATGTCCGCCACCTCGTCGCCGAACAGCTCGGACACGGCGTTGTGGCGCGCCTTCGCAAAGGTCATCCCGGTCGCGAGCAGCTCCGGCAGCCGCGCCGAAAGCTCCTCGGAATCGACCGCCTCCGCCGCGGCCTCGAGGATGGTCAGATAGCCCGATTCGCTTCCAAACGAAAGAAGGTCGACGCAGCCCATCCCCTCGGCGATTGAAACCGCGCCGAGCGCGAACCGCTGCGCCGTCCCCGCCGCATACGGCAGCGGAAGCTCGACGACAAGGTCCGCCCCGCCCATCAGCGCGGCCTCGGCCCTGGCGCGCTTCTCCGCGACCGCGGGGGTTCCGCGCTGGGTAAAGTTCCCGCTCATGATCACGGCGACATGGGTCGCGCCGGCCTCCCGGGTCTTTTCGATGTGCCGGGCGTGGCCGTTGTGGAACGGGTTGTATTCAGCTATAATCGCGGCCACCGTCATCTCGGGCACGTCCGTCCCCCCGTCTTAGCCCGGCGGCGGGCCGGTGCAAAAACGCCGGCGCCCGGATTTGGCTTTGGTTTCCGATATTTTTGCATTTTCTTTCCTCGCCGCGCTTGAACTTTTAAGAATAATATAATAATATATACTGGAATGACTGGATGTCAAGAAAATGATATCGCCACATCTGGCGGAGGAGGCAAAAATCAAATGAAAATTTTGGTCATTAATGCCGGCAGTTCGTCCATGAAATACCAGCTCATCGACATGGACAACGAGCAGGTCATCGCCAAAGGAAACTGCGAGAGAATCGGAAACGGCGGCATGATCAGCCACAAGCTTTCCGACGGGCGCTCCACCAGCTACGAGGTCCCGTTCCCGACCCATGCCGAGGCGTTTGCCGAGGTGCTGAAGCTCCTGACCGAGGGCGAATACAAGGTCATCAGCGACGTCTCTGAGATCGATGCGGTCGGCCACCGGACCGTACACGGCGGCGAAAAGTTCGCAAACTCGGTCCTCATCACCGAGGACGTGCTCAAAACCATCGAGGAGCTTTCCGAGCTCGCCCCGCTGCACAACCCGCCCGGCCTCGCGGCGATCCGCGCGTCCCAGAAGGTGTTCGGCAAGGACACCCCGATGGCCGCCGTCTTCGACACAGCGTTCCACCAGACCATGCCTCCGAAAGCCTATATGTACGGCGTCCCGTATGAGGACTATCAGAAATACGGCGTGAGAAGATACGGCTTCCACGGCACCAGCCACCGCTATGTCAGCGCCCGCCTCGCGGAGCTGACCGGCAAAAAGGATCAGAAGGTCGTCACCTGCCACCTTGGAAACGGCTCTTCCATTGCGGCGGTCGTCGGCGGAAAGGTCCTCGACACCTCGATGGGCCTGACCACCAACGAGGGCCTGATCATGGGAACCCGTTCCGGCTCGGTCGACCCCGGCATCCCCTCGCTCCTCGCGGCGAAGGAGGGCCTCAATCTGGGCGACGTGATCACGCTGCTTCAGAAAAAGTCCGGCCTTGAGGGCGTTTCCGGCGTCGGCAGCGATATGCGCGACCTCCACGCGGCGGAGGATCAGGGCAACGAGCGCGCGAAGCTCGCGGTCGACATGCTCTGCTACCAGATCAAGAAGTTCATCGGCGGCTATGCGGCGGCGATGGGCGGCCTTGACGCCGTGGTGTTCACCGGCGGCATCGGCGAGAACGACGACGTCGTGCGCGAGCGCGTCTGCGACGGCCTGGAGTTCCTCGGCATCGACTTCGACGCCGAAAAGAACAAGGGCTGCCGGAAGGAAGCCTGCATCACCAGGGAAGGCAGCAAGGCCCAGGTCTGGGTCATCCCGACCAACGAAGAGCTGCTCATCGCCAGAGACACCAAGGAAATCGTCGCCGGCAAATAACCAAAGCGGAACAAACCGGGCGGAAATGCGCGCTGCATTTCCGCCCGGTTTTTTAGATGGTCTCCTTCGACGGGATCAGATAAACGCGATAGGGTTTTCTGATCTTTTTCGCGTATTCAACCGTATAGCTGGTCCCGCGCGAAAAACCGTCCCAAATTGCCACCAGAAGGTCGCAGTTCTCGGCGATCGTGCGGTTGCGCACAATTGGCGCGGCCCGCCCGTACCGGTCGTAATCCGGGCGGTAGATCCAGAGCGGGAGGCCGCGCCGCCGCGCGTACTCGGCCGCGAGGGCGTCCACGCCCTTCGCCCCGCCTGACACAATCGCCGTCGCCTCCGCCGGGATGTACGGCGCGAGATCGATTCCAGTCAGGGTGCGCGAGCCGACAACCGCTACTTTCATTGGAACACTCTCCTTTTAAAAGGCTATGTATAGCCTAATAGTAGCATGCATAGCCTACTTTTGCAAGCGTTATTTATTAAGCTTGTGAAAAGGGGCGTGTATGCATTGAACACAACACAAGCAATCAAAGTTCGAATTCTTCAGCTCTGCAATGAACGTCAGATCACCATTAACAATCTCGCAACGCTATCGGGCCTTCCGCCCTCTTCAATCAAAAACATATTGTACGGAAAGAGCCAAAACCCTAAGATATTAACAATAAAAATGATCTGCGACGGTTTAGATATCACACTTGGAGAATTTTTCGGCACTGATGAGTTTGATCGCTTAGAACAGGAACTTAAATAAATGATTTTGTTAAGTGAATTTATGATCAAAGTAAATGTATACAAATGTTTGAATAGTGGTGAGTGATATGGAAAAGCACCTCGGCTTACGGATTGACGAAGAGCTTCACTATAAAATTAAATACATTGCAAAAGGCGAGGGCAGGTCCATCACAGGTCAGATCATATACTGGCTTAGACAATGCGTTGCGGATTATGAAGCCCTGAACGGAAATATTAATCAGAAGTCCGATGGAAACCAATAGCTGCTAAAAAGGGCCGCCGCGCACCAGATTGGTGCGCGGCGGCCCTTTCGTTTTCCTTATCCAAACGGTTCCAGCAGCTTATCGAGTTTTTCCGCCAGCTCCGCCGCCGAATGGCGGCGGCTTCTCGCGCACTCGAACGCGGGGCGGCCGCAGACAAAACAGCGCCGTTCCCCGAGGCCGAGCTCGGTGCGGGAGAGCTTGCGCCCCCGCCCGTCGAGCACGTCGAAGTCGAAGAGCCGCCCGGCCGGGTGGTCCCGCTCGATCCCCTCTGCGATGCGCTTGACCGGTTCGGGGGCGGATTCGCAGAGCAGATACGCCTCGTCCCCGGTGAACAGGCGGCGCAGAAACGGCGGCTCATACCGGATCCCCGCCGCGCCGAGCGCCGAAAGCAGCGCCGAAAGCCCGCTGTCAAACGCCGCCGCCGCGCGGCAGCCGCTTTTCACCTCGCCCGCGAGGTTGAGCGTAAACGACACAAGGCACCCCCGCCAGCCCGCGAGCAGAAACCGCTGCGCCTTTGCCCTCGCCTCCCGGGCCGCGAGCATATCCTCAAGCCGGACCGGGCAGACGCCGCGCCCCGGCGTTTCCCCCGCGCTCATTTCCCCTGAAAGCGCGGCGGGCGTTTCTCGAAGAAGGCCGCAAAGCCCTCCTTCCCGTCTTCGGTCATCATCAGTTCGCCCTGGATCGAGGCTTCCAGCTCCAGCACCTCGCCCAGCGACAGCTCCGCCGACTGGTTGACCAGGTTTTTCCCGCAGTAGAGCGCGAGCGGCGCGCGCCCGGCGAGCATCTTCGCGAATTCCTCGGTCTTCGCCTTCAGCTCGTCGTGCGGATAGACATGGTTGACAAAGCCAAGCTCATATCCCTCCTGCGCCGTGACAGACCGGGCGGTGAACATCAGCTCCTTCGCGCGGTAGGGGCCGATCAGGCGCGGGAGGAAATAATGTCCGCCACAGTCGGGCACGAGGCCGACCGACGAAAAGCTCTGGATAAACTTCGCCTTGTCGGACGCGAGGACGATGTCGCAGGCCGCCGCGAGGTTGAAGCCCGCGCCCGCGGCCGCCCCGTTGACCATCGCGACGACGGGCTTTTTGATCTCGCGGATCTTCTCGACCATCCGCCCGACCTTTTTGACAAAGCCGGCCGCCTCGTCCGCGGTCTTCTGCGCGCTGATCTCCCGGAGGTCGCCGCCCGCGCAAAATGCTTTCCCGACGCCGTAGAGGACCACCACGACGACCTCTTCATCCGCGTCGCAGCCGTCGAGCACGCGGCAGAACTCCGCCGAAAGCTCCGGCGTCATGCCGTTGAGCGCCTGCGGACGGTTGAGTCCCACCCAGGCGACCGGGCCTTTTTTTTCGTACAGAACGAGCGTCTCTTCCATATTTGTTTCCTCCCGTGCAAATTGTTTGCCGCTGCGCGTCCCGCCGTCTTGATCCGGGAACGCCGCACGGCTTTCGGTTACGGCCTTTTGGGGGTATATCCCGAAAATCGCCCTGTGGACAGGTTCACGGGGCGGGGCCTTCTGATCATCAGGCCAGAATATCGTCGAGGCCGCGGCCAGGGCGCAGCCGCCTCATGGCTTTCCACCACAAAGGAAAGCGCGGCGCTTTCCGCATCCAACGCCTTTTCCGCCAAGGGACGGTCAGGTTTCCGCCCGGGGCCGCGGCATACGCACCGCCGTTGTCTTAGGGCTCCGAGCCGAGGTTCCAGGCGGCGCGCCGTGACGATATAAGTTGAAAAATGGTCGATCCTCCAGCGGCCGGCATTGTAATAAGGCCGGAACAGGTTGGCGTCCGTATACGAGCGGCCGGGGCTGAGATTCAATAGGCCCGGCGCGGGGAGCGGACCCTCATGTCCAAAATACACCATAACGGCCCGATTGTAAAGATCTTCGCTGCCGGTTCTCAAATTCATCAGGCCGTAGACGCCGCCGGCGTAGGGCCTACACCTGATTGGCGTTGGCCGGCGTGCCGCTCTCGGCCTGGACGGTGATATCGATGGCGCCGCAGCCGTCGCCGCCGGGCGCCGCCTGGCCAGGGTCGAGCCATTCAGCAAGGCCGAACCGCCCGCGTTTGACCAGCTTGGGCGAATATTCCAGATTCGCATTCTCGTAGTTGGTCTCCGCCTCAGCCTTGAGGCGGCGCGTACCAAAGCTGCCGCACATATCCGAAATCGGAAATAGTCAAAAGCGTGCGCATGGACCACCGGCGCACGCTTTTTCAGGAATGCACCCTTTGGACGGCGCTGGGAATAAGATGGAACAAACGATTTGATATATTGAAAGGGGGCAGATTCTTTAATGGACTGCCATTGTTATGAAAGCCGCAGATTTTTCCCCGCTTGCTGCTGCCCCTTCCCCTGTCCTACTGGCAGCGGAGCAACAGGTGCAACCGGGCCGACCGGGCCGACCGGGCCAACCGGGCCGACGGGGCCGACCGGGCCGACGGGGCCAACCGGGCCAACGGGGCCGACCGGGCCAACCGGGCCAACCGGGCCAACCGGGCCAACCGGGCCGACCGGGCCGACGGGGCCAACCGGGCCGACCGGATCAACGGGCGCGACCGGCCCACAGGGGCCCGCGGGGCCTCAAGGGGTGCAGGGACCCCAGGGTATCCCTGGTACGGCCGGCGCTCAAGGCCCAGCAGGCGCCGAAGGGCCTGCGGGCGCCGCCGGGCCAACCGGACCAACCGGGGCGACTGGCCCAACCGGGCCAACTGGGGCGACTGGCGCTACCGGCGCGGCGGGGCCGACCGGGCCGACCGGGCCAACCGGGGCGACTGGCCCGACCGGCATCACGGGCGCCACAGGCGCGCAGGGAGCCGCAGGCCCCATCGGGCCGGTTGGCCCGCAGGGGGCGACTGGCGCTACCGGCGCGACCGGGCCGGTGATCAGCGCGGCGGCTTCGGTTTCAAGCCACGCGGCGCAGACCTTTACCGCCCCGAACTACGGAAGCGTCACCTTCGACCAGATCGGGGGGCTTTTCGGCACCTCGCTGGCATCCAATAATAGATATGTGATCATCGAAACCGCAGGGTTGTACTTGATCGAATACGGGGTCTACCCTTCGGTCGGAACGCCGGGTTTGTGTACAATTGCCTTCATGCCCGGCGGGATTGACCAGTCCGGAAAAATCCCGCTCCGCGCCAGCGCCCTGTCCACTGGCTCCATCGTCCGGCGGTTGGGCGCACAAACCCGCGTCCTGCTCTGGATCGACGCCGCTGACAACAATACAACCGTTTCACTCCCGGCCACAACGCAATATTGCAACGCATTTCTCACGGTCACTTATGTCGGCCCTTAGCCAACGGCAGGATCATTCGGAACCCCTGGGTTCCGAATGATCCTGGTCAACCGCAAAGGCTGCTTCGGATCAAATGGCGGAGCAGCCCCATGCCCCGTCATCCGGAGACGGCCCGGCGGGTTCTGGTTGACCATTACTGCGCCTCCCCTGGCTTCTGACGGCTGACCCGACACGGCAGCGCCGATTCATCCTTGGCTCTGCGCTCCTCCGGCCAGGCTCCGGCGCCGAACAGCTGGTGTAATTTGTTAGGGTGCTCATCGCCGATCCCTCCCTGACTTATCCGCGCCGCCGCGGCATATTGTTGGTAGACAAGGGATGGGATGCGCTCTCTCGCTTGTACCAGACACGGACGCGCTTATTTTGCGTTATTTTTTGCCCTCCAGGCTCCTTTTTCACTAAAAGACGAATTCTGTGTTGTCATTTTTTGTGAGCTATGATAACATAATAGCAAAATATGCCAAGCGGGGTGCTCACATGGACTTTCAAAAAGATTTGCTTGATTTCGCGGGTCGGGTCAGCTCACTAAAAGATTCCATCGCCACCGAAGAGGCGACAAAGACGTCCCTTATTATGCCGTTTTTTACGCTACTGGGATACGACGTCTTTAACCCGCTCGAATTTGTTCCGGAGTTTGTCGCCGACGTTGGGATTAAAAAAGGCGAAAAAGTTGATTACGCGATCCTGCAAAATGGGTTGCCCGTGATCCTCGTAGAAGCTAAGGCGGTCAATAAAAAACTGGGGAAACAGGATTCGCAGTTGTTTCGGTATTTCGTCACGACGAAAGCTAAGTTTGCAATTCTGACAAACGGCATCCAGTATCGCTTTTATACCGATCTTGATGAGACAAATAAAATGGATTCCACGCCGTTTTTGCAAGTCGATTTGCTCAACCTCAAGAATTCGCAGATCGAAGAATTAAGCAAGTTTCAAAAGGCGAATTTTGACGTGTCCGCGGTTTCGGCCTCTGCTTCGCTGCTGAAATATAAGACCGACTTTAAAAGCATGATTGCAAGAGAATTTGAAGAAGAGCCATCAGACGAAATGGTACGTTTTTTTCTTCAAAACGTCTACTCCGGGACAAGAACGCAGGCTGTCGTTTCAAAATTCCGGCCCATCCTGAAGCAGGCATTTGAAGAGTATTTCAGCGAAGCTATGAACACGCGCATTATATCTGCCCTGAATCAGCCCACGGCCCCGGCTCAATCAGAACAGCCGTCAAAGGTCGATCCGCCTGCTGCTCCGGAAATACCCGAAGCGAAACCAATGGTTTTGACCGAGAGCGAGAAGGCGGCCTATCAAAAAATCTGCGAGCTTTTATCCCCCTCTTTAGATAAAGCTGACTTAGTCTGTAAAAAAGCGCAAAATTATATCGCTGTGAACTACAAAGGCAATACCCGCCAATGGATTTGCCGGATCGCATCGAACTCCGTCAGCAAAACCCTCGTGTTGCCCGATGCCAACAAGCAGGAGATCAGAAGACGGGTTTCAAATTGGTTTGAGCTTGAAAACTATAAGCCGTATCTTGTGTCCGTCTGCCAGAGGTATTCGGTTGAACCGGTTCCATACGAGTGCAATCATGTCCCCGTTTATACCATAGAGATTCGGAGACGGTTCCCCAAGCGCCTCCCAATGCCAGTTTAATCGTTCAAGCCGTCTTCCGGGACGGCTTTTGTTTTAGGTGATATCTTGTCTCCGGACTGTATTGTGCATATCCGAACAGGCTTTTAAAAGTTGGCGCACAATTTCGGCATAGGAACACCTGATTCACGATCACGGCATCGAGATTGTCAGGAGCCTTTGCGGAATGAAAAGATGCCTCATGCCCAGGACAGATCCAGCGGCAGGCCGAATGGCTTCTGCCGCTTTCCCCTTCGGGCGTGACAGGAAGATTGCCGAGTGGAAAGCAAGGCAATCCGACGTCAAGAGGGGGCGGCGCCCTAAGAAAAAACCAGACGCTCAAGCTGAAAATACATCCAACTTGAGCGTCTGGTTTTTGGTCGGAGTAGGGAGACTCGAACTCCCGGCCTCTTGGTCCCGAACCAAGCGCGCTACCAAACTGCGCTATACCCCGGCAGCTTTTCCAGTATAACGAAAAACTCGCTTCTTGTCAATATCGGATTGAAAAAAACAGCGAATCCCAGTCAATCACTGTGAATTCCACGAGTCCCATTGTGAAATAAGCATAAATACTTACAAATTGGGCGATTCTGTAAACATATTGTTATGATTTCAACATAGTATTTCAAAATAGGATATGGTAAACTCAAAAGCGAAATACATGATTTGGGAGGAAAAAGATGAATAAAGTATTTTCGATTGCAGCTATTATTCTCTGCGTGGCACTGGCTTTGTCAGGATGCAATAGCGTGCAGACCATCAAAGCGGTTGACGGATATGCGGAGGGCCGTATCGGCGACACAATGGAGAACAGCTTCTTCACTTTTACTGTGAAATCCGCACAGTTTGTGGACGAATACGCCGGCTATCAGCCGAAAGAGGGCTATGTCCTTCTCGACGCGGTTGTGGATATGAAAAATGTTTTCGGTGAAACCATCCCGATGTATGTCGATGATTTCCAGATTCAATGGGGCGATGGCGACATGGACTTTGGTTACGCCATAGACCCAATCGACGACACCATGATCCCGCTCGAATTTGAGCTCGGCCGCGCCGAGAGCAGGGAGTATCACTGCGTATACGAGGTTCCGGAAGGATCGACCGAATTTTCAATCAGCTACCTTGAGATCTTTGAGGATCGTCGGAAGGCGACGTTTTCTTTGTCTTTTTCGAAATCAAGTAATTGCTCAAAGTTAAAAAAGGATGGGCCGGCCGGCCCATCCTTTTTTAACGCTCAGAGGTCAAGCGCCGTTTCGGAAATCCAGTCGATTTCAGCGCCGAAATCCGGGATGCCAAGCGCATAGCAGTCTTCGAGTTCCGCCACGCCTTGACGTTCTGGTACATGCGATCGGAGTCCAGCATTTCCTCAAACGGACCCGCATAAGCTTCCAGCGCCTGCGAAGCGCTTTGAAACTCCTGAAAAGTGACGGTAACCGACACCCCGTGGCTGACGCCCAAAATCAGGTTGGGGCCAAGGCCGGTTTTCCCGCCTTATGGGATAAAAGCGTCCCGGGCGTTTCGTTCCCATCGAGAGAATAACCGATGCCGATGTTCTCATATTCCGGCGCCTTGCGGCAGCCGGCCTGCTGGTATTTCTCCTTTAATCAGTCGTTTCCCAGTTCCCAATAAGCGTTCCGCCGGATTGGGCTTCGCTCTCCGACGGCGCTGAAGCGTCAGGCGTCTGAGCCGGTTCGCATGCGAAGGCGCGGAGCTTTCCTGCACTCCGCTTCCGTTGGACGGCGCGCCCCCGCATCCGCTGAGGAGCATCATCAGCAAAGCCGCAGCGATCTTTTTTCTTTCTCATACGTTTCCCTTTTTTCGCCGTCTCCCCGATGCCGGCGAGCAGACAACGGCCGGAGCCATGTTTCTATCGCCTCTCCCATTTTTATTTTCCAATCACCCTCTTCCGGCTCCAACGGCCTGTTAATACCCAGCAGAACGAAATCAAATAGTTCGCTGCCCAGCCAACCGGGACCGCGATCCAAACGGCCTTTATCCCCAACAGCGGCGCAAACCGAAACGCAAACCATACGCGGATCCCAAGGTTAACCAGATTGGCAATTGTAAACACCCCCACGTCCCCCGCTCCCCGCAGAAGGCCGTCGGTCGCCATTTTAAGACCGATCAGTACAAAGAAAAAGGAGATAAACCGAAGATATTCCAAACCGGTTGCAAATGCCGCGCTTCCCGCGTCCGCATCGAGAAACGCGGAAAGGAGCGGCGCCGCGAATAGCTGATAGGCAGCGCAGATTGCCGCGGCGCAGCAGAAGAGAATCCGGTAGCTCGCGCGGTATCCCTCTTTCACGCGCTGAAGATTACCCGCCCCGATGTTCTGGGCCGTAAAGGTGGAAACCGCGTTGCCGACCGCGTTCATCGGCACAATCCCAATCGCCTCATACCGCATTCCAGCCGAGTATCCCGCCAGCGCCTCTTCGCCGAACGAGTTGACCACCGACTGCACCAAAAGCATTCCGACGTTGACAATCGCCTGCTGGATGACGGACGGCACAGCGACCGCCAGCATCCGCAGTGAAATCCCACCCGAGTAAATAGACGCCAGAACCGCATCCGGGGAAAAACCGCGCAGCTTTTTCAACAAAACCGCAAACGAAAGAACCGCCGAAAGCCCCTGGGCAATCAGCGTAGCAACCGCGACGCCCGCGACGCCAAGGCCGAATGCAACCACAAACAACAGGTCCAGGCCAATATTAAGCAGCGAAGAAAAGATCAGCAGCATCAGCGGCGTCTCTGAATCGCCAAGCGAATTGAAAATTGCCGACTCCACATTGTAAAGGAACAGAAACGGCAGTCCCCAGAAATAGATTCGGAGATAAACCTCAGCGTCGTGAAAAACCGCTGCCGGCGTATGAAGCGCTGCGAGCAGCCGCGGGCAGCAGATCATCCCGATCGCGCCGAGCGCCACCCCCACTACAAGAAAATTCAGCAGCGCCGTATAGACCGAAGTTTTCATCTTCCCAATCTGTCCCGCGCCAAAATACTGCGAAATTATCACCGCGCTCCCGATGCCGCCGCCGATCGCCACGGCGATGAAAACGTTGGTAATCGCATAAGAAGCCCCGACCGACGCAAGCGCAGCTTGGCTGACAAACTTGCCGACCGTGATGGAATCCACCATATTATAAAACTGCTGGAACAGGTTCCCCAAAAAGATCGGAAATGCAAACAGCAGCAGCGCCCTCCCCGGCGGGTCGGCGATCAGATCAGCTCTTCTCCTGCGAAACAGCATGTTTATTCGTGGTCCTTTCCAAACCAATTGTTTGCGGCCCCGCTCCCGCCGCATCAAGCAGAGTGCAGATATCCCTCGCCCTTTGAAGACCGCCAGCGCTCCCGGCGGCGGCGCGGACGATCCAACAATCGAAGGCAGCGCTTAACAGATCCCGCGCGGACCCGAACCGTCCTAAAACAGATACGCTGGGAACGGCGGCCCCAGGCCCAATTCACTGCGGTTATGATACCATATCAGGAAACCGCGATAGCGGTTTCCCCGCCGCGCCAGCGGCAAAACCCGGCCGCAGCCGGGTGGTTCCGGCATCACAAGCGCAGCGCGCGGCGTCTGCCGCGCTGGCCCCGCCATCAGCAGGGCGAATTGGGCTTTGCCCAATTCACTGCGGTTATGATACCGTGATTGGGCGCAAAGCCCAACCCCCACTTTCCTTTTTTACGAATTGAAGATATACTAATATAAAAAACGGCGGAGGTGTGGGAGCTGGATCGGACGATTCTTCATGTGGATATGAACGCATTTTACGCCTCGGTCGAGACGCTCTCCCACCCGGAGGCGCTCACCCGGCCGATGGCCGTCTGCGGCGACGTGGAGAGCAGGCACGGGATTATTCTCGCCAAAAACGAACTTGCAAAGCGATGCGGCGTACAGACCGCCGAGCCGGTCTGGCAGGCGCAGCGGAAATGCCCCGGCCTTCTCCTCCTGCCGCCGCACCGCGAACTTTACTTTCAGTATTCTAAAATGGCAAACCAGATATACCAGCGTTACACCGATCTGGTGGAGGCCGCGAGCATCGACGAATCCTATCTCGACGTGACCGGGAGCCGTGCGCTGTTCGGCGAAGGGAAAACAATCGCCGACCGCATCCGCCGGGAGGTCAAAGAAGAACTGGGCCTCACGGCGTCGGCCGGCGTCTCCTTCTGCAAAATCTTCGCAAAACTCGGCTCCGACTACAAAAAGCCGGACGCGACCACGGTGATCAGCCGGGATAACTATCCCCAAATCCTCTATCCCCTGGCCATCACCGCGCTGATGTCGGTCGGCTCGGCAACCGCCGGCCGCCTGCGGGACGTCGGGGTGGAGACGCTCGGCGATCTCGCCGCGATGAGCGAAGCGGCGCTCCGGTCTTTACTAGGGAAACAGGGGGCCACCCTATACCGCTATGTCCACGGGCTGGACGCGGAACCAGTCCGGGGACCGGACAACCGGGAGGAGGCCAAATCCATCGGAAACAGCCTCACCTACCGGCGCAACCTCGTCACGCTCGAGGACATCCGCGCCGGGGTCCTCCCGCTGGCGGAAACGGTCGGCGCGCGGCTTCGAAAGCGCCGCCTCAAATGCCTCGGCGTACAGGTTCAGATCAAGGATCCGGATTTCCGGATGATCGACCGCCAGACCCGTTTTTCCCGCCCGACTCACCTGAACCGGGATCTGTTTGAAACGGCGATGGTGCTGATAGCCCAGAACTGGAAGACCGGCAAGCCGATCCGCCTGATCTCAGTCACGGCAATCGGCCTCGTGCCGGAAGACGCCGCGGTCCAGCTCGACCTGTTTTCCGAAGCCAAAGACGAGTCAAAATTAGAAGCGCTCGATTCCACGCTCGACCAACTCCGTTTGAAATACGGAAACGGCGCATTAAAGCCCGCGTCTATTCTGAAAAACGATCTTGGGATTTAAATCATATGCAAAACCGAAATTGGCTGAAAAATCCAAACCTAAGCGGGGGCGAAATGGAGATTGCGGAAGGAAATGCAGCATAAACTGCTCATTCCAACTTCTGTATGCCAAAAAGGATACGCTCCATAAAGTGGTTATTTCATGCTGCCGGAACCGCCATATACGTTTAAAGAGAAAGATCTGGACGGCCCCTGGAAATCAGGGCCCCGGGCTGCGGCTTGCGATGCTGACGGTTTTGGAAAAAACCGGCGGCGGGCTGAGGATCCCTTCCTCCAAAGCGGGGACAAAGCCGTCGATCGATTTTAAAAACGGGATGGGCGGTTAGCCTCCCTTCCGGCAAAAAAGCGCCCGGCGTTCCACAAACAGGAAACGCCGGGCGCTTTGGTTGCCGAACTAGGATTCGAACCCAGACAAACAGAGTCAGAGTCTGTCGTGCTACCTTTACACAATTCGGCAGTGCGTAACAGCAATATTTATTATACCTTCTTTTTTCATTTTGTCAATAGTTTTCTGGGCTTCCCGTGTTATAATAAAAAAGAAAACAGGCTTGCCGCAGGGATTATCCTGCACAGAAGCGGCCGCCATTATCCCTTTGCTCCAATTCACGGGGCAAAGGGCCTCAAAAGACAACCGCATGGGCTTTTTCCGGGCAGCAACAATTCCCGCCCATGACAAAACGAAATGAAGGTGAAAAAATATGTCTCTGATTCATTTTGACGACAGCAATTTTGATTCCGGCGCCCTCGCCTCCGGGATCACCGCAATGGTGGATTTCTGGGCTCCCTGGTGCGGGCCCTGCAAAATGCTTGGGCCGGTCATCGATGAAATTGCGGACGAGCTCGACGGTTCCGTCGTCGTCGGCAAGGTCGACATCGACGAACATCCCGCCCTTGCGGAGCGGTACGGCGTGATGACCATCCCAACTGTGATCGTCTTCAAGGACGGCAAGGAAGTCGAGCGCTCGGTCGGCGCCGTTCCCAAGCGGAAACTCCTCGATCTGCTCAAATAACCATGCCAGCATCCAGCCGGCGCCCCGATCATGGGGCGCCGGCTGTTCGTTTTACTTCGTTTTCTGGACATACTATGTTCAGCAAATTGATTTCAAAGGGCGTTTTATAATGAAAGAAATCGTCATTCTGCCCAGCCCGGCAGGCAAAAGGATCTTCCTCCGCCTCGCCGAACGCTGGGCCAAAAGGTCCGATGCCATTGTGATTGGCAGCGATCTCTCCTTTTGCAAAGACAGTCTTCCGCCGGACCGCATTTTGATCTACGCCGAAAACGTCCGCCGTCTCGGCGGCGGCACGCCGATTGTCGTCGCTGCGGAGGACTGTCATACGCTTCCAGGTCTTCCGGAAAACGCGGTTTTAATCGCCCCATACGCCCTTTTTGAACGGGTCTCCCCTGCCGTCTCCCAGGTGATTGGCTGCGGCCCCGGCCCCAAAGAAAGCGTCACCTTTTCAAGCCTCGGCCCTGACGGCGCCGTCATATCCTTCCAGCGGAACATCCGCCTTCCCGGGGAGTATCACTCGATCGCGCCCTGCGATATCCCGCTGCATCCGCCTGAAAGCTTTGACACCGTGGAACTGCTCCTTTTCGCCGCAGTGCTCGCTGTAACGGGCGAACTCGAAAGCGCGGACGGCGTGCGCCTTGCGCTCTCCGACGCGGATGATCACAGCGCTTTCCGCTGCGATTTTGCTGAAAAGCTGGGGCCAGGGGCGAGGCGTTCTTCCATCGAAAATGACATAAATTAACGCAAATAACCCGATGGTTCGACGTCATAATAATACTGCAAACGCAAGCAAAATCAAATCAAAACAAAACAAACCCAAAGGAGTGTATTCAAAATGGCTAGTTCTTCTTCGAACAAACTTGTTGTCCCTGAGGCGAAAGCGGCTCTCGAGCGTTTCAAGATGGAGTGCGCGAACGAAGTTGGCGTGAACTATAAGCAGGGCTATAACGGCGATATGACTTCCAGAGAAGCTGGCAGCATCGGCGGTCAGATGGTTAAGAAAATGATCGAGTCCTATGAGAACTCCATGAAGTAAGAAGTTCTTCCTCTCTTCGAAAAGGCTCTTCGGTTTACCGAAGGGCCTTTTCACATGGCAAAAACTGGCGGCCGATTTGGATCGAAAATAATAAGGGCACTGCCGGTATTCAAGCCGCTGCGCGCCTTTTCTTTCCCCTGCAAGCCTGCGTGGCTTTAAGCCCGCAACATCTGCAAACGAATTGTAAATTTTCAGCCCAATCAACAGCACGCTATTGACACGAGTAAAAATCCGTTTATAATAATAGCATACTATTGATTTGAGGCGGTATTGTCATGATTCCTCGGCCAGACTGCGGCATGCTTCTTAAACAGATACACGACGCCATTGAAAAAAGAGCGAACCACGATCTGAAGAATAGCGGACTCACCCTCTCCCAGGCCCGTTTTCTGATGTATCTCCTGGAGCGCGGGGAATCCGAAATCCCTGCAAAAGATTTTGAAAGTCACTTTCAGGTCTCGCAGCCGACGGTGGTGGGAATCCTGAAGCGGCTGGAGCAGAAAAAACTCATCGTGTCGTCGGTGGATCGTCTCGACCGGCGGATCAAGAATATTTCGCTGACCTCATCAGGAATGGAGCTTTGCCATCGGGAGATCAATCACCAAAAGCAAATGGAAGCGATGATCGTAAAAAATCTGTCGCCTGAAGAGATTGCGGCATTCCGCTCCGCGCTTGAAACTGTCTATGAAAATGTCCGGTGAATATGGGATGAATTGCTAACGGAACCTTTTCAGCTCAAATTAATAGCACGCTATATATTGGAGGTCTTTTGATGCGGGTGAAACAAAATCAAAACAGCGCCGCTTCTGTTTCGAAACAGGTCCTTCGAAACAGCGTTCCGGCCATTGCAGCGATGATTATGGTGCTGATCTACAATCTGGCCGACACCTTTTTCATCGGCCAAACCAACGACGACCTGCAGGTCGCGGCGGTCTCGGTCGCAACGCCGGTCTTCCTGATCTTTATGGCGCTCGGCACACTTTTCGGCATGGGCGGCACCTCGGTAATTTCCCGCGCGCTCGGTGAAGGGCGCGGCGATTATGCCAAAAAAGTCTCGTCCTTTTGCATGTGGGCCTGTGTGGCCGTCGGAATCGTTTTTACCATTCTGTTCTGGATCCTGATGGATCGGATGCTCCTTTGGATCGGCGCCAGCGCGGATACAATGGAATACGCCAGGCGCTATCTCGAAATTGTCTCGCTCTGCGGGCCGTTTGTGCTGATCGGGAACTGCTTTTCCAACGTCATCCGCGCAGAGGGACGCTCCGCCGTCGCCATGATGGGGATGCTGATCGGAAATCTGGTCAACGTCGCGCTCGACCCGATCATGATCCTTTGGTTGAACTGGGAAATCGCCGGCGCCGCGATTGCGACCGTGATCGGAAATATCGCCGCCGCACTCTACTATCTCATCTACTTCTGGCGCGGAAAATCGACGCTCAGCATCCGGCCGCGTGATTTCACCATCCGCGAAAAGGTTTGCAGCGGCGTCCTCGCAATCGGAATCCCCGCCTCTCTCGGCAGTCTTCTGATGAGCGTATCCCAGGTTGTGGTCAACGGCCTCATGGCCGGCTACGGCGATCTCGCGGTGGCCGCAATCGGCGTGTCAATGAAGGTCACGATGATCATTGCGATGTTCGCGCTCGGACTCGGCCAGGGGGTGCAGCCCCTCCTCGGCTATTGCGTCGGCGCAAAGGATTGGCAGCGCTTTCGGGCGGTCATGCGCTTCTCCCTATGGTTCGCGCTGGGACTCGGCGTGACTTTGACCGCCTTAAGTTATCTATTCGCCGAACCGCTCGTCGGCGCGTTTCTCACCGATCCTGCGGCGATGGAATACGGCGTCGCCTTTTCCAAAATCCTGCTCACGACCGGCGCGGCCTTCGGCGTCCTCTATGTATTGATCAACGCCCTTCAGGCGATGGGGGCAGCGCTCCCCTCGCTGATCATCTCCATCTGCCGCCAGGGATTGATCTATGTCCCCGCACTGTTCGCGCTCCATTTTCTGTTCGGAAGGGACGGACTGGTCTGGGCACAGCCGCTTGCGGACCTGCTCTCGCTCCTGCTGGCCGCCCTGCTCTATCAAATCACCCTCCGAAAATGGATCAGCGGCTCCTCTTCCCGGTAGGCAGAGCTAAAAAGCGCTCAGATTTTATACATTAAAGTCAAAAGCGGAGCGTTGGAAAATCCAACGCTCCGCTTTTTCCGTTATCTGCCGACGCTTCCGATGTCGATTCGATTAAGCGCGCGGCGCAGCTTCGCCCGCGCAACCTTCTCATCGTTTTCGGATTCCTTGATCGCGAGCAGCGACTCCGCTTTATCCTTCGCCGCCTTAGCGCGCTCCACGTCAATTTCCTCGGCCCACTCAAAGGTGATTGCCGAGACGACGGCCTTGCCGTCGACCACGCTGACAAAGCCTCCCGACACGGCGCCGATGCGTTTTTCTTTATCCGGCAGGCTGACCGTCAGCTTCCCGACATCGATCGCGGCCATATAGTTGGTATGGCCCTTCATGATGCCCGCGTAGCCCTCGGTGGTACGGACCACCAGTATCGTCACTTCGCCGTCGAAGGCCAATCCGTGCGGAGTGACAATCTTCAGTGGAAAGGGGGTTGCCATGGGCTACACCCCCTTCTTTGCTTTTTCGATCGCTTCTTCGATGGTGCCGACGAACAGGAAGGCCGATTCCGGCAAATCGTCATGCTTTCCTTCGATGATCTCCTTAAAGCCGCGGATCGTCTCCTTGATCGGAACGTATTTGCCCTGCATGCCGGTAAACTGCTCCGCAACCGCAAACGGCTGAGAGAGGAACCGCTGAATCTTTCTCGCGCGGGAAACGGTGAGCTTATCCTCTTCGGAAAGCTCGTCCATGCCGAGGATGGCGATGATATCCTGCAGCTCTTTATACCGCTGGAGGATCGACTGAACCGCGCGGGCGACCTCGTAATGCTCCTGCCCGACAACCGCCGGGGAGAGGATAGTCGAGTTCGACTCCAGCGGATCAACCGCGGGATAAATGCCGAGCGATGCGATCGAACGCGAAAGAACGGTCGTCGCGTCGAGGTGTGCGAAGGTGGTCGCCGGGGCCGGGTCAGTCAGGTCGTCCGCAGGGACGTAAACCGCCTGGACCGAGGTGATTGAACCCTTCTTGGTCGAGGTGATCCGCTCCTGAAGCGCGCCCATCTCGGTCGCGAGGGTGGGCTGATAGCCGACGGCGGACGGCATACGGCCGAGTAGCGCCGACACCTCGCTGCCCGCCTGGGTGAAGCGGAAGATGTTGTCGATGAAGAGCAGAACGTCCTGCCCCATCTGGTCGCGGAAATATTCCGCCATCGTCAGGCCCGAAAGCGCAACCCGCATTCTGGCCCCTGGCGGTTCGTTCATCTGGCCGTAGACGAGCGCCGTCTTGTTGATAACGCCCGACTCTTTCATTTCGTTATAAAGGTCGTTTCCCTCACGGGTGCGTTCGCCGACGCCCGAGAAGACCGAGATACCGCCGTGTTCTTTTGCGATATTGTTGATCAGTTCCATAATCAGAACGGTCTTTCCAACGCCCGCGCCGCCGAACAAGCCGATCTTGCCGCCCTTTGCATAAGGCGCGATCAGGTCGACGACCTTAATTCCAGTTTCCAGAATCTCGGTGGTGGATTCCTGATCTTCAAAGCTTGGGGCCGGGCGGTGAATCGGCCAACGCTCCTCAATTTCGGGCTGCGGCTCGTTGTCGATCGCCTCGCCGAGAAGATTGAAGATTCTGCCAAGCGTTTTATCGCCGACCGGAACCTTGATCGGGCTGCCGGTGTCGTAAGCCTGTGCGCCTCTCACGAGACCGTCGGTTGAGGACATCGCCACGCAGCGCACAACGTCGTCGCCGATGTGCTGTTCCACTTCGGCCACGATTTTGGAATCGCCCGTCTCAATCTCAATCGCATTGAGCAGCTTCGGAAGCTCGCCCGATGGAAAACGGATGTCAAGCACAGCGCCGATAACGGTGATGACTGTGCCCATGCTTCGCTCGCTCATCTGCATCTCTCCTAACTTGTGGTATTTACGATAATGCGTTTGCGCCGCTGACAATCTCAGTGATTTCCTGGGTAATCGCAGACTGTCTCGCACGGTTGTACATCAGGTTGAGGTTTCCAATCATCTCTTGGGCGTTATCGGTCGCCGATTCCATCGCGGTGCGGCGCGCGCCCTGCTCAGAGGCAAAGGATTCGCAGATCGCCCCGTACAGAAGGCCGGCCAGATACTGCGGCGCGACCAGATCGAAGACCTCCTCGCTGGAAGGATCGTAAACCGTATAGTTGATCGCTTTCCCGGTCTCCGGTTTTTCAAACGAAAGCGGAAGCACCTTCCTTGCCGCGGGTTCCTGACTGAGCATCGTCTTGAAGCCGGAATAGACGAAGTAAACCTCATCAAAATCCCCGTTTCGGAATCCCTTGCAGAGCATCTCCGCAAACAGGAAGCAGTCGTCCAGGCTGATCGCCTCGACCGTCTGCTCCGGCGCCTCGAGGATTTCATAACCGTGCCGGGTAAAATAGTCGACCGATTTCTTTCCAAGCGGAGCGACAATCGCTTCCTGCCCCTCCATCACCGCAGCCGCGTGCTTGAGGACATTCGCGTTATAACCGCCCGCCAGACCGCGGTCACCCGCGATAACAACATACAGGGCCTTCTTCACCGGGCGTTCCCGGATAAAAACCGAACCGAATTCCTTGTTCGACGCGCTGATCCCGGTCATCGTCTCATAAACGAGATCGAAGAACGGCCGCGCGCGGTCCAGCCTCTCCCTCGCTTTTCTCAGCTTGGAGGAGGCGACGAGTTCCATGGCCTTCGTGATCTGCATGGTGCTTTCCACACTTTTGATCCGCAGCCGAATGTCCTTCATATTTGTTCCAGCCACAGGCCTTCCCTCCTCATTTCCAAACTACTTCGCGAGGAACTGTTTTTTAAAGTCGCCGATCGCTTGTTCCAAAGCCGCAGTATTTTCATCCGCCAGCTTTTGGGTCTTGCGGATCGACTCAAGAATTTCGGGCCGCGCGGTGTCAAGATAGTCGTAAAGGCCAGCCTCGAAATCGTGAATCTGATCAAGCGGCACGTCGGACAGGAAGTTGTTGACCACCGCATAGAGGATGCAGACCTGTTTTTCGACCGGAATCGGAGAATTCTGGCCCTGCTTGAGCACTTCAACGATGCGCTCGCCCTTGGCGAGACGCGCCTTCGTGTCGGCGTCGAGGTCGGAACCGAACTGCGAGAAGGACTGAAGTTCGCGATACTGCGAATAGTCGAGTTTCAGGGTGCCTGAAACCTGCTTCATCGCCTTGATCTGCGCGTTGCCGCCGACGCGGGACACCGAGATGCCCGGGTTGACCGCGGGGCGCACGCCGGAGTTGAAGAGTTCGGACTCGAGGAAGATCTGTCCGTCGGTGATCGAGATGACGTTGGTCGGGATATACGCCGCCACGTCGCCGGCCTGCGTCTCGATGATCGGCAGCGCCGTCAAGGAGCCGCCTCCGTAAGCGTCGTCCATCTTGGCCGCGCGCTCGAGAAGACGGGAGTGCAGATAGAATACGTCGCCCGGATAAGCTTCACGTCCCGGCGGACGCTTGAGGAGCAGGGAAAGCGCACGATAGGCCACCGCGTGCTTCGAAAGATCGTCGTAGATGATCAGGACGTCTTTTCCCTTCTGCATGAAATACTCGCCCATCGCGCATCCGGAATAGGGCGCGATATACTGAAGCGGCGCGAGTTCGGAGGCGGTCGCCGCGACGACGATGGTATAGCCCATCGCGCCGTTCTGCGTCAGGGTCTCCACCACGCGCGCAACGGTTGAACGCTTCTGCCCGATCGCGACATAGATACAGAGAACCCCGGTGCCTTTCTGATTGATGATGGTATCGGTTGCAATGGTGGTCTTTCCGGTCTGGCGGTCGCCGATGATCAGTTCGCGCTGTCCGCGTCCGATCGGGATCATCGAGTCGATCGCCTTGATGCCGGTCTGAAGCGGCTGATACACCGATCTTCTCTCGATGATGCCGGGCGCGTTCGACTCAATCGGACGCATTTCCGTCGTCGCGATCGCGCCTTTTCCGTCGATCGGCTGGCCGAGCGCGTCGACCACGCGGCCGAGCATCGCTTCGCCGACCGGCACCGAAATCACCTTCCCGGTGCGTTTGACGGTGACGCCTTCTTTAACCCGGTCGTCGTCGCCGAGCATAACCGCGCCGACGCTGTCCTCTTCCAGGTTCAGCGCAAGCGCGTAAACGCCGTCATCGAACTCGAGAAGTTCGCCCGCCATGCATTTTTCCAGTCCATGAACCTGGGCGATTCCGTCGCCCACTTCAACAACCGTTCCAACATCGCTCAGCTCAATCTCGGAGTGATAGTTCTTAATCTGTTCCTTGATAATGCCAGTAATTTCTTCAGATCTGAGCTGCATGGTTTTCACCAACTTTCTTTATGCGATTCCATTGGATAATATCTGTTTTCTGATTTTGCCGAGCTGGGTCCGGACCGAGGTGTCCATCCGCTCGCCATCAAAGTCGAGCACAACGCCGCCGAGAATCGACGCATCCACCTTTTTCTCCAGCACAATCTGTTTTCCGATTGTCTGTGAGAGCTTTTCGCGGATGGAGGATTCCAGCTCCTCGCTGAGCGGACGGGCTGTCGTAACCCGGGCTACCGCGATGTTGTGCTGTTCGTAATAGAGCCTCCGGTATTCGCCGACCACGCCCTGCCAATGATTAATACGCCTTTTTTCTGCGAGAATTTTAAGAAAATTCAAAAGTGTCGCAGAAATCCGGCCGGTAAAAACGCGGTCGAGGATTTCGCACCGTTTGGCCTTCGGGAGGGTCGGCGCGCCGAGGAGCTTTAACAGCTCGGGGTTTTCGCGCATCAGGACGTCTACGGCTTCCAGTTCATCGAACAGTTCACGCTCGCTGCCGTCCTCGCGGGCAACCCCATAGAGCGCTGTCGCATATCGGTTCGCAACTACGCTTTCCATGACTCGTCACCCAACTCTCTGATGAATTCCTGGATCAGTTTCTCATGATCCGCTTCATTCATATCCTTTTCGACGATCTTTGATGCTATCATCACGGCCATACTTCCGATCTCGCTCTGAAGCTCGCCCATCGCACGCTTTTTCTCCTGAACGATCTCTTCCTGGGCGCGGAGCTGAAGATCCGACGCCTTAGCCTGGGCCTCGCTGACAATTTCATCCGCGCTCTTCTGCGCTCTTGTCCGCGCGCTTTTCACAATCTGGCCGGCCTCTTCCCTCGCCGAGCGAAGGCTTTCTTCATACTTCGCCTTGAGCTGGGCCGCCTCCGCTTTCGCGGCGTCCGCCTTTGCAAAGGTGTCGGAGACCTCTTTCGCACGGGAATCAATCATCGCTTTGACAGGTTTGAAGAAAAACTTCTTCAAAAGGAGAAAAAGGATCAGCGTGTTGCAGAGCTGGAACACAAGCGTCCAGTCGATCGATACAAACTGCATGTAGTCTCCCGCTTGTAGCATTCGTATCCTCCTTTCGTAAGGTATTTGCCCGCGCGCGGGCCAAAGCGGCCTGATTTCACCGCGGGCGTCAGCTCCAATTTGATCAGAGCTGTCCGACGAACGGATTTACGAAGAGAAGGATCAGCGCAATAACAAGCGAGTAGATACCGGTCGATTCTGCGATGGCGCAGCCGACCAGCATGGTACGGGTGATATCCCCCTGCGCTTCGGGCTGGCGGCCAATGGCCTCACAGGCTTTACCGACGGCGTAGCCTTCACCGACACCAGGTCCAAAACCCGCGATCATTGCGATACCGGCGCCGATCGCCGAGGCCGCTAAAACGATTGCTTTTTCCATTTTCTGTTTCCTCCTTACAATTTACGAACATACCGCCGTGGGCGGCGAACAGAAACTTTGTTGATTACTGCGCCGAAACTGTCATTCCATGCTGTTCGAAACATAGACCATGGTCAGCATGATGAAGATATACGGCTGCAGGCAGCTTGTGAACAAATCGAAGTAAACTGAGAGAATTGCAGGGATGCCGAGCTGCAGAATCGGAATACTGGTGAACCAACCGAGCAAAATGTTCGAAGCCGCCGCCAATCCGCTGTAAAGAAGCGACGTGATCGCAATACCGGCCGCTATGTTGCCAAAGTGACGGAACATCATCGAAACCGGATTCGAAAATTCGCCGATGAAATTGAGCGGAAACATCAGCGGCATCGGCTCAATCAACGTGTGGAGCTTCGCATAAAGACCTTTCGACTTCACGCCGAACACCTGGATCATTCCAAATGTGATCAGCGCCCAGCACATCGTGGTATTGAGGTCTCCCGTCGGCGGCCGAAAGCCAAAAAGGCTCAACAGGCTGGAACAGAGAGAAAAGACAAACAAAGTGCCCATATACGGCGCGAAATAGAGCTTGTCTTTCCCCATCGTGTTGCCGACAAGGTTATAGATCGTATTGACAGCAAGTTCCGCCACTGCCTGCTTGCGTCCGGGAACCTTTTTTAGTCCCGAAGCGAGCCACAGCGCGACTAAGAAAATCACCGCCATTGCAATCCACGAGTTGCGGACCGTTTCTGTAACCGGTATCCCGCCTAGGATTGGAATCACAAAAAGAATTTGAGGGCCGTTCAATTCCTACCCCCCTTTCTGAAAATAGCGTTGAGATAAATAGAGATGCGCGGGAAAAACAGCGATATTATAAACCCAGCCGGGTTTATAAACGGAATGTTAAACGAGAGGTAAACAGCCACGCCGGTCGCCGCAAGGCGGGCCAAATAGTTCGTCCTCATTGCGGACGCTGCCTTTTTGGCGCCCCTTTTGAGGGCTGATTCCACTGTGCACCCCATCCACAGAAATTCAGCACAGCCCCAGACGGTCCCGGACAGGACGCCGAAAAGCATGGCAAAATCAAATTTTCCAAGGCAAAACGATACGATGAGCGCCGCCGCACAAAGCAGAAAAATCCAGCCGAAGCGTTTTTTCAGCTCTTCAAGGGCGATTTTCACGGGGCAGACCATCCCCCTTTCCAAGTATAAGGCGGACAATCGGGAACCAGTTTTCCGTCCTCACTTCTTCTGTTCACCCTTTTTTGCCTCTCCCAGCGCATAGCGCATGAACGAACTGACGGTCGAGATCCAGGAAAGGATCGACAGCAGCAGCGCGATCAGCGTGATCCAGGAGCCTAGGCCGAACCGCTCCCTCAACCAGAGCGAGCCGTACAGCAGGAGCACCATCGGCAAAACGAGCGACAAACCGAACTGGGATAAAATAACCAGGTTTTTCAGCGCCGCATACTTCTGTCGTCCGTCTCTCATACGGCAGCCTCAATCTCTACGAAGGGTTCTGTATGTAACATATGAAACACCGTCGCCTCCGATGCCGCAATACGCAGGTTTCCCTTCGTACTGCCGACATTATAGCATAATTCACGCCAAAAGAAATAGAATTTTCTTCATTTTAGATACAAAAAAATATATAAAATTATGTGCTTATAAACGCTCTATTTTGTCTGACTCTTAAGTTTCGCCAATTTATTGTCAAATGATTCGGAGCCAGTGGAATTGTAGAATTTACACAAGGTGCAGACTTGCTTTGTTAATCCTTCATTAAAGCCGAAAGTAAAGACCGCCCAGTTTTCGCAGGATTTTCGCGTCCGTTTCACCCAGCTGCCCCGGAACCAGCCTCCAACACCAGTTTTCACGGTTAAGCGTTCCAGGGGTGTTGAACCTCGCCCCGCTTCCGAGCGCTTGCAGGTCCTGCACGGGGACAATGCATAAATTGCACGGCGATGCAAAAGCGGAGGAGACAAAATCAAAAACCGGCGCCTGCGCCGAAAGCCTGAGATAGCTCTCAGCGAAATCCCTGCTTTCCGGGTCAAGACCCGCCAGAAAACCCGCCGCAGTATCGTTGTCGTGGGTGCCGGTGTAGCAGACCGCGTTTTCCGGGTGGCGGTGCGGAAGATGGCCGCTCTCAAATCCGGGCGTAAACGCAAACTGCAGGACCCGCATCCCCGGAAAGCCGGTCTCCAAAAGAAGGCGGCGGACCGAATCGGTCAGAATCCCGAGATCCTCCGCGATGACCGGAAGCGGCCCGAACTCCCTCTGGAGCGAATCGAACAGCTCCATCCCCGGCCCAGGCATCCAACAGCCATCCCGTGCGCTTGCGGCGCCGGACGGCACGGCAAAGAATTCGTCAAACCCGCGGAAGTGATCCATCCGGATTAGATCAAACCGTGAGATTGCCATTTTGAACCGGTTTCTCCACCAAAAATAGTCTGCCTGTTTCATTGCGCGCCAGTCATAAACCGGATTTCCCCAAAGCTGGCCGTCCTGCGAAAATGCGTCGGGAGGGACGCCTGCTTCCAAAGCCGGCCTCCCGTCCGGAAGCAGCGAAAAGAGTTCCCGGTTCGCCCAGACGTCGCAGCTATCCGCCGCCGGGTAGATCGGAAGATCCCCGATGAGGCCGACTCCCCGCTGCGCCGCATGGCTTCGGAGATGGGAAAACTGCCGGTGAAACTCATATTGAACAAAGCGGACGAACCGGGTTTCCGCCTCCAATTCTTCCGCCGCCCGGCGAAGCGCAGCCGTCTCCCTGTCCCGAAGCGGCTGCGGCCAGTCGTAAAACGGCCGCCCGCCCTGCCCCTTTCGAATCGCGCAAAACAGCGCGTAATCCTCGAGCCAGTACCGGTTTTCCTCGGCGAACGCCGCGACCTCCCCGTCAAGCGACGTTCCGGCGTTCTCAAAAGCGCGGCGGAGCACCATTTCCCTCGATGCGCCGAGCTTTTGGTAATCAACCCGGGACGGTTCGCTTCCCCAGTCGATGGATCGATAGTCCTCATGCGAGAGAAGCCCATCCCAACAGAGGGTGTCGAGATCGATAAAAAACGGATTTCCCGCAAAGGCCGAGTCCGATTGATAGGGCGAATTCCCACAGCCGGTCGGCCCGAGCGGGAGCATCTGCCACCACCCGGCCCCCGCCTCTGCGAGAAAGTCGACAAAACGGACGGCATCGGCGCCGAGCGCACCGATGCCGTTGGGAGAAGGCAGCATCGAAAGGTGCGCCAAAATTCCAAATTTTCGTTTCATAACCACCTCAAACTGTGGCCCGCCGTGTCGCGGCTATGTATTGATATCAATATGCCCGGTCAGCCGCCGAAATGAACCTCGGAGAGCTTTTTCCTCACAATCTCAGAAATATCGTCATAAACGCCCTGAAATCGACAGTCGGGAGGACAACTGCAGGTAAAGCCCGGCGTGAGGCAGCGGCTGAAGGCATACGGCCCCTCCACCGTCTCAATTACATCGCGCAGCGTAATCTCGGAACCGGGGCGCGCCAGCTCATATCCGCCGTGGGTTCCCTTATACGACCGCACAATGCCGGCGGAGACCAGCTTATGCAGAATTTTCAGCGAAAAGCGGAGGGTGACGCCGGTGCTTTCCGAAACGCTTTTCGCGTCCATCCGGCCCTTCGCCTGGGCGAGACTGTTCACAATCCTGACAGCGTAATCGGCTTCCAACGTGATATGCATAGGAACTCCTTAAAACGGCCTTCCGGCCGGGGGTTATCAGTCGAGAAAATCCCGGAGCTTCTTGGAGCGGCTCGGGTGGCGGAGCTTTCGAAGCGCCTTCGCTTCGATCTGGCGGATGCGTTCACGGGTGACGTTAAACTCCTTGCCGACCTCTTCCAGGGTCCGGGAACGTCCGTCCTCAAGGCCGAACCGCAGGCGGAGAACCTTTTCCTCCCGCGGCGTTAAGGTGTGCAGCACTTCGGAAAGCTGTTCCTTGAGCAGGATATGCGAGGCGGCGTCCGCCGGGGCCGGCGCGTCGTCGTCGGGGATGAAATCGCCGAGATGGCTGTCCTCCTCCTCGCCGATCGGCGTCTCGAGCGAAACCGGCTCCTGCGCAACGCGCATGATCTCGCGCACCTTGTCGACCGACATGTCGATCTCTTTCGCGATCTCCTCTGCCGTCGGCTCGTGCCCGTTCTTATGCAGGAGCTGGGAGCTGACCTTTTTCACCTTGTTGATCGTCTCAACCATGTGAACCGGGATGCGGATGGTGCGCGCCTGGTCGGCGATCGCGCGGGTAATCGCCTGTCGGATCCACCAGGTCGCATAGGTTGAGAACTTGAAGCCCTTGGTATGGTCGAACTTCTCAACCGCCTTGATCAGGCCCAGGTTCCCCTCCTGAATCAGGTCCAGAAACTGCATCCCGCGTCCGACATAGCGCTTTGCGATGCTTACAACCAGGCGGAGGTTCGCCTCCGAAAGCCGTTTTCTCGCGTACGGGTCGCCGTTCGCCATCCGGATGGCGAGTTCCACCTCTTCGTCGGAGGACAGCAGCGCCACCCGGCCGATTTCCTTCAGGTAGACCTTCACCGGGTCGTCAATGCTGATTCCCTCGGCCGAGAGGGCGGATTCCAGCTCCTCCTCCGCGGGAAGCGGGAAATCGATCTCGATGTTCTGGGCATAGTTCTCGACAATCTCGACGTTCAGCCCCTCGAGCGTTTCATAGAGCTTGTCGACCTGCTCCACGTCAAAATCGAGTTCTTCGAGCGCGTCGTTGATCTCGCTGGTCGTCAGTTTCCCCTTGCTCTTGCCAAGCTCGATGAGGTCCCTGACCACCGTTGTTTTTTCCTGTCCTGCCACTCCATCGTCCTCCTACTTCTTTTTTGAAGCCAGTTTCTGAATGTATTCCAATAATTCGTCCTCCGGCATACAGCCGACCTCGTCGCCCGTTTTCGTCTGCCGGAAGCTGAGGATTACGTCAATATAATCATTCGCTTCCTCGATGGTATAGGTTCTCGCCTCGCTTGAGGCGAGCAGATAGGAGAGCCGCCCCATCGCCTCCATCGGCAGCGACGAGGAAAGGCTCATCAAATCCACCGGAAGCGACTGGGAGATCCGGTTCGCGATTACCGAGAAAATCTCCCGGTTTGCGTCGGTCACAAACTCCCCGGGCGTTATCTTTTCACAGATCTCCGCCCCGTAGTCCGGATTCTTCATCAAAAGCGCGATCAGCTTATCCTCCGCGAGCGCATATCGGAGATATTTCGACCGCTGCGGGTCCCGCGGCTGATTCGGAACCGCCTCGCTGTAGATTTTAAGGTCCCGCCGCTCCTTCTTTTCCCTTGCGCGGAAGTTCTTTTTCCGAAGCGCCGCAACCTGCTCGGTGAGCGCGCTGCGGCTCACCGTCAATTCGGCCGCGATCCGGCCAATGTACACGTCGGCCTCCAGCCGGTCCGGGAGCGCCGCCATCGCCGCCGCAAACTCCCGCAGAAAGCCAACCTTGCCGTCGTCGGTTGAAAGGTCGTATTTCTGCCGGATGCGAAGGATTTCAAATTCGGTCGAATTGGCGCTTGCGTCGAGGAGCATCTTAAACCGCGTCGCCCCGAATTTTTTAATATATTCGTCGGGGTCCTTCGCGTCTTTGATCGCGAGCACCCGAATCTTCACGCCGGTCTGGCCGAGCAGCCCGGTCGCCCGCATCGTCGCCTTCTGGCCCGGACCGTCGGAATCATAGGCGATGATCACCTCGCCCGTGTATTGGCTGATCAGCCGGGCCTGTTCGGGGGTCAGCGCCGTCCCGAGGGTGGCCACCGCGTTGTCGAACCCCGCCTGATGAATCGCGATCACGTCCATATACCCCTCGGCGAGAATCAGACGGTTCTCCTTGGTGGCCTTGGCGATGTTCATTGCGAACAGCCCGCGGCTCTTTTTAAACACCGGCGTATCGGCCGAGTTGAGGTATTTCGGCCCGTCCTCGCCCAGAATCCGGCCGCCGAAACCGATCACCCCGCCCCGAAGGTCGATGATCGGGAAGATCACCCTCCCTCGAAAGGTGTCGTAAACGCCGCCGTTTCTTCCCTTGGAAACCACCGCGGCGAGCAGCATTTCCTGTTCGGAAAAGCCCTTTTCCCGGAGGTGGTCCAGAAGCGCCGACCAGTCCCCCGGCGCATAGCCGAGTCCGAAGCGCCGGATGGTCTTGCCGGCGAGGCCGCGCCCCCTGAGATAATCAAGGCCGGGCTTTCCGGCGGGCGAGATCAGGACCGAATGGAAAAAGCGCGCCGCCTCGCGGTTGAGTTCCAGCACCCGGAGCCGGACCCGCGCAGTCTCGTCGTCCCTGGCGTCCTCCGGCAGCGTCATCCCCGCCTTTTCGGCGAGAAACCGAAGCGCTTCGACATACTCAAGGTGCTCGATCTGCCGGACAAACGTGATGATATCCCCGCCGGCCCCGCACCCGAAACAATAAAACGACTGGTTTTCCGGGTAGACGACAAACGACGGCGATTTTTCCGAATGAAACGGGCAGAGGCCGGTGAGGTTCCGCCCGGAGCGCTTGAGGCGCACATAGGGCGAGACGATCTGCTCGATGTCCGATCGGTATTTGAGCTCTTCAATAAAACTTTCCGGTATCATGCGCCCGCCCCGTTTCTCCGGCAGTCTTCAGCCAATGGAACCGCCCCCGCCGGCCGGAAGGATCGGGAACCGGTGCTGTTCTGTTTTCTAAACGCTCCAGGAGCGCGGTATAAAGAGGTTTTGATAGACTGTCACCGCGTAGCGGTCGGTCATCCCCGATATGTAGTCGCAGGCGGCCCGGTCGATGTCGCTCTGTTGGGCGATCAACCTGTATTCCTCCGGAAGTTCGTCCGGATGGGAGATGTAGTAGGCGTAAAGCCGCTTTAAAAGCTCCTTCGCCTTACCCTCCTCGCTTTTGGCGGCCGGGTTGGTATAAACCGTCTCGAACAGGAACGCCCGGAGCGAGTCATAGGCGCTCTGGATGCCCTTTGACATGCGGATGTCGTCGGAGCTGTTTTCGATCAGCGAATGGATAAAGGCGTTGATCCGCTCGGTCCGGCTGCGCCCGATGGCGTATTTGATCTCCCACGGGAGATCGTCCTCCCTGAGCACCCCCGCCCGGACCGCATCGTCAAAGTCGTGGTTCATATAGGCGATCTTGTCCGAAAAACGGACCACCCGCCCTTCCAGCGTCGCAGCCGTCCCGGAGGTATGACAGGCAATTCCGTCCCGGACTTCCCATGTGAGGTTGAGCCCCTTGCCGTCGTTCTCGAGCCGCTCAACAACCCTGACGCTCTGTTCCGCATGCTTGTAGCCGTGGGGGCAGACCTCGCCAAGCGCATATTCCCCCGCGTGGCCGAACGGCGTGTGCCCGAGGTCGTGCCCCAGCGCGATCGCCTCGGTCAGATCCTCGTTGAGCCTGAGGGCCCGCGAGACGGTCCGCGCGATCTGGCTCACCTCCAGCGTATGGGTCAGCCGCGTGCGGTAATGGTCCCCCTCCGGGGAGAGGAAAACCTGCGTCTTGTGCTTGAGCCTGCGGAACGCCTTGCAGTGGAGGATCCGGTCCCGGTCGCGCTGAAACGGCGTGCGCACGTCGCATTCTTCAATCGGCTCCTTCCGTCCGCGGGTGTTTTCCGAAAGCACCGCGAGCGGGGAAAGCGTCTCCCGTTCCTGATTCTGCGTCTGTTCTCTGATGGTCACTTCTCTAATACTTCCTCCGTGTGAATCGCCGCGTTCACTGCGGACTGCTGATATGTTACCTTTAATATTATACCGCCGAAAGATAAAAATTCCTTCCGCCTGTCCAAAATTTCTTGTAAAGTCCCGAAACTTCAAAATTTCTGCAAAATCCGGCAGATTTCGCGCCGCTTCAGCCGAGCGGGGCAAAGCGCTTTTCCAAAACCTTTGCCGCTGCCCGGGCGGCGGTCGCCTCCCGGAGCGCGGACTCAAAGGAAATCAGTCGGTCCTCCCGGATCAGGAAACGGAGCCGGACCTCCTCGGTAAAGGCGCTGTCGAGCGTCTTAGCGCCGAACTGGGGCAAAAGCTTCGAAACCGTCCCATACCAACTGTAATCGGTCCGGATCTCGCACTCGGCGCAGAGCGACATCGTCACCCGCTTCGCCGCATGCAGCGCAAGCGAGGCCCCGCCCGAATAGGCGCGGACCAATCCCCCCGCCCCCAGCAGCGTCCCGCCGAAATACCGCGTCACCGCCACGGCGACGTCCACAAGGCCCTCTTTCCGGATCACATCGAGAACCGGGATCCCGCCGGTGCCCTGCGGCTCCCCGTCGTCTGAATAGCGGGAGAGGTTCCCCTCCCGGATGCGGTAGGCATAAACCGTGTGGGCCGCATCCCAGAACCGCTCCCGCCGCTCTTTGATAAACCGGAGCGCCTCCTCCTCCGTCGCCGCCGGCGCGGCGGCGCAGATAAATTTCGACCGCTTTTCGACAAACATGTCCTGTGCGAACGCCTCAATTGTCTGATATTCCGTCTCCACCGCGCACCCCCGCCGTTTCAAGGATGAGAATTAGGGCGGTGCAGGAGTGCACCGCCCTAACATTACCAGCCATTGGCGCTTCGGCTTACTTTTGGATGCCGAAACGCTTGTTGAAGCGCTCCACACGTCCGCCGGTGTCCACAAGCTTCTGTCTTCCGGTAAAGAAAGGATGACATTTGGAGCAGATTTCTACTCTGATATCCTTCTTGGTCGAACCCGTCTCGATCACCTCGCCGCACGCACAGCGGATGGTGGTCTGCTCGTATTTCGGATGGATTCCCTCTTTCATCTATCGTCACCTCTTTCTTGGCTGCAAAATCAAATGCGTTAATTATATTAACATATCGCCGCAAAAAATGCAAGGAACATTTTTATTTTCTCAAAACTTCTTTCTTTTGGCGGTTATTCCTGCCCCAAAAGCGCTTTTACACCCGTTTTCAGCGCTTCAAGCGCCCGCGCCGCCCCGGCAGGGTCACTGCTGACGGCGCGGTAATACGCCTTGAGCTTCGGCTCGGTCCCTGAGGGCCGGATGATCGCCTCCGACCCGGCGGACGTCTTGAGCGAAAAAATCTCCGACTTCGGAAAATCCAGCCCGGCCTCCCCATCCGGCGTCCAGCGCACGCCCTCACGGAAGTCGCAGCGCTCTACAACCTTCTCGTTCCCGAGCGTTTCCTGCCGCCCGGCAAACAGCCGGTCCATCAGCAACGACATCCGCCGCATCCCGTCGGGGCCGGAAAATGCGATGGATTCGGTTTCGGTCAGCCAGAATCCGTGCCGGCGGCCGATCTCGTCGAGCGCGCCGGCCAGCGTTTTCCCCCGGAGCTTGTGATACGCCGCCATCTCCGCGATCAGAAGCGAAGCCGAAACCGCATCCTTGTCCCTGACGTAGCCGCCCGCGAGATAGCCGCAGCTCTCTTCAAACCCAAAGACGAACCGCCCGGTTTCGCCCGCCTCCTCAAGCCGGCGGAGCACCCCGCCGATATACTTAAAGCCGGTCAGGACGATCACCGGTTCAATCCCGTATTCCCGCGCAACCGCGTCGAAAAGCGGCGTAGATACGACGCTCCGCACCGCAACCGGGCGCTCCGGAAGCGTCCCCGCCTCCCGTCTTCCCCGCGCGAGATAATCGAGCAGCAAAACGCCGATCTCGTTCCCGGTGAAAATCCGCGCCCCCGCGGGGCCCGGAATCGCCACCCCGACCCGGTCCGCGTCGGGATCGGTCGCAATCAGAAGATCGTCGCCGTTCCGCTCCATGCGCGCAAGCCCAAGGGAGAGCGCCTGCGGGGTTTCGGGGTTTGGATACGGACAGGTCGTAAAGTCCCCGTCCGGTTCCATCTGCTCCTCGACACAGTCGAGAACCGCCCCCGCCTCCGACAGCGCACCGGTAACCGGCACGGCGCCCGCGCCGCAGAGCGGCGTGAACGCGACGCGCAGCTTAGCCTCGCGGATGGCATTTGGCCGAAGGCAGAGCGCCCGGACCTCTTCAAAGTAGCGTTCCTTCATCCTCTCCGCAACGGCGCTGATAAGCCCCGTTTCCAAAGCCAGTTCAAACGGCTGGGTCAGGACATCCCGGAACGGGTCAATCTTCTGCATCTCCTCAAAAACTTCCCGCGCCGCGCCGGCGTCGAGCTGGCAGCCGTCCGGCCCATACGCTTTGAATCCATTGTATTCGGCCGGGTTGTGGCTCGCGGTGATCATCACCCCCGCGTCGCAGCCGTAATACCGCACCGCGTATGAGAGCATCGGTGTTGGCGCGATCTTATCAAACAGGTAGACCTTGATCCCGTTTGAGCTGAACACCGTTGCGGCGGTTTCGGCGAACAGGCGCGATTTGTTCCGGCTGTCGCAGGCGATCGCCACGACCGGGCATGGCCCTTTGCGGAGAAGCACATTGCTCATCGCCTGCGCCGCTCGCCGCACGGTATAGAGATTCATCCGAATGGTCCCGGCGCCGAGCACGCCCCGAAGGCCCGCCGTACCGAAATCGAGATCGGTGGAAAAACGCTCGATGACCGCCTCTTCGTCGGAACCGATTTCATCCAGCTCCCGTACAAGATCCGGGTCCTCGACCGCGAGTTCTTTCCACTCCCGAAACTTATTGATAACAGACTGTTCCATCTGATCTCCCCCATCCGCCGCGTCATCCGCAGGCTGTTTTTTTATCCTTAATTGTATCATAGCTTTACCGCAACCGGCTGTCAACAAACAGCGAAAAAGGTTGTGCGTTCCCTACAAAGATAGTATAATCTTGTTAATCAGGGTCCTATACTGAGAATAGGGCCTGGACGAAAGCGCGAAAGGCGGGAATCAGATTGCTCTCAAGCGTCAAAAGCTTTGGCCTTCATGGAATCGACTCCTATCTCGTCACTGTGGAAGCTGACCTCTCCCGCGGGATGCCGGCGTTTGAGGTGGTCGGCCTTCCTGACGCCGCCGTCAAGGAGTCCCGCGACCGGATCCGCGCGGCGGTGAAAAACTCCGGCCTTTCCTTTCCCGCCAGCAGGATTGTCGTGAACCTCGCGCCCGCCGACACCAAGAAGGCAGGTCCGGTCTACGACCTTCCGATGCTGCTCGCCATCCTGAAGGCCGACGGGCAGGTCGCCGCTGCGCTCGACAGGGCGGCGATGATCGGAGAGATCTCGCTCGGCGGAGAACTCCGTCCGGTCAACGGCGTGCTCCCGATGATTCTCGACGCGGCCGCGCTCGGCCTGCGGGAAGTGATCATCCCGTTCGACAACGCGGCCGAGGGCGCGGTGGTCGAGGGCTGCGAAGTCTACCCCGCGAAAACCGTGGAAGAGGTCCTCCTCCACCTTTCCGGAAAGCGCCGACTGAAAACCGCGAAGAACTACCCGCTGGCCGCGGAGGAACGGCGCCTATTCCTCGACCTCGCGGATGTAAAGGGACAGCAGGGAGCCAAACGCGCGCTCTGCGTCGCGGCCGCCGGGCTGCACAACATCCTGTTCATCGGCTCGCCCGGCTCGGGAAAGAGCATGCTCGCGCAGCGGCTTCCCACCATCCTGCCGGAACTCGATCTGCGCGAACAGGTTGAAACGACCAAGCTTCATTCGGTCGCGGGGCTTCTTCCGCACGGCGTCGGCCTTGTCAAAGACCGGCCGTTCCGCTCGCCGCACCATTCAGTTTCGCCCGTCTCGCTGATCGGGGGCGGCGCAAACCCCCGCCCGGGCGAGGTTTCGCTCGCGCACAACGGCGTCCTGTTTCTGGACGAGCTGCCGGAATTCTCCCGCCAGGCGATGGAGGGCCTGCGTCAACCGATTGAGGACGGACGTGTCACCATCTCCCGCGCAGGCGGCCGGGTCACCTTTCCCTCCTCGTTCATGCTCGTTGCGGCGATGAACCCCTGCCCCTGCGGCTTCTTCGGTCATCCCGCCAAGCGCTGCACCTGTACGCCGAGCGCGATTTCGCGTTATCTCGCCCACATCAGCGGGCCGCTCCTCGACCGGATCGACATCCACCTCGAGGTTCCGCCGGTCAATTATGAGAGCCTCGCGGGAAAAGACCCCGGCGAAGCCTCCGCTTCGGTGCGTGAAAAGGTCCTAAGGGCGCGGGAGATCCAGCGTGCGCGCTTCGAGGGCGCTCCGGTGCCCTCGAACGCGGCCATCCCGCGCGCGCTGCTCGACTCCCTCTGCCCGATGACCGACGCCGCCCAAAAGCTGTTGAAACTCGCGTTCGACCGGCTGGGCCTTTCGGCGCGCGGCTACGACCGGATCGTCCGGGTCGCCCGCACCGTCGCCGACCTCGATGCCAGCGAAACCATCGGCAGCGCCCATATCTCCGAGGCAATCCAGTACCGGACGCTCGACCGGAAGTATTGGAACCGTTAAAACGGCGGCGCCTCGTTTCCGAACAGATCAATGAAGGGCAGCCGCCCAAACGGCAAGACATCTTGCCCCCTGGAAGCGCAAGGAAGGCCCTGAAAACGGCGGGACCAATCGGGAACCCCGCCCAGCTCGAGGCGCCCGCCGGGGCGATCCCCGGCATCCCTCTGGCCCGGAATTCCGGCTTCTGCCTGTCTCGCTGTTTGAAAGCTTTGAAGCGCTCCCCGCCCTCCAAGCCCGCCCCGCGTACCGCGCGGTGCAGGGCTGGCGATCATCATCTCGGAACGCGGCCTTACGGACGGCCGGAGCGCCAGATTCCGCCGCATTCTTTCTGAAAAGCTCAATGCCGCCGCCAGATTTAATTATTGAAAGCGGAAAGCCGCCCGCCGGAAGTTCCGGCGGGCGGCTTTCCGCCTATTCAGCCAGCATGTCCTTCGCGAGCTTAACGATCACATTATTATAGGCGTTTCGGATGTGGAGCCGCGCCGCGCTCTCCGCAAGGTCCTCATACCCCATATCGATTGCCTGATAAATCAGCCAGTGCTCGTTCGTCGTCCGTTTCGTCCGCCCTTTCTGCCGGAGCGACTCGGAAAACAGAAGACTGATGTTCTCCCGCATCTGGCTCAGGAGATTGATTAAATAATCGTTGTGGCTCATCTCCGCAAGCTGCTGATGGAAATCATTGTTTGTCTGTGCGAGTGTCTCAACGTCGTTGGCCTCCGTAAAGCGGTCGGCCAGCTCAAGCACAGCGCGCATCGCGGCGAGATCCTCCGGGCTCCTTTTGCTGGCTGCGCTCCGCGCGGCGAGCCCTTCGAGGTTTTCGCGCACATCGTAAAGATCCGCGATCTTCCGGCGGGAATAAGACGCAATGCGCACGCCCTTATGCGGTTCGGATTTGACCAGGCCGATCTCTTCAAGACATCGAAACGCCTCCCGGATCGGGGTGCGGCTCACATTCAGTTTTTCGGCAAGCGCGCGCTCGATCAGCACCTCTCCCTTGGCATACTCCCCGTTGCGGATTGATTCGATGATGCAGTTCACGACATAGTTTCGTTTGACGTCCCGGCAATCGGTTCCCATATTACTCACCCGCTTCACACTGTCGTAATGTTATTATATCGGATTTACAGAAAAAAAGGAAGAACCTTTGAGACTGGTTTTTCGGGATTTGCAGTTAAAACATGTCACAAAAGCGGTTATACATGCATACCATTTACAAATAATTCAAATTCCAAACGCCCCCTTCCGCCGATCAATTTTCATCTTGACGTTCATTTAATCCACAAACAAAACTGCGAAATATAGCGTTTCCTACAATTTTATTGTATTTAAGTAGTTGAATTGGTAGAAATTATATTCCGCTATTGACATCATCGGTATACCGAATCTATAATTTTGGTATACCGATCTTGAAAGAAGCCCCGTGGAATCCTTCAACCAGCCGGGATCAACCCGCCGTGAAAACTGCATCGGCCAGGGCTTCCCGGCCCGACAGCCGGCGGGTTCTGCGGCGCTTCCGCCGCCCATAATCAGCGCAAAGCCCCGTCCTCCTTTTTCACTCGCAATGACCCGCAGCCGGGAATTTTCTGCAGCCGGGCGCCGCATGTTCCGATCGCTGCAGAGAAATACTGTTGATAAATATTGCCGCAAAGCGGCGGATTGGAGTAAAACCATATGAGCAAAGCATTGGAAGGACTTCGTGTACTCGACCTCACCCGGGTTCTGGCAGGACCCTACGCTACGATGCTCCTTGGCGACATGGGCGCGGACATCATCAAGATTGAGGCCGTCGGCCACGGCGACGACAGCCGGCAGTTCGGCCCCTATGTCAACGGCGAGAGCGCCTATTTCATGAGCATCAACCGAAACAAAAAGAGCATCACCATGAACCTTAAAAATCCCGAAGCCATCGAGACGTTCAAGGAAATGGTCAAAAAGGCCGATGTCGTCGTTGAAAATTTCCGTCCCGGAACGATGGAAAAACTCGGCATTGGCTATGAGGCCCTCAAAGAGATCAACCCCTCGATCATCTACGCGGCCGCTTCCGGTTTCGGCCACACCGGCCCCTATTCAAAACGCGCAGCCTATGACGCGGTCGTGCAGGCGATGGGCGGCATCATGAGCATCACCGGTCCTGCCGGCGGGCCTCCCGTCCGTGTCGGCTCCTCGATCGGCGATATCACCGCGGGCCTGTTCTGCGCGATCGGCATCCTCGCCGCGGTCTGCCACAAGAAAGACACCGGCGAAGGCCAGAAGGTCGACGTCGCCATGCTCGATTGCCAGATTGCAATCCTTGAAAACGCGATTTCGCGTTATTTCGTGACCGGCGTTTCCCCAAAGCCGCAGGGCAACCGGCACCCCTCGATCGTCCCGTTCGAAACCTTTGACACCGCGGACGGCATCATCATGGTCGCCGTCGGCAACGACAGCCTCTGGGCCAAGTTCTGCAACGAAATCGGCCTTCCGGAGCTTATAGAGGACGAGCGGTTCAACACAAACCCGAAGAGAATTGATAACTACGACGAGTTGCGCCCGTTCATCGCCGAGGCTATGCTGAAGAAGACTACGGCCGAATGGCAGGATGCGCTTGACAAGTGCGGCGTGCCTGAATCCCCAATCAACAACATTGAAATGGTATTGAAAAACCCGCAGGTCCTCGCGCGCGATATGATCGCCGAAGTGGAACACCCGGTCGCCGGGGCAACCAAAATCCCCGGCGTCGCGATCAAGATGAGTGGGACGCCCGGGGAAATCGAGCTGCCCGCGCCGACGCTCGGCCAGCACACCGATGAAATCCTCTCCGGATTTCTCGGAAAAACCCCTGAGGAAATTGCCCATCTTAAGGAGGTCGGCGCGGTGTAACAACCCGCCGCACCGCTGTTCCTTTGGTTTCTGACCGCTTGCCGCTTTGAATCCGCGTAATTTAAAGGGTCCAACTGCACCTGGGCCTGGCCGCCTTCTCGGCTGGCGCGGCTGTGGGCGTTCTGTTCGGAAAGATTATGTGCCGGACCTGCGGCGGCAAGATCAACCCGCACATTGGCGCGGCCGGCACAGGCACAACCTCAAAATAAGGGGAACCGCCCGGTTTCAACCGGGCGGTTCCCCTTATCTCTCGTTCGAAAGGCCGCGCATGGTCAGCGAAATTCGCTTTCGCTTCCGGTCGACCTCCAGAACCTGCACAGTCACGATATCCCCGACTCGGACCGCCTCGGACGGATGGCGGATGAAGCGATTGCAGATGCGGGAGATGTGCACCAGGCCGTCCTGATGGACGCCGATGTCCACAAACGCGCCAAAATCGACCACGTTCCGGACCGTCCCCTCAAAGATCATCCCGGGCTTCAGATCCTCCATCCCCATCACGTCGGTTCGGAGCATCGGCGGCGGCAGGCTGTCGCGCGGGTCGCGGCCGGGCTTAAGAAGCTCCTCAACCATATCCTCCAGCGTTGGCACGCCGATCCCAATCTCATCCGCGGCGCGCTGCAAACCGTATTCAGCCAGGCGGCCCCGAAGGTCCCCAAGCGCTCCATGCTTCACGTCGTCCTCGGTAAGCCCAAACAGTTTCAGCAGCTTTTTCGCCGCGGCATAGCTCTCCGGATGGACGGCGGTGTTGTCGAGCGGGTTTTCGCCCTCCGGGATGCGCAGAAAGCCCGCCGCCTGCTGGAACGCCTTTTTCCCGAGCTTTGGAACCTCCATCAGCGCTTTTCTCGTCGGAAAGGCGCCGTTCTCCTCGCGATATGCTACGATGTTCTTCGCCAGCGCGTTTCCAATCCCGGCAACATAGGCCAGCAAAGAAAACGAAGCGGTGTTGAGATCCACGCCAACAGTGTTCACACAGTCCTCAACCACGCCGCCGAGCGCGGAGCCAAGCTTGTTCTGCGGCATATCGTGCTGATACTGCCCCACGCCGATCGATTTCGGATCGATCTTGACCAGCTCGGCGAGCGGATCCTGAAGCCTTCGCGCGATCGATACCGCGCTTCGGAGCGAAACGTCGTATTGTGGGAACTCCTCCGCCGCGAGCTTTGAGGCCGAGTAGACCGAAGCCCCCGCCTCGCTCACCATCATATACGAGACGGGCCTGTCCAGCTCCCGGATGAGACCCGCGACAAAGATCTCCGATTCCTTCGAGGCGGTGCCGTTTCCAATCGCGATCACCGAAACATCGTGCATCTCAATCAGCGCTTTGAGTTTCGCCTTCGCCTCTTCGGTTTTGTTCTGCGGCGGGGTCGGATAGACGACAGCGGTGTCGAGCACGCGCCCGGTCGCATCCACCACCGCGATCTTACAGCCGGTCCGATAGGCCGGATCGAGCCCGAGCGCAACCTTTCCCCGGACCGGCGGCTGCATCAGCAGCGGCCGGAGGTTGAGGGCGAACACCTTGATCGCCTGTTCCTGCGCCCGCTCGGTGAGGCAGGCCCGCACCTCCCGTTCAAGGCTCGGCCGGATCAGGCGGTCAAGCGCGTCCTCGGCCGCCGCCCGAACCACGTCGATCGACGGCGAAAACCCCTTTTTCAGCACCCTCCGGCGCAGGACCGAGATTTCCGCTTCCCGTTCGGTTTCTAAACTCGCCTTCAGGACGCCTTCCCGCTCCCCCCGGTCGACGGCGAGGATCCGGTGCCCCGGGATCTTCGCCACTGCCTCGGCGTAGTCGCAGTACATTGCGTAAACCCCTTCGGTTTCTTCGGAAGAGGTTTTGAGGACCGCGGTCCGAAGCATTCGCTCCCGTAGCTCTCCCCGGATTTCGGCGTCGTCGGAAATCATCTCGGCGATGATATCTCTCGCGCCCGCAACTGCGTCTTCGGCTGTATCGACGCCGTGTTCCGCATTGACGAACGGAGCGGCAAGCGCTTCCGGAAGCGCCGCGCCGGCCTGCTCCAAAAAACGCAGGGCGAGCGGTTCAAGGCCCTTCTCCCGCGCGGCGGAAGCCCTTGTGCGGCGCTTCTGCTTATAAGGCCGGTAGAGGTCCTCCACCCGCGCAAGGGTCTCCGCCGCCAGAATGCCGGCCTCAAGTTCCGGCGTCAGCTTTTCGAGGCCGCGGACCGCCTCGATGACCTCGGCCTTCCGCTTTTCCAGCGACCGCAGGTACTCAAGCCGCTCTGAGAGGTCCCGGAGCTGGGTGTCGTTGAGAGAGCCGGTCGCTTCCTTTCGATAGCGTGCGATAAACGGGATGGTGTTCCCCTCGTCGATCAGCCCAACCGCGCTCTCAACCTGTGAGAGCCGCAGCCCAAGCTCCGCCGAAAGCTGTTTCATCAAGTCCACAGGGATCATCCGCCTTTCCTTACGGAATTTGCAGCGAAGTAAAATAGGCACTTTGCAAGCAAATCCAGTTTTATGTTATACTCTATTTACATTTATTTGGAACGCGCCGCCCCCGGCCCGATTCGGGATAAAATTCTCCTAAAGGCGCAGAAAGGAAGCTGCATTCATGGGATTATTATCGGGAAACAAACGAAATTTTGAACCGGAACCCCTCAGAGCAGAGGAACCCAGGCAAATTCCGGCTGCCGCCGAGCGCGCGGCGCTGATTTCCGCGAGCATGGCCGTCAGCGGGGACGTCTCTCTGGACGAGCCGCTTGAGATCTATGGAAGCGTCAACGGAAATGTAGCCTCAAAATCCACGGTCCTCATCAACAACGGCTGCGTCACCGGCAGCGTCGAATGTGAAAGCCTCACCATCCGGGGCGGAAGGGTTTCCGGCCCGGTAAAGACCGGCCTCGGCGTCGTCCTGTCCGATGGCGGCGTGATCGAAGGCGATGTTACGGCGCGCCAGGTCCGGATTGAAGCAAACGCTTCGATTGCCGGCAACCTCTCGGTTCACGAGCTGTTTGTAGGCGATCGCGGCGAAATATGCGGAGACGTCGTGACCCAGGTGCTGCGGACTCAGGACGGCTGCGTACTCAACGGCAGCATCCAGATGAAGAAAGGCATGGACGACGTTCTCGCCGCGCTGGATACGCCGGAGGAACCCCCGATCCAAGCTCCCGTCCTTCCAATCGAAGCATGAATCCTTTTTCTAAAAACCGTCCGGGGCCTTTGACGGCCCGGACGGTTTTATTTATGATACTTTCCGCCCGCGGTAATTGAAAAAGCCCGGTAGAGCTGTTCAAGCAGCATCAGCCGCATTAACTGGTGCGGGAAGGTCATCTCTGACATCGAAAGACACAGGTCGGCCGCCGCCTTCACCCTGGGCGAAAGCCCGAAGGAGCTTCCAATCACAAAGCTCACCGCGCTGATCCCGTCCACCGCAAGCTTTGAAAGCCGCTCGGACAGGGCCTTTGACGGCATCGCCCTCCCCTCGACGCAGAGCGCGATCAGATAACTCCCTTTCGCCCGCTCCAAAACCTGTTCGGCTTCCTTTGAAAGCGCGGCCTCGATCTGGGCCTCGGAGGGCTTTTCTGCGAGACGCGCCTCCGGCAGTTCCACCAGCTCCAACCGGCAGAAAGCGCCCAGCCGCTTTTGATATTCGGCGCACCCCTCGGCAAGATAGCGTTCCCTCAGCTTCCCCACCGCGATCAATCTGACGTTCAGCATCCCCTCGCGCCCCCTTCAGATGCGGATCAACCGCCCGATCCCCTCGGGCCCGGAGACGGTCAGCTCATAGTCGATCCCCGGCCGAAGGCCGAGTGATGTGAGCCGCTGTTCAATCTGTCCCCCCGCGATCTCGGGCCGGTTGTTCTCCCGGCTCAGATGCGCGAGCACAAAGCGCGCGCTGCCGCACTGCGCAAGCCTCGCAACTTCCTCAGCGCAGTCCGGATTGGACAGATGCCCGTCGCCAGAGCGGATCCGCGCCTTGAGATAATAGGGATAGGGGCCGTTCCGGAGCATCGCCTCGTCGTAGTTCGATTCAATCATCACCAGCTCGCACCCCTCGATCCCGCGGCGGACCTCTTCCGTCACCCGCCCGATGTCGGTCGCCACCGCGATTTGGTGGTCGTCCGGCGTGTGGAACCGGTAACCGACGCTTCCCACGCTGTCGTGCGGCGTGCGAAACGCCCGTACCTCCATCCCCGCCACGGCAAACGGACGGCCGTCCACCGGGAACAGCCTCGCCTGCGGCGGCACATGGTCGTGTGCGGTTAAATATTCGAGGACGCTTGCCGTCGCGTAGACCGCCGCGCCCGTGTTCTTCACGAAAGCCCTCAGCCCGCGGATGTGGTCGATGTGTTCATGTGTCAGAAGAACCGCCTCGATTTCATCCGGCTCGGTCCCGAGCCCTCGCAGGGCCGCCGAAATCTTCCGGAAACTGACCCCCGCGTCCACCAGGAGCGAACCCGACGAACAGGAGAGATATGTACTGTTCCCCGAACTGGAACTGAACAGCGAAGAAAACTTAGCCATGAAACCACTCCGATCTGACGCCAAACAAAAAGGCCGGCTGCGGCACAAACGGCCGCGCCCGCCCCAATTACCGCGTTGATTTTTAAAGCGCTTTCGGCACAGCCGGCTCCGGAATCGTGATCCGCTGGATATCCGCGCCGATTCCAAGCAGCTTTTCGACGATCCTCTCATAGCCGCGCTCAATATATTCGATGCCCTCGATTTCAGTCACGCCCTCCGCCATCAGGCCCGCGATTACCAGCGCGGCGCCCGCGCGTAGATCGGTCGCTTTGACCGGCGCGCCCTTGAGAGAGGGCACCCCTTCGATGACCGCCATCTTTCCGTCGACCTGGATGTTCGCACCCATGCGCTTTAGCTCGTCGACATATTTAAAGCGGCCGTCCCAAACGCTCTCGGTGACGATGCTCGTCCCCTCCGCCATAGTCAGCATCGCGCTGATCTGCGACTGCATATCGGTCGGGAAGCCGGGATGCGGAAGGGTTTTGACATTCACGCGCTCTATCTTTTCTTTTCCGACCACCCGGATCGAATCGTCGAATTCCTCGAGTTGGGCCCCCGCGGCGAGAAGCTTGTCCGCAATCGACTCCAGATGTTTTGGAATCACGTTTTTAATTAGAAGATCGCTTCTGGTCGCGGCGGCGAGCACCATATAGGTACCGGCCTCGATCTGGTCGGGGATGATGGAATAGGTGCTCGGATGCAGGACGTCGACCCCGTGAATTTTGATCACGTCGGTGCCCGCGCCCCGGATGTCCGCACCCATCGAGTTGAGAAAGTTTGCGAGGTCGACGATATGCGGTTCCTTCGCCGCGTTCTCGAGGATCGTGATCCCCTTTGCACGGACCGCCGCCATCATCACATTGACCGTTGCGCCAACCGAAACCACATCGAAATGGATGTGGCAGCCGACCATCCGCTCGACGCTGGCGTTGATCATGCCGCCGTCGATGGAAACCTCCGCCCCAAGCGCCTTGAAGCCCTTGATATGCTGATCGATCGGCCGGACGCCGAAATCACACCCGCCCGGCATGGAAACGCTCGCTTCGGAACAGCGCCCGAGGAGCGAGCCGAGGAAATAATAGGAAGCGCGCATGGCGCGCGCCATTTCGTATGGGACAACAGTGGAGTCAAGCTCGGCGGTGTCGATCTCGACGGTATTGGCCGAAAGATACCTGGTCTTGGCTCCGAGATTTCGAAGGATCCCAAGAAGCACTGTGACGTCGCTGATGCAGGGAACATTTTCTATCACGCAGCATCCTCTTGCGAGAACCGTTGCGGGAAGTATCGCGACAGCAGCGTTCTTTGCGCCGCTGATTGTGATCTCTCCGCTCAGAGGCGCGCCGCCTCTGATGAGATATTTTTCCAAGGCGTTACTCCCTTTCTTCATTTGATTTCTGCATCTATTGTACCTCGAAACCGAAGTTTATTTCATCTTCTCCGCTTAAAATTTGCTGAAGTTTATTGTACCGTTTTTCTTCCAAAAAGTCAATGTACCGCCAGTCTCAAGCAAGCCATAATTTTGTAAATTTTTTCCACTTGCTTCAATCGCACTGCTGACACTCGGCAAAAAAACAGAACCCGCATTGCGCGGGTTCTGTTTGATGCGCTTAATAGGGATAAACGGTCCCGATATACTTGGAGGGATCCATATATTTGCCGTTGATCCGTATTTCGAAATGACAATGATTTCCTGTGGCACGCCCGGTTCTGCCGACCGCCGCAATCAACTGGCCCTGTTCAACCCAGTCGCCAACCTGCACATAAATTTCGCTGTTGTGACCGTAAAGGGTCTGGACCCCGCCGCCGTGGTCGATCATCACATGCCGGCCGTAGCCAACGCTGCTGTACTTCACAAGTGTAACAGTCCCGGACGCTGCGGCGCGAACCGCTGTGCCCGCTTGGGCAGCAATATCCATACCAGTGTGGCCCCAATAGCCGTTGATTCCGCAACTGACCTTGCCGCCGTCCACCGGCCACCGGAAGGTGGAACTGGTGGTCTGCGCGCCAACCGGGATCTGGGAGAGCGGACGTTTGCCGCCCACCACAACCTTTTCAGTGATCGGCTCGCTGATCGTCCTGGTGTCAAGCACCGTGCGGGCAACTTCAACGCCGTCGATATAGGTCACCTTCGCCGTAACGCGCTCGGTCCCCTTCTGGCCAACCTGCTGAACCTTGACATAGCCCTGGTACTGGGAAGAATCCTGAATCTGCTCAATCTTGAACGGGATCTCATTTTCATATGAGATTGTTTTTTCAACCTTGACCTCGAGCATCGGCACCGCTTTCTGGACCAGCACCTCCTGCCCGACCATCAGCCGGTTCTCGATATCCGGATTCAGGCTCTTGAGGGTTGCATAAGAAATATTGTTCTTCTTTGCGATGGAAAGCGGAGCGTCCCCGCTCTGGGCGGTGTAAACCTGCTCCTCAATCTCCTCGCTCATGACCTGCTCTTCGATCAGCGAAATATCGGCGACCGAAGTGACCGGATAAAGTCCGTCCCGAATCTCAACCTCCTTGACAAACTCGACCGATTCGTCGGGATCGCCGGTGCGGTATTGATCCTTGACCGACTCCAGCAGATCTACCAAAAGCTGTCTGTCGGCGACCGCTCCCAGGAACTTATCCGCCACATAAAGGCCGTAAGCCTCCGAGAGTTCATTGCCCGACGCCTGAATCAGCTCGTTTGTCAGCCCGTTGGAGTCAAGCAGCTCGCGATCGTCGACGACCGCCATAGTAAAGCGCGGGATTGTGTCGTCCGGACGGATATATTCCTCGAAAACGATACGGCCCCTCATCTGCGCCTCGGCCTCGTCGAAAACCGATTCGTCGGTGATGTAGCCCACAAACTCGCCGTTGTACTCTACCTTCAGCGCGAAGGTCAGATTCATGGTGTAGCTCACCACAAAGACAAATACGCAACCTGCGGCAAGAGGCCCCGCATAGCTCGCGGAACTGAACAATTTCTTGACGCCGCCGACAACCGTCGCCGCCGCAATCGCGATCCAATAGAGAAGAAGGGAAAAGACCCCGCCTTCTCTTGCGCGCCGGCTTCCGGCCCGGACACTCTCATAGACATCCAACAACCCGTCAAGCGGGATGTTGTTCTTGACGGCGAAGATTTTAAAGTTCTTCGCGACGCCCTTCCAGGATTCATACGCCAGGTTTGAAACCGCAGCGGCGGCCCGATCCAGGCGCCGTCTGGCCCATTTGGTTCTGCGAATGACCTGTGCGCCGGTATAGTAGCACAGACGATAGAGAATATCAGTTTTACGGTCCCTGCCCCTCTTCGGGTCAGAACCCATTCCCGCACCGTTTTCACCGGAACTTTGGATCCCGTCTCCAGGCAAGCCCTCCATCTCCGGGCTTTCAACCGATTGACGGCCCAACGGCATCATCCCCTTTCCCAAAGCGAAACAATATGTCCCGCAGGTGGATTAGATCAAAATATCGAGAAACAATCAAAAATGACAAATTGATTTCAGCGGGCGCCATGCAACCCTTTGCTGTTAACCAATATTATATCACCTTTTTGTCCAATCACAACCATTTGGAGCGTATTATAGACAAGAATTCATAAACTTTTCTTATTTTCACACATTTTGAAGGCATTATTGCCAAAAACAGCACAAAACCGGCGCCATTTTTGGCAAGGGTGTCTGTCCTCAAATCATTACAAATGGTTACAGATTCCTTCACTCTGGAATTTCCCGGTTCGCAAACCAGCGTTTTTTTAGTCTGTTTTCATCCGGTTGCCAGTGGTATTGTACACAATCGGTAACCAGTTTGTCAACCGCGCAAATTGACGAAATTCGATCGGGGCTAAACCACACGCCGGTCTGGCGCGGGATGTTCGAAGCTTGATCCGCGCCCTGATCCCATAATTCCGCGGTTTTCGCTTTCATTCGCCTTGTCGCCGATATTTTTACGCACAGGCTCATTAAACTTTGATACCGAAGCCGTCTGCGTCTTCGATTGCACATAAGGCCCCTGTCACCCTCTCATGACGCATCAAACAGGGGCCATCCCGAAGCTCTTCAGATTTCGGCTGCCGCTGGCTCAAACCCGCCTGGTCGTAATTTTAAGCGGCTTTTCACCCCGACGGCAATATCTGCAATTATAATTGAGACGCAAAAAGCCCCGCCCCTAAGCTCCTGGGGTGAGGCTTACTCTCGATACGGTTCCGCCCGGCGCCATCATCGGACCCGCGGCGCAGCCCAAGCGGCGGCCTTTTGCCGTCCCTATTGGGCCAAGCGGTTCCCGCTCTACCAGGCGGCGATCCCGGGGACGGCCCCCAGGCCGGTTCCAGCCTCGCCGGCCTCTCTCTTTCCGTTTCAATTTTGGAACTTTTCCATCCGTTATTTGACTTATTGAATAAAAAGTAAACCAACATACCGGTCCGATCTTGTCAAACTTTGATTTCTTTCCTTGACATCGTGTTCCGTTAAATGTAAAATATTTATCAACACACGATGCCAATCGTGGAATCAGAAGAAAGGAGTGAGCAATTCTCATATGGATTTTATTTATGGTATGATCGGACTTGCTGTTGGTGCTGTAATCGCCTTTCCATTGGGCATTCATTATAGAAAAAAATCTGCCGAACAGCAACTTGGCAACGCGGAAGCGGAAGCAACCCGGATTGTCAGCGAAGCGGTAAAAACCGCTGAGGGCAAGAAAAAGGAAGCGCTTGTAGAAGCAAAGGACGAAGCGTTCAAACTCAAAACCGAAGCAGAACGCGAAATCAAAGAACGCCGGACCGAAGTCAGCCGCCTCGAACGCAGGGTTCAGCATAAGGAGGAGACGATCGACAAAAAGATCGACAACCTCGAAAAGAAGGAAGAAGCCCTTCAGCAAAAACTTCAGGACGCGGACGACAAACTCAGCGAAGCGGAACAGATCAAAAAGCATCAGTTCGAAATGCTTGAGAAAATCTCCGGCTATACCACCGAACAGGCCAAAGAGTATCTCCTTGCAAACCTTGAAAACGAACTCACCCACGAAAAGGCCCTGCGCATCACCCAGATGGAGGCCCGCCTGAAGGAAGAATCCGATCAGAAGGCGCGCCAAATCATCTCGCTGGCCATCCAGCGCTGCGCCGCCGAACATGTGGTGGAGGCGACCGTTTCGGTCGTTCCGCTGCCGAACGACGAGATGAAGGGCCGGATCATCGGCCGCGAGGGCCGGAACATCCGGGCGCTCGAGACCCTGACCGGAGTCGACCTGATCATCGACGACACGCCGGAGGCGATCACCCTCTCCTCCCATGACGCGGTCAAGCGTGAAATCGCGAGAATCGCGCTCGAACGCCTGATCCAGGACGGCCGGATTCACCCCGCCCGTATTGAGGAGATGGTCGAAAAGGCCCGCCGCGAGGTCGAGGCCAAAATCAAGCAGGATGGCGAACGCGCCGTGCTCGAAACCGGCGTCGGCAACATGCACCCCGACCTCATCCGCCTGTTGGGCCGTATGAGATACCGGTCCAGCTACGGACAGAACGTGCTTCAGCATTCAGTCGAAGTTTCGTACATCGCCGGCATAATCGCCGCCGAAATCGGAGCGGACGTGACGCTGGCAAAACGCGCCGGTCTGCTGCATGACATCGGCAAGTCCATGACCCACGAGGTGGAAGGTTCCCATGTGGCCATCGGCGTGGACATCGCAAAGAAATACAAGGAATCCCCCGACGTCATCCACGCGATCGAAGCGCACCACAACGACGTCGAAGCGAGAACCATCGTCGCCTGCATCATCCAGGCCGCCGACGCGATCTCGGCCGCCAGGCCGGGCGCACGGCGCGAAAACCTTGAGAATTATATCAAGCGCCTCGAAAAACTCGAGGAAATCGCCAATTCGTTTGAGGGCGTAGAAAAATGCTTCGCTATTCAGGCCGGACGGGAAGTCCGCGTCATCCTGAGGCCCGAACTGGTCAGCGACGACCAGATGGTAATTGTTGCGAGAGAGATTGTCAAAAAAATTGAAAACGAGCTCGATTACCCCGGACAGATCAAAGTTCATGTGGTCCGCGAGACCAGGGCAATTGAGTTTGCAAAATAAGTAAGCGATAAAAGCACAGAAAACCGCCGCCCTATCGGGACGGCGGTTTTCTGTTGGGGGATTAAAACTGCCGATGTGGGCGGCAGTGAGGATATCGCCAGCAGTGCGGATCAACCCTGGCGCAGCGCCATAGCGGCCCTCGCCGGGTGTAGCACCTCGTGCAGTTCTCCATTTTGTTCCACCATAAAGAATGTGATGTGCGTAAACCGGCTCCAGATCCTGTTGATAACCGAGTCATCGTCGCCGGGAATACCGGTGAGAACATAGGAAACCTTGTTTTCTTTAATATATTTGATAATCGCTTTCGCGACGTCGTCAGCATAGATCACGGTCATCACAGCGCCGTTCTGGCTCGAGACCTTATACAAATACTCAATAGACTCCGGGTCCTGCATCTGGCCGGTCCTCGAGACATTGATCACCGAAAGCTCCGATCCCGTCAGCTCGCACAAGAGTTTCCCCGCTTTGATGATGCGGTCGCACCTCATCTGATCGGTGACGCAGACCACGGTCAACGAACGGGCTGGAGCAGCCGTTTTATCAATCGCCTCGACCGGAAAACTGGTCATGGCTCCACCTCCTTTTTTTATCATACCGGTTTTCTGTGAACAATTCATGTTTCTAAAATAAAGGTTCCAATAATGGGCGGTTTTTCTGCGTCTGATAAAAAATCGGTTAAGATTGACACTTTATATGGATATGGTATAATATCCGCAAGGAAAACAGCGCCGCTGTTTCTCTGCCTTTGGCGGTTCAATGCCGCACCGCGGCATCTTGCGATGCGGGCCGGTCCCGAACCGGCAGTGCCGGTTCGTACGCCGTTTTTGCAGCGCGGGCCAAAACGGGCCTGACGATAACGGCATCATAAACGCAGTGAATTGGCCTCAAGGGACAATTCTTCCGACATCGGCAGGACAGGCGCGGGCTTTCCCGTGCGCTGCGCTGAGGCTGCCAGATCCACCCGGCTGCCGCCGGGTTCCCCCGCTGGCGCGGCAGGGAGACTGCTTTTGCGCTTTTCGGATATGGCGCAGAACCGCAGCAAACACCGCTCTGATTTTCCGCCGTCCAATTTGCGGCGGGAAGCGTTTCCAACGGTTTGGGAACGCTCTGTTTCACTTGGGCTTTCATGGACGCGGGAGCGCGTCCGCATGGAGGAAATGGGAATGGCTAAAAACCACCAGTATGTATCGTTTGCCGTTATCCGCAGGCTGCCCCGTTACTACCGCTTTCTTGGCGAACTTCTGGAGAAAGGGGTGAACCGGACCTCCTCCAAAGACCTTGCGCAGATGATGGGGCTCACCGCGTCGCAGATCCGCCAGGATCTCAACTGCTTCGGCGGATTTGGTCAGCAGGGATACGGCTATAACGTCGCCGTCCTGCATGCGGAGATCCATAAAATCCTGGGCCTTGACCAGAACTTTCGCGCAATTCTGATCGGCGCGGGCAACCTCGGCCGTGCGTTTGCAAACCACATCGATTTTGAAATGGGCGGCTTCCATCTGACCGCCATCTTTGATAAAAACCCGCAGGTGATCGGAAGCAGCATCTCGGGCCTTATGGTACGGGATATCGCCACCATCGCGGATTATTGCAGCGTATGCCTTCCGAACGTCGCAATCCTCTGCATCCCGAAAGATGACGTCAAATCCATTGTGGACCAGCTGATCGCCTGCGGCGTCGGCGCGTTCTGGAACTTTTCCCACTACGATTTCTCGCTCGACCATCCGGAGGTAATCGTCGAGAACACCCAGCTGGTCGACGGACTGATGGCGCTCTGTTACCAGATCAACGACCAGAAGGAAAAACAAAAATCGTAACCGCATCCTGACATCGGGCCGGCGCCAAACGCCGGTCTATTTTATTTTCCCCTTAGCCGAGAAGGTCGGACAGATCGGAAAAATTCTGGAGAGTCATCCGCTCCGCACGGACATCCTGCGCAATGCCCATCGCTGAAAATAGGGAGAGGATCTCCGCTTTTGGGAGGCCAAGGCCGGCGGAAAGCGCGTTCGCCGCCGTTTTGCGCCTCTGGGAAAAGGCGGCTTTGACAACCTGAAACATCCTCGCTTCGTCCGCCGGGCGCACCGGCGGCTCCTTTCTCACATCCAAGCGGATCACTGAGGAATCGACCTCCGGCGCAGGGAGGAACGATCCCCGCGACACCGGAAAAAGCTTTTGGGGCACAGAATAATACCACACAGCGGCTGAAACCGCGCCGCATTCCCGCTCCCCCGGACGGGCGCAGAGCCGGCCGGCCGCCTCGCGCTGGACCATGACGGTGATCGATTCAATCGGCAGGCGCCTCTCAAGAAGCGCCATGAGGATCGGAGTCGTGATGTAGTACGGCAGGTTCGCGCAGACCACGCAGCGAAGGCCGGAAAAGCGGCTTTCGATCAATCCGGCGAGGTCGAGCTTTAAAACGTCGCCGTGGATGATCTCGACGTTCTGGAATTCCGACAGCGTCTCTGCGAGAATCGGAAGCAGCCGTCCGTCGAGTTCGACCGCAGCGACCTTTTCCGCCCTCCGCGCGAGCTGGGCGGTTAAAACCCCGATGCCCGGCCCGATTTCGAGGACGCCGGTTCCCTTCTCCGCCCCGCCCTCCTCCGCCATCCGCGGGCACACCGAAGGATTGATCAGAAAATTCTGCCCCATCGCCTTTGAAAACGTAAAGCCGTGCCGCGCCAGAAGGCTTTTGATCACGGAAATATCGGTCAGAACCATGAAATTACTCCCATCTTTTTAACGTCGTTCTTCATTCATATTGTACCATAAATGCCTTTCATTTGAGGTGGAGCCGATGGATTTTTTCTGAGATCTTTTCCGTTTGAGCGCCGCCCGGGTTTCATTTCTGCTTGCAACGGCCGCCGATTTATTTTATAGTTATGGTAGCTGTTGCGTAAAGTGCAAACTACATCTGTCCTGGAGGATTTCTATGGAACGACGCGATAAAATAAACTATTATCTGGATATCGCCGAAACGGTTGCAAAGCGCGGAACCTGCCTGCGCCGAAACTTCGGGGCGATTATCGTCAAAAACGATCAGATCATCTCCACCGGGTATGTCGGCGCGCCGCGCGGACGGCAAAACTGCTCCGACCTCGGCGTCTGCACCCGGGAAAAACACAACGTCCCGCGCGGCGAGCGGTATGAGCTCTGCCGTTCGGTCCACGCCGAAATGAACGCCATCATTCACGCGGCCCGCGCCGACATGCTCGGCGCAACGCTCTATCTCGTCGGGCGCGAGGTTTCAACCGGCGAATATGTGAAAGACGCGAACGCCTGCGCTATGTGCAAGCGTATGATCATCAACGCCGGAATCGAAACGGTGATCATCCGCGACGACGAAATGCATTTCCGCATTATCGAAGTATATGAACAATGGGTGCTCGGCGACGATTCCCTTACAGTCAAATCCGGCTACTGATCGTTTCTCTAAGCGTCAGGTTTTTTGCCTGCGGCCGCCGAACGGCGGCCGCAGCTTGCGGTTGATACGCCCTTCCCACTGTTTTTCGGGGCCGCTTTGTTTCAGCATCTGACCATATTTTCCACGGCGGCGCAATAAAATAGCAGTATCCGGCTGCATTGTAAATGGAATCGGTTTGACGCCGGGCGCATATTAGGCGGGCTTTCAGGACAACATTGATCTGAATGAAACCAACAAGGGGGATTTTAGACGATGAATGTCCGAAACCAGAACAGCGGCGCACCCGGCGAGCAGGAACAAATGGACGAGGAACAGAAAAAGCAGGACGATCAGATCCAGTCCTACGGCGCCGTAACCCCAATGGAGGGGAAATATCCCATCCACTGCCTGACCATCATCGGCCAGATCGAAGGGCATTATATTCTCCCGCCTCAGAACAAAACGACCAAATATGAACATGTGATTCCACAGCTTGTCGCCGTGGAACAGGACCCGCGGATCGAGGGCCTTCTGATCATCCTCAACACCGTCGGCGGCGACGTTGAGGCGGGCCTCGCGCTGTCGGAGCTGATCGCCGGGATGAAGAAGCCCACCGTCTCGATGGTGCTCGGCGGCGGGCACTCGATCGGCGTCCCGCTCGCATGCAGCGCGAAACAGTCCTTCATCGTCCCGAGCGCGACCATGACCATCCATCCGGTCCGGACCAACGGGATGGTCATCGGGGTCCCGCAGACCCTCTCCTACTTTGAGAAGATGCAGGACCGGATCATCGCCTTTATCACCAAGAATTCGCATATGCCGGAAGAGCGGTTCCGCGAGTATTTGATGAACACCAACGAGCTGATCACCGACGTCGGGACGGTGCTCGAAGGAGACGCGGCGGTGGAGGAAGGGCTGATCGACCACCTCGGCGGCCTTTCAGACGCGATCGAATGCCTCTACAGCCTCATCGAGGAACGCAAGGAGGCCGAAAGCAAAGAGGAAGGACCGCAGGAAAAAACGCCGGCGAAACCGGCGCGCAGCGCCGCGGGCGGAAAGGCAAAAAAGCAGAAAAAGTGAGAACATGCCGGCCGGACGCCGGACTCCCCGCTTTCGGGGAGGATACATATGGAGGGTACGCATGACCATCATTGAAGCCATCATTCAGGGGATCATCCAGGGGCTCACGGAGTTTCTCCCGATTTCCAGTTCGGGCCATCTCGCGCTCTATCAGTATTTCACCGGCCAGGGCGGCGAAACCGGCGCGCTGTTTTCGCTGGTTCTGCATCTCGGCACCCTGATCGCCGTCTTCATTGCCTTCTGGGGGACCATCCGGCCGCTGATTGTTGAGTTTTTCGCGATGCTCCGCGACCTGTTCACCGGCCGCATCGACTGGAAGCGCCCGAACGCAAAGCGCAGGATGATCTTTCTTCTGATCGTCTCGCTTCTGCCGCTCGGCGTCACCTTTCTGGTAAAGGACCCGGTTCGGGCAGTCGCCGCGGACAACGACATCATCGTCGAGGGGATCTGCTTCATTGTCACCGGCGTCCTCCTGATGTTCGCAGACCGCTGTGTCAAGGGGCGGCATAACGCGCGGGATATGTCCTATCGCGGCGCCCTTGTGATCGGCGCGGCTCAGGCCGTCGCCCCGCTGCCCGGGATCTCGCGTTCCGGCTCGACCCTTTCGATGGGGCTGCTGCTGGGCCTCGATCAGAAATTCGCCGTTTCGTTCTCATTCATCATGGGGATTCCCGCCGTCGCGGGCGCAATCCTTCTGGACGCAAAAGAACTCGTCGGCGGCGGGCTCCAGATCCCGCTCCCGGCGCTGATCGCCGGGCTCATCACCTCCGCGGTATTTGGGATCATCGCCATCGGCATGGTCCGCTGGCTGGTAATGGGTGAAAAGCTCCGCTATTTCTCCTACTATACGCTCATCCTCGGCTCTGCCGTCACGGTGGCCGGAATCTACGAGGTGGTCTCCAACCATCATCTCCAGGCTGTCGTTTCCGCCCTGTTCCATTAACCTTTTATAAAAAGGAGAGTATCATGCCGGCAAGGAAATCGAAATCCACCAAACGAAAAACCAAACGCAGGACCAAAGCGGAACAGCGCGTCATCAACCAGATGCTCGCCGTCCTGCTCTTCACAATCGGCCTCCTGTTCGTGTTTCTCGCCTTTGTCAGGGGAAGCGAGGGCTGGCTTGCGGCGCACAGCGTCCTTCTCGGCCTGTTCGGCTGGTCCGCCTATTTCATCGGGCCGATCTTTGTCTACATAGCGGTCGTCGCCTCGCTCGACAAGCTCTCGAACGACCTCTCGTTCAAAGCCGTCCTGACCACGGCGCTTTTATGCCTCATCTCCGCGGCCTGCCAGATCTTTCTCGGCGGCGCGCCGGAAACGGGGAGCCTTTTCCGGGACGTCGCCCAGCTCTATTCCCAGGGGCAGTCCCTGCACGGCGGCGGCGTGATCTCGATTCTGTTCGGCTTGCCGCTGATGCTGCTCGGGTCGCCCGGCGATAAAATTGTGGTCTCGCTTCTCGTCTTCGCGCTGGTCATGCTGATCACCGGCTCCACCCTCGCGGATCTTCTGCGCACCGCGCAGAAGCCGGTGAAAAAGCTCTCGGAGGGCTATCAGGAGATCATCGCCTCGCTCCCGGCCAGGGAAGCGAAAACCTCCTCCATCGACATACCGCTCGACGACGAGCCGCCCGCCCACTCTTCCAAAGCGCGCGGCGGAAAAACGTCCCAAAGCCGCCAGAAGCTTTTAAATGCGCTCGACGAGGTCTCAACGCCCGACGTTCCCGCGCCCGAACCGGAAGATTCCTTGCCGCAGGCCCCCGCGGCGGAAACGGATGGGCAGGAGGAACCGCAGGCCGCCCTCGACGACATCATCAGCCGCCTCTCTTCGAAGCCCTCGCCGGAACCGGAAGCGGAAACGGCCCCCTCTGACGGCGGCGCGGCGGCGGCCCTTCTCTCCGCCGCGGCCGAGGTTGCTGCGGACGAGCCGGACGAGCCCGGCGAAGGAGAAGCCGCCCCCGCCCAGGCCGCGGAAGCCCCCCCGGCCGCGGAGCCGCCCGCCCCGCCCGAATACGTCATGCCGCCGGTCACCCTTCTGCGGGAGCCGGCCGTTTCGGCGGCGGACCCGAACGCGAACGACGAGCTGCGGCAGAACGCCCAGCGGCTGGTGGACACCCTCCAGAGCTTCGGCGTCCAGACCAAGATCATCGACATCAGCCGCGGCCCCGCCGTCACCCGGTATGAGCTTCAGCCTTCGGCGGGGGTCAAGATCAGCAAGATCACAAGCCTCGCGGACGACATCGCCCTGAACCTCGCGGCGGCCGGCGTGCGGATCGAGGCGCCGATCCCGAACAAACCCGCCGTCGGCATCGAGGTCCCGAACCGGACCGTTTCCTCCGTCACCCTGCGCGAGGTCATCGATTCAAGGCCCTTCGCCGACGCGAAAAGCAAGGTGACGGTCGCCCTCGGAAAGGACATTTCCGGCAGCATCACCGTCGCCGATATCGCCAAGATGCCGCACCTGCTGATCGCCGGCGCGACCGGTTCCGGCAAATCGGTCTGCATCAACTCGATCATCATGAGCATTCTCTATAAAGCGAAACCCGACGAGGTCAAACTCCTCCTCGTCGATCCGAAGGTGGTCGAACTCGGGGTCTACAACGGCCTGCCGCATCTGGTGGTGCCGGTCGTCAACGACCCGAAGAAAGCCGCGGGCGTGCTCGGCTGGGCCGTCACCGAGATGCTCGGGCGGTATAAAACCTTCGCGCAGCACGGCGCAAGGGACATCGGCTCCTACAACCGCCTCGCCCAGACAAGGGACGAACTCGAGACGATGCACCACATCGTCATTGTCATCGATGAACTCGCCGACCTCATGATGGCTGCGCCGAGCGAGGTCGAGGACAACATCTGCCGGCTCGCGCAGATGGCCCGCGCCGCAGGCATGCACCTTGTCATCGCGACCCAGCGCCCGTCGGTCGACGTGATCACCGGCGTCATCAAGGCGAACATCCCCTCCCGGATCGCGTTCGCCGTCTCTTCCCAGATCGATTCGCGCACCATCCTCGACGCGGGCGGCGCCGAAAAGCTGCTCGGCGCGGGCGATATGCTCTTCTACCCGGTCGGCGCGCCGAAACCGGTCCGCGTCCAGGGGTGCTTCGTCTCGGACGACGAGATCGAGCGGGTCGTCGCCTTCATCAAGAGCGCCGGAACCCCGGAGTACGACCAGCAGGTGATCGAGGAAATCGAGCGCTGCACCCCCACCGGCAAGGGCAAGGGCGGCGCCGGCGGGGACGAATCCGACGGCGGGAATCCGGACGAGGACGCGATGCTCCCCGCCGCAATCGAATGCGTCGTCGAGGCCGGGATCGCCTCCACTTCGCTCCTCCAGCGCCGCCTGAAGCTCGGCTACGCCCGGGCCGCGCGGATTGTGGACGAACTCGAGGCGCGCGGCATCGTCGGCCCGTTCGAAGGCTCGAAGCCCCGGCAGGTGCTGATCAGCAAGGAGCGCTGGATCGAGATGAAGCTCATGAAGGACGATCCCCCGCAATCTTAACTTTCCATATCTGCCGGCCCGGCGCCGAGGGTTTTCAGCCTGTGGCGCCGGGCCTTTCTAAAAAGGCTGGTGAACCCGTTTGAATCATTCCTTCCTACCGATTACCGCAGAGGAAATGCGCAGGCGCGGCTGGACGGAGGCGGACTTCGTCTGTGTAACAGGCGACGCCTATGTCGATCATCCGAGCTTCGGCATCGCGATTATCTCCCGCCTGCTCGAGAGCATGGGCTTCCGGGTGGCGGTGCTCGCGCAGCCCGACCCGAAGGACCCGGAGAGCTTTCGGCGCTTCGGCCGGCCGCGGCTCGGGTTTCTCGTCACGGCGGGAAACATCGACTCGATGGTCTCGAACTACACCGCCGCCAAAAAGCGGCGCTCGGCCGACGCCTATTCGCCCGGCGGAAAGCTCCGCCGCCCCGACCGCGCCGCAATCGTCTATTCAAAAGCCGCAAAGGCCGCCTATCCCGGCTGCCCCGTCATCCTGGGCGGGATCGAGGCGTCGCTTCGGCGGTTCGCGCACTACGACTATTGGGACGACCGGGTCCGCCCGTCGATCCTTCTCGATTCGGGCGCGGATCTTCTGAGCTACGGCATGGGGGAAAAGCAGACCCGCGAAATCGCCTCCCGCCTCGCGGCGGGGGAACCCGTTGAAGCCCTCACCGATATCCGCGGGACCTGCTGCTGGATCACCCCGGACCAGATCCCGGCCGGCGCGGTGAGCTGCGCCTCCTATGAAAAGGTCGCCGCCGACAAAACGGCCTACGTCCGCGCGTTTAAACAGCAGCTTGACGAACAGGATGAGATCACCGGCCGGGCGGTCGTCCAGAAGCATGGGGACCGGCTCCTCCTCCAGAACCCGCCGATGCCGGTCCTCACGCGGGAGGAACTGGACGCGGTGTTCGAGCTTCCGTACCAGCGGGCCTATCACCCCTCCTATGAGGCGGAGGGCGGCGTCAAGGCGATTGAAGAGGTCGAATTCTCGCTCATGCACAACCGCGGGTGCTTTGGCCACTGCAACTTCTGCTCGATCGCGGTCCACCAGGGCCGGCGCGTCGTCTCACGCAGCATTGATTCCGTCGTGCGGGAGGCCGAGCGCTTCACCCAAAACCCCCGCTTTAAGGGCTACATCCACGACGTCGGCGGCCCGACCGCCGATTTCCGCTTCCCTTCCTGCGGCAAGCAGATCAAAAACGGCCTCTGCCGGGACCGGAAATGCCTCGGGCAGAACCCCTGCCCGTCGCTCCGGGCCGACCACCGGGAGTATCTCGAGCTTCTCAGGCGGCTTAGCGCGGTCAAAGGGGTCAAGAAGGTTTTCGTCCGCTCCGGCCTGCGGTTCGACTATATCCTGCTCGACAAAGACGAAACCTTCCTGCGGGAACTGGTCGAACGCCACATCAGCGGCCAGCTCAAGGTCGCGCCCGAGCACTGCAGCGCCGCCGTCCTCGAGAAGATGGGAAAACCCCGGATCGAGGTCTACGAGCGTTTCGCAAAACGCTTCCGGGATCTCACAAACGCCGCCGGGAAGGAACAGTACCTCGTGCCCTATCTGATGTCTTCCCACCCCGGAAGCACAGTACGCGACGCGGTCGAACTCGCTTTGTTCCTGCGGAAAAACCATATGCGGCCCGAACAGGTCCAGGACTTTTACCCAACCCCCGGCACCATTTCGACCTGCATGTTCTACACCGGGATCGACCCGCTCACCATGCGGGAGGTCTATGTCCCGCGCACCGAAGCGGAAAAGCGGGTCCAGCGGGCGCTTCTGCAGTACTTTAAGCCCGAAAACCGCAGGCTGGTTCTCGAGGCGCTGCGCTCGATCAAACGCGAGGACCTCATCGGGACCGGGCCGGACTGCCTCGTCCCGCCCGACGCCGCGTATCTGCGGGAAAAAGCCCGCGCCGGACAGAAACCAGCCGTGAAGAATGCCATAGGCCGTAAAAAGCGCAGCGGCAGGCCCTTTAGAAAACCAAACGCGAAAGGCCGCCGCGGAACAGCCAAAGGAGGATCGCGATGACCGCAAGACGCAGACGAAAAACAAAGCTCAAACCGCTGGAACTGCTGGCGCTGGCGCTGGTCGCCGCGGCTGCGCTCCTCTGGGAGCAGTGGAGCGCAAAAAGCGCCGCCCCGGTGCTCGCCCGGCCGGAGGGACAGCTCGCCGTCCATGTCATCGACGTTGGACAGGGCCTTTCGGTCCTGATCGACGCGCCCGAAAAAACCGTTCTGATCGACGCGGGGGAAAACGACAAAGGCGGCGTGGTGCTCGGTTATCTGGAACGCGCCGGAATTGACCATCTCGACCTCGCGATCGGGACCCACGCGCACAGCGACCATATCGGCGGACTCGACACCGTGATCAACGCGATTCCGGTCGGCACGGTCTTCCTCGGCGATCTGCCGGACGATCTCGTCCCAGCCACCAAAACCTTCACCGATCTGCTCGACGCGATTGAAAACAGCGGCTGCGCGGTCCATTCGCCGGCGGCCGGGGAGACGGTCGATCTCGGCGGCGGCGCGCTCCTGACGGTGCTCGGGCCGGTGATGGAACCGGACTCCCTCAACAACTCCTCCATCGTCACCCGCCTCGACTTCGGCGAGGCCTCGTTCCTGTTCATGGGAGACGCCGAAGAGGAGAGCGAGGAGGCGATCGCCAAATCCGGCGCCTGGCTCGAGTGCGACATCCTCGGCGCGGGCCACCACGGCAGCAATACCTCCACCCACGAAACGCTCCTCCGGGCGGCGGAACCGAAAGCGGTTTTCATCTCGCTCTCTTCCGACAACAGCTACGGCTTTCCGCATAAAGAATTTGTAAAACGCGCCTCAGCCTATGGGACCATCTACCGGACCGATCTCTCAGGCGACATCATGTTCACCACCGACGGCGAAACCATCCATGTCGCCGGAAATGGACTTGAGGACACCATCGACGCGCGCTGAAAACGCCAAAGCGGTTAGGAAAAGGAGGGATCTTTATGCTGATCATCGACCGGATCGAAGGGGAATTCGCGGTCTGCGAAACGGAGGACGGCGAAAAGCGGGATCTGCCCGCTTCGCTTCTTCCCGACGGCGCCCGGGAGGGCGACGTGCTGGACGAGCGGGACGGCGGGTATCGGATCAACTTTGAGGAAACCGAACGCCGGCGCGCCGGAAACGCAGGCCGCCTCTCCCGCCTTTTGAGACGGGAGGGCCGGGAATGATGAACGCGGAACAGCGCCGCGGCGAAATCGCCGCGCTGCTCGCCTCGGCGCCGGCTCCCCTCTCCGCCTCTGCAGTCGCCGCCCGTTTCGGGGTCAGCCGCCAGATCATCGTCGGCGACGTCGCGATTCTGCGGGCCGCGGGGGTCAGGATCGCGGCGACCCCGCGCGGCTACCGGCTCGAGGGCGCCGGCGCGGCCGGCGGCAGCATCCTTCGGACCGTGGTCTGCCGCCACCGGGAGGACCAGATTCTCGAAGAGCTTTACGCCGTCGTCGACAGCGGCGGCACCCTTTGCGACGTTACGGTGGAGCATCCGATCTACGGCCAGCTTTCAGCCCAGCTCCACGTCGCCTCCCGCTGGGACGCGGATGAGTTTGTCAAACGGGTGGAGGAAATCGGCGCAGCCCCGCTCTCGCGGTTGACCGGCGGCATCCACCTGCACACCATCCGCTGCGCGGACGAGGCCGTATTCCAAAGGGTTGCCGGCGCGCTCCGGAAATGCGAAATCCTGCTTGACGAATCGCTGTGAATTGTCTATAATAGGCAAAAGATGTCATGACACCAGTCTTGACCTGTTTATGGAGGAAATCCAGCGATGACTGCGAGCAAAACAGCCCTTCGGAACCTTGTCTCGGCGGCGCTTCTCTGTGCGGCCGGCATTGTGATCCCCACCTTCTCCCCGATTAAAATCGTATTGGAACCCGCGTCGTTCACCCTCGCGAGCCATGTCGCCATCTTCCTCGCGATGTTCCTCTCGCCTTCGGTCGCGGTGGCGGTGTCCCTTGGGACAACCCTGGGGTTCTTTCTCGGCGGGTTTCCGCTCCCGATCGTCCTTCGCGCCCTGACCCATGTGGCGTTCGCGTTCTGCGGGGCGCTGGCGCTCCAGAAGCGGCCGGAGCTGCTCGCCTCCCCGCGCACCGCGCTCCCTTTTTCGTTTTTGATCGGGCTGATCCACGCCGTCTGCGAGGTCGCGGTGATTACGCCGCTCTACTTTGGGCACTCGATGTCGGCCGATTTTTACGCCAAAGGGTATTTCACCGCGGTTCTTCTGTTGGTCGGCGCCGGCTCGGTGGTTCACAGCATGGTGGACTTTGCAATCGCCCAGGCCGTCTGGGCGCCGCTTCGAAAAAGCATGCGGCTTTCCTGAAAACGAAAGCGCCCCGTCCGAAAGGACGGGGCGCTTTTGCCGATTTCAACTTTGCCGTTCGCTTTAACGGCAGCTCACATTAAGCTGGTCCCGTTGATGTTCAGGCGGAACTTGCAGTCGAAAAACTCCGCCGCCTTCCGGCAGAGCAGCATCCGCTCGAGAAAAATCTCGAAATAGTCCATCACCGGGCTGATCTCGGTGTCAATCGTGAGGATCAGGGTGATGGTCTTCTGCTCCCGGTCGATCGCGAGCGCGGAATGCTCCACCGCGTAGTTCACCCGGTCGTGGATATCGAAGGTCGAGCGGTCGCGGTTGCGCACCCGGGAACGGCGCACGTCGCTTTTGTCCGCAAGGATCAGCGCTGCGGCAAGCTCGTTGACCGGAAAAGCGGTATGCTCATCGTGGTTCCCGATCGCCGAGATCACAAGCGCGATCTCGCCGGGGTCCATTCCCAGCCGGTCGAGAAGGCGGAACGCCATAATCGCCCCGCTCTGCGCGTGATCAATCCGGTTGATCACGTTCCCAATGTCATGGAGATATCCCGCAATGCGGACCAGCTCGGTTGTCCGCCCGTCATAGCCGAGTTCGGTCAGGATATTGTGCGCAACCGTGGCCGCCCGTGTCACATGCGCAAAGCTGTGTTCGGTATAGCCCATCCGCACCAGCGATTCGTCCGCCCGCCGGATATAGGTGTTCACCTCTTCGTTCGCCGCAATATCGCGAAAGGTAATCATGTTCTGCGCCTCCTCTGGTGATACTAGAGTCTAGTATACCCTAACTTTTACGCCGTGCAAAGGGTTTTGTCGCCGTGGAGCCGATTTGACAATTGCCCTGGAAATGCCTATGATTATAGCATATTTTTGGGCTGGAGGAACTCATGAGTCTTAAAAAATTTTTAAATAAGATCATGAGCCGTCTGTTCGTGGTCTCGTTTGCAATCTTCGTCCAATTTTCCATCGTCGTCTTCTGCCTGGTCTTTCTCTCGGTCAGCCAGCAGGCCGTCTATTTCACTTTCCGGATTTTGAGCCTCCTGGTCGTCGTCTGGATCGTTTCAAAATGGGATAACCCTTCCTTCAAGCTCCCATGGGTGATCATGATCCTGGCTCTGCCGGTGGTCGGCGGGATCTTCTATCTGCTCTGGGGCAATAAGCGCCTCCCGCATAAGATGAAACGCCGCCTCACGGAGTTTTATGACAACACCCTCTCCAAAATTAAGGTGGACTCCGGCTGTGAAATCGGCCTGGAAGCGCAGGACCGGCAGCTATCCGCCATGAGCAATTATCTAAAATACACAACCGGCTTCCCAGCCTGGGAAAACACCGCGTCGGAATTCTTCTCGCTCGGGGACGAAAAGCTTCCGCGCCTTCTGGAAGAGCTGGAGAAAGCGGAAAAATTCATCCTTCTCGAGTATTTTATCATCTCGCCGGGACTGATGTGGGATTCCGTTCTCGCGGTGCTGCAAAACCGCCTGCGCGCGGGGGTCGAGGTAAAGATCCTGTTTGACGACATCGGCTGTATCGCCACCCTCCCGCCCCGCTATGACGAATATCTCCGCTCGCTCGGGTTCGAGGTCACCGTCTTCAACCCCTATGAGCCGCATCTCAACATGTCGATGAACTACCGGGACCACCGGAAAATCTGCGTGATCGACGGAAACGTCGGCTTTTGCGGCGGGGCGAACCTTGCGGACGAATATATCAACGCCCTGCCCCGGTTCGGACACTGGAAGGACACCGCGGTGATGCTCAAAGGCAACGGCGTCTGGAACCTGACGCTGATGTTTCTGACGCTTTGGGAATTTTCGAACCCGGACGTCAAGATTCAATACGGCCGCTACGTCCCGACCGTCCAATGCAGGTCCGACGGCTTTGTGCAGCCGTTCGGCGATTCGCCGCTCGACAATATCAACGTCGCGGAAACGCTTTATCTCCAGGCCATCAACCGCGCAACCGATTACCTCTACCTGACCACGCCCTATCTGGTTCTCGACAACGAAATGATCACCGCGCTCTCCACCGCCGCACAGAGCGGCGTCGACGTCCGGCTGATCCTGCCCGGCGTGCCGGATAAATGGTACGTCCACCTGATCTCCAGAAGCTATTACAGCCAGCTTATCGGGGATGGGGTGCGGATCTACGAATACCAGCCGGGATTCATGCACGCGAAAGAACTGGTCAGCGACGACAAAATCGCGATTGTCGGAACCACCAACCTTGATTTCCGGAGTTTCTATCTGCATTTTGAGTGCGGGGTGGGTTTCTATCTTTCATCGATGACCCAGAAGGTCAAGCGGGATGTGCTCGACACCCTCGAGGTCTGCCGCGAGATCACCTCCGCGGATACCGCGAAATTCCCGCTCTGGCAGCGTCTGATCGCCGGAGTCTTCCGGCTGTTCGCGCCGCTGGTATAATCTGTGGCGCGCCTTCATCACTCTTTATCTGCAGGAGATTGGATCTATGATCAAGATTCGAAATGAAACTGAAACAGATTACAGAATCGTGGAAGAAATCACGAGAAAAGCGTTTTACAATCTTTATGTGCCGGGATGCGCGGAGCATTACCTGGTCCATATCATGCGGCAGCATGAGGACTTCATCCCGGAGCTGGATTTTGTAATTGAACTCGACGGCGAAGTCGTCGGGAACATCATGTATACGAAGGCCATGCTGACGTCTGAAGCCGGAACCGAAAAGGAAATCCTTACCTTCGGCCCCGTCAGCATCGCACCCGGACACCAGAGACGGGGCCTTGGCAGGATGCTCATGGAGCATTCTTTCCAGCAGGCCGCTTCGCTCGGTTACGACGCCATTGTCATCTTCGGAAGCCCGGCAAACTATGTCAGCCGCGGTTTCAAAAGCTGCAAGAAGTTTGACGTCTGCCTGGAGGACGGAACGTTTCCGTCGGCGATGATGGTGAAAGAACTCGTCCCCGGCGCGCTGGAAGGCGGGAAGTGGTTCTACCGCGGCAGCCCGGTGATGGATATCGCGGAGGAAGAAGCGCAGCGGTATGACGAAACGCTGGAGAAAATGGAGAAAAAACGCCAGCCGAGCCAGGAAGAGTTTTATATCATGTCCCACTCTTTTATTTTATAAGCGGAACTGGATTAAATGTAAACAGAGGAAAGCCCGGCCTGAATGCAAATCCAGGCCGGGCTTTGACGATTGGCCAATCAGCCTGCCGTCTCCTGCGGCACGACCGTTTCGTATCCTTCATACGCCGCGCCTGCGTTGTACTCGAGGCCAATCGAATGATAGTACCACTCAACCATCCACTGGCCGTAGACTTCTTCAGCATAGGCCAGCAGTTTCTTCTCAAGCTCATCCGGAAGCTCGCGGAAATCGCAGACGAAATAACCGCTCAGTTCATCTCCGGCGCTTTCCTGCGTCTGAACCGCCACGACAACCATCGGCGCATTGATCGGAAGGCTGCTCCTGAAATACGGCCTGAGCTCCGCGTATTCCTCTTCGCTGCACTCAAAGAAGCTGCCGAACGGCATCTCCTCGCCGGCGCGCGCCCCGTCCACAAAGATCTCATATTCAAGATCATAAAGCGAATAGCTTTTGGCCTGATGGACGGCCGCGCCGTTGGAATAGGCAAACATATTGGAGATCCCGGCATAAACCTTCTCCGCCTTCTCGTAATCGGGCCGCATCGCATCGCCCAGGCCCAGCTCCTCGAGCATCGAAAGGGTGTTCCGGAAGCTTTCCGTCACCAAAACCTCCGACCGCGCAAGCACCCGGTTGCCTGGCTGCTGGACCGCACCCGGATCCTCAAAGCTCAGCTGAAGATAACCGAGCGCGGGCGCCCCGGCGGAAATCAGCTCCTCTTTCGGCTGCGATCTCATATCCTCCTGAAGGGCGGCCAGCAGCTCCTCATACTGGCTTTCCGTCAGGCGCCGGTAGGTCCAGTCGTCCGCAATCACCGAGCGGACCGACAGCTCATCGATTTTAGACGCATCCATCCAAAAGACGGGGTGCGCCTTTTCCAGGTATTCTGGGCTCAGCTCCAGATCAACGAGCGCGCTGATCAGCGTATCATTGATATGCGCAGTGTAGCGCCGCTCCATCTTCGAGCCGTCCTTCAGCTGATAGGAAAGCTCATATCGAAGTAAAGCGTTCCAGCTTTGGTCCTCATCATCTCCCCGCAGATGCTGGTCAACCTGCTCCTGATGCAGCGCCAGCACCGCCGCAATCGTCTCCGGGTCCTGGAGGGTGATCTCATAAGCTCTCTCATACCCCTCCCCGCTTTGGTAGAGGACTTCGTCGCTGTAGCGCCCGCGGTAATCGATGGTCGCCGACTGGACGTTTTCCAAAGAGGGGACCCGCGTTTCAAAGCCAAAACCGCCCGTCGTGATGGCGAGCACCGAGCCGCCGGTCAAGACTGCAAACACCAGCGACACCGGGATCGCCCGCACAATGGTTTTGAGGTTCCGGGAAAGCACCGCGTCGAAGATCAGATAGACGATCACCGCACCCGCGAAAACCAAAGCCGCAACCGCGAAATCGTTCTGGATCGAAAACACGCCGACCAGCAGCATTCCAAGCGCGTAGCCGCCAATGAAGGTCGCCGCAATCCGGACAAAAATCTGAACCGGCCCGAATGTGCCGACTGATTCGGCCGCTTCGCTTTTTCTCTTCCGGTAAGCCCAGACCGAAAGCGCGAGAACGCCGATTCCGATCAGGAACCAGATCAGCACCGCCCAGTTGTTCTCGACGAAATACCAGACGTCGGCGCCCCTGTTCATCCGGTCGAAGGACATCATCTGCCGCCCGATGATCACCGAAACCGGCGAGAGCTTATAGGCAAACAGTATCACCGATTCATCGTTCGCATTAAATCCGTATAAAAACCCCGCGCACATCAGCGCCATGATCAAATACATCACCGAAACCGCGCCGTTGAGCGCAAGCGAGCAGATCCAGGTGTCGAACACCGTCCCGACATTGACCGCCGCAAACACCGTGATGGTGAAAATCACAAAGGAGCACGCCATCCACGCAAGCGCTTCGAGGAGGATTGCCGGAACCAGGCCCGCGTAGCCATACGCCGCCCCGATCAGGGCGACAAAGATGAAGTTGAGCAGGATCCCAAGCCAGAGAATGGTCACCCCTGCGGCCTCGGCCGCCAGAAGAAGCTCCGTCCGCGTCACGGGAAGCGAGTGGTAGACATCCACCGCCCGCTTCGAATGGAGAAACGAAAACAGGTTCACCGCCAGCACAAACGAAACCACCAGCGTCATCCCGGTGAAAAACATGCCGGAAAAGAGGTTATAGGTGTGCGCCGGTCCGCCGAGGATGCCGGAGAGGTTGAAATTTTCCCGGTATCCATATTGGATCAGCGTCAAAAGATACTGAAGAGGCAGGAAAATAAACCCGAGAATGGTATAAAAGATGCCGGCGCTCCGATACCGACGCAGCGTATTGCAATAAATCGGCCAAAACCTGCCGAAACTAAAAGATGACTTTGCTGTAGTCATATCCGACCGCCTCCATTTCATAAATAAATACCTCCTCGAGGGTCAGCGGAACCGCTTCCGCAAGGACGGGCCCCAGCGCGTTGACCGCGGCGAGCGCCTCCTGCTCCCCGGCCTGACAGACGAAGGTCGCAACGCTCCCCTTCTGTTCACGGCTCAGGACACGGATGCCGCCGAGATCCGCTTCCCCCCGCATCGGCTGGAAAACCGCCTGCACTTTGCTAAACCCGATCTGAATCTGGTCGATCGCGCATTCCAGCAGAAGCGAGCCACGGTGCAGCAGGCCGATCCGGTCGCAGAAGTCCTCCAGCTCCCTGAGGTTATGGGAGGAGATGATCACCGTTGAGTTCCGCTCGGCGATCATGTCGGCGATGATCTTGCGCACCGCAAAACGGATCACCGGGTCGAGCCCGTCGAACGCCTCGTCCAGCAGAAGGTAATCGGGCTGGGCGGAAAGCGCAAGAATCAGCGCCGCCTGACGCCGCATCCCTTTGGAGAAGGTCGAAAGCTTGCGCTTGGTCCCAATCGGGAACATCTCGCAGAGGTGGGCATACCGCTCCTCTGACCAGCCGGGATACGCCGCGCGGTAAAATTCGGCCATATCGCCAAGCGCCGCCTGCGGCTGAAAATAGAGGTCGTCGGAAACGAAAAAAATCCGCTTTTTCGCCTCCGGGTTTTCGAAAACCGGCGCGCCGTCGAGGGTGATCCCCCCCTCGTTCGGCGAATACACCCCTGCGATCAGCCGGAGAAGGGTCGATTTTCCCGAACCGTTCGTCCCCACAAGGCCATAGATGCACCCGCTGCCGATGGCGAGGGTGACACGCTCGAGCGCGGTATGCGAGTCGAACAGCTTGACAACATTGCTCGCCTGAATCATTCGACCATCTCCTCCTTAAAAACCCGTTCTGTCAGCGAAAGGACTGACGTTTTGGTGACGCCGATCCGTCTGGCTTCCTGCATCTGGCGCTCAAGCTTCTCAAGCTGCTCCCGCTCCACCGCGCGCTTGCCCTCGTCGCCGCCGGAAACAAAGCTTCCCCTCCCGGCCGCCTGATAGATAATCCCCTGCGCGTCAAGTTCCTGATACGCTTTTTGAACCGTGTTGGGGTTGACGCCCAGCTCCCTCGCGAGGTTGCGGACAGACGGAAGCTGTTCGTCCGCCTTTAGCATCCCGGTTGCGATCTGGTTGAGAATATTCTGTTTCAACTGTTCATAAATCGGCGTGCGGCTTCTCGAATCGATTGAAAACACCATTTTCCTCCTTCCCCATATCCGTTGTGTCAAGTGTATTAGTCTTATTAGTACATTTATCATATCACGGCTTTTGGATAGATGCAAGCTTTTTCCTCGTTTTCACCAAGATTTTCGGAACTTTTGATTGACAGACGATGGAATTCCAACTACAATAATTTCGTATAAAGGAAAATGATTTCATATGTTGAAATCTCATCTCAAAAATTGAGATCCGCGGGGCGGCTTCGGCGGCCCGGCCGCGCCGATACCGGGCGCGGAGCGGTATTGGAACAGAAAGGAACGAACGACGATGAGAAGAAAAACCAAAATTGTCTGCACGCTTGGGCCCGCCGTGTCCCGGCGCGAAACCCTCAAAGAGCTGATGCTGTCCGGAATGGACGTCGCGCGCTTCAATTTTTCGCATGCCGACCATGCCTCGCATCAGAAGATGTTCGACATGGTGGATTCCCTCCGCAAGGAACTGAATCTCCCGGTCGCGACCATGCTCGACACCAAAGGCCCCGAAATTCGAACCGGCGTGATGAAGGACGGCCCCGTCACCCTCGAAGCGGGGAAGACCCTCGTCCTCACCCCGGAAGACGTTCCGGGTACGGCGGAGCGGATCTCCGTCTCCCATAAAGAGCTCTACCGCGACGTCAAAGAGGGTTGTTTCATCCTGATCGACGACGGCCTTATCGAACTGAAGGTCACGGCGATCGAGGGAGAAGAGATCATCTGCGAAATCCTCAACGGCGGCGTCGTCTCGGACAGAAAGGGGATCAACGTCCCCGGCGTCGAGCTCTCCCTCCCCTACCTGAGCCAGCGGGATATCGACGACATCCGCTTCGGCGTCAGGACCGGCTTCGATTTTATCGCGGCTTCGTTTGTCACGACGCCGAACGATATCCTTCAGATTCGAAAACTCCTCGAAAGCGAGGGATGCCAGTCGATCCTGGTCATCGCCAAAATCGAGAGCGCAAAGGGCGTCGAGAACATCGAAGAGATTCTGCGCGTTTCAGACGGCGTGATGGTCGCGCGCGGCGACATGGGCGTTGAAATCCCGGCCGAAGACGTCCCGGTGGTCCAGAAACAGCTGATTAAAAAAGCGCTTTCGCTCGGGAAAATCTCGATCACCGCGACTCAGATGCTCGATTCGATGACCACCCGGCCCCGCCCCACCCGCGCCGAGGCGGCGGACGTGGCAAACGCAATCTACGACGGGACAAGCGCCGTCATGCTTTCCGGCGAAACCGCGAGCGGGAAATATCCGATCGAAGCGGTCCGCATGATGGCCACCATCGCCCAGCGGACCGAGCGGGATATCAACTACCGCAAGCGCCTCAACACAATGGAACACCCGGAACACAACGACCTGACCTACGCCATCGCCCATGCGACCTGCACCATCGCGCACGACCTCAACGCTGGCGCGATCGTCCCGGTCACCCAATCCGGTTACACCGCGCGGATGACCTCTTCCTTCCGCCCGGCCGTGCCGATCGTCGCCTGCACCCCGAAACTCTCGACCTACCGGCACCTGAGCCTCTCCTGGGGCGTCACGCCGGTCCTGATGAGCGAGCACGTCGGCAGCACCGACCTGATGCTGCATGAAGCGGTCGACTCCATCCGCAGCCACGGCCTCGTCCGGGACGGCGAGGTGGTCGTGCTGACAGCCGGCGTGCCAATCGGCATCCCCGGGACCACAAACCTGGTCAAGGTGGACGTGGTCGGGGACGTCATCTGTTCCGGACTGGGAATCGGAAAAGGGAAAGTGATCGGCCGCCTCTGCGTCGTACAGAACGAGGGAGAAGCGATCGAGCGCTTTACCGACGGCGATATCCTCGTCATCCCCCGGACCACAAACGCGATCATGCCGCTTTTAAAGCGCTGCTCCGGCATCGTCGCCGAGGAGGAAGGCGCAAACTCCCATGCGGCGGTGGTCGGGCTCACCCTCGACATTCCGGCGGTGGTCGGCGTGAAAAACGCATGCGCGCTGCTCAAAAACGGCGTAACTGTCTATCTGGACGCTTCGCGGGGCGCCGTCGGCAATTCCGTCAGCGTCAACAAAACGGGGATGCGGACGGAAACAGAAGAATAATGAAAGCCCCTTTTTCCGGAAGTTTAACGGTGCGAACCATGCCTTCGCACCGTTTATCTTTTGTTTACTGGACGGAAAGCCAATTTTCATGTAAAATAAAATAAATAAGCTATCATACCTTCGACCGAAAGGAGGAAGTTTTGACCTTTGCCGTTTTTTGTTGCGCTGTTGTGCTGTTGATCTGCGTCGCCTCCAGTAAGTTGTCCAACCGGTTGGGCGTGCCGACGCTGCTCCTGTTCTTGGTGCTCGGAATGCTGTTTGGTTCGGACGGTATCCTCAAAATTCCGTTTGAAGATTACGCGCTCGCCGAACAGATCTGCTCCGTCGCGCTGATTTTCATCATGTTCTACGGCGGATTCGGAACCAACTGGAGCGTTGCGAAGCCCGTTGCGTTCCCCGCAATCCTCATGTCAACCGCCGGCGTTGTGGTGACGGCGGCGCTGACCGGCGTCTTCTGCCATTTTGTACTCAAGATGGATCTGCTGGAGGGCCTGCTCGTCGGCGCAGTCATCGGCTCGACCGACGCCGCTTCGGTGTTTTCAATCCTTCGCTCGCGAAACCTGAACCTGAGGTACGGTCTCGCGTCCCTCCTGGAGATTGAAAGCGGAAGCAACGACCCAACCGCCTATATGCTGACCGTCGTCCTGTTGGCCATGATGGCCAACCACGGCAGCCAATCAATCGTTTCCCTGATTTTCACTCAGGTCGCCTTTGGCCTGATCTTTGGTTTTCTGATCGCGTTCGCCTCGGTCTGGCTGCTCCGGCAGGTGAGCTTTACGATGAAGGGGCTGCACACCATCTTTGTGGTGGCGATTGCGCTTCTCTCCTATTCCCTCCCGGGCCTTCTCGGCGGCAACGGTTATCTCAGCGCCTATATCGCCGGGATCGTCATCGGGAACAGCAAGATTCTGCATAAGGTTGAGCTTGTCCACTTTTTCGACGGTATCACCTGGCTGATGCAGATCTCGCTGTTCTTCCTGCTCGGCCTGCTCTCCTTCCCCTCCCAGCTCCCGGCTATTCTGCCGACTGCTGTTGGGATCGCCCTGTTCCTCACCTTCGTCGCGCGGCCCGTCGCCACTTTCCTGCTCCTCTCCTGGTTCCGAATGCCAATCCGGCGGCAGCTCCTTATTTCCTGGGCCGGACTGCGCGGCGCAGCCTCCATCGTTTTTGCGATCTATACAATCACAAGCGACGCTTATACCAGCAACGATATCTTCCATATCGTCTTCTGCGTCGCCCTGTTTTCGGTCGCATTTCAGGGCACCCTCCTCCCAAAGGTGGCGGAAGTCCTCGGGCTTGTCGACCATGAAGAGACCATCTTCAAAACCTTCACCGATTATCAAGACGAAACCGATGTACAGCTGCTTGAATTGACCATCGACAACAATAATATCTGGGTCAATCAAAAGCTCAAAGAGCTGCATCTGCCCAAAAATCTCCTCATCGTGATGATCAAACGCGGAAACGATATCATCGTCCCCCGCGGCGACACGAAGATTCTGACCGGCGACACGGTGGTACTCAACGGTATACAGCCGAAAGACCTGGAAATCGCGCTGACCCCGGAACAGATCAAAAGCAGCCTCCGATGATTCTACCCCGGCAGGGTTGGCTCAGGCAGCCCCTGCCGGGACCTTTCTGTCCGTGCGTGTTCGCTGCAAAGCCGATACCGGCATCGTGAATCTAACATATCTTCCGGCGTTCGGCCATGCTTCCTGAAAACGTATTGTTGTTTGCCTTGATGCCGCCTTTATATCTGCCCAACCGGAACGGCAGACGGGCGTGAGAGGCCGGCGGCGCGCCTGCCCCTCGCAGCGCCCGTCGAGGAGGTGGTCGGGGGCGGGGGAGCCGGATGGCGGGAAGGGTCTTTGAGTTGGCCGGGCCGGATACGAAAGCCCTGAAATAAAACGAAAAAAAGCAGCAGAGCGCAAGCCCTGCTGCTTTTCTCTATGCAAACGCCGCGGGAAGCGGGCGGGAAA
>DVKH01000024.1 GCA_018716105.1 Candidatus Fimivivens faecavium | reverse complement strand
GAAAAGCTGTACTTTTGCACAACAAACAGTTTTACGCCCAAACAAGAGCATTATGTCTGCTCCAACTACAAGAGCAATACAGGTACTTGTTCCGCGCATTTTATCCGAGAAGAAACCTTAAAGCTGTTCGTGCTGCAAAGGATATTTGATGTAACGGCTATGTTCTTTGACGATATACAGAGCTTTCAAAACATGGTTTATCAGCAGAGATTTGAGGTAGCGGAAAAGGCAGTAAAGCGGAAAAAGAAAGAATTAGAACAGGCATAGAAACGGATTGCCGAACTTGACCGTATTTTTAAGCGGATTTACGAGGACGACATCAACGGCACAATCAGTCACGAGCGATTTTTGAAACTGTCCGCCGAGTATGAAGCGGAGCAAAAGGAACTGACAGAGTTTGTTAAGGCAGAGCAAGCTGCCGTTGATACCTACGAACAGGACAGGACGGATTTTGACAGCTTCGCCACCGTTATCCGCAAGTATGTAGGAATACGGGAATTAACGCCTACTATCGTCAATGAGTTTGTAAAGAAAATCATTGTCCACGCGCCGGACAAGTCCAGCGGACACCGCACACAAAAGATTGAAATTGTCTGGAACTTTATCGGGGAACTGGAGCAGGACAAGGACAAGCAGACTATTGAACGACAGAGAAAAAGCAGAACGGCATAGCCTTTTGACTATGCCGCCCTGCGGTAATAGAATTACTTCCTTATGGGTATGCGCGTTTTTCTGCGTCCCTTTTTAATATTTCCAATGGTTTCCGATTTTCCGCGCCAGTGCGCTTGCCTGGCGCTCGCTATCTGGGCTGCGGTTCCTGAAGCTGGGCGGTGATGGCCTCCACACCGTCGAGCGCCTCGGCGGTTCGCTCGGGGCGCCGGTTGGAAACCGCAGTGATCAGATAATCCGCGATGACCAGCGCCGCGCAGGGCGAATATTGGAACGAGAGCGCCTCATAGCAGAACGGAAGCAGCACGTCTGCTTCTTTTGCCGCCGGCGAGAGATAACCGTCGGTGACGGCGATGGTTCCCGCGCCGCGGGACCGCGCGATGGAGAGCGCTTTCGAGACCGGGGACTTGTACCGGGGGAGCGTGAACCCGATCAGAAGATCCCCCGGCGAGATCGCGTGCAGGCTTGCGGCGAGGTCGTCTGCGGGGGAGTCGATCAGTTCACAGTTCTGGAGCAGCCGATGGAGGCCGAGATAGAGGTAAGAAGCCGCCTGATAGCAGGCCTTGATTCCAATGAGGTAGATCCGGCCGGCGTTTTCGATCAGCTCCACTGCGTGCGCGAGGCTCCGGTCGTCGATCAGCTCCATTGTCGCATAGATGTTCTGGACATGCTTTTCCGCGACCCGGACCCAGAGCTCGTCCTCCGTAATGGTGGTATCGGTTTGGAGAAAACGGTCCTTGAGGGTCGGGTGGCTTAGAAGATATTCCTGCAGCTCGCGGATCAGTTCGGTAAAGCCCCCGTAGCCGAGGCCGGTTGCCAGGCGCATCACCGTGGCCGTGCTTGTCCCCACCCGGGAGGCGAGCTGCTCTATGGTCATGTATGCGGCTTCCCGCTGGTTTTTGACGATAAAATCGGCCGCCATCCCCTGCGATTTTGGGAGGGTCTGCGCCGCCAGTTTGAGACGATCCATTAAATTGGTTTCCAAGATGCGTTCCCTCCGCCGTTTTCTTACTCATTTTTGCAAGCTGTGGCTGCAATTAAAACTGTTTGGAATATTGTAACACGAAATAATCAAAAAGTGGCAAGGAATGTTTGTAAATTTATTTACAACAAAAGGAAAGAATTGTAAAATGATATCGGGTCAAACTCGTGTTGGTACACGGGAATCAGCAAGGGCGGCGGCTATGTGGGTGAGCAAGGGAGTCGGCATGGCTGCCGCGGTGGGGTTTTCTGCAAAAAAATTGAAAAGCGGGCTGGGTTAGAGTTGCGCAGCCCTCCCAAAAATGATAAAATATACCGGTTATTGTTTTTTGGGCTTTTGGGCCCGATCACAGCGCCCGGCGGGCGGATGGAGGCTGTCTTAGTTGCAGGTTCAAAACGAAATTCAAAAAAGGCGCACATTTGCGATCATCTCGCACCCGGACGCGGGTAAGACAACCCTGACGGAAAAACTGCTGCTTTACGGCGGGGCGATTGCGCTCGCGGGGTCGGTCAAGGGGAAAAAAAACGCCCGTCATGCGGTGTCCGACTGGATGGAAATCGAAAAGCAGCGCGGGATTTCGGTGACGTCCTCGGTGCTGCAATTCCATTACGGCAACTACTGTATCAATATTCTGGACACCCCGGGCCATCAGGATTTCTCGGAGGATACCTATCGGACGCTGATGGCTGCGGATTCCGCGGTGATGGTGATCGACGCCTCGAAGGGCGTTGAGAACCAGACGCGGAAACTCTTCAAAGTCTGCCTGCTGCGGGATATCCCAATTTTCACGTTTATCAATAAGATGGACCGGGAGGCGCGGGACCCGTTCGACCTGCTCGAGGAGATTGAAAACGAACTCGGGATCAAAACCTATCCGATGAACTGGCCGATCGGCTGCGGAAAGGAATTCAAAGGCGTTTACGACCGGGAAAGGCGGGAAATCCTTTCCTTTACTGCGAACAACGGCCAGCGCGAGGTCGAAGCGGTGAAGGCCGAGCTCGGCGATCTGCGGATTGCGGAGCTGATCGGCGGGGAACTCTGCCAAATATTAAACGACGAGGTGGAGCTGCTCGACGGCGCGAGCGATGAATTCGACCTTGACAAAGTCCGGCACGGGAAACTCTCGCCGGTGTTCTTTGGGTCGGCGCTGACCAATTTCGGGGTTGAGCCGTTCCTCCGGGAGTTTTTGCGCCTGACTTCGCCGCCGCTCCCGCGAAAAACCGCGGACGGGGAGGAAGTTGATCCTCTCGACCCCGATTTTTCGGCGTTCGTCTTTAAGATCCAGGCGAACATGAACAAAGCCCACCGGGACCGGATCACCTTTCTGAGAATCTGCTCCGGAAAGTTCGAGAAGGGCATGGAGGTGCTCCATGTTCAGGGGGATAAAAAGATGCGGCTTTCCCAGCCGCAGCAGATGATGGCCGACGCGCGCGAAGTCGTCGATGAAGCCTACGCGGGCGATATCATCGGCGTATTCGACCCGGGGATCTTCTCGATCGGGGACACCGTCTGCGCGCCGGGGAAAAAAATACGGTTCGACGGCATCCCGACCTTCGCGCCCGAACACTTCGCGAGGGTCCGCCAGACCGACACCCTCAAGCGCAAGCAGTTCGTCAAGGGCACCGCCCAGATCGCACAGGAGGGCGCAATCCAGATCTTCCAGGAGCCGGGGAAAGGCATGGAAGAGGTGATCGTCGGCGTGGTTGGGACGCTCCAGTTCGACGTGCTGGAATACCGCCTGAAGAACGAATACGGGGTGGACATCCGGCTGGAAACGCTCCCTTATCAATATATCCGGTGGATCGAAAACAAGGGGCTGGACCCGAAGGCCTTAAAGCTTTCGTCCGACACCAAGGTAGTGCAGGATTTTAAAGGCAATTTCCTGCTCCTGTTCACCGACAACTGGAACATCAACTGGGCGCTCGACAAAAACGAGGGGCTTGTCCTCGCCGAGTTCAGCCGTTAGGGGGATTTTGAGGATGGAACAAATCAGGGAAGGTTCGCTTCTGATTCGGGAAGCGGTTCCCGGCGACGAGGGGATCATCCTTGAGATGATCAAAGAACTCGCCTCTTATGAAAAGCTGCTCGACCGGGTGACGGCGACCGAGGAAATCCTTCGGGATTCGCTGTTCCAGAGAAAGAAGGCGCAGGCGCTCCTTGCGGAGTACGAAGGCGTTCCGGCGGGATACGCGCTTTATTTCTATAACTTTTCGACCTTCCAGGGAAAACCGGGGGTCTATCTGGAAGATCTTTATGTCAGGCCCCGCTTCCGAAAGCTCGGGATCGGCAGGCGGCTTCTTTCCGCGCTCGCCCAGCTTGCGGTCGAGGAGGACTGCGGCAGGCTCGAGTGGATCTGCCTCGACTGGAACGAACCCTCGATCAGGCTCTACCGGCGGCTTGGCGCGAAGCCGGTCGACGGCTGGACCGTTTACCGTGAAGAGGGCGAGGCGCTGACAAACCTTGCGCGGCTCGGCCCTGCGGACGCCAAAATGGATACGGCCCGATAGAAAAGCCGCCGGCAAAACCGGCGGCTCTCTTTGTCTACTGAATGTCGAGCGGGACCTTCCGGCGCGGGGCGGGGAAGGCTGAATCGAGCGCCGCGAGATCGTCGGCGTCGAGGCGGATGGCCGCGGCCTTCGCGTTGTCCGCGACATGGGAAGGGACCCCCGCCTTCGGGACCGGGAAGATGGCCTCGGAACGCAGTGTGAAGGCGAGCAGAATCTGCGCAGGCGACGCGCCGTGGCGCTGGGCAACTTTCAAGACGGCGGGATCGGACAGGAGGTCCCGTTTCAGGCGGCCCGCCTGCGCGAGCGGGCAGTAGGCCATCAGCGGCATCTTCCGTTGGGCCATCCAGGGGAGCAGGTCGAATTCGACGCCGCGCGAGCCGAGGTGGTAGAGCACCTGGTTGGTCTGGCAGCCCCTGCCGCCCGGGACGCCCCAAAGCTCCTCCATGTCGCCGAGGCCGAAGTTCGAGACGCCCCAGCGCAGGATCTTGCCCTGGCGGATCAGCTCTTCCATACACCAGACCGTCTCCTCAAGCGGGACGGAACCGCGCCAGTGGAGCAGGTAGAGGTCGAGCGCCTCGGTTTTCAGGCGGCGCAGGCTGTCCTCGCAGCTCTTGAAGATCCGCGCCTTCCCGGCGTTGTGTGGATAGACTTTTGAGACGAGGAACAGCCTGTCCCGCGCGACGCCCGAGACCGCCTCGCCGAGGAGCGATTCGCTTCTGCCGCCGGCGTACATTTCGGCGGTGTCGATCAGGGTCATGCCGTACTCGATCCCGAGCCGGAGCGAGGCGATTTCGTCGTTTCGCTTCTGCGGCTGTTCGGCCATGTGCCAGGTGCCCTGGCCGAGCCGGGGGATCGTGGTGCCGTCGGGAAGGGTGACTGTGAGCGCCGAAACTGCTTCGGCGGCCGATTGGTCGATGGAATGCATCAATAACCTCCTGTTCTGATCGCCGCGCGGGGCCGCTGAAAAGGTCCGCCCTGCCGCGGCGCCGGGGCCGGCTTTTGCCGGCGCGGGGCGAATTTGGCCGAAAGGGCAGGCGCGGCGTTTGCCGTGCCTGCCCAAAGCCGGGTTCACTGCGGATATGATGCCATAAAGCGTGAAACGCGCGATGGCGTCATTGCGCATCGAAAGCCGGCCGCCCCGTCAGGGGCGGGGCGTTGTGCGTTTGAGGGCATCATAGCCGCTTTGCGGATATGATACCACAAAAGGCGCGGCGGGAAGGATATTTTGCGAAGAAAAAGGATGGGACGCTTTTTGAGAACGTTTTCTTATCGCATCGGTCCTGAGTCCGGGGGCCGGACCGTGGAGGCGTACCTCATGCGGGAGCAGCGGTATTCCCGGAAGCTCATGATAAAGCTCAAACAGGATCCGTTCGGCCTGAGGGTCAACGGGGCGAGAGCCCGGTCGGTGGATCTCCTTCGGCCGGGGGACCTCCTGGAAACCGGCCTGTCCGACGAGTCGAGGCCGTCGGCTGCGGAGCCGTATGAGCGGGAAGTGCCGGTTTTATATGAGGACGACGATCTCATCGTCTATGATAAGCCCGCGGGGCTCGCCTGCCATCCCTCAGGGATCCATCGGGCCGATACCCTTGCGGGGGTTTTTGCCGCGGACTGCCTTCGGCGCGGCCTTGCGCCCTCACCGCTAAGGCTCGCGAGCCGCCTCGACCGGGATACGACCGGCGCCCTCGTCGCGGCGAAGCATCAGCTCGCGGCGGGACGGCTCTGGAAAACGGTGCAGAAGCGCTATCTCGCGGTGGCCGCCGGCCGGCTGGAGCCGGCAGAGGGAAGAATCTGCCTTCCCATCATCAGGGAGGCGCCGCGGTCGATGCGGCGGGTGGTCGATCCGGCCGGGCAGGAGGCGGTCACCGAATACCGGACGCTGGCCGCAGGAGATGGGATGAGCCTGCTGGGGATCGTCCTCCCAACCGGGAGGACCCACCAGATCAGGGTGCATCTGAGCTATCTCGGCCATCCGCTCTGCGGCGACACGTTTTACGGCGGGGAAAGCGCGAAAATCGGGCGGCAGGCGCTTCACTGTGCGGCGGTGATCTTTCCGCACCCCGCGGACGGGCGGGAGATGCGGGTCCCGTCTCCGGTTCCCGCAGATATGGCTCGGCTTTTTGGACGGATTGAAGGCGCGGAAAAAGCCGCCGGCGGTTTTTGCGCAAACTATGAGGAAGGAGGGGATAGGGGCATACCGGAAAGCGAAAAGATTTAGGTTCATCCCCTTAAAACCATCGGGCGCCGGGATTTTCGCGGCGCCCGCTTGGATTTGCGCCGAAACGGCTTAGGCCAAAACCTGCCCTTTCTTTTTCTGCTTATTTTCATACATCTGGCGGTCTGCCTCCCGGAGAAGGGACTGGATTGCGAAGGCGGACGCCTCGCCCTCTGAAAACTCCCGTGAGGCCCACCCAAACGACGTGTCCAGCGGCAAACCGCTTCTCTTCTGCCTGGCTATCGCCCTGTGAAACCGGTCGAGCGCCTTTGGAATTTCGGCCACCGCCCGCCTGCCCGGTACCACCGCGCAGAATTCGTCGCCGCCGATGCGGTAGCACTGGCCAAGAGCTTCAAAGTGCTCCTGAATGCACCGGGCGACGGAGTAGATCGCCTGGTCTCCCACATGGTGGCCGCGCTGGTCGTTGATCACCTTAAGGTTGTCGAGATCGAAAACCACAAACGCGAGGCACTCTGGGACAGCGGCGGACAGCTCCTTGAGGCGGAGCTGGAATGCGTTTCGGTTTTGCAGCATGGTCATACGGTCCTGCACGGCAAGACGGCGGTAGTGGTCGATAAAGTCCTTCTGCTTCCAGAAACGGCTGACGGAGGAGACCGCGTCCAGCGTCATGCAAAGCATCAGGACCAGCAGGCCCCAGGCGAACAGCGGCGTGCTGTTTGCGGGGCGGAGCGCGCCAAGATGATAGAGGATGATCGAGAAAAAACCCGTGAGATAGATTGCCGCGGCGCCGAGGAACGTCCAGCGCAGTTCTGTCTCCTTTCGGCGGACGGCGCTTTTCCAGAACTCCCAGGAGGACACCGCTATGGTGAGGACGATCAGGAAATGGACGGTAAAGGCGGTATTTCGGATGGGGACCAGCCCAAACAGGTGAAGCAGCAGGCAGACGCCCGCGTTTCCGATGAAACACCAGGCCAGCCAGCCGAGCGCCCGATTCCGGTTTTTCAACATGATGCTGATGTAAACCAGGTACGGGACCATGAGCAAATAGAAAGCCGCGTAGCTTAAAAAGTAGGTCAGGGCATAGTTCCCGCCCCAGAGGGTCGTGACTTTGGAATCAAGCAGAATCCATAGCCCCGACAGGAGCATGAACAGCGCGAGCGAAGCCTGAGGGTATGCCAGCGGGCTTTTGCGGACGGCGAAAAAGCCCGCGGCCAGAAACAGGAGCAGCGCAGCAATGGTGCTCAGAACCCAGAAAGCGAGCGCGGGCAGGGAGCGTTTGATCAGATGGAACCGGATGGAATCGGGGGCGTCGTAGTAGATCTCAGAAAGGTTCCAGGTTTCCCCGCCGGAGTAGCGGCGCAGCTCCACCGTCAGCGCAGAGGCCTCTGAAAAAGGCTCGCGCGGGATGAAATGCCACATGCTGCCGAGCGCATGCTCCTTCCCCTGGGCGGCTTCGTAAACCAGCGCGCCGTCGGCCCAGACCCGGATCGATTCATAGCGGGTGCCGACGGCGAAGGCGCCCTTTGGGATGGCGGGCAGGCCCTCTAAGCTGCGGGTGATGGCGAGGGTTTCGCCGTCCGCAGAAATTTCGCAGGGCAGGCTTTCAATGGGGAGCGGCCTGCCGTCCCGCACGACAGACCAGCCGCTTTCAAGCCGGAACGGTTCGCTTTCCACAGCGCCGGGGAGCGGCGTTGAAAAACGAAAGGCCGCCGCCAGCGCGATTAGAAAGACCGCCGCCATCAGGCCGAAGGCAAGCCGGCATTGGTGGATCGGAGAATTCTTCATGAAAGGTCCTTTCCCATGCCGGGCAATGCGCCCGGCATACAAAAACTCTAATGTCGTCCTGAAACTTGATTGCAGCAGCGCAAACCGGGCAGAAGATCACCCCCGGCTCGCTAAGGGCGCCCTGGGAAAGCGGCGCCGCCGTCTGGAAAAACAATCAGCCCCTCAGCGAGCGGAAGACGGCGGGAAGGCGTTCAACGACGTCGCCGGGGAGCATCGCATATTCGGTGAGGTCGTTTGCAGCGACAGCTCCGGCCTCGCCGTGCAGCAGGACCCCGAGCGCCGCCGCGTCGCGGGGGGAAAGCCCCTGGGCGAGAAAGGAGGCGGCGATCCCGGCGAGCACGTCGCCGCTTCCGCCTTTCGCAAGGCCGCTGTTCGGCCTCTCGTGCAGAAGGACCTCGCCGTCCGGCGCGGCGACAACGGTTGCGGCGTCCTTGAGGACGACCGTCACGCCGTATTTCTGAGCGAACTCCCGGGCCGTTTCGGCGCGGGCGGACTGGATTTCGGAGACCGTTTTTCCGGTGAGGCGGGACATCTCCTTCATATGCGGGGTGATGATGGCCGGGGATTTTCGCTCCGAAAGCGCCTCGAGCTGTCCCACCAGGCAGTTGAGGCCGTCCGCGTCGATCACCATCGGCCGGTTGCAGCAGCGTACCAGCTCGGCCGAGAAGGCGCGGGTTTCCTTGTTGCAGCCGAGGCCGCAGCCAAACAGCACCGCCGCCGTCCCGTAGAACCCGGCGCGGATCTGCGGCAGATCCCCGATGGCGATGGTCCCGTTTTTGCCGCCCTCGAGCGGGAGATAGGTGCAGGCGGCGATATGCGCCGCGATCACCGGGATGACCGGAGAGAGGGTCGCGACCTGGACCAGACCGACCCCGCTGCGCATGGCGGCTTTCGCCGAGAGCGCGGCGGCGCCGCCCATCCCGTTGCTTCCGCCGATGAGCATCAGGCGGCCGAAGGTCCCCTTGTTCCCGCTGGGATCGCGCGCGGGGAGAAGGGAAGCGGCATCCGAAAAGGCAAGCCTTTTTGGAAGGTTGGCGGGATCGATCTGCATGGTGAAACCTCCTTTGCCGTCAAAAGCCGGCTTTCAGTTCATGCCCGCCCGCCTAATCGGAGATTCATCGGGCGCGGCGGGGAAGATGCAAATGGGGAAAGATGTTATTTTTAGTATACCTCCGCGCCGGCCAGGAAGCAAGTGGAAAGGAAAGCATACCAGAATAGATGGGATTTCGGCCCGGCTCCCTTGACATTAATTCCCGGAGCGCGTATCATAGGAATGGAATCCGGCTTACTGCCGGAAGCGGTCTTGAGAAAACGGTTCGGAGGGACAATAATGAAAATTATTGTCCCCTTTCTGTTTTGTCCCGCGGCCTGCGGGCAGCCGGAAATAGGAGCGGAAATAGATGGATGACATCATTTTGGAGCTCGACGGGCTTCAAAAAACATTCGGCGCGGTGGAAGCGCTGAAAGGAATCAGCCTCTCGATTCGCAGGGGCGAATTTATCACCTTTCTCGGGCCTTCGGGCTGCGGAAAGACGACGATGCTCCGCTGCATCGCGGGGCTCGAGGAGCCGGAGTCGGGCCGGGTCCTGATCAGCGGCGAGGATATGACCGGTTGGGAGCCGAACAAGCGCCCGGTCAATACGGTGTTCCAGAACTATGCGCTGTTTCCGCACCGGAACGTCTTCGACAATGTCGCCTACAGCCTCAAACTCCGGAAAGTGGAGAAGGAGGAAATTCGAAGGCGGGTGGCCGGGATGCTCGAACTCGTGCAGCTCCCGGGCTTTGAGAAGCGGATGCCCAATCAGCTTTCGGGCGGACAGCGTCAGCGGGTCGCGATCGCGCGGGCGCTGATCAACAACCCGGCGGTGCTGCTTCTGGACGAGCCGCTCGGCGCGCTTGACCTCCAGCTCAGAAGGCAGATGCAGGCCGAACTCAAGCGCCTTCAGAAACAGCTTGGGATCACCTTCCTTTATATCACCCACGACCAGGAGGAAGCGGTCAACATGTCCGACCGGATTGTGGTGATGCGCGAAGGGGCGATCGAGCAGGCGGGGACGCCGTCCGAAATTTACGACCGGCCGAAGACCAGCTTTGTCGCGGGCTTTGTCGGGACGGCAAACCTGATCGACGGGGTAATCGAGAAGGCGTCTGCCGGGACCGCCCTGGTCCGGATCGGGCAGACGAAGGCGGAGATTGCCGGCTCGCCACTCTTTGCGGAAGGGGACAAGGTCCGCTTTCTGGTGCGGAGCGAAAACCTTCTGCTGTTCACCGAGCCGCGGGCGGGCTGTCTGCCCGCGCTGGTGGCGGAGTACGGCTATGCGGGCGGGATGCTCCGGATCGTCCTCGAGACCGGGAATGGGGCGCGGCTCATCGCGAGCCGTCAGGGCGTCGGGGCGGAGTTCGCCGTCGGACAGACGGTCTGGGCCGGGTGGCCGCCGAAAAGCGCGGTTCCGGTTGATCTGCCGGAGATCGGGGAAGAGAAGGCTCTTTGACCAAATCTGCGGAAAAACGAAAAGGAGGCGGAATAACGATGAAGGCGAACCGGAAAAAGCGCAAGGACCGTCTCCCGGGGCTCGCGGTGCTGCCGCTGGCGGCGTTCACCGTGTTTTTTGTGGCGATTCCGCTTCTCTATATCGCAGCCCTCAGCTTTTTAAAGCGGGATGTCCTTTGGGGGGTGACAAATGAATTCACCCTGGAAAATTATACGCGGATGCTCGATCCGCTCTATTTGGGAACCTTCGCCGATTCGCTGGAGCTGGCGTTCCTGACCACGGCCGTCACGGCGGCGGCCGGCTATCCGTTCGGGTATTTCATGGCGCGGCTCCCGAAGAAGAAAAAGAGCCTGATGCTGCTGCTGGTCACCGTCCCGTTCTGGACCAACGCGCTGGTGCGGATCTACGGGTGGATCATTTTGCTGCGGTCGGGCGGCCCAATAAACGGCTTTTTGGTCGGGATCGGCCTCATCGACGCCCCCATCCGCTTCCTTTATACCTACGGCGCAGTGCTGCTGGGGATGGTCTATTCGCTTTTGCCGTTTATGATCCTGCCGGTCTATTCAAGCGCGGAAAAGCTCGACTGGTCGCTGGTCGAGGCGGCCCGGGACCTCGGCGCCTCGAAGGCCAAGGCGTTCTGGACGGTCGCGTTCCCGCTCACAATGCCGGGGGTGCTCTCCGGGGTGGTGCTGGTGTTTATCCCGTCGGTCGGGCTGTTTTTTCTGTCCGACCTCCTCGGCGGGGGGAAGATCATGCTGGTGGGGAATCTCATTAAAAATCAGCTTCTGGTGGCGCGGGACTGGCCGTTCGGCGCGGCGCTTTCGCTGGTGCTGATGGGGATGACCGCCCTGATGATCGCGCTTTACCGGAAGGCGGCGAAGGCGCGGGATCTGGAGGGATGGTTCTGATGAAGACGGCAAAGCGGGCCGAACGGCTCCGGACGGCGTATCTGGCGCTGTTGCTCCTGTTTTTATATCTACCGATGGCGGTTGTGATCCTCTATTCGTTCAACGCCTCCAAAACCGACGCCCGGTGGGCGGGGTTCACGCTCGACTGGTACCGCAAGCTCCTTCACAACCGGGCGCTGATGGAGGCGCTGGTCAACAGCCTGGTCCTCGCCGGGTTCAGCTGCCTTTCGGCGGCGGTGGTCGGGACGCTCGGGGCGGTGGGCCTCGCGCGGCGGGACTTTAAGGCGAAGGGGCTGCTGGAAAGCCTCTCGACCCTCCCGATCATGATCCCGGAGATCATCCTCGGGATGGCGTTCCTCGCGTTTTTTTCGTTTCTCTCGATTCCGTTTGGGATGCCGACGCTTGTGCTCGCGCACACCACCTTCTGTATCCCGTATATCTTTCTGGTGGTGAAGGGAAGGCTCGCGGGGCTCGACCCTTCGATCGGCGAGGCGGCGCGGGACCTCGGCGCGAGCGAAGCGCGGATGTTCCTCGACGTGACCCTGCCGCTGATCGCGCCGGCGGTGCTTTCGGGGACGCTGCTCGCGTTTGCGATGTCGCTCGACGACGTTGTGATCAGCTTTTTTGTGACCGGTCCGGCAACCAATACCCTGCCGGTTAAAATTTATTCCCAGATCAAAACGGGGGTGAGCCCCGAGATCAACGCCCTGTGTACGCTGATGCTGCTCGCGACCTTTCTGATCATCTGCGCCCTCGGCGCGGTGTCGAAGGCGTCGGAGAAGCGCCATGACGACTAAAAGGAGGAACTGTCTTGAAAAAAACAATTGCTGTGATGGCGGCGCTTCTGCTCGCGGCGGTCCCGCTTGCGGGGTGCTCGCAGAAGCCGGAGGAACCCGAAAAGGTGGTCAACCTGTTCACCTGGGACACCTATTTCCCGCAGGATGTGCTCGACGACTTTACGGCCGAGACCGGGATCAAGGTCAACTACGCGAACTTCGGCACCAACGAGGAGATGCTCACCAAGCTTGAGGCCGCGAAGGGCGGGGAGTATGACATCGTGCTCGCGTCCGACTATATCATCGACATCGCGCGCAAAAAGGGCGGGCTGCTCGAAGAGCTTGACAAGTCCAGGATCCCCAACTACGGCAACATCGACCCCAGCTTCCAGAGCCAGTACTACGACCCCGACAACCTCTACACCATCCCCTACGCGGCGGGAACCCCGCTGATCGTCTATGACCGTGAAGCGGTGGGGTTTGAAATCAAGGGATATGAGGATTTCTGGAACCCGGCGCTCCGGGACAGCATCGTCATGATGGACGACGGGCGCAACGTGATCGGAATCACCCTAAAGACGATGGGAGAATCCTTCAATACGACCGACGAGGCTGTGCTTGAACAGGCGCGGCAGAAGCTCATGGAGTTGAAGCCCAACATCCGCGCGCTCAGCTATGACAACCCGCAGGGGGTTGTCGGAAGCGGCGAGGCGAGCGTCGGGTATATGTTCACCCCGCAGGTGCTTGCAGCGCTGGAAGCCAAGCCTAGCCTTGAGGTCGTCTATCCAGAAGAAGGCCTCGGTTTTGGCATCGACAACATCTTTGTTCCGAAGAACGCGCCGCATAAGGACAGCGCTTATGAATTTATCAACTTCATCCTTGACGGCGAGGTCGGCGCGCGGATTTCGAGCCAGGTGCTCTATCTCTGCGCGAACAGAGCGGCGGAGCCGTTCCTCCCGGAAAGCTATAAAAACAATAAATCCCTGCATGTCCCGTCCGAACTGTTGGAGGACGCGGAATTCATCGAGGACGTCGGGGAGGCGACCGCGATTTACGACCGCATCTGGACCGAATTCGGCCAGCAGTGACTTCCAAAGCGCGGCCTGAAAAGACGCCGGTTCCGGCTTTTTTCACGGGCGCAGCGGAAAAAAGAAAACCGGGGCGCATTCTGCGGATGCGCCCCGGTTTTATAATTTTATGCCGGAAACAAAACCGGTCCGGCGTTCCGCTTTGCCCGCCGCATGCCTCAGACGTCTTCGTCCGGCAGGGGGCCGTGGGTTTTCATTTCCGTCCGGATCATAAAGGCAAGAAGCGCGCGCAGCAGGATGACTGCGCCGAGGATCAGCAGCTCGCTCAGGTTTTGGATCAAGACGGTTTTAAGGATCTCGGCGGCCATCTTGAATTCGAGCCCAATCGTCATGGCGTTCGCAAGCTGATGCCGGAACGGGGTATCGCGCTTGTGGAGCATGGCTTTTAAGTAGAGCCAGAACGCCCTGAGCGAGCCGGCTGTGATAATGAAGATGCCGAATAGTTCGATGAGGTCGATGGCGTTGATCAGGATCAGGTGGATCAGGTTCCCGAGCATCTCGCGCCTCCTTTTCAGGGGATTTCCGTCTTTAGATAGTCTGGGTGCAAAAACCGGGCGGCATGCGGCGCGAAAGGGGTAATTTTCACCTCAGGCTCCTTGACAGCGGGGCGGGAAACGGATATAGTAAGGGGGAACTGAACTGACCGGGGAGCCAAAGCGTCACTGCGGCTGAGAGGAAGCGCCCTGCTTCGACCCGAGAACCTGATACGGATAATGCCGGCGAAGGGAGAATTTAGAAGCGTTTGTTTCGATTTTGCGGGGCGCGTCCGTTTGGACGCGCCCGTTTTCATTAGGACCCGGCCGACAGAGAAAGGATGGGACAACGATGGAATATGCAACGCAGATGGAAGCGGCGCGCCGCGGCGTGATAACGCCGGAAATGAGGACCGCGGCCGAGTGGGAAGGGATTGAGCCCGACGCGCTTCGGGAGCTGGCCGCGCAGGGGAAGGTCGCCATCCCGGCCAATAAAAACCATCGGTCGCTCAAGCCCTGGGCGATTGGGAGCATGCTCAAGACCAAGATCAACGTCAACCTCGGCATTTCGAAGGACTGCTCCGATCCCGATCAGGAGATGGAGAAGGTCCGCAAGGCGGTGGAAATGGGCGCAGAGTCGATTATGGATCTTTCCAATTGGGGAGATACCCGCGCGTTCCGCCGCCGCCTGATCGAGGAATGCCCGGCGGTTATCGGGACGGTGCCGATGTACGACGCGGTCGCCTATTACCACAAGCCGCTCAGGGACATCACGGCCGAGGAGTTCCTCGATATCGTCGAGATGCACGCAAAGGACGGGGTCGATTTCCAGACCATCCACTGCGGCATCAACCGCCAGACCGCTGCGCGCTTTAAAAAGAACAAGCGCCTGACCAACATCGTCTCGCGCGGGGGTTCGCTCCTGTTCGCGTGGATGGAGATGACCGGGAACGAGAACCCGTTTTATGAGCACTACGACCGGGTGCTCGACATCTGCCGGGAATACGACTGCACCATGAGCCTCGGCGACGCCTGCCGCCCCGGCTGCCTCAGGGATGCGTCTGACATCGCGCAGATTGAAGAGCTGGTCGTTTTGGGCGAGCTGACAAAGCGCGCCTGGGAAAAGGACGTTCAGGTGATCATCGAGGGGCCGGGCCATATGCCGATGGATCAGATCGCCGCGAATATGAAGATCCAGCAGACCGTCTGCCACGGGGCGCCGTTTTATGTCCTCGGGCCGCTGGTCACCGATATAGCGCCCGGCTATGACCACATCACGGCGGCTATCGGCGGCGCAATCGCCGCGATGAACGGCGCGGCGTTCCTGTGCTATGTGACGCCGGCCGAGCATCTGCGCCTGCCCGATCTCGACGACATGAAGGAGGGGATCATCGCCTCCCGGATCGCCGCGCATGCCGCCGACATCGCCAAAGGCATCCCCCATGCCAGGGACTGGGACGACCGGATGAGCGACGCCCGCCGCGAGGTGGACTGGGACCGGATGTATGCCGAAGCGATCGACGAGGAAAAGGCCCGCCGCTACCATCAGAGTTCCACCCCGGAAAAAGAGGACACCTGCACCATGTGCGGGAACATGTGTGCAATGCGGAACATGAACAAAATTCTCGCCGGGGAAGCCGTGGAGATTTATTGACCCAGAAATTGTCAGATTTAACAAAAAGACCTCCGTGCAGCTGCATGGAGGTCTTTTTGCGTCCCAAATGGTCGTATCTTACAAATAATTTTTGTCGGATTCGGTCGAACTCAAAAAAGAAAGATATGTTGATATTAAATCTATCTATGAGTATATTATTAGTTTACCCTTTTCGCAGGCTGTTTTTCAGCGCGCGGACCGTATCCGCGATGATCCTGGTTTCGCGGCTGTCGCAGTCGTCGAGAAGCTTCGAAAGCTCATGGTCGAAAACAGGCTTGGCCGCCTTGAGTTCCCGGCACAGGACTTCGTCTGCCGAGCATTCCAAAGCGTTCAAAATGGCGACCAGCGTTTTGAGACTTGGAATCGAGTTCCCGGTTTCGATGTGGCTGATGTGGGTGGTGCCCACGCCCGCGCGCTCGGCGAGCTGCTCCTGCGTGACGGCGCGCGAAAGACGCGCTTGCCGGAGAGATTGTCCAATTTCTTTATAGTTTATCATCTTGCGCATCCCTCACGATCTTCACTAGTATTGTATGCGCAGTTTGATCTTACTATAATGACTTAAAACAGCAAATAGATTAAATAATGACAATAGGGAGGATTAAAATGGGAAACATCTGTGCGTTTTCTGGCTGCCGGATGCAGCGATTCTGGTGCGCGGTGCTGGAGGCGGCGGATGAAACAGCGGCGATCAGCCCCCGGAATGTCCGGAACTGTATGATGCGCCGGAACCGGTATCTCGTCGGGAGAGCGGACCTTCTGCTCGCCGTGTCCGACGGCCGGGAAACCGGCGGGACCGCGGCGGCCGTCCGAATGGCAAGGCGCGCCGGGAAGGAGGTTCGCCTGATTGAGACCGGGAGGGCGGCATTGGGCGCCGAAGCCGCCTTCACAGGCGGGGATGCCGTTTTTCAAATGCAGCCGGCGCAGCCTCAATACAAAAACCTCCGGAGATGAACCGGTCTCCGGAGGTTTTCGCACGGGCGTCAGTCGAGTTCGACCGCGCCGGTATAAAGCTGGTAATAGCGTCCGCCAAGCTTCAGAAGGTCCTCGTGGGCGCCGCGCTCGATGATCTGGCCCTGCTCCATGACCAGAATCGCGTCGGAATTCCGGACGGTGGAGAGGCGGTGGGCGATCACGAAGGTGGTCCGGTTCTGCATCAGGCGGTCGAGGCCGGTTTCAATGTGGCGTTCGGTTCTCGTGTCGACCGAGCTGGTCGCCTCGTCGAGGATCAGAATCGGCGCGTCGGCGACAGTCGCGCGCGCGATGTTCAGCAGCTGGCGCTGGCCCTGGCTGAGGTTCGCGCCGTCCCCCTCGATCATGGTCTGATAGCCCTCCGGCAGACGTGAGATGAACGAATGGGCGCTCGCGAGCTTTGCAGCAGCGACCACGTCCTCGTCGGTCGCGTCGGGCCGGCCGTAGCGGATGTTTTCCATCACGGTCCCGGTGAAGAGGTGGGTGTCCTGCAGGACGACCGCCATCGCGCGCCTGAGGCTGTCTTTGTCGATCTCGTTGATCGGGATGCCGTCGACGGTGATCTGGCCGTCGTCGATCTCGTAGAACCGCGTCAGAAGGTTGATGATGGTGGTCTTGCCCGCGCCGGTCGAGCCGACGAAGGCGATTTTCTGGCCCGGCTTTGCGAAGAGGTCGATCCCCTTGAGAATGGTCTTATCGGGAGAGTAGCCGAATTTTACATGGTGGAACCGGACGTCGCCGCGCACCGGGATCAACAGGTCCCCGTGCTTCCATGCATATTCGCGGTCCCCCACGCATTCGAGGGTGAAGGAATCCGGGAGGGATTTGACGTCCGGCGGCTCCGAGAGGACCTCGAAGATGCGTTCGGCGCCCGCCAGGGCGGTGATGACCGAGTTATACTGGTTTGAAGCCTCGTTGATCGGCCGGCCGAACTGCTGCGCAAGCTGGAGGAAGACGACCAGCCCGCCGACCGAAAGATAGCCGAAGACCGAGAGGACGCCGCCGATGGTTGCGACAAGGGCGTAGTTGACGCTGTTGATGTTGCGCATCATCGGCATCATCATGCCGGCGAAGCCCTGCGCGGTGGTCGCGGCGGAGCGGAGCGCCTGGTTCCGGCGGCCGAATTCCTCGATGGCGTCGCCCTCATGGCAGAAGACCTTGACCACCTTCTGGCCGGTGATGATCTCTTCAATGTAGGCGTTGACCTCGCCGAGGGCTTTCTGCTGTTCCGAGAAGTATCCGCTGGAGAGCTTCATCAGCCTTCCGGCCGCGAAGAGCATCAGCGGCGTCATCAGGAGGGTCAGCAGGGTGAGCGGCCAGCTCCGGTACAGCATCATGCCGAGGATCCCGGTGATGGTGATGACGCTGCCGAAAAAGGTCATGAGGCTGTTTTGCAGCGCGTCGTTGAGGGTGTCGACGTCGTTTGTGAAGCGGCTCATGATCTCGCCGTTCGCGTGGGTGTCATAGTACCGGACCGAAAGGGTCTGGAGGTGGTCGAAAAGGTCTTTTCGCACCTCGTTGATGGTCCGCTGGGAAAGGGACATCATGATCCGGCTCTGGAAATAGGCCGCGACCACCGAGACGAGATAGATCGAGAGGAGGACAGCGGCCCCCCGGCCCAGCCCGGCGAGGCGGTCCGCCGCCGAGAGGCCGGCCGTGACGGGCTGGAGGAAGTTGTCGATCAGCGGCTGGAGGTAGGCCGTCGCCGAAAGCGAGGCGGCAATGTTGGCCAGCGAGAGGACAAAAGCGAGCATGAGAAGGAGCTTGCGGCGCTTCAAATAGCTCCAGATTCCGAGAAAGGCGCGTTTAAAGTTCTTGGGCTTCTGCGTGATCACAGCGCGCCCGGGCCCGTGTTTCGGCATTACTGGGGCCTCCCTTCCTGTTGGGATTCATAAATTTCGCGGTATTCCTCACAGGAGACGAGGAGCTCGCCGTGCGTCCCGTCGCCGACGATTCTGCCGTCGTCGAGGACGAGGATGCGGTCCGCATCCTGGACGGAGGAGATGCGCTGGGCGATCAGGAAGATGGTGGTGTCGCCGAGGTTTTCGCGCAGCGCCTCGCGGATTTTCCGTTCGGTCGCGGTGTCGACCGCGCTGGTGCTGTCGTCGAGGATCAGGATCGGCGGCTTTTTGAGCATTGCGCGGGCGATGCAAAGGCGCTGTTTCTGCCCGCCGGAGACGTTTACCCCGCCCTGGTCGATCCAGGTGTCATACTGCTTGGGGAAGTTCATGATAAAATCGTGCGCCTGGGCGTTTTTCGCGGCGGCGACCACCTGTTCCATCGGGGCGTTTTCGTCGCCCCACAGGAGGTTTTCGGCGATGGTGCCGGAGAACAGCGTATTTTTCTGCAGGACCATGCCGATGTTTTCCCGAAGGGAGCGGATGGTATAATCCCTCACGCTGCGCCCGTCGATCAGGATTTCGCCGCCGGTCGCGTCGTAGAGCCGCGGGATCAGCTGCACCAGGGTGGATTTGCCGGAGCCGGTGCCGCCGACAATCGCGGTGATTTCGCCCGGGCGGGCGTGGAAGCTGACGCCGGAGATGACGTCCTCCGCGTTCGCGCCGCTGTAGCGGAAGCTGACGTTTTTAAACTCGACCTCTCCGCGAAGGCGGCCCGCTTCCAGCGCGCCCTCCTCGCTGTGAAGGTCGGGCTCGGTGTCGAGCACGGCGCGGATGCGGCGGTAGGAGGCTGCGGCGCGGGTCAGGAGGATGAACATCATCGAGAGCATCATCAGCGACATCAGCACCTGGAAGATATAGTTGATGAAAGCGGTCATCGAGGCGACGTCGAGGCCGCCCGCGATGATCTGCCGTCCGCCGAACCAGACGACGGCGACGATCGAAAGATTCATCGCCAGCATCATCAGCGGCATGTTGAGGATCACAATGCCCATCGCATAGAGGGCGTTGTTGGTCAGGTTGTCGTTCGACTCCCTGAACTTTTCCTTTTCAAATTCCTCGCGGACGAACGATTTGACCACCCGGACGTTGGTCAGGTTTTCCTGGATGTTGCCGTTGAGGCGGTCGATGCTGCGCTGCATCACATCAAACAGCGGCATGGCCTTGCGGATGATCAGCCCGAGCGCGATGAGCAGGGCCGGGATCGTCACCGCGAGGATCAGGGCGAGGCGGGAGTTGAGGCGGATCGCCATGAACAGCGCGAACGGGAGCATCAGGGGCGCGCGGATCATGATGCGCATGCCCATCGTGCAGATGTTCTGCATCTGGGTCACATCGTTGGTCAGACGGGTGACGAGCGAAGCGCTCGAGAACTGGTCGATGTTCTCAAATGAGAACGACTGGACCTTTGAAAACAGCCCTTCGCGCAGATTCGCCGCAAAGCCGACCCCGGCCTCGGCGGAAAAGCGGGAGTTCCCAAAGCCCGCGGCGATGGCCGTCAGCGCGAGCAGCGCCATCAGCCCGCCGGTCTGGAAGATGTACGGGAGGTTCCCCTCCTGGATCCCCTTCCCCACGATATTGGCCATCAGCCTGGGCTGGACCATCTCGCAGAAGACGTCGAAGATCATGAAGATGACCGCCAGCGCGATCTGTTTTTTATAGGGGGAGAGAAAGGGGACAAGACGCTTCATCGATACCCCTCCTTTTGGGATAGTTCGCTGAGATATTCCGCGAGGTTGGCGCGGATGCGTTTCTGTGCCTTTAAGTATTGCCCGATCTCGGCCCCGGAAAATCCGCGCAGCTTTTTAAATGTGAGTTCGGACAGGATCTGGCCTGCCCTGACGGCGGCTTCCTTCCCCTCTTCGGTCAGGGTGACGGTGTTCCTCCGCTGGTCTTTGGGATCGGTTTGGCGGTTGATCAGGCCGGCGCGCTCGAGGCGCTTGAGCGAGACGCCGATCGACGCGCGGCTGACCTTCAGCCGCTCCGCGAGTTCGCACTGCGTGCACTGCCCGGCCGCGAGCAGCTCGCCGAGCACCGATAGCTGGCCGAAATGGATATTATCCGCTTTGAGGACCTGGGCCAAGCACTGCATCTGCAGCATCCCGATTTCACGCCCCACGTCCGCAACTTCCAGAATCAGATTCTCCATACGTGAACCCCCTCAAAAGGTAAATCGGTTTATTGTCAATCGATTGATAAATTTTATCCGTTATCACACATCTTGTCAAGGAACGTTTTGTTAAATTTTTCTGATCCTTATTTCCGGCGCCGACGGGGAAACCCTGGACGCCGCATGAATTTAGCCAGCCGTTGAATGGAAGCGGCGTTTGGTGGTATTCTCAAAAGCGGGCGCGGCGGCAAGTTGCTTTTTGGAGGTTGTTCCATTATAATAAAGACTCGAATACGGGTACGGGGCGTTTTCAGCCCTGTTGGGCCGCGTCAAAAATCTGCTGAAATGGAAGTGGGTGATCGGATGCCGGATCGGTTATATATCGTCGTCCCGTGCTATCAGGAGCAGGATGCGCTTCCGGAGACGGCCCGGCGGCTTCGGGAAAAGGTGCGGGACCTGGCGGACCGGGGGGTTGTATCGGACGACAGCAGGATCCTGTTTGTCAACGACGGTTCGGCTGATGGGACCTGGAAGATCATCCGGGCGCTGCACGAACAGGACCCGGTGTTCTGCGGCGTCAGTCTCACCCGGAACCGGGGACACCAGAACGCGCTTCTGGCCGGGCTGATGACGGCGAAAGACCGGGCTGACATGATCATTTCAATGGACGCGGACCTTCAGGACGACGTCGGCGCGGTGGACGAGATGATCGCCAGATACTACGGCGGGTGCGACGTCGTCTACGGCGTGCGCTCGTCGCGGAAAAAGGATACGTTCTTTAAGCGCTTCACCGCAGAGGGATTTTACCGGGCGATGCAGTTTCTGGGTGCGGAAACCGTCTTCAACCACGCGGATTACCGGCTGATGTCCCGGCGCGCGGTGGAGGGCCTCGCGCAGTTTGACGAGGTGAACCTGTTCCTGCGGGGGATTGTGCCGATGATCGGCTATCCGTCGGCGGTGGTGGAATATGAGCGCG
>DVKH01000023.1 GCA_018716105.1 Candidatus Fimivivens faecavium | reverse complement strand
GCGGCGGGGCTCCTTGACGCTGGGGGGCACATGTGCCGCGTGTTTGCACCGGGGCGGATCGCGGCAGAATGCCGCAGGGGAAGCGGCGGCCTTCCGATCCTCGGGATGGAGGGGGGCGTCCGGGAATGGGCCGGCCGCGCCTTTCGGGAGGCGGACGGGATCCTGTTTGTCGGCGCGGCGGGCATCGCGGTGCGGGCCGTCGCGCCGCATCTCAGATGTAAGGACCGCGACCCGGCGGTTCTCGTCCTCGACGAGGCGGGGCGGCATGTGATCCCAATTCTGTCGGGGCACCTCGGCGGGGCGAACGCCCTCGCGCTTGAGACGGCGCGGCTTTTGGGGGCTCAGCCGGTGATCACGACCGGCACCGACGTAAACGGGCGCTTCGCCTGCGACGTGTGGGCGAAGGAAAACGGATTGTCGGTTGTCAACCTCGGGGCGGTCAAGCTTGTCTCCGGCGCGCTCCTGCGCGGGGAGCGGGTGGGCCTCAAAACCGAAATACCGGTTTCCGGCGCGCTGCCGGAGGGCGTGTCCCATCAAGTGGGCGGGGAGGTTGGAATCTGCGTTTCAATCCGGGAGGAGCGCCCATTTCAGGAGACGCTCCTGCTCGCGCCCAGGGCGGTCGTCCTCGGCATCGGCTGCCGGAGGGGCGCGTCGAAGGACGACATCGAGACGGCGGTCAGGGCCGTCCTGAAAGAGCGCCGGATCCTCCCGGAAGCGGTCCGTGCGGCGGCTTCGGTCGACCTCAAAAAGGATGAGGAGGGGCTTATCGCGTTCTGCGCGGAGCGGGGGATCTTGTTCTCCACCTATTCGGCGGAAGAACTGCTCGTTGTCCCGGGCGCGTTTTCCCAATCGCGTTTTGTAAAATCGGTTGCGGGCGTGGACTGCGTCTGTGAGCGGGCCGCGCTCAGAGCGGCGCGGGACGGAACGCTGATCGTCCCCAAAACCGCCGTCGGGCCGGTGACGGTCGCGGCGGCGGTGGATGCGGCCGGGCCGCTTCATTTCGAATAATTGCCCGTCCATTGGGACGGAGAAGTGAGGAAATAGATGGCTAAGATTGTTGTGGTGGGACTCGGCCCCGGCGGCCTTTCCCAGATGACCGGCGAGGCGATGGAGGCCCTTCGGGACAGCGGCGTGATCGCGGGGTATGACCTTTACATCGACCTGATCCGCGGCGCGTTCCCGGAGAAGCGGTTTCTCTCGACCCCGATGCGAAAGGAGGTCGACCGCTGCCGCCTCGCGGTGGAAGAGGCGCTGAAAGGAAACACCGTCGCGATGGTTTGCAGCGGGGACGCGGGCGTCTACGGTATGGCGGGACTCATCTATGAGGTTGCGGAACAGATGGGGGAGATCGAGATCGAGGTGGTCCCCGGCGTGACCGCCGCCCTGAGCGGCGCGGCGGTGCTCGGGGCGCCGCTGATCCACGACTTCGCGGTGATCAGCCTGAGCGACCTTCTGACCCCCTGGGAGCTGATCGAAAAAAGGATCCGGCTCGCGGCGGAGGGGGACTTTGTCCTCTGCTTTTATAACCCGTCGAGCAAAAAGCGGTTTGACTATCTCCGGAAGGCCTGCGGCCTGATCCTCGCGCACCGCGCGCCCGAAACCCCGGCGGGGATCGTCCGGAACATCGGGCGGGAGGGCCAGGAGAGCCGGGTGATGACCCTCGCGGAGCTGCGGGATACGCCGGTCGACATGTTCACCACCGTCTTCGTCGGGAACTCCCGTACGAAGGTGATCGGGGGAAAGATGGTGACGCCGAGAGGCTACAAAGGCGTAACAATCGACTGAATATAACAAATAGTAGTATTAAATGATATACAAAATGTCGAAATAGTATGAAACATACGGATTGTTGATAAGGGGGAGGCGGAGCATGAGGCCGGTTTTGCTGTTTGCCGGGACCCGCGAGGGGCGGGAACTCGCCGCACGGTTTTCGGCGGCGGGCGTCCCGGCGACCGTCTGCACCGCAACCGGGTATGGCGGGACCCTTCTGCCGGAGGGAGGGACGCTCCGCGTCCACGCCGGCCGGCTCGACAGAGAGGGGATCGCGGCGCTGATGCGGGAGGGGAACTTCTCGTTCGCGGTCGACGCGACCCACCCTTATGCGGCAGAGGCGACCCGGAACATCCGGGCGGCGGCCGGGGAGAGCGGAACCGTGCTGTTCCGGCTGCTGCGGGAGAGCGGGGGTGCGGAAGGTTGCACCGCCGTCCCGGACGCGAAGGCCGCGGCGCGTCTTTTGAATGAGCGGGAAGGGAAGGCCCTTCTCGCGACCGGGAGCAAGGAACTCGCCGTTTTTACGGAAGTTTCGGATTACCAGGAGCGGCTTTATCCGCGGATGCTCCCGCTGCCGGAGGTGGTCAAAGGCGCGTTGGAACTCGGCTTTCCGGCGGCGCATCTGATCTGTATGCAGGGGCCTTTCGGGATGGAGCTCAACGAGGCGCTGATGCGGCAGTTCGATCTTTCGATTCTCGTCACCAAAGAGACGGGCAGGGCGGGCGGCTTTCCGGAAAAGCTTGAGGCGGCGCGGCGGCAAAACGCCGAAGTGATCGTCATTGGGCGGCCGCCGGAGGAAGAGGGGCTGTCGATGGAAGAGCTGCTGCCGCTGCTGGAGAAAAAGCTGGGCGTTTCGCTCGGCGCAGGAGAGGAGATGGGCGGATGATGGACGCAAAGAACGGCGGCAGGACCGTTTGGCTGGTCGGCGTCGGGATGGGGAACCGCGCGACGATGACCGGCGAGGCGCTTTCGGCGCTCGAAAATGCGGACTGCCTGATCGGGGCCGGGCGGATGCTCGAGGGCTTTTCCGATTTTCCCGCGCCGAAAAAGGCGCTGGTGGCGCCCGGGGAGATCGTGTCGTTCCTGCTGGGACACCCGGAATACCGGGCTGCGGCGGTGCTGCTCTCCGGCGACGTGGGGTTCTATTCCGGCGCGACCCGCCTTCGGCCGATGCTCGAAGGCGCGGGCTTCCGGGCCGAGGGGATAGCGGGCGTCTCGTCCGCGGTCTATTTCTGCGCAAAGCTCGGCGTGCCGTGGGAGGACGCATTCCTCGCGAGCGCGCACGGGCGGCCGTTTTCGATTGCCTCGGCGCTCGCCGTCCACCCAAAGGTATTTGCCCTGACCGGCGGGGAGCGGACCCCGGCGGCGCTCTGCGCGGAGCTTGCCGGCGCGGGGATGGGGGACGCGAAGGCGGCGGTTGGGGAACGGCTCTCCTACCCGGAGGAAACCATCACCCGCGGGACGGCGCGGGAGCTGGCGGCGCGGGATTTCGACCCGCTTTCGGTCCTGCTCGTGGAGCGGCCGGCCGCCGCGCCTTTTCCGGCGGGCGGGATTGAGGACGCCGAATTTGTCCGCGGCGGCGCGCCGATGACCAAATTTGAGGTGCGGAGCGTTTCGGTTGCAAAGCTCCGCGTCCGGGAAACCGATATCGTCTGGGACGTCGGCGCGGGGACCGGCTCGGTCTCGGTGGAACTGGCCAGGGCCGCGCGGCTGGGAACGGTTTACGCGGTCGAAAAGAACCCGGAGGCGCTCCCCCTGCTCGAGGAAAACCGGCGCAGGTTCGGGGCCTGGAACCTCAGGATTGTGCCCGGCGAGGCGCCGGGGGCGCTGGCCGCTCTGCCCGCGCCCGACCGGGTGTTTGTCGGCGGGTCCTCGGGCGGGCTTTTGGAGATTCTCCGGACCGCGAAGGAGAAGAACCCCGGGGTCCGCGCCGTGGTGAACACGGTGACGCTTGAAACGCTCGCAGAGGCGGTACCGGCGCTCAAAGCCTGCGGCTTTCCGGAGCCGGACGTGGTTCAGCTTTCGGCGGCGCGGGCGCGAAAGGCCGGGAACTACCATCTTATGACAGGGCAGAATCCGGTTTTCATCCTCTCGGCGGGGGGCGAAACCGATGCCTGAGAAAAGATTTCCGCGCCTTTTGATCGGCGCGGCCTCGAGCGGATCGGGGAAAACGACCGTCGCCTGCGGCCTTCTGCGGCTCTTGAAACGCAGGGGGGTCCGGGTCCGCGCGTTCAAATGCGGGCCGGATTACATAGACCCGATGTTCCACCGGTCGGTGATCGGGATTGCGTCCCGGAACCTCGATCTCTTCTTCACCTCCCCCGAGCGGACCCGCGCGCTGTTTGCAAGGAACGCGGCGGACGCGGAGCTTTCGGTGATTGAGGGCGTGATGGGCTATTACGACGGCCTCGGCGGGACGACCGACGAAGCGGGGAGCGCCCACCTTGCGCGGGAAACCGAAACCCCCGCCGTTCTGGTGGTGAACGCGAAGGGGATGTCGCTCTCGCTCGCGGCGCTGCTGGGGGGCTTTTGCCGGTTTCGGGCCGACAGCATGGTCCGCGGCGTGATTCTGAACCGGATTTCGGCGGGGAGCTATCCCATGCTCAAAGCGATGATCGAACGGGAGCTGCCGGAACTGCGCGTGCTCGGCTTCCTGCCGGAGCTGCCGCAGGCGTCGCTCGAAAGCCGTCATCTCGGCCTTGTGACGGCCGACGAGATCGGGAACCTTTCCGAAAAGCTCGACCGGGTCGCAGACCAGATGGAACAGACGCTCGACCTCGAAGGGCTGCTCGCCCTCGCGGGGGCGGCGGCTCCGCTTTCATTTGAGCCAATTGAGGTCGAGCCGGTGCGGGCAAAAAGCGCGCCGAGGATCGCGGTCGCCAGAGACCGTGCGTTCTGCTTTTATTATGAGGATACGTTTGATCTTCTTCGGGCGCTCGGGGCCGAACTGATCCCGTTCAGCCCGCTTTCGGACGCGGCGCTGCCGGAGGGGACGGACGGGATCTATCTCGGCGGGGGCTATCCGGAGCTGTACGCGAAGGAGCTGAGCGAGAACGAAGCCATGCTCGAGAGCCTTCGGGCGAAGGTCCGGTCAGGGACGCCCTGCGTTGCGGAATGCGGCGGTTTTCTCTACCTGCACAGGACCCTCGAGGGCGCGGACGGCCGGGAGTACCCAATGGCCGGCCTTGTCGACGCCAGGGCGTTCCGGACCGGTAAGCTCGGACGCTTCGGCTATGTGACGCTGACTGCGAAGCGGGATACGCTTCTCTGCGGCGCGGGAGCGTGCATCCGGGCGCATGAGTTCCACTACTGGGAGAGCGAAGCGCCGGGCGAGGCGTTTGAGGCGAAAAAACCGGCCGGCTCCCGCCGCTGGGACTGCATCCACGCGGCGGGGAGCCTGTTTGCGGGGTTCCCGCATCTGGCGCTGGAATCGAACGAATCGTTTGCCCGCGCGTTTGTCGAACGCTGCGCGGCAGAGCGAAGATAGAGGTGGAAAGGATTATGACTTTACAGGAAACCATCCGCGCCATTGGGCCGTTTGACGAGGCTGCGGCGGCGCGCGCGAGACGGCGCTGGAACAGCCTCGCCAAGCCGCTGGGCAGCCTCGGCCAACTGGAGGAGGCGGTGATTCAGATCGCGGGGATCACCGGGTCCGAGCGGGTGCGCCTCAAAAAGCGGGCGGTCGTGGTGATGTGCGCCGACAACGGCGTGGTCGAGGAGGGCGTCACCCAGTGCGACAACAGCGTGACCGCGATCGTCACCGAAAACTTCACCACCGGCACGACCAGCGTCTGCTGTATGGCGCGCGCGGCGGGGGCGGATGTGGTCCCGGTGGACATCGGGGTCGCGCGGGAGGTGGACGGCCCGGGGCTGATCCACCATAAGCTTGCTTTCGGGACGGACAACATGACAAAAGGCCCGGCGATGACCCGGGAGCAGGCGGTGGAAGCGGTCGAAACCGGCATTAACATCGCGATGGGCCTCGCGAACGAGGGGTACCGCATCCTCGCGACCGGCGAGATGGGAATCGGCAACACAACCACCAGCAGCGCGGTCACCTCGGTCTTTCTCGGAAGAAGCCCGGCAGAGGTGACCGGCCGCGGCGCGGGCCTTTCGTCCGAAGGGCTCGAGCGCAAGATCCGGGCGATCGAGCGGGCAGTTGCAGTGAACCGGCCAGACCCCGAGGACGCGGTCGATGTGCTCGCGAAGGTCGGGGGATTCGACCTCGCGGGGCTCGCGGGCGTCTTTCTCGGCGGCGCGGCGGCGCGGGTCCCGGTGCTGGTCGACGGCTTCATCTCGGCGGCGGCGGCGCTCGCGGCGGTGCGGATCTGCCCGGCGGTGCGGCCGTACCTGATCGCCTCCCATGTCTCGAAGGAGCCCGCGGGGCGGATGCTGATGCGGGAGCTGGAGCTTTCGCCGTTCCTCGACGCGGGGATGTGCCTCGGGGAGGGGACGGGGGCGGTCGCGGCGCTGCCGGTGCTCGACATGGCGCTGGCGGTTTACGACGAGATGGCCACCTTTACCGAGACGTCGATCGAGGAATACCAGCCGCTGGTCTGACAGCGGAGCAAAAGGGAGGGGACGGGAAGATGATGACGCTGGTTTCCGGCGGGGCCGCGAGCGGGAAAAGCGAATTTGCGGAATGCCTTCTCGACGCCTTCCCGGAAAAGTACTATATCGCGACCATGCAGCGCGCCGATGCGGAGAGCGAACGGCGGATCGCGCGGCACCGGAAGATGCGCGCCGGAAAAGGGTTTTGCACGATCGAATGCCCGGTTGGCCTCGCCGGGGCGGCGAAAGCGCTCCCGAAAGGTTCGGCCGTTCTGCTCGAATGCCTTTCCAACCTGGCGGCGAACGAACTGTTTTCCGGGACGCCGGGCGGGAGCGAGGCGGCTTACTTGCGGATCCTCGCCGGGATTGAGGCGGTCCGGGAGCGGGCGGATACGGTTGTGATCGTTACGAACGAGCTGTTTTCGGACGGGGTTACCTACGATCCCGGGACGATGGAATATCTTCGGCTGCTCGCGCGGCTCAACCGCGAGATTGTGCGCCGGGCCGGCCGGGCGGCCGAAGTGGCCGCCGCGATTGCGGTCTGGCGGAAGGGGGAGGCGCTGTGAAAAAGCTGGGACGGGCCTTCTGCATCGCGTTTTCGATGTATTCCGTGATCCCGGCGCCGCACTGCGAGTGGGACGAGGAGAGCCTTCGCTACGCATTCTGCTTTTTCCCGCTGGTCGGCGCGGCGACCGGCGCGGTTCTGCTCCTCTGGGGCTGGCTCGCGGAAAAACTTCAGGCCGGGAACGCGCTGTTCGCGGCGGGGGCGATGCTGGTCACCTTCGGGATCCAGGGCGGAATTCACTTCGACGGGTTCTGCGACACAGCGGACGCGCTCGCCTCCCATCAGACGCGGGAGCGAAAGCTCGAAATCCTGAAGGATTCCCATATCGGGGCGTTCGCGCTGATCGGCTGCGGGATGATCCTGTTCCTGTGGTTCGGGCTTTGGAGCGAGCTGGCGCCCGAGCGGAACGCGCTGGTTGTGATCGCGCTTGGGTTTATTCTCTCGCGGGCGCTTTCCGGCGCGGCGGCGGTGACCTTTCGCAGCGCGAAGCGGGGCGGGACCCTTGCGGCGTTTTCGGACGCCGCTGAGAAGCGGGCGGCGCTTGCGGTCCTGCTCCTGACCGCGGCGGGCGCGGGCGCGGCGATGCTGGCCTCGTCGCCCGGCGCGGGGGGATGCGCGCTTTTGGCGGCGGCGCTTGCGTTCGGCTATTACCGCTGGATGAGCTACCGGGAATTCGGCGGCATCACCGGCGATCTCGCGGGGTATTTTCTGACCGTCTGCGAATGCGTGGTCCTCGCGGGGACGGTGCTCGGGCAAAAGCTTTTTTAGAAAGGATGATTGCAATGCGGCTGATTCTCGGCGGTGCGGGGCAGGGGAAACTCGAATACGCGCTGGCGGACCTCGGCCTCGAGGCTGCGGACGCCGCGGACGGGGAGCGCTGCCCGCTGGAAGAGCTGTTCACAAAGCCTGTGATAAACCGTCTGCATGCGTTTCTGCGGCGGGAGCTGGAGGCCGGGAGGGACCCGGCGCGGATTGTGGAGCTATTGTTCGAACATCATCCGGACGCGGTCGTCCTCTGTGACGAGGTCGGCTGCGGCGTGGTGCCTCTCGCCCCTGGCGAGCGGGAGTGGCGCGAGGCGGTCGGCCGGGCATGCTGCGCGATCGCAGGGCGGGCCGAGCGGGTAGACCGGGTCTGGTGCGGGATCCCGCAGACCATCAAACAGAACGGGGAAATCAGATGAAACAGATTGCGCTGGTCCGCCATTCGGTAACAGGCGGAAATCTTTTAAAACGCTATATCGGAAGGACCGATTCGCCCCTGGCGCCCGAGGGGATCGCCCTCGCAAAGCGGTTTTTCGGGCGGGGAACGGTTCCAGAAGCGCAGGTCCTGTGGGCGAGCCCGCTCACGCGCTGCCTCGAAACCGCCGAAATCTTATACCCGGACCTCACGCCGCGGATCGCGGCGGACCTTCGGGAATGCGATTTCGGGGAATTCGAGGATCGGGACCACGAGGCCCTCAAAGACAACCCGGCCTACCGCGAATGGATCGGAGGCGGGGGTGCGCCGCCCGGCGGAGAATCCCGCAAGGCGTTTTCCGCGCGGTGCCGCCGGGGCTTTTTGGAGATCCTCCGCGCGTTTTCCGCGATGGAGGAGGACAAAGCGGCGGTGGTTACGCACGGCGGGACCATTATGGCGGTGATGGCGGCGTTTGCACAGCCGGAAAAGCCGTTTTACGATTGGCAGACCGCCAACTGCGGCGGTTTCGTGCTGGGGATTCCGGAAGGCTGGCGCGAAGGGGAACGGCTCCCGCTTCTGGCAGAGGTTCTGCCGGAGCCGGGCGGGGTGCAGAAACTGTTTTAGGCCGGGCGGCCCCGGCGCGGAGGGATCATGATCGAACATTTCACGGCCCTGTTTCTGGGCTTTCTGCTGGATCTCTGCCTCGGGGACCCGCACGGGTTCCCGCATCCGGTGCGGCTGATTGGGGCGCTGATCTCCAAAACCGAGGCGGCGCTCCGCCGGATGCTTCCGCCGGTTCCCGGCTGGGAGCGGTTTGGCGGCGCGCTTCTGGTTGCCGCCGTCTGCGCGGCTTCGTCTGCGGGGGCCTTTGCGGTTGTCTGGGCCGCGGGGCTGTTCGGCGCGCCGGTCCGCCTAGCGGCGGAGGCGGTGCTCTGCTATACGATGTTTGCGGCGAGATCGCTCCGGGACGAGAGCATGAAGGTATATCACGAACTCAAAAAAGGCGATCTCCCGGCAGCGCGGCGCGCAGTGTCGATGATCGTCGGGCGGGACACTGACGCGCTCGATGAACAGGGCGTGACCAAAGCGGCGGTTGAGACGGTCGCGGAAAACGCCTCCGACGGGGTGGTCGCGCCGATGCTGTTTCTGCTCGTCGGGGGCGCGCCGCTCGGCTTTTTCTATAAGGCGGTCAACACGATGGATTCTATGGTCGGCTACAAGAACGACCGGTACCGGTATTTCGGGACGGCGGCGGCAAAGCTGGACGATTTACTGAACCTCATCCCTGCGCGGATCGCGGGCCTTTTGATGATCGCGGCGGCGTTCCTGTGCGGCCTCGACGGGCCGGGTGCGGCGCGCGTTTTCTTCCGGGACCGGAAAAACCACGCGAGCCCGAACAGCGCCCATACCGAGGCGGCCTGCGCAGGGGCGCTTGGAGTACAGCTCGCGGGGGATGCGGTTTACTTTGGAAAAACGGTTCAAAAGCCGTTGATCGGCGACGCGAACCGGCCGGTGGAGGCGCAGGATATCCCGCGCGCGAACCGGCTGATGATCCTGACGGCGGCGCTCTGCCTCTTGCTGTCGGCAGCGGCGGCCGCTCTCTGGGCGGCGCTATTCTGATGAAGATGGGAAGGAGGAAGGAAGATGAAGCGGATTGGACACGGCGGGGATTTTTTCACGGCGGAGGAAACCGCTGCGGGGCCGGTGCTCGACGTCTCGGCGAACGTGAACCCGCTTGGCATGCCTGAGGCGGCGCGGCGCGCGGTGGTGGAATCGCTCGATCTGGCGGAGCGCTATCCCGATCCCTACTGCCGGGCCCTTCGGGCGAAGCTCTCCGGCTGCCTTTCGGTCCCGGCGGGCTGGATGCTCTGCGGGAACGGCGCGGCTGACCTGATCTTCCGGCTCGCGCTGGCGGAAAGGCCGAAACACGCGCTCCTCGTCGCCCCTTCCTTCTCGGAATATGAGGCGGCGCTTCGGGCCGCGGGTTGCGCGCCGCGCTTTTATGCGCTCAGAGCGGAGGAGGGGTTCCGGCTCGGGAAGCGCTTTCTGGAAGAACTGACGCCCGAAACCGATTTTGCCGTGCTCTGCAATCCGAACAACCCGACCGGACAGCTGATTGATCCGGGACTGCTCCGCGAGATCGCGGCGCGGTGCGAACAGAACGGCGCCCGGCTTCTGGTGGACGAGTGCTTCAACGGCTTCCTGGACGATCCGGAGCGGAACAGCCTGATCGGGCTGCTGGGGGAACGCAGCCGGCTGGTGCTGCTCCGGGCGTTTACAAAGATTTACGCGATGCCGGGGCTCCGGCTCGGCTACTGCCTTTCCTCGGACGGCGCGCTTCTCGAGCGGATGGCGGAATCAGGCCCTCCGTGGGCGGTTTCGTCCGCCGCGCAGGCGGCGGGGGAGGCGGCGCTTTCCGACCGGGACTATCTCGAGCGCACGCGGAGGATGATCGCCGGTGAGAGGGCGTTTCTGGCCGAAGGGCTCGCGGCGCTGGGGCTTGAGGTTTACCCGCCTGAGGCAAACTATGTGTTTTTTAGGTGGAGAGGGGCGAGGGGCGAGCCGCTCTCGGCGCGGCTTTTGCGTAAGGGGGTTCTTGTCAGGGACTGCGGCAACTACCGGGGGCTCGATTCTTCCTTCCTCCGCGCTGCGGTGCGGACCCGGGCGGAGAACGAACGGGTCCTGGCGGCCGTTGGCGGCGCGCTTTGGGAGGCGGAACAATGAATCCAATTCTTCTGATACTCGACGGCATGAGCGACCGCGCCGGCCTGATGCCGGGCCGCCCGGCGCTTTCGCGGATCGCCGGGGCCGGCGCGACCGGCTTTTTTGATACCACGCCCGGGGGATTTTCACCCGACAGCGTCACCTGCATCCTGACCCTGCTGGGGGTCCCGGCGGCACAGATTCCGCGCAGCGCGAGAGCCTATTTCGAGGCGGAGGCGCACGGGATTAAGACGGCGGCGGACGATCTGATCCTCCGGTGCAATCTTGTGGCGGCGGGGGAGGACGGCACGCTCCTTTCGGCCTGCGGCGCGGGCTTTGGCCGGGAGGAGCTCGACCGGGCGGGCGAAATGCTCGCCGCGGCCTGGAATGGGCGGCGGGGCGTCCGGTTTTATCCGCTCGGCGGCTATAAAAACCTTTTGATCCTCGAGGGGGGCGCGGGGGCGCTGCCCGCGCTGCGGACGGCTCCCCCCCACCAGAACGGCGGACGGCCGCTCTCAGAACTGCTTCCGGCCGGCGGGAGGGCCGGGACGCTCCTTTCGGGGATGGCGGCGGAAAGCCGCGCCGTCCTCGCGCCGTTTTCGCGGGAAGGGCGTTCGCTTTCGGCGTTTTTCTGGAGCCCGTCGGTGCGGTGCGCTCTTGAGCCGTTTGCGGAGCGGTTCGGCCTTAGCGGAAGGCCGGCCGCAGTCTGCGCGACCGAAGTGGTACGCGGGATGGCGGCGGCGCTCGGTTTCGACGCGCCGGAGATTTCGGGCGCGACCGCCGACACCGACACAAGCCTGTCGGCGAAGGCGCGGGCCGCGGTGGCGGCGGCCGGCACAGCGCCGTTCGTCCTCGTCCATGTCAACGGCGCGGACGAGGCGGGACACCGGAAAAACCCGGAGGAAAAGGCGGCGTTCCTTTCGCGGTGCGGCCGGGAACTGGTGCGGGTCCTCGCCGAGGAGACCACATCGCCGCTTTTGATCTGCCCGGACCACGCGACCTATTCCGACACGGGGGAGCATGGCGCAGGGCCGCAGCCGTTCTTTCTGCGGAAGGAGGGCGCCGCCGGTTTCCTGGGGACCTTTCCGGGGACCGAAGCCGTCCGGCTGCTGACCGGTTTTGTTGAAAGTTAAGATGACGTCGTCCCGCGCGGGACGGGAAGGAACGTGTGCATGGCAAAGGCAATTATGGTGCAGGGGACGACTTCGAACGCGGGGAAGAGCTTTCTCGCGGCGGCGCTCTGCCGGATATTCCGTCAGGACGGCTGGCGGGTCGCCCCGTTTAAATCGCAGAATATGGCGCTCAATTCCTTTATTACGAACGAAGGCCTCGAGATGGGCCGCGCGCAGGTCATGCAGGCCGAAGCCGCGGGCATCGAGCCGTCGGTGCGGATGAATCCGATCCTCTTAAAGCCGAACAGCGACGCCGGATCGCAGGTGATTGTAAACGGCGAGGTGCTTGGAAACATGGGGGCGGCGGAGTATTACCGGTATAAAAAGAACCTGCTGCCGGATATCATGAAGGCCTATCGCTCGCTCTCCGACGAATACGACATCGTCGTCCTGGAGGGGGCCGGCAGCCCGGCGGAGATCAACCTTAAAAGCGGCGATTTTGTCAACATGGGGATGGCAAAGCTCGCCGGGGCGCCGGTCCTTCTCTGCGGGGACATCGACCGCGGCGGGGTGTTCGCTTCGCTCTATGGGACGATTAAGCTCCTTGAGCCGGACGAACAGAAGATGGTAAAGGCGATGGTGATCAACAAGTTCCGGGGAGACCTTGAGATCCTGAGGCCGGGGCTATCGATGATCGAAAAGCTGGCCGGGATCCCGGTCGCCGGGGTGGTGCCCTGTCTCCCGGTCGACCTCGACGACGAGGACAGCCTGTCGGAGCGGCTTTCGCGGACGACGGCGGGCGCGCTGGTCGATATCGCGGTGATCCGCCTGCCGAAGCTGTCCAACTTTACCGACTTTAACGTCCTTTCCTCGATGCCGGGGGTGGGGCTGCGGTATGTCGGTTCGGCGGAACAGTTCGCATCGCCCGACCTGGTGATCCTGCCGGGGACCAAAAACACGATGGGCGACCTCGCCTGGATGCGGCAGAATGGGCTGGAGGCGCTTGTTCAGCGCCACGCCGCGGCCGGAAAGCCGGTGTTCGGGGTCTGCGGCGGGTACCAGATGCTCGGCGAGACCCTCAGCGATCCGAACGGCGTCGAGCACGGCGGCGAGATGAACGGGATCGGCCTCCTGCCGATGAAGACGGTGTTTGAGGAACAGAAGGTCCGTACCCGCGCTTCGGGGCGGTTTGCCGCGGTGGGCGGGATTTTCAAAGGGCTGTCCGGCGTGCCATTCGAGGGCTATGAGATCCACATGGGCAGGACGGTGCCGGCCGGGCCGGCAGAAGCGCCGCCGCTCGCGCGGATTGAGACGCTTGGGGGCGAGGAATGCCGGAAGGACGACGGCTGCTTTTTCGGAAACGTATACGGGACCTATCTTCACGGGGCGTTCGACCGGGAGGGGGTCGCCGAGGCGGTCGTGTCCGCGCTGTTTGAAGAGAAGGGCCTCGACCCGTCTAAGGTCCGCGCCGTCGATCAGAAGGCATATAAGGAGAGGCAGTATGACCTGCTCGCGGAGGCCGTCCGGAAAAGCCTCGATATGGACCTGGTCTACCGGATTTTGGAGGCGGGGGCATGAGCGGGCTTGTCCATCTCTACTGCGGCGACGGCAAGGGGAAGACGACGGCGGCGGTGGGCCTTTCGGTCCGGGCTGCGGGTTCGGGGCTGCGGGTGCTGTTCGTCCAGTTTCTCAAGAGCCGCCCGAGCGGGGAAATCGCGGTGCTGTCCGCGCTTGCGAACGTTCGGGTCCTGCGCGGGAAAGAGGGGACTGCGTTTTCATTCCAGATGACCGACGAACAAAAGCGGGCGACGAGGGAAATGCACGACCGGAATCTCGCGGAGGCGGTCAGGGCCGCAAAGGCGGGCGAGTGCGACCTGCTTGTGCTGGACGAGGCGGTCGGCGCGCTGAACCGCGGCCTCGTCGACGGCGAGCTGCTCCGTTCCCTGGTCCGCGAGAAACCCGAGGCGCTCGAACTCGTCCTCACCGGGAGGAATCCGCCCGAGGACTTGGCCGAAATGGCGGACTACGTTTCCGAGATCCGGAAGGTGAAGCACCCGTTCGACCGCGGGATCGGTGCGCGGACGGGGATTGAACGATAAAAGGAGGGGGTTTACGATGAAAATAGAGCTTCAGAAGGCGCTCCCCGCGGAAATTGAGGCGCGGAGCATGGAGATCATCGCGGCGGAACTCGGGCGGACGCTCGACCCGGAAAATGAGGCGGTGATCAAGCGCGTCATTCACACGTCGGCGGATTTCGACTATGCGGACAACCTCTGGTTTTCGGAGCATGCGGTTCAAAAAGCGGCCGAGGCCCTGAAAAACGGGGCCTCGATTGTGACCGACACCCAGATGGCGAAGGCCGGGATCAACAAGACGGCGCTTTCCTCGCTCGGCGGGGAGGCGTACTGCTTTATGGCGGACGAGGACGTCGCTCAGGCGGCGAAGCGGAACGGCACGACCCGCGCGGCGGCCTCGATGGAGAAGGCGGCGGGGCTTCAAAAACCGCTGATCTTCGCGATCGGGAACGCCCCGACCGCGCTGGTCCGGCTCTGCGAATTGATCGAAGAGAAAAAAATCGCGCCGAAACTGGTGATCGGCGTTCCGGTCGGCTTTGTGAACGTGGTGGAGTCGAAGGAGCTTTTGATGCAGGCGCCGGTTCCCTCGATCGTCGCGCGCGGGCGAAAGGGCGGAAGCAACGTCGCCGCCGCGATCGTCAACGCGATTCTCTATCAGATTGCAAAACGGCCGTAAAACCGATTGACGGAAATGGGATGCACGCCTTGCAAATCCGAAAAAGACGTGTTATGATGAAACCGACAGCCAAATACGTTGGAAAAAGCAAATGGGAAGCCGGGTGAAAGTCCCGCGCAGTTACCGCTGCTGTAACGGTGAACGACAGGTTTGCATCAAAGGCCACTGGGGTTTCAGATCCTCTGGGAAGGCGCAGGCCGAAGACCGAAGTCAGAAGACCGGCTTTTTTCACCGGCAAAAGCCTTTCGGTGTAAAGGGCCTGCCGCAGTGCTGCCGGACGGATGGTCCGGTCTTGTTGTGCAACGCCCCGCCGAAGTGCGGGGCGTTTTTTTTGGCCGAAAGGGGCGTTTGGGTGTCGCCCCTCCTCATGCCGGAATGGCCGGAACGCCTCCCCCGGCAGCAAAGCCGGGCGGTGGCGCATTGGCCGCCGGAATCAATGGCAAACAGAAAACAAAAGGAAAGGCGGGCATAAGATGAAGCGAATTTTGCTGGCGTCGGCGGTGATCGGCGTCTTGGCGGGAGCGGCCCATGCGGTTCTGAAGGCGGCGAACCGGGACCGGGGACAGAAACCGGGAGCGCCGCGGGGCGAAAAGAAAGCGGTTCTGGTTGTGAGCTTTGGGACAAGCCATCTCGACAGCTGTGAAAAAACCATCGGCGCAATTGAACGGGAAATCGCCGCGGCGTTCCCGGACCGGGAGGTCCGGCGCGCGTTTACCAGCGGGATGATCCTCAAAAAGCTCAAAAACCGGGACGGCGTCGAAATTGACGGCGTCGCCGAGGCGCTTGGGCGCCTGCTTGACGGGGGATTTACCGATGTTCTGGTCCAGCCGACCCATGTGATGAACGGAAACGAATATGAGGATATGATGCGTGAGGCGGCCGGATTTGAGGGCAAATTCGATCAGCTCCGGTACGGCGCGCCGCTTCTCACCTCGAGCGAGGATTACTTTCAGCTGATCGAGGCGATCCGCGAAGAGGTTTTCCCGCTGCTGGAGGACGAGCTTCTGGTCTATATGGGCCACGGTTCCGACCATGAGGCGAACGCGGTCTATTCCGCCCTCAATTTTATGCTTTCGCAGAAGGGGATCCATAACGTCGTCGTCGGCACGGTCGAGGCGTATCCGGACCTTCCGGCTGTTCTTGCCATCGCGAAGCAGTCGGGTAAAAAGCGGATCCGTCTGATGCCGCTGATGGTGGTTGCGGGCGACCACGCGAAAAACGACATGGCGGGCGGGGAAGAGGACTCCTGGGACACGGCGTTCCGGAACGCGGGCTTTGAAGTGGAGGCGCAGCTCAAAGGGCTTGGGGAATATGCGGCTGTGAGGAAGCTCTATGTGGAGCATGCGAGGGCCGCGGCCGGAGAATAACAAAAAACCGCCGTCCGGCTTTCTGCGCCGGGCGGCGGTTATATATCTGATACTGATTTACAAAATGTGGGTCAGCGGCATCAGGCAGATCCCGGCAAAGGTCGCGATAAGCGCGTCGTGGTCATAGCCGTACTGCCGGGAAGAGGGGATCAGCTCTTCGATTGCGATGTAGAGCATAATCCCCGCGACCAGCCCGAAGATCGCGCCGAGCACGGCGTCCCCAATCAGCGGACGCAGGACGAGAAACGCGAGCAGGGCGCCGGTCGGTTCCGCAATACCGGAGAGGAAGGTGTACTTGATCGCCTGCCGCCGGCTTCCGGTGGCAAAATAAATCGGCATCGCGACCGAGATGCCCTCGGGGATGTTGTGCAGCGCGATGGCGAGCGCGATGGAGGCGCCGAGCGAGAGGTTCTCATACCCGGCCATGAAGGTCGCGATGCCCTCGGGAAAGTTGTGCAGGCCGATGGCGAGCATCGAGACAAACCCGACTCGGAAGAGGTTCTGATGCGGCGCTTCGCCGGTGGCATCGTCGTATTCCTGGTGCGGGACAAACCGGTCGAGCGAGGCCGCAAGCAGAATCCCGCATAAAAGCGCCGCGACGGTGAGAAGGACCCCAGCCTTTTCGCCCGCAAACGCGGCGAGCAGCTCCTGCGCGTTGGGGTAGAGGTCGGTAAAGGAGACGCTGATCATCACCCCGGCCGCGAAGCCGAGGGAGCAGGTGACAAGACGTTCGCTTTTCCGGGAGACAAAGATGATCAGCGCGCCGAGCATAGTGGAAAGGCCGGCCGCGGTTGACAGAAGCAGCGCGCGAAGCGCGTTTTGGTCGAGCATATGGTCACTCCTTACGGCAATTCCATCCGTTTCCCGTCTGCGCGGGGAGGGCATTGGGATGCTGTTATCTTAACCAGCGCCGTCCGTTTCATGAAATACAGGCGGGCCGACGTCATGTTGGCGTTTCAGAGGGAAAATGTGGTATAATAACCGCAGAGAATTGGGCGAAAGCCCAATTCAGCCCGCCTTTGGCGGGACGGGCGCGGCAGACGCCGCGCGCTGCGCTTGTTAAACCAGATCCACCCGGCTGCGGCCGGGTTCCACCGCTGGCGCGGCGGGGAAACCGCTTTGGCGGTTTCCTGATATGGTATCATAACCGCAGAGAATTGGGCGAAAGCCCAATTCAGCCCGCCTTTGGCGGGACGGGCGCGGCAGACGCCGCGCGCTGCGCTTAGTTACGCCAGGAACCCAAATCCGTCTGTAAGACGATTTGCACGCCGCTCTCGCGGCGCGCAGGCCCGATCGGGCCTGCCGTTATGGTATCATAACCGCAGAGAAGACCGCTTTGCTGTTTTCGGCTACGCCGCCTCGCGGTACTTTGCAGACATCATATCATAAACGCAAATCGGTTACAATACCGGAGGATGCGCGGTATCGACGGCTTGCCGGCAGGTTCTTGGGGCAGCTGTTTTAAAAGAAAACCGCCCATGAGAACGGATCTGACAGGGAGGGATTGTTAAATGAACGCAGAGATTCTTTGTGTTGGCACCGAGCTTCTGCTCGGCGACGTTGTCAACACCAACGCGACCCATATCGCGAAGGGCCTTGCGCAGCTCGGCGTCAACGTCTATCACCAGTCGGTGGTCGGCGACAACGCGGGGAGGCTTAAACAGGCGCTCTGTGAGGCGTTTGAGCGGAGCGACCTCGTGATTTTGACCGGCGGACTAGGCCCGACTTATGACGACCTCACCAAAGAAACGGTCGCGGCCTATTTTGGGCGGCCGATGGAGATGCGCAAGGACTGCCTTGCGGCGATTGAAGGCTATTTTAAAAAGACCGGCCGTGTGATGACCAAAAACAACCGAAAGCAGGCCATGATGCCGAAAGATGCGGTTGTCCTGCCCAACGCTTATGGGACGGCGCCGGGCTGCATTGTGGAGGGCGGCGGAAAGGCCGCGATCCTCATGCCGGGGCCGCCGCGCGAGATGAAGCAGATGTTCGACGGGCCGGTGACCGAATATCTTTCCCGGCATTCACAGGGGGTTCTCGTCTCGAGAAGCGTCAATATCTTCGGAGTGGGGGAGTCGGCGGTGGAAGAACGGCTCCGGGACACGCTGATGAAGTCGGAGGACCCGACCGTCGCGCCCTACGCGAAGGCTTCCGAGGTCCTGCTCCGGGTGACCACCCGCGCAGAGACCAAAGAAGAAGGCTATCGGAAAATCGGGCCGGTCGTCAGCCAAATCCTTGAGATCTTCCCGGATAACGTCTACGGCCTCGACTGCGGGAGCATCGAGGAGGCCGCGGTCGGTTACCTCAAGGCGTTTGGCCTCACGGCGGCGGCGGCCGAAAGCTGCACCGGCGGGCTGGTTGCGAAACGGATTACCGATCTGCCCGGCGCGTCCGAGGTATTCGGGCTCGGCGTCTGCGCCTACGCCAATGAGATGAAGGAAGCGGTGCTCGGGGTCCGGCACGAGACGCTTTTGAAACACGGCGCAGTGTCGAGGGAGACGGCGCTGGAGATGGCGCGCGGCGTGCGCGCGGTTTCCGGCGCGGACATTGGGGTTTCGACAACCGGAATCGCCGGGCCGGGCGGCGGGACCGGCGGAAAGCCGGTGGGCCTTGTATATGTCGCCGCGGTTTCCGCAGCTGGCGAAGAGGTTCTGGAACTGCATCTTTCGCGGGAAAGGGAGGACGACCGTGAGAACATCCGGCTGATGGCCTCGTCCTATGCCCTCTCGCTGGTCATCCGCATGGCGCGGCAATGCAAACGCGGTCAGAAGGAGGAAGGCGATGCTGGCAAATCGACTCGCCGGGCATGAGCCGGAAGCGGCCTTCCGGTTTTTGGACGAAATTTCGCGTATCCCGCGCGGTTCCGGCAATGAGGCGGCGATCGCCGCCTGGCTGATGCGGTTCGCACGGGAGCGGGGCCTTTGGGCCTTTGAGGATGAAATTCATAACGTTGTAATCAAGCGGCCGGGTTCCCCGGGCTGCGAGGGGCTGGAACCCGTCGTGCTCCAGGGGCACACCGACATGGTGTGCGAAAAAAACGCCGGTACGGCGCACGATTTTTTGGCCGATCCGATCGAGTTTGCCATCGACGGCGACCTCCTCCGCGCGCGGGGGACGACGCTTGGGGCGGACAACGGGGTCGCGGTCGCGGCGATGCTCTCGCTGCTCGACAACGCCGCGCTGGCGTCGCCGCCGCTGGAATGCGTGTTTACCGTTATGGAGGAGGCCGGGCTTGACGGCGCCGCGCGGCTCGACCCCGCTTTGATCGAAGGGCGGCGGATGATCAACATCGACGGCGGGCCCGAAGGGCATTTCCTCGCCGGCTCGGCGGGCGGCGTGAACCTGACGGCGCGAATCGCGGCCGAGAGGACCCTCGCGGAGGGTATCGCGCTCCGGGTAACGGTAAGGGGGCTTCGCGGCGGGCATTCCGGCGCGGACATCCACCTTGGGCACGCAAATTCCCTCAAGGCGATCGGGCGGCTGCTGTTCCGGCTCCTTCGGGAGCGGCTTCCATTCCGGCTCGTCTCGGTTTCCGGCGGCATGAAGACCAACGCGATCCCGCGCGAGGCGGACGCTGTTCTGGTGCTCGGCGCGGCGTATGAGCAAAACGCGCGCAGGATGCTCGAAGAGACGGCCCGGGAGATTCTCGCGGAGATTGCGTCAAAGGAGCCGGACGCGCAGATCCGGGTCGGGGAAGCGGCGCCGCAGAAGGCGATGAGCTCCGCGGCGACCCGAAAGGCGATCCTCCTCCTCTCGCTGTTGCCGGACGGCGTGCAGGAGATGGGGGAGGACGGCGTCCCGGCGCTTTCGCTTAACACCGGCGCCGCGGATTCCGAAGGAGGGGCGTTTACCGTGACCTGGTCCATCCGCTCCGGGACCGATTCGCGGCTCGAGGCGCTCTGCCAGCGGCTGGAGGCGGCGGCGGCGCTGATCGGGGCCGAAACCGAGCGCAGCGGCCGCTATCCCGCCTGGGAATACCGCGCCAAAAGCCCGCTGCGGGACGAGATGCGGGCGGTTTTCCAAAAGCTATACGGCCGGGAGGCGGTTGTCGAAACGATTCATGCCGGCCTGGAATGCGGGATTTTCGCCGGAAAGCTTCCCGGCGCCGACATCGTCGTCATCGGGCCGGATATGGGAGGGCTGCATACGCCGGAGGAATGGCTTTCGCTGTCGTCGTTCGGGCGGATGGTGCGCTTCCTGGAGGCGGTGCTTCAAGCGCTTACACGGCCGCAGAATTCCGATCAGAGATAGAGGAGGCAGGCAATATGGAAACGTTTGAATGCGCAGCCGGCTCGATGGAGCATCTCGGACTTCTCGCGAAGCAGTTTCCAACCATTCAGTCGGTCTGCACCGAAATTATCAACCTCAAGGCGATCCTCGATCTGCCGAAGGGGACCGAGCATTTTATCAGCGACCTCCACGGCGAATACGAGGCGGTCGCCCACATCCTCAACAACGCTTCGGGCGTCATCCGGGATAAGATCGACCGGATTTATGGGGATTCGCTTCCGGAAGGGGAGCGGGCGAAGCTCGCGACGCTGATCTATTACCCGACCCATAAGCTGGTTTCGCTTCGGGAAGAGCATCGGGGGGACCTGAGCAGCTGGTACACCGGCACCCTGATCCGGCTGATCGAGATCAGCCGGGTTGTGGCTTCCAAATACACCCGGTCGAAGGTCCGAAAGGCCCTTCCGCCGGATTTTGCGTACATCATCGACGAACTGCTCCATGCGGACCACGATGAGAAGAACAAGGTGCAGTATTACAGCAGGATTATCTCATCGATCGTCGATATGGGGCGCGCGGATGCGTTTATCATCGCGCTCTCCACCCTCATCAAGCGCCTTGCGGTCGATCATCTCCATGTGGTCGGGGATGTTTTCGACCGCGGGCCTGGCGCGGATGAGATCATGAATCTTCTGATGCGGCACCATGCGGTGGATATCCAGTGGGGCAACCACGATATGCTCTGGATGGCCGCGGCCGCTGGAAGCGAGGCGTGCATCGCGAACGTCCTGAACGTGTCGCTTTCCTACGCGAACGTCGATATGCTGGAAAACGGCTATGGGATCAGCCTCCGGGCGCTCGCCGCCTTCGCGGAGGAAACCTATGGCGACGCGGGCGCGTTTGCGCCGAAGGTGCTGGAGACGGGGGCCATCGGCCTGAGCGACATCCAGCGTGTCGCAAAGCTGCGAAAGGCGGTCGCGATCATCCAGCAGAAGCTTGAAGGACAGATCATCGCGCGGCATCCGGAGTTTGACATGGATGAGCGGATGCTGCTCGACAAGATCGACTATCGGGCGGGGACGGTCAATCTCGGCGGGACGGTTTACCCGCTGAAGGACGCCGATTTCCCGACCGTCGACCCGGAAAACCCATACCGCTTGACCGGGGAAGAGGAAGGGCTGATCGCCTCGCTCAAGGCTTCGTTCCTGAGAAGCGACAAGCTTCAGGCCCACATCCGGTTCCTGTTCTCGGTCGGCGGGCTGTATCTTCGCTGCAACGGGAACCTTCTCTTCCACGGCTGCGTCCCGCTGGCAAAGGACGGGAGCTTCCAGCGCTTTGAGTTTCAGGGAAAGCGCTATTGGGGCAAATCGCTCTACGATTACTGCGAACAGCAGGTCCGTGCGGGTTATTTTGCCCCGGCGGGGAGCGAGGAGAAGCGCTATGGCGAGGACTTCATGTGGTTCTTGTGGTGCGGCAAGAACTCGCCGGTCTTCGGCAGAAGCCGGATGACGACCTTTGAGCGGATGCTCGTCGCCGACAAAGCGACCTGGGAAGAACCCAAAAACCCATATTATCAATACAACAACGACCCCGAGACGATCGAGGGGATTCTCGCGGAATTCGGACTCGGCGGGCGGGACGGCCATATCATCAACGGCCACATCCCGGTCAAGCAGAAGGACGGCGAAAGCCCGATCAAAGCGGGCGGGCGGCTGCTCTCGATTGACGGCGGCTTCTGCAAGGCCTATCAGCCGACGACCGGCATCGCAGGCTACACGCTGATTTACAACTCCTGGGGGATGCGCCTGGTGTCTCATGGGCCGTTCACCACCATTGCTGACGCGGTAGAGAAAAACAGCGACATCCTCTCGACCTCGAATATCTTTGAAACGTCGGACCGGAGACGGCTGGTTGCGGACACCGACATCGGCGAGGAATTGCGGCGTCAGATCCGCTCGCTCTATACGCTGCTCGAAGCCTACCGCAAGGGCGTCCTGCATCCGAAAAACGGCCAGGCGGTCATTTAGATGACGGCCAAATGGAAACGGCCCCGGCTTTCTGCAACGGCCCTGAAGCTGATCGCGGCGGCCGCAATGGTTTTCGATCATTGCGGCGTGCTTCTGTTCCCGGAGGCGTTATGGCTGCGCGCGGTCGGGCGGATCACCTTTCCGGTCATGGCGTTTTTCATCGCTGAAGGCGTCCGCAAAACATCGAACATCAGGCGGTATCTCGCAAGGCTCCTGCTGTTCGCAGCGGCGTCCGAGATCCCGTTTAACCTTCTGAACGCGCAGAGGGTTTTCTATCCGTACGGACAGAATATCTTTTTTACGCTGTTCCTGGGCGCCGCCGCGGCGGCTGCGCTCGACCGGGCGCAAACCCGCGAAAGCGGCGCCGTGGCCGCGCTGGCCTGCTGTTTCGCCTCCGAGCTTTTCTGCTGCGATTACGGCGTTTTGGGGACGGGGCTGATCGTGCTGATCGGGCTTGCGCCCGAAGAAGGGCCGAAGCGGGCGGTGAAACCGATCCTGGCCTTTGCCGCCGTATATGTCCTGTTCGCGATTGCCGCGCCCAGGGAAAGCGACGGAGGAATCCGGCCGGCGCTGACGCTCGCCTGCGCGGCGGGCGCGGTCCCGCTGCTGCTCTGTTATGACGGGACGCGCGGCGGCGGGCGGCGCCCCGTTTTCGCAAAATACTTTTTCTATCTGTTTTATCCGCTGCACATATTGGCGCTCTATGCATGCTGGGTTTTCTGGAATCACGGCTGACGGGCGCGTATAAAGGAAGATTTTTATGAAAAGAATCGAAAGCTTCTGTATCGACCACAATAAGCTGAAAGAGGGGCTCTATGTCTCGCGGATCGACGGCGACTGCGTCACCTACGATCTGCGGATGGCGATCCCGAACGCGGGGAGCTACCTCGAGAATGACGGCCTCCACACCGTCGAGCATCTGTTCGCGACCTATGTGCGCAACAGCGAATATTCCAGCCGCGTCGTTTATTTCGGGCCGATGGGCTGCCGGACGGGATGTTACCTCATTCTGCGCGACAGCGTTTCAAAGGAAGAGACCATCCGTCTGGTGCAGGACGCATTCCGGTTTATCGCGGGCTTCGAGGGGGAGATTCCGGGGGCGACCCAGATAGAATGCGGAAACTTCCGGGAACACTCGCTGGAAAGGGCGAAGGGCTATGCGCGAAAGATGATCCAGGTTCTCGCCGGCTGGACCCCGGAAAAAATGACCTACGAGGTTTGACCGGCGCGCCTCCGCTTTAGGCAACAGGAAAGGAACGACCTTTTTGAACAACAACGATAAGCGCTTGGGCGCGGAACCCATCCCGCGGCTGATTTTCAGCCTTGCCCTTCCGGCTGTGGCGGCACAGCTTATCAATGTCCTTTACAACATCGTGGACCGGATCTATATCGGCCATATGGAGGGCGCCGGCGACCTCGCGCTGACCGGCGTCGGGATCACGCTCCCAATTCTGATGGTGATATCGGCCTTTTCGGCCTTTGTGGGAATGGGCGGCGCGCCGCTCGCGTCGATCAGGCTCGGAGAGGGCGACCACAAGGGCGCGGAGCGGATTCTCGGGAACAGCATGACGCTCCTGATGATCATCTCCGTCACGCTGACCGTCCTGTTTTTGGCATTTAAACGGCCGCTTCTCTATCTATTTGGGGCGAGCGGCAACCTGATCGGCTATGCGGACTCGTATCTGACCATCTACCTCATCGGGACCATCTTTGTGCAGATCTCGCTGGGGCTCAACACCTATATCAGCGCGCAGGGAAACGCGAAGACCGCGATGCTGTCCGTCCTGATCGGCGCAATCGCGAACATCATCCTCGACCCGATCCTGATCTTCTGGGCCGGGCTTGGCGTGAGCGGCGCGGCGCTTGCGACGATCTTTTCCCAGGCGCTCAGCGCGGTTTGGGTGATGCGGTTTCTGCTCAGCGAAAAGAGCGTGATCCGGCTGCGGCGTCAGAACATGAAGCTGGACAGGAAAATTGTGGGAAGCATTGCGGCGCTCGGCGTTTCGCCGTTTCTGATGCAGAGCACCGAAAGCCTGGTCAACGTCGTCTTCAATTCCGGCCTGCAGAAATACGGCGGGGATCTTTATGTCGGGTCGATGACCATCATGCAGAGCGTGATGCAGCTGATCGTCGTGCCGATCAACGGCTTTGGACAGGGGGTCCAGCCGATCATCAGCTATAACTACGGCGCGCGCCTTGACGGCCGGGTGCGCCAGACCTTCCGGGTGCTGATTACCATCACGGTTTCGGTTGCGGCGGCGATGTGCCTTCTGGTGGTGTTTTTCCCGGCGGCGTTCGCCTCCATTTTTACGCAGAAGCAGGAGCTGATCGACCTGACGGCGCGGATGCTCCCGGTCTTCATGGCGGGCATTTTTGCATTCGGCGCGCAGATGGGCTGCCAAGCGACCTTCCTCGCGCTTGGACAGTCGAAAATTTCACTGTTCCTCGCGCTGCTTCGGAAGGTGATCCTGTTGGTGCCGCTCGCGCTGATCCTGCCGCGGTTTTTCGGCGTCGAAGGCATTTACTTTTCCGAGCCGATCGCGGATATCCTCTCCGCGGCGACGGCCGTGCTGCTCTTTGCGCTAAACTTTAATAAGATTCTTGGTAAACCGCCAAAGGCGGGAAAATAAAGAAAAGGCTGTTTTAAAACGGCCTTTTCTTCGTGCTTTTTATGTTTCGCTCCGCATGCCCAAGCCGATCTCGTCCGCCGCTTCCCGCAGGGCGAGAATCGTGTGGCCGATCAGTTCGTCAAGCGGCATGCCCATCCGCCCGGCGCCGTCGGAGATCACTTCGCGCTTGACCTTGGCGGCGAACGCGGGGGTTTTGAACTTCTTTTTCACCGATTTGGTCTCAAGATCCATCACGCTTTTTGAGGGGCGCATCAGCGCGCATGCGGTGATAAAGCCGGTGAGCTCGTCCACCGCGTAGATGGCCTTCTCCATCGGGAGCTTCGGCTCCGCGTCGGTGCAGAGTCCATAACCGTGGCAGAGGATCGCATGGATGAAATCTTCTTCAAATCCCGCCGCGCGGAGCAGTTCCGGGGTATGCCTGCAATGTTCGTCCGGAAATTCCTCGTAGTCGAGGTCGTGCAGCAGCCCCGCCATGCCCCACCACTCCGGGTCTTCGCCATAGAGTTTTGCAAAATACCGCATTGCGGCTTCCACGCAGAGCGCGTGCTTCAATAGAAAATCGCCTTTTGTATGTTCCTTGAGCAGCGCGAGCGCGCCTTCGCGGTCCATCGGCAGCACCGGCATCGGGAAACACCTCCTGTAACTGGTTCGTGTCTTGATTTTAACACCCGGCCTTGCGCTTTGCAACCGGGAATGCGGGACGGCGTTGCCGCCTCCGGCGGAAGATGATATAATACCTAAATAAAAACGATGGCCTAAACAGGTGAAAAAACGTTTCTGAACCGGCTAGGCGGAAGTTGGAAGGAGCATTCTCGGAATCAGACAGAAACGGGAGTGTTTTGAAGCGGGGCGATCCGGCCGTTCAGGCAGGCGTTGGCGTATGTCCGGCTGTACAGCGATCATGATACGATGAGACGGCAAAAAGAAGGCCTCGCTAAGTCCCGGCGGGCATTTGGACCAAACGGTTTCCGACCAAAAATAGTGGTATAAATGTTTTCCTTTGACAGATAATAACCGTGAACCAATCGAGACGCGGTCTAATTTATAATATCTGATTACAAAGGAGAAACACGAGATGAAAGCCACTGGAATTGTCCGGAGAATCGACGATCTCGGCCGTGTGGTCATACCGAAGGAGATTCGTCGTACAATGCGAATTCGCGAGGGCGACCCGCTGGAGATATATACAGATAACGACGGAGAAGTCATTTTTAAAAAGTATTCCCCAATTGGCGAGCTGGGCGCTTTCGCGACCCAATACGCAGAGGTGCTCTATAAGACAGGAGGGTTCCCGGTCGTCGTCTGCGACCGCGATCATGTGATTTCAGTTGCGGGCATCCCCAAAAAAGAGCTTCTTGAACGGAGGGTTTCCCCGGCTTTGGAAGAGCTGATGGAGGCGAGAAAGCCCTATTCCTATCCGTCGGACGATGGAAGGCGCCTTCAGCCGGTGGAAGGGGTCGACCGCTTTGCACTGGTTGCGGCCCCGATCACCGCCGCGGGAGACGTCTGCGGTTCAATTATGTTTCTCGCCGGGGAACAGGGCGGCAACGCCGGCGACGCAGAAGTGAAACTGATCCACGCGGCCGCTGGTTTTCTTGGCCGTCAGATGGAAGAATAACATCAAACGATCCGGGCTTTCTCCAAGCGGGGCGGCCCGGATTTGCGTTTACAAGCGCCCCGCTGCTTTGCCGTCAGCCCACGCGATCCGGCGGGAATGCACCGTCCGCTGCACCCAAATGGGGGCGCCTCGCCTGTCCGAAGCCCGGCGCTTCCGGCTGCACAAGCGAGGGGGAATCCGTTCCAGCTTCGCAGTACATGCGATCCAGAGAAAAGGACTTAGATCAAAGTGATCCTGGTTGGGGAAGCGCTTGGATTTAAAAAAGCCGGATGGAATTGATCCATCCGGCTTTTTTAAATTTTTGCGGTTTAAAAGCTCAGTGGGTGTAACCTTGAGCTGCGCTCTGGCCCGGTGGATCGCATTGGACTAGTCCGCGCATCTTGTTTGCAAACGGACAGGGATAACCGGCCGGCGTGCCTTTTTGTATGTAGGAACCCGATGGCGCCGGCTCCGCCCCAAACCAGTTGCCGCGCGCGGGGAAGATTACTTTTTTATGCTGTCTTTTTGCTGGACGGCGCCGATGAGATATCCGGATGCGAAGATGAGCGCGCTTGCGGTCAGGCCGACGTAGAGCGGGTCGAGCGTGACGGCTTTGGCCAGGCTGCTGAGATAAGCGGCGAGCGGCGCGAGAACGATGGCCCAAAGGCCCGCGCGTTTCGGGATCCGCCCGCGGGAGAGGAGGACGACCGACACCGGCATCAGGATGACCGTCGCGCGCAGCGCCATCGAGAGAAACGCCCACTGGAGAATCAAAGAATCGAGATTCAGCGAGACCATTGCGATGCAGGCGAGGACCAGGATGAGGATGCAGACCCGGAGCGAAAACAGCTCTTCACGGTCGGTCGCGTCTTTCTTGATGCAGCCTTTGTAGATGTCGCGGGAGAGCATGGTGCCGATCCCAAGGATCAGGCCCGCCCCGGTGGAGACGGCCGAGATAATCAGCGTTCCGATCACGATCCCGCCGGCCGCGGGGCTCATATAAGTGAGGATAAAGCGGGTGAGCGTCTCAGACGAGGCGATATCCGGGTGCGCGTGGCGCATGAACATGCCGATCATGGTGCAGATCGCCCCGACCGGGAGGGTGAAGGCCGCCGCGAGGAAGCACCCCGCGCGGGATTGGGCGATGGATCTGCCCGCGAACACCGCCTGAAGGTAGGTCTGGCTGGCGCAGATGCCGAGAGCAACCGAAAAGCCCTGCGCGAGCGAAGCGGCGACTCCCCCGCTGAAAAGGTTGAACCAGGGATCGAACGAAAAGACCGCGAACCCGGAAAAGCCGTTCATCTCACGAAGGACGATCCACCCGCCGATCAGCAGGGTGGCGAACAGCAGAAAGGTTTTCGCCTGGCCGATCGCGCTTGAACCGAGAAAGCCGCCGAGAAAGATATAGGAGAGGATCAGAAGCGCGGAGACAAGGATGGCAAGGCCGTTTGAAATGCCGAACAGCGCGGTCAGAATCGCCATCGCGCTCAGCAACTGTCCGCTGGTGTGGATGTAGGTTGCAAACGAGGAGACCACGCTGGAGGCGAGGCAGGCGCGGTGGCCGAAGTGCCGCTCAATGTATTCCGTGACGGTTGTCACTTCCGCCTCTCGGAGGGGCTTTGCAAAGACCAGGCCGAGCAGGAGGCTTCCGCCGCTGGCCCCTATGACAAACCACATCGCGCTGACGCCGCTGACATAGGCGGCCTGCGCGGTCCCGACCGTCGAGGCGCCGCCGACGAGGGTCCCGATGATCGCGCAGGCGACCTTTGGCGCGGAGAAGGAGCGCGACCCCACCGAAAAGTCGGCCGAGTTCTTGACCCTGCGGCTGGCCCAGACGCCGAATCCGGAAACGGCGAGGATGGTCAGGACGGTTGAAACAAGATAAGCGCTGTTTTGCAATGCCGACACCTCCAAGCGCTGTCTGCCAATGGGGCTTCATGATACCATTGGCTCAGCCAATTTGAGTTCTGGTGTAACAAGCGCAGTATGCCGCAAAGCGGCATTGGGCCGCCGAAGGCGGCGGAAATGAAAACAGCAGAGCTGTTTTCCCTGCGGTTATGATACCATAACGGCAGGCCCATCGGGCCTGTGCGCCGCAGAAGCGGCGTACAAATCGTTTTATAAACGATTTGGGTTCTGGTGTAACAAGCGCAGTATGCCGCAAAGCGGCATTGGGCCGCCGAAGGCGGCTGAAAGAAAACAGCAAAGCTGTTTTCCCTGCGGTTATTATAACGCTTTCGCGGGTTCAGCGCGCATTGTTTTCCCTACTTGTAATTGGATTTGGACGATGTTACAATAAATTCATGTAAATCTATCGCTTTTTGCCAGGAGCCCGCCGGAGAGCGGGGATGCGAACTGCGCGGACAGATAAGGGACGTCTTTTTAAAAAGCCCTCTTCCCGGCAGCGCGAAAAGGAAAAGTGAGCCCGCTGCCTGGGGCGGGGACAGGAGGAAATGGATGGAGCCAAAAACCGTTTTGGAGCGCGGAGAATATTCGTGCGTGGTGGCGCGGGGCGGAGTGATCGTCGATGCGCGGCGAGGAATCGGGGTAAAACCGATCCTATCGATTTACGACCGGCATCCGGAAGACCTCATGGGAGCTTCCGTCGCCGACCGGGTGATTGGAAAGGCTGCGGCAATGCTTCTCGTGCTCGGGGGAGCGGCCGAGATTTACGGCGCGGTGATGAGCGAAAGCGCGATCGAATTCCTGTCGGCGCGCGGTGTTCCGCACCGTTTCGGCGAGCGGGTTCCCCGCATCGAAAACCGGACGCGGGACGGGATATGCCCGATTGAACAGAGCGTTCTCGGGACCGACGACCTCGAGGAAGGACTCAAATCAATCCGCGGGACAATACAAAAGCTGATGAGAAGATAAAATCATTCGAAAATACCGAAACGAAAAGGCGCGCAGGCTTTCAAACTGCGCGCCTTTCTCTCCAGGGAGCGGGATTAGTCGTCCCGCTCCTTTTCATGTTGAAGGATGTTGCCATTGGAAGCGTCGATGTCATAGCCAAACTCATAGCCGCCGGATTTGAATTCCACCTCATAGATCCTCCGGCCATCATCGTAGTCCAGTTCACACTTTGCACTGTACACACTGCTGGAGGAAACGCCTGCATGAGAAAAGGCAATGGACTTTGCCTTTTCGGCGCCGATGTCGCCGCTGCCCTGGCTGGACGGCTGGTCGCCTTCGGCGTCGTAGTCGTAGCCGATGATTTCGCCGCTCACCGCGTCGATCTCGTAGTCGTACTCGGTGCTGCCGCTCCAGAACTCGACGTCGTAGACGGCGCGGCCGTCGTCATAGTCGATCTTGCTCCTGATGAAGTTGACGGACGATTCCTGCAGTCCCGCATGCTTGAGGGCGATGGACTTCGCGCTGGCCTCGCTGATATAGCTGCCGTTCTGGCTGGCCGAGGGCTGATAGGTTTCGATGTCGTAGTCGTAGCCGATGATTTCGCCGCTCACCGCATCGATCTCGTAGTCGTACTCGGTGCTGCCGCTCCAGAACTCGACGTCGTAGACGGCGCGGCCGTCGTCATAATCGATCTTGCTCCTGATAAAGTTGACGGACGATTCCTGCAGTCCCGCATGCTTGAGGGCGATGGACTTCGCGCTGGCCTCGCTGATATATTCGGCGCTGTTTGCGGCTGCGGATCCCTGCTGCGGCCAAGCCGCGAAATCGTCGTCCCGTTCTCTTTCGTGGGAAACGATGTCGCCGGTTGCGGCGTTGATATCATAGCCGTACTCATAGCCGTCTGCGTAAAACTCAATCTCATAGACCATGACGCCGTGTTCATAGTCGAACTCCATCTGGTAGCGGCTGATTTGGTCCTCCTTGAGTCCGGCATGTGAAAGCGCCGCCGCTTTTGCCTTTGCTTCGCCGATGTAGGCTTTCTCGCTTGCGTTGCCGGTGGTGCTGATCTCCATGACGGCGGGCTGTGCGGCGTCGGAACTGTGCAGCAGGTTCAATTCGTTGATCGAGAGGGAGGCGAGATCTGCGAAGGTATGGCGCGGGTCTTTTTCCATGATCTCCTGGATCAACTGCGCTTTTCCCAGGGTGATTCCATAGTCTTCCGCCAGCTTTTGCTGCTCCGAATCGGCCGCAAGGGTTTGGCTGAGGACCGAGCCGCTGAAATCATTGGTCTTGAGAAACTCGTTGATCTCCTCGGTCAGCTTTTTCTCAAGCGCTTCCCCCTTGGCGGAGTCTTTGCTGTCTACGCTGACCAGGATGGAATTGGCGATCTCGCTGAGATAACCGTTTCGCAGCATGGAGCCGATCAGGGCGTTGACCGTCAGCTCCAGGTCGCTGCCGCGGAAATCCATGTCCCCGGTGATGACCTGTGCGTCTTCGTTCCGCGGGATGACCTCCAGGACCTTTTCTTTTTGATTGACTTTGATTTCGATGCTCGGGTTCACATCGAGCGACACGGTGGAAGCGACCAGATGGTTGATCTGATAATAGCCCGCGCCGCCCGCGGCAAGGACAAGCGCCGCCGCTGCGCCGGCGGCCCATTTTACCCACTTTGGGGCCTTCTGTTTCTCTGGCATGGATAATACCGTCCCTTTCTCCTCATTCAGATTCCGGGCCTGACAGTCGGAGAGAACGGATTCCAAAACATCCGGCGGGGCCAGATGGGAAAACGCCTGCTGAACCCTGTTTTCGGTTTCCCTGTTTTGCATGATTCTCTCCCCTTTCATAAATATTTCTGTAATTTCTTGATTGCCCGGTGGTATTTTGATAGAACCGTGGGCAAAGGCAGTTCCAGCACCTGCGCGATTTCCCGGTGTTTAAACCCGCTTGCCGCGTGAAGGACGACAATCTGCCGTTCCTCTTCCGAGAGCCGGTTCATGCATTCCCGGATGATTATCCGGTCCTCGTGGGAAATGGTCTCCTGCGCCTCGAGGGCCTCTTCCCAGTTTTCAGCGGGGAAATCCGCCGTCCTCTGATGCTCCCGCAGTTTATGAAGGCACAGATTTCTGGCGATCGCCATAATCCAGGCCATTGGCTTCCCGCAGGGGCGGTAGGTTTGGGCGGCGGAGAAGACCTTCACATAGCAGTCGTGCAGGACATCCTCTGCATCGTACGTGTTCTTCACAATCGAAAGGGCAAAAGCATAGACCGCGGCGCTCGTGCAGTGATAGAGGTCTGCAAGGGCATGGGAATCCGCGTCGGCTGCGATCTTCCCAATCCACAGTTCCAGTTGGCCGCTGCAGCCGTTCCTGCTTTCAACAACTGACATCAAGCATATTGGAAGCATTGTTTTCGTCCTTTCATATCATTAATCCACGAATGGGGCGTTTTATTGCATCTGTTTTTATTTTATCATAAAAATGGAATTTGTTCCACGGTTGTGGATCATGAAAAAAGCGGCGGAACTTGATTCCGCCGCTTTCAATTTCCGGAACGGGTTTTCGCGTTTGCCTGCGTGCCGGGAAGGGAAGCGCCTTAGGAAATCCGTTTTTTAGAAAAGCCCTGGATGGTCGAGACCATCACCAGCGCGACGAGGCCCGCCGAGAAACCGTTGTTGTACAGGTTATAGCCGCCGCACGGCGCGCCGACCGCGAGAACGACCGCGGAGTGCAGGAACCCGGCGAGCACGCCGTAAAACCAGCCGAACTGCCCCGCGACCGGGGCGAGGGCGGAACCGAACAGCGCCGCGAGCTGCAGCCCCGGCGAGGTGGTGTCCGCGACCATCAGGACCGATCCGAGATAGACCCCGGCCATGACCGGGATCACATTTTTGGGGTGCTCGCCCGCGGCGCCGAATCCGGCGGCCGTGAAGATCGCGCCGATGACCGGGCCGTTAAAGTCGCCTCCGATCAGAAAGATGTATGCGGCGCCGATCAGCCCCACGGCGGACATGTTGATCATCGTCGCGCCGATTCCGTCGGTCATGACGAAGTCGGTTGGGGCGCGGCCGGAATGGCGCATCATTCTGACAAAGGTTTGGAAGGTGAAACCGCAGAGATAAAGCCCTGCGATTCCCAGAATACACAGCATCAGCAACAAATAGCCGACCGCAAAAGCGGGCTGGCCGGTCTGCCAGATGCTGCTGGTTTCGATGCTCATTCCAAGGGCCTTGACAACCGACGCGACGACCAGCGCGATCAGCCCGCCGGTGAAGCCGTAGTTGAACAGCGTAAAGCCCATGTGGGTTGAAAAGGCGTGCTCGGCGAGCGGGACGATCATAAACCCGATCAGGATCCCGATCCCTGCCGCGAGGGAAAAACGGGACAGAAGCGGAAGCTTGGCCGTGAGCGCGATTTTGCTGACGATCGGGGCGAGGGTGGTCGAGAACAGCGCCGCGCTGGTATAGCGGGCCATCGGCTTGCCTTTCATCCGGGCGTAAAGCCAGACCCCCACAAAAAACGGAAGGATGTTGAGCGGGTTTTTCCCAAACAGCGCGAAACCCGACATCAGGAACATGATCGAGATGAACGAACCGGAGTAGGGCGTTTTGATAAAGAGCGAAAGCGCGATCGAGATCAGGGTGACCAGTCCCGCATTGACGAATGCAGCGCCCATCGAGGCGACGGCAAAATAGTCGGTGATGAGGATGGAAGGCGAGTTGACGATTTTCCAGAGGCCCGATGCGATATTCTGCGGCGTCTCGCAAAGAAAACCTGCCGCGATCAGCGACAGGGCGAAAACCGTGACAAGTACTTTCGCAACGTGGCTGGTCTGGAATCTGAGCGGGTTGAGACGTTGTTTCATAGCTGCTCCTGTTTGTTGTGATAGAATCTGTTACCTGCGGCGTTAAGAAAAAGCTCCGCCGCCGGTCCGGGATTTTGCGCAGTTTCTTCATTTGGCCAGGGCGGCCGGGGCGGTTTTATAAAATTATTATAGCAGGCATTGTAACCTCTGACCACAAAATGAATTAAATTCGCTTTTATCCACCAAATAAGAGGTGAAAATGTGAAAAATCTCACAAAAAAAGGCCGGTCAAAAATACGCGGGAGCGCATAAAAAGGCGAAAATAAAAGAAAGAGCCGGATAAGCGATGGCGGATAAATGAATTTTTAACAGTTAAAAAATTCAGAAACGGGTTCGAAACACCGGATGGGGAAGATGCTCCGCCTTGAAACCCGGCGCGGTTGGCCTTATAATAAAAAACAATCGGACGAAAGGACGGCCAAGACATGAAGATTACCGTTTTAATCGACAACAATGCGCTCAACGGCAGGCGTTACGCGGGCGAGGCGGGATTCTGCGCGCTGGTGGAAGAGGAAGAAAAACGGTTCCTTCTGGACAGTGGGTGCTCCGATCTCGCGGTGAAAAACGCGGGGATGCTCGGCGTGGATCTCACGCGGCTGGACGCGGTTATTTTGTCCCATGGGCACTATGATCACACATGGGGCCTCCGCTTTCTGCCGGAAAGCCGGCGCTCCGACGGCGGCCAGACCCGATTGATCGCCCATCCGGCAGCGCTGCTCCCGAAATACATAAACGGCGAGCCGTTTGGGGTACTTCCGGAAACGCTCCTGCGCTATGAGGTTCAGGAGAGCCGGGAGCCGCTCTGGCTGACCAGCCGGCTTGTTTTTCTGGGGGAGATCCCGCGCGTGTTCGGCTTCGAAGAGGGGCGCTGCCTCGGAACGTTGGACGCACACGGCGGACAGATCCCCGATCCGCTCCTGGACGACACGGCGCTGGCCTGGCGGGGAGAGGACGGGACGGCGGTCATGGCCGGCTGCTCCCACTCTGGCATCTGCAACATCGTGCGGCATGCGCTCGCCGTTACGGGGAAGGACCGGATCCTGGACATCCTCGGCGGGTTCCATCTCCAGAAGGCGTCGGGAGAGATCCTGTCCAAGACGGGCGCGTATCTTCGGGAGCGGGGCGCGACGGCGGTTCATGCCTGCCATTGCACCGACCTTGCGGCGAAGATCGGCCTTTCGGCTTGGATCGGGGTGCAGGAGGTCGGCGCGGGGCTGACGCTCTGCTTTGGTGAGGAGCAGGAGAACATATGAGACTGAGAAGGAAACCCTGGGCGAGGCCGGAACTCGCGGCCTGCCCGTTTTTTGTGGATACTCCAAGGGAGCTTCTGGGGCGCTGGCACGCGCAGTTCGGGAATGGCGCGCCGCTTTATGTGGAACTCGGCTGCGGAAAGGGCGGATTTTTGGCAGAGGCGGTGCTCCGGTACCCGGAGGCGAACTTCCTCGGGGTTGATATCAAAAGCGAGGTGCTGGTCCTTGCGAAACGGAAGGTGGAGCAGAGCCTCGCCGGGGTTCAAAGGGGCGCCGGGCGGGTCCGCCTTACGGCGGTCAATATCGAGAGGATCGGCGAAGTCCTGAACATGGAGGACCGGTGCGAGCGGATTTACATCAACTTCTGCAACCCGTGGCCCAAGAAAAAATCCCAGAAGCACCGGCTGACCCATCCGCGGCAACTGGAAAGCTATAAATTGTTTCTGCCCGTCGGCGGGGAGATCCATTTTAAAACCGACCACGACGGATTGTTTGAGGACACCCTCGGCTATTTCGCCGAATGCGGCTATGAGGTGACCGAAATCTGCCGGGATGTTCCGGCTGGGGAGGGGATCGAGACCGAACACGAGCGGATGTTCCGGGCGGACGGCATCCCGATCAAGCGCGCGGTGGCAAAACGGGCGCGGTGAACGTAAACTGATAGCATGGAACATGCAGGATGCGGGAGGTCGGTTTGATGGCGGCGATTGTTTTGACAGCGGGAAGACAGAAGGCGGACAACGGGCTCTATCGGGTTTCCCTCTACGAAAATTACGCCCGCTCCGTTTCGGAGGCGGGCGGCGTCCCGCTTCTCGCGATGGACGGGAACGCCGCCGGATGGTACGCCGGGACGGCCGACGGCCTTCTGCTGACCGGCGGGGTGGACGTCGCTCCGGAGCTGTTCGGCGACCGTCTCCGGCTCCCCTCGGTCGAGGTGGACGAATGGCGGGACAGCCTGGAATTTCTGCTCCTGCGGGAATTTCTGAACCTGAAAAAACCGGTATTCGGCATCTGCCGCGGCATCCAGCTTTTGAACGTCGCCTTTGGGGGGACGCTCTGGCAGGATCTTTCCGCGGGGCACAGGGGGCTTGACCATACAAAGGGGGTTCATCGGGTCACCACGAGGGCGGGGTCGCTGCTCTCGCTTCTCTATGGCGTATGCTTTGAAGTGAACAGCTTTCATCACCAGGCGGTTCGGGAACTGGGCGAAGGGCTTATGGCGACGGCGATCGCCGAAGACGGCGTCATAGAGGCGGTGGAGCACAGGTCGCTTCCGGTTTGGGCGGTTCAGTGGCACCCGGAACGGATGGCCGGACCGCTGCGCGAGACCCCGGAAGGGCCGGATATGGCTCCGCTGTTCGCGGACTTTGTAGAACGGTGTGAAGCGTCCCGGCGGGAGCGCGATGGAATTTAAAGGACAGGGAGGATTGTGCAGATGGCGGTATTGTATACGGTGATTGCGGTGGAAGGGGACTACGCGCTGCTTCGAAGCGACGAGGGAGTGGAAGACCGTGTAGCGCTCGCCCTGCTTCCGGCGGGAAGCGACGAGGGGACGCGGCTTCGGTGCGAGTTCCCATTCTATGATAAGTTAAATTGAAGCGGGAAAACGCCCGGCAGCGACTTTCGTTCGCTGCCGGGCGTTTGGGCTTTTATAAGATTGCCGGAGATTCGGAATCGGCCAGGCGTTGTTTCAGGAACGCAGTGATCTCCCCGTAATTTTGAAAGGAAAGGGGTTGTTCGAAGATATAGGAAAGCGAGTAGGAACACTCCTCCAGGCTGTATTGGGTGAGATTGAGGTCGAGAAGAAGCATGAGAAATTTTGGGGAGGCGCTCAGTTCTTTCAGGGATGAGATCAGGATCTGGCTTTCCAGCGCGATGTCATCCAACAGTTTCCCTCTCAAAAAAACACCCCCGCACTCCTCTATGGCATATGATAATGAGCTTTAAAACAAACCTATTGTATCATTTTTTGTAGAGACAGTCAACTTTTAGTCGTAAAAAACAGATTAAAGTTCCCTTTGAGACAACAATTTTATATTAAACTGTTGGTGAGGGAGCTGATGACATGATTTTCGATTTCGGACAACGGCTGCGCGACCTGCGGCGCGCAAAAAAGCTGACGCAGGCGCAGGTTGCGCGGCGGTTGAATTTGTCGAAAACCAGCATCAGCGGATACGAAAACAACATCAAAACCCCGTCGATTGAGGTCTTGATCCAGATCTCAATTCTCTATGGGGTCACGACCGACTATATCCTGGGGCTGGAGGAGCGGAAGATGATTTTTACCGACGGCCTCACTGACCGCCAGCAGGAGCTCCTCTCTCTGCTGCTGATGGAATTTCGTTCAAAAGAACAGCCGGGCCGGAGATAAAATCCCCAGCCCGGCTGTTTCCTTGGAGTTTAAATGGTATATTACCGGCAGAAGCATTCGATGTACCGGTCGATTGCAACCGAGATGATCTCGACGGCTTTTTCTCGGCCTTTGACTTCGTCGACCGCGGTTTCCTTTCCCTCCAGCTCTTTATACACTTTGAAGAAATGTCCCATCTCATCGAAGATATGCCGCGGCAGCTCGTCGATGTCCCGATAGGTGCTGTAGGTTGGGTCGCTCATCGGGATCGCGATGATCTTTTCGTCCGGTTTGCCACAGTCGATCATTGAGATCACGCCGATCGGATAGCACCGGACCATGGTCAGCGGCTCGATCTCCTCGCTGCAGAGCACCAGGACGTCGAGCGGATCGTTGTCCTCGGCGTAGGTGCGCGGGATAAAGCCGTAGTTGGCGGGATAATGGGTCGAGGTGTGCAGGATCCGATCGAGAATCAGAAGGCCGGTTTCCTTGTCGAGTTCATATTTCTTTTTGCTCCCCTTGGGGATTTCGATGACCGCGATGAAATCTTCGGGTGCAATCCGTTTGGGGCTGATGTCATGCCAGATATTCGCCATGCGTATTCTCCTCCCAATTTTTAAAGCGCGTTCGGGTTTGTGTTGAGGAAGACCGGATCGCCGGCCAGACGGTCCAATTCGCCGTAGAAATAATCGTCGGCAGTTGCGGGCGGGAGTTCGGCGTCCGCCTGCTTTTCAGGGTCCTGCGCGTCCGCTAAAAACTGCTGTATGAGCTGTTCATATTGTTCGTCGCAGTAGGTTGAAAGTTCATAGTAGTAATGCTGAAGCTCGAGGATATTGTCCATCTCGGCGTAATAGGCTTCTTTCCCGATCCCGAGCCGGGAGAAGATATAATCGTACTGCGCCGCGGCTTCGGGGATGTTTTCCAGCGCCTCAATGTTGGCCGCTTTTTCATCGGCGATCGAGGAGAGGTCGGGTTCCCGGCCGATGCGCTTGAGTTCAGTCCGGGCCGCGACCCCGGTCACGATGGTATCCATCGCCTCGAGGCGGGAATAAACCCCGCTGTATTTCACATACAGCTTCTGGGAATCGGTCAGCGCAACGGCCTCCCCGTCGAGGATGACCGCGTCGTCGCCGCCCTCCAGAACGTTTACGCGGTTCTGCGTCAGATCGGTGACGTATTCGGTGAAAAGGGTCTGTGCGTCCTGATTGCCAGCGGCCCCCTGCGCGATGAAGGCGTCCTGCAGCAGCGGCATCAGATACTGGAGCCAGAAGCCTTCGGTGAAAGCGGAAAGGGCCTCTTCATGGGTCATGCCGTAGTCCCGGATCAGGACCGTTTCAATGGACTGATAGCTTTCGTCTTTTGAAGCCGCTTCCAGATAGGGCGCGACCTCGGCGGCGAACGCCTCGCGCGAGGGGGCCTGGCCCATGGCGCGGATATCCTGTTCGATCAGCGTGGCATAGGCGATCGAAGCGCGCGCGCTGAGGACGCCGCTTTCCTGTGCAGTGTCGATGTAATGCTGATAGCCGTCGTAGGTGATGACGGCGTGCGGAAGGACCGCGAAGATCATGCCGCTGACATCCTTTGCCGCGGCGTCGGACGCATCAGGCGCGGGGGTTCCGGAAGAGGAGCAGCCCGCCAGCACGAGCAGCGCCGCCGCAAAGAGGGAGAGCAGTTTTGTTTTCATGGAAGAGACCATTCCTTTCAGTCCGCTGGACGGCCGCGGCAAAGCCGGGACGCTTTGCGGTGGGATGGGGCGCGTTTGGCCCCTTGGTTTGGGGATGGGTGCCGTTTTAGTTTACCAGCCGGTTTTTTAGCGGACATGACCGGGCTGTGAACTGGCTGTAAAGTCACAGGCGTTCCGCGAGATTGACCACCGGGATCCCCTCCTGAAGGGCGTATGCGACGGTGCTCCCGGTGCCGCTTCTCCGGCGGCGGAGGAACGCGATGCAGGCGCTGCTCCGATCGACCAGAAACCGGTTGCGGTTCTGCAGGCAGTCCTTGGTGAAGCTGAGGGAAAGGCAGAGGAACTCGTCCGCCCGGCTGCGGATCTGCTCATAGAGGGCGGCGTCCTTTTCCCGCCAGCCCTCGGCCTGGGCGGCATAGGGCGCGGCCACAATCAGACGGATCCCGGGGCGGGTTTCCCGGAGCCTTAGGACGGTGAGCGCCGCCAGCGTGTCGAAACCCAGCGCGCCGCCGGTGAGAAAGCCGGTGCAGCCTGCGTCCGCGAGGCGGCCCACCTCCCGCTCCAGCAGGGCGGAGAGCGGCTGGCGAATCGATTGCGGGAGAATGCGGTGTCCGGTAAAACAGCAGGTTTTTTCCCTCGGTTCCATCACAATCCCTCCCGGCCCGATTTTTCCAGTATAAAACGAAACGGAAGGTTTGTCCAGCGAAGAAGCGGAAATATGTACGAATCTTTTCTGGAAAAGAAGGCCCGCGCCGGGAAAACGGCGCGGGCAGAGGGGAAGGAAGATCGAAATTATGGCTCCTTCTTTTGATCGGGGGAATCGTAGGACGGCGCAGGCGCCGGCGGCAGCTGTTCCCGCCGGGCGTTCCAGCGCTGCACGATGCGGCGGAGGATCAGCTTCCAGAAGAGGAAGAAAGCCGCGCCCCAGAAGGCGAGCGTCAAAAGCGCTGCCGGCAGGTCTTCGATGATGAAGAACAGGACGTCCTCCAGCGCCGACGCGATCTTATTGCCGGAACGGGCGAAGGAAGCCGAAAGCTTTTCGCCGAACGTCTTCGGCGGTCCCTCGACGAGGTTATAGTCGACCACCTCGGTCAGGTCGATGTCGAGATAGGAATAGGCAACCTGGCCGTCCATCCGCTTCATGGCGGCGGTGAGCGTTTCGATCTCATACCGGGTCTCGCTCAGCGCTTGTTCGAGGGTAATCACATCCTCAAGCTTTTCCGCTTTTTCGAGGATGGCGAGGAGGCGTTCCTCCTGAAGCATTAGGGTGTTCAGGTGCGCCTCGGTGTCGTAATAACGGTCGGTGATGTCGTCGGTGCTTTCGCTCTTGGAAACGACGTTGCAGAGACCGCCGACCGAGTTCGCGACCTCATCGAGGCGTTCGGCCGGGATGCGCGCGTTGATTTCGGCGGTGCGGGCGCTGTAGCTTCCGCGTTCGTAGAGGCTCACGCCCCCGACCCACTGGTTATCGAGATAGCCGCCGGCCTCGGTGACGATCCGGACGATTTCCGTGACCGCCGTGTCGAATTCCTTGGTCTCGAGCGAGAGCCCGGCCCGGCGGACAATTTTCCGGTCGGAGAGGCCGGCGTTGCCGGCGGCGCCCTCTTCCGCCATTTCGATTCCGCCGTCGGCCGTGAGCCGGCTTGCGGACATGCCGGCCATATCGCGCGCCTCTGGCGCTTCCACCGGCGCGGTAGAAACCGCCGCCGAAGAGGCCCCATAGCCCGCGGAAGAACTGCCGCAGGCAGTCAGAAGGGTTAGGGCGGCCGCCAGCAGAACGGCGGATAGAATCGGGATCCGGGTGCGTTTTGGCTGTTTCATCTTTCATCCCTCCCGGTGGTCGTCGGTCTGTAAAACTCCTTCGATAATCATGTGGAGGCAAAACCGGAAATTATTGCATGCCGGGGAAACCCGGCGCGGCCTGGGCAGAATTGAAAACCGGGACGGATTGTGGTAATCTAATACATTAAAAAGGGTTTTTAAAGGAAGCGGCAGCAAAATGAGAATCATTGACGCACATCTGCATATGAAGAATCATGAGGGGTTCGACGATCTCTGCCGTGAGGCGGGGCACGAGAACAGCCTGTCGCATCTGACCGGCGAGTTCGGACGGCTCGGAATCCGCGCGGCGGTTGTGATGGGATCCTCCGCGCACGAGGAGGGGGAAGAGGCGCTTTGCCGCCCGGGGCTGTTCAACCTCGGCGGAGAAGCCCGACTGGAACCCTATAACTACCCCCAAAATGTATTTTTCTGCGCGGGGATCAACCCGGAGCCGGTTGCGGCGGGGAAGGACCCGGTACCGGTCCTCGCCAATTACGAGGAGGCGGCCAGGTGCCCGAACTGCGTGGGGTTCAAAGTCTATCTCGGCTACCAGCCGTATGCCCCGGACGACCCGGTTTACCGTCCGTTCTATGAGCTTGCGCGGCGTTATGACCTCACGGTGGTATTCCACACCGGCGACACCGCGACGGCGGGCGGACGGCTTCGGTATTCCCATCCGCTTGGGGTGGACGAGGCGGCGGTCCGGTTCCCGGATGTGCGGTTTGTGATGGCCCATTTTGGGAACCCGTGGCTCTGCGACGCGGCGGAGGTCGCCAAAAAGAACCCGAACGTTTTTGCCGACCTCTCGGGCCTTGCGGTTGGAAAGCCGGATGCTGCCGGGTTCCACCGGCGGTATGAGGGATATGCCGCACAACTGAAAACCTGGCTGGGCTATCTCGACTGCTATGACAAAGTGCTGTATGGTTCCGACTGGCCGCTGGTCAATCTGGAACGGTATCTCCAACTGATAAAGTCGTTTGTCCCGGAAGAATACTGGGACAATGTGTTTTATCAAAATGCGCTGCGGGCGTTTCCGCGGATGGCTCAGGCGCTTGCAAAAAGCGAACGTGAAGGGGAGTAAAAATATGCCGAGAGCGGTGCAATCCAGCCGATTTGAGATTCGGGCGGCCGGCGGGGGGACGATACCGCTCGGCCTTGCCGCGGCGCTCGCGGCGGCGGGCGCGGTGTGCGCGGGGGTCGGGTTCGGCCTTGCGCGGCCGGCGCTCCTGTTCGCTGGGGCGGCGGCGATTCTCGCGGCGCTGGCGCTGTTTTTACAAAGCCGGGCGCTCTTTTCGGGACAGACGCTCCTCTCCTTTGACGGGGAATCGCTTTTGGTCAGCGGGCTGTTTTCCCCCGGAGTGGAGGCGCCGGCAAGCTGGCTGAGGGAGGCGCTGATCCAGGAGGGCGAAGCGGGACGGGCGCTGCTGCTCTTCCCGGCCGAACGCCAGAAGTGGCTGGCGGGGCTTCCTCCGGCAAAACAGAAGCAGGCCAAGGAAAACCAGAAGCGGTTCGGCGCGCCGGTCTGCATCCGCGAGGAACTGTTCCTCAGCCTGTCGGGGGGCGGGGCGGCGCTCGACGAAATCGCCCGCGCGCTCAACGACAGCGCGGCAGTTGCGCTTGTTTCGCAGAAGGCCGAAGGGGAGGAAACCAAGGTCCTAAAGCTCGAGGACCGGACCGAACTGATCGCCGCCGGGGCGGAGGCGAGGATGATCGGCCGTTCGGTTTACTTCCGGCGCAACGACCGGCCCGGCGTCTGGTGCTGCGACTTTGAGGATCTTGACGTGATTGCGGCGGGCGCGGACGAAACGGGGGATGCGAAGGAGATTATGCTGGCGTTGGTGTTCGGGCCGTCGGCTGTGATGGTCTCCGACCGCGACCCGATGTTTGCCGAGGCCTACGACATGGCGGCGGGCCTTCAGGACTTTGACCAGCATCTGTTCGTTCGCGCGGTTTCGAAGGCGGACGCCAATCTCCTGGTCTGCTGGAACCGCGGCGGCGCGGTGGGAACGGTATGAAAAAGGCCCCGGCTTCTGCCGGGGCCTTCTCTTTGCGCGGCTTTCTTTTGGCTGTCTAGAAGATCCGCCCTCCTGCGGCGGATTTTCATCTGCGCCGGAAGCTGGCCGCAATCTGGGGAAAAATATTAGGAGGGCTGCAGGGCCTGTATGCCCGCCGCGACGGCCACGGCGCAGGCCACGGTGGCTCCCACCATGGGGTTGTTGCCCATCCCCATCAGGCCCATCATCTCGACATGGGCGGGGACCGAGGACGACCCGGCGAACTGCGCGTCGGAATGCATTCTCCCCATTGAATCGGTCATGCCGTAGGACGCGGGGCCGGCCGCGACGTTGTCGGGATGAAGGGTCCGGCCGGTGCCGCCGCCCGAAGCGACCGAAAAATAACGCACGCCGTTTTCCTGCGCCCATTTTTTATAGGTCCCGGCGACCAGATGCTGAAAGCGGGTTGGGTTGGTGGAATTTCCGGTGATCGAGACGTCCACGCCCTCGAGCTTCATGATCGCGACGCCTTCGAGCACGTCGTCGGCTCCGTAGACCTTGACCGCCGCGCGCTCGCCGTCCGAATAGGCGCGGGTTTCCACGACGCGGACCTCGTTTTTAACGAAATCGTATTCGGTTTTCACATAGGTAAAGCCGTTGATGCGCGAGATGATGAGCGCCGCGTCCTTTCCAAGCCCGTTGAGGATGACCCGCAGCGGCGTTTTCCGCGCCTTGTTTGCGGTGCGGGCGATTCCAATCGCGCCCTCAGCCGCGGCAAAGGACTCGTGTCCCGCGAGGAAGCAGAAGCAGCTGGTTTCTTCCCGGAGCAGCATCGCGCCGAGATTCCCGTGGCCGAGCCCGACCCGCCGCTCCTCGGCAACCGAGCCGGGGACGGTGAACGCCTGAAGCCCGATGCCGATCGCCTCGGCGGCTTCCACCGCGCTCTTGCAGTTCTTTTTGATCGCGACCGCGCAGCCGAGCGCATAGGCCCAGACCGCGTTTTCGAACGCAATCGGCTGGACGCCTTTTACAATGGCGTCCGGGTCGACGCCGTGTTCCCGGCAGAGCTCCATCGCCGCTTCCAGCGAGGCGATGCCATATTCCGAAAGGCAGGCGGAGATTTTCTCCATCCGCCGTTCCATTCCTTCAAACGTAATCATCGCTGAAATTCCTTCCTTTCGCTCGTCGGGCTTTATCATTCTTCTCTCGGGTCGACGTAACAGGCCGCGCCCTCATAGCGCCCGTATGTACCGATGTTCTTCCGGTACGCTTCGCCCGGTTCGACGCCGCGGCGGATGTCTTCGAGCATTTTGCCGACGCGGACGAACTGATAGCCGATGACCTCGCGGTTTTCATCGAGCGCCATTTTGAGGATATAGCCTTCGACGAGTTCGAGATACCGCACGCCCTTGAGGCCGGTGGAGAAGATGGTCGCGGTCTGGGAGCGGAGCCCCTTCCCGAGGTCTTCGAGCGATGCGCCGATCGGCAGGCCGCCCTCTGAAAACGCGGTCTGGGTCCGTCCGTAGGCCAGTTGTTTGAAGATTTCGCGCATCGCGACGTTGATGGCGTCGCAGACAAGATCGGTGTTGAGCGCCTCGAGGATGGTCTTGCCGGGCAGGATTTCGCCCGCCATCGCGGCGGAATGGGTCATGCCCGAACAGCCGATGGTTTCGACCAGCGCCTCTTCGATCACGCCGTTCTTGACGTTGAGGGTCAGCTTGCAGGCGCCCTGCTGGGGGGCGCACCAGCCCACGCCGTGGGAAAGGCCCGAAATGTCGGTGATCTCCTTTGCCCGGACCCATTTTCCCTCTTCCGGAATCGGCGCGGGACCGTGGCAGGAAAGACAGCCGACCTCGCACATCCGGGAAACCTCCTGGGAGTATTGCATGTTCGATTTTCCTCCTTTTAAACGCCGTTCCAAAACGATTGCTCTGTCCATTATACCGGCAAAATACGCCCGGTTCAAGGCTTTGGGGGCAGGAAACGGATTTCATTGGTTTTCTGGAGGCGAAATGGAATTTTCCGCGCCGTAATGAAAACACTCAATTTGGTGAATAATCTATAAACAGGCGCTGTTTTCTTTGACAAAAAGGGAGCGAGCCGGTACAATAGAAAACTGGAATAACATCTTGGATAAAACTCGGAAATGGAGTGAGGGCATGGGCCTTTTTGACAAAATATTCGGAAATTACTCCGAAAAAGAACTGAAGAAGATCCGGCCGGTCGCGGATCGGGTTTTGGCGCTTGAAAAAACCTATGAGGCGATGAGCGACGCGGAGCTCAAAGGCATGACCCCGAAGCTCAGGGAGCGCCTAGCGAACGGGGAGACGCTCGACGACATCCTCCCCGATGCGTTCGCGACCTGCCGGGAGGCGGCCTGGCGCGTGCTCGGGATGAAGCATTTCCCGGTGCAGATCATCGGCGGCATCGTCCTGCATCAGGGGCGGATCGCGGAGATGAAGACCGGCGAAGGCAAAACGCTGGTCGCAACCCTGCCGTCCTATCTCAACGCCCTCGAGGGGAAGGGCGTCCACATCGTCACGGTCAACGAATACCTCGCACGCCGCGACAGCGAGTGGATGGGAAAGGTGCACCGGTTCCTCGGGCTCACCGTCGGCCTTTCGGTCGCGGGAATGGACAAGGACGAGAAGCGCAGGGCCTATCAGTGCGACATCACCTATGCGACCAACAACGAGATCGGCTTTGATTACCTCCGGGACAACATGGTGGTTTATAAAGAGCAGCTGGTCCAGCGGCCGTTCAACTTTGCGGTCGTCGACGAGGTCGACTCGATCCTCATCGACGAGGCCCGGACCCCGCTGATCATCTCGGGCCAGGGCGACAAATCGAGCGATCTCTATAAGCTCGCCGACCGGTTTGCAAAGACCCTCACACGGACGAAGGTCGCGGCGCTCAACGACAAGGAAGACCAGGACGACGTGATCGAAGGGGACTATGTCGTCGATGAAAAGGCGCGCACCGTCACCCTTACGCCGCGCGGCGTCGAGAAAGCGGAAAAGTATTTCGGCGTGGAAAACCTGACCGATGCGGAAAATATCCAGCTCTCCCATCACATCAATCAGGCGATCCGCGCGAACGGCCTGATGCAGCGGGATGTGGATTACGTCGTCAAAGACGGCGAAGTGATCATCGTCGACGAGTTCACCGGCCGGCTGATGATCGGAAGGCGGTATAACGAGGGCCTTCACCAGGCCATCGAGGCGAAGGAAGGGGTCGAAGTCGCGAGGGAGTCGAAGACGCTCGCGACCATCACCTTCCAGAACCTGTTCCGGATGTACAAAAAGCTCTCCGGCATGACCGGCACGGCGCTGACCGAGGAAAACGAGTTCCGCGAGATCTATAAGCTCGATGTGATCGAGATCCCGACCAACCGCCCGGTGATCCGGAAGGATTACGACGACGTGATCTATTCGACCGAACGGGGGAAGTACAACGCGGTCATCGATCAGGTCGCAGAATGCCATAAGAAGGGGCAGCCGGTGCTGGTCGGCACGACCTCGATCGAAAAATCGGAGCTGCTTTCCGGCATGCTGAGGCGCCGGGGCATCCCGCACGAAGTCCTCAACGCAAAGCAGCACGAGCGCGAAGCGCAGATCGTCGCCCAGGCCGGCAAGCTCGGCGCGGTGACCATCGCGACCAATATGGCCGGGCGCGGCACCGACATCATGCTCGGCGGAAACGCCGAATATATGGCGAAAAACGAGATGAGGAAAAAAGGCGTCGGCGAGGAATTGATCGAGCAGTCGACCGGCCACGGCGACACCGACGACCAGGAAATTCTCGATGCGAGAAAGCTGTTTTCGCAGCTCAACGACCGTTTTAAAGCGGACATCGCCGGCGAAGCCGTCAAGGTGAAGGAGGCGGGCGGCCTCTATATCCTCGGCACCGAGCGGCACGAGTCGCGGCGGATCGACAACCAGCTCCGCGGCCGCGCCGGGCGCCAGGGCGACCCGGGCGAATCGAGGTTCTTCCTCTCGCTTGAGGACGATCTGATGCGGCTGTTCGGCGGCGAGCGGATTCAGACGCTGATGAAAACGCTCAAGGTGGAAGAGGACCAACCGATTGAGGCGAGAATCCTCTCCGGCAGCATCGAATCGGCGCAGGCGAAGGTGGAGGGCCGGAACTTCGGCATCCGGAAAAACGTCCTCCAGTTCGACGACGTGATGAACCGCCAGCGCGAGATGATCTATTCCCAGCGCAAATCGGTGCTCGACGGCGAGGACATCAGCGAGACGGTCCAGAAGATGTTCGACAGCGTCATCGATAGCGTGGTCGATCTTTATGTCGGCGCGGATCAGGACAAGGACGATTGGAACCTTTCCGGGCTTCGGGACTATTTCCTCGGCTGGCTGACGATGGAAAGCGACCTGAGATATACCGCGGAACAGTTGGAAAAAATCGAGAAACCGGATATCGCGGCCTTCCTCAAAGGGCGCGCGCACCAGATTTATGCGCAAAAGGTACAGAAGTGGGGAGCGCCGATCGCCCGCGAGGTGGAGCGGATGCTGCTGCTCAAGAACGTCGACACCAAATGGATGGATCACATCGACGCGATGGAAGAGCTGCGGCGCGGGATTTATCTGAGAGGCTACGGCCAGCGCGACCCGGTGGTGGAGTATCGGATGGAAGGCTCTGAAATGTACGACGCGATGGTGGCTTCCATCCGCGAGGATACCGTCCGCCAGCTCCTGACGGTGCAGCTGCGTACCGAGCAGCCGAAACGCGAGCAGGTCGCGGTCCCGCAGGAGCTGAAACCCGAAGGAAATCCCCAGCCGAAGCATGCGGAGAAAAGGGTTGGAAGGAACGACCCCTGCCCGTGCGGAAGCGGTAAAAAATATAAGAAGTGCTGCGGCAAATAAAATGCGGCACTGAAAAACCGGAAGGCGCCTGCCTTCCGGTTTTTTCTTTGAACAAACGGTTATCTGGAGACGAGCGCGCCGTTTGAGACGATCACCGCGCCGCCGTTTGCTGTGGCGAAGCGGAGCATGCCGCCTGCTGCCTCCAAAGACGACGGGACAAAGCCGGCGCAGTGGTTGCTCAGCGGATCGTACTGGTAGAACGCCAGCGTGTTCACATCCTGGCTGGCCATGTCGAACGGGACCTCGGCCAGGACTTCCATTCCGAACGATCCGGGCTGCGCGAAGGAATACACCCGGATCTCGTTTTGGAAAAAGGGCTGCAGATAGCCCTGGAGCGCCGCATCCGGCGAAAGCTCAGTCCAGATGCCGGAGGGGAGAAGCGCGGCCTTTGTGGAATTGACGGTGACGCGCGAGAGGAGCACCTTTCCGTCCATCGTGTCAAACGCCAGGTAAGGCGTCACGGCGACGCCGGCCTGTCCCGCGGAGGAGGCGGCAACCGCCTCGTTGACCGCCTGGAAGACCTCGGGGCCGGCGAAGTCTGTGTTTGCGACTTCAATGCGGGTTTCGGCCGAGGCCAACCCGCTGGCGCGGGCCGCCTGCACGTCGCGTTCGGCTGCGGAAACTGCCGCGGAGCGGAGCCAGCCGAGATCGGCCGGGGAAGCGCCGCCGGAGGGCTGGGATGCGGTCGAAGCAGCCGCGCCGCCCGCATTCGCAGGCAGAGGGGACGCAACGGCGGGTTCCGAAGAGGGATCATAGTCCGCAGGGCAGAGGTTGTTCTGGAAGTAGGGATCCGGGGTATAGACCGCGTTTGCCTTCTGGGCGCCGATCATGAAATAGTTGTAACGGGGCGGCGCGTTGATTGGATCGTCCCAGGTGACGTCCACCAGATAGGTGTTCCCGCCGATGGTCAGATAGTTCCAGGCGTGCGGAACCGTTTGACCGGTTTTACTGTCATATGCGTTTCCGCCGACATAGGTGCAGTCGAGGCCCGCCGCCTGGCAGAGCTGGGCGTAAGCCTTTGCATAGCCGTCGCAGACGGCTTTTCCCTCGATCAGCGCGCCGTAGGCAATATAGGCGTTGAGGTTCAGCGCGGGATCGGCCTCGGCGGCCGAATCGTACTCGCAGTTCTGGACCAGATAGTCATGGAGCTTTTTCGCTTTTTGGTAGTCGGTGTCCGAGCTTTCGATTGTTGTGGAGAGGACCGATGCGATCCTCCTGCTGACGCTGGCCGAAGCGGAGGCCGGATCGTCGACAAAGTAACCGAGGATCAGCGAGAGCGAATCGCCGTACCGGCTGTAACCGGCGTTGTAGATCATATACTCCGGGTGTCTGACCGCGACTTCTTCCTTGACATCCGCGAACATGGCCTGGAACGCCTCGTCGGAACCGGACCATCCGGACGAGAGGGTCAGTTCGCCGGTTGTCCTGAATTGGCTGGCCATGCTGGAAATCGCCTGAGCCAGTTCGGCCCGGGCGCCGGCCTCTTCGGCTGAGAGGCCGGATGCGCTGGCGCTCCAGCCGGCGTGCTGCGGGTTTGGCGCCGCAGCCAGCGATGCGGTTGTGATCAGGATCGCCGTCAGAAGGGTGGATACGATTGTCAATGTCTTTTTCATCTGCTGCAGCTCCTTTTTGTTTTTTAAATACCGTATCCCAAAAGTGCGGTTTTGTCAATTGACAGTTTGAAAACAAAGGCGGAAAACAACGCCGGGGCGGTGCGGCGGTTTTATTCTTTGATTTCACGGCCATCCGGACCGAAGCGGATCATCCGGTTTCTGACCATGTTTTTGGACGTTTTGCAGTGAACCTGACGAGTTCTTCTGGTTTGAGATTCTCAGGGCGAGTGCGATGGGTCCGTTCTTTGGCATCTTTTCAAATGAGAGTATTTCCATATCTTATAAATACCCTTCCCCAAAATTTGTCACCGCACCTCAAATGAAATGATATGGCAGCTTCCCGGCATTATAAAGCAGCACGATTGGCAGTTTTACAAAAAACAGATGCCGCGGCACGGGAAATTTTGAAAAGCCCGCCGAGGCGGTTCCGGTTCTGACCCATGAAAAACGGTTCCCTTTCCAGAAGGGAAAGGGAACCGTTTTGTGATGATGGCTGCGTTTAATGGCGTTCAACCAACTGCGAAAGCCCCCCGGCGCTGTAGCTCTGCTGCAGGCGGCCGCTGATTGAAAGGGTTAAGGTTTCCTGGGCTGCGTCTGCTGCGGAAAATGTGATGTCGTGGAAGAAAAAGGGTTCGTCTTTCAGGCGGCTGAGCAATGTATGACAGGCTTCGGAAAATTCGTTTTCCGATTCAAAAGGGGTGCGGAACGAAAGATAGAGGGAGAGATAATCAGAACTGGTCAGCTCCGCCGGGGTCATGGCCTGATCCCGCTTCCCCTCCTGAAGATAGAGCGAAACATGGAGATCCTCGACCGCGTCGGGATTGTCGATAACGCCGAGCACGCGGCTGTAAACTTCGTCCGTCAACCTGGATTCGAGCTGGTGGTGCGGCGGGCCGGCATATTCGTAAATGGCCGGGAGGACGGCGGCCGCCGCGCTTGCCCCGACGAGGACGATGCAGATAAATCCGCCGAACAGATCGTATTTGAGCTTATCCTTTGCGAAGAACATTGAGGAGGCGGCCACTTCGACCCCGAACAGCACCAGCGAGAGCGGCGCAAGCTTTGCGGCGAAGACGATATCGAACTGCGGGAAAAATGCGCTGAGGACGATCGCCGCGCCGGCCGCGATCAGGCAGATCCCGAGGGTGAAGGTCCCCACCCTGCGCACCCGCTGCGCCGGCCGGCCGGGCTTTTCCCGGCGCCCGGCCCAGCGAAAGCGGGTTCTTTCTTTGGAACCGGGTTCTTTTGGACTGGCGGATTTGGCGTCGCTTGCGGGTTCCGCGTCGCGAAACGCCGCGTCGATATAGGGTTCGGCTTTCGGCGGGGCGTTTTCGCCGCCCGCCGCCGGGCCCAAAGGCAGTGCGTTCTGATCAGTCATGTTTTTCACCTCTGTATTCGGTATAGTCGTCTTCCAACAGGTTTCTCTTTGCGCCGTACCCGCCGCGCAGAAGATAGACGCCGAGCAGGATGATCAGCGCCGCGACCACGAGCGAAGGCAGATTCCGGAGAATCGGGTACAAAAACGGGAACAGGTCCGCAAGCCTGTGCAGATAGGGGAACAGGAAGTTGTTGTAGAGCAGGTAGAACCCGAGGAAGATGCATCCGCCGCCGACGAGGCGGTAACGGCTTCCGAGGATGCGCCGCCAGTCCTTCTGAAGGATGTTGTCGAGATCGAACAGGAATTTATCCTCCTGCATCATGCGTTCCTGTTCGGTCATGTTCCTCAGGTTCAGCACGTCGAAGAACGAATAGAACCAGATCACCGGGAGTACGACCAACAGCGGAGGAAGGTTCAGAAACAAAATGACAAAGATAGCGCCCCAGAAGATGGTCATGACGGAGAGCCCTTTTTTCATCAAGCCCAGGTACATTTCTCCGGCGCCCGGGACAAAGGCGCAGAGAAGGGCGAACAGTCTACTTTTTCTCATCAAAATAAACTCCTCTCAATCGGATGGAATCGAAAAACGCTCGGAGGCTGTCGGTCAGCGCGTTGGTGACGCCGGCCGTCGTTTCCGTCAGGGTTTCCAGCCGGTCCCCCTCCGGGATGGCCGGCAGGCGTTCAAGCGCGGAGGAAAAATCGAAGATGCCGGCGGTCCAGAGGGTGAGCGCGAGGCAGGCGGCCACGCCGGCGGAAAGATACCGGTTGACAAAGATCTCGCGGCTCTTTTGGCGGATTCTGGCGAAGATTCCGGGCCGCAGCAGATCGGAGGGCTCGGCCAGAACGCCGGGCGTCAGGACCGCGGCGTAGCGGTCGAGGCAGTCGTCGCAAAAAGCGAGATGCTCAGAGATTTCAAGCCTTGACAGTTCGTCCGCCGCATCCGACCTCAGAAGGTCAAACGCTTCGTCGGTCAGGTGTCCGTCTGGCGTGAATAGGTTATGTTCCATCGAGTTCTCGCTCCTTTCGCTGTTGGTCTAGCAGCCGCTTTGCGCGGGTCAGTTGGGTCTGGACGGTTTTTTTCGGCCTTCCGAGCGCGGTGGAGATCTCCTCGACCGAGCGTTCTTCCAAAAAGTACATTCTCGCGACATGATAATAGGGTTCGCGCAGGGAGAGGACGGCGGATTTGATCTGCTCCGCGCCTTCGCGCTCGATCAAGCGTTGTTCCGGCGGGGGTTCCCCTGCGGGAAGCCGCTCAAAGGCTTCGGAGCCCTCAAGGGTGACCCGTTGGCGATAGGCGGATTTGAGGTAATCTTTCGCCTTATTGACGGCGATGCGGGTCAGCCAGGGCTTTGCGTATTCCGTTTCACAGCGGTCAATATGGAGGTAGGCGGAAAGGAAGGTCTCCTGCGTGAGATTTTCGGCTTCGTGATAGTCTTTGACGAGCTGATAGCAGACGGTGAACACGAGGCGTTCATAATCGTCGACCAATTGTTTAAAATGTTCTTTCGTCATCCGCTGTTTGAATCCACCTCCGATCTCCGCTGTTAAACAAACGATCTCAAATCAAAAGTGTCTTCAAAAAACAAAAAATGCGCATAAGAAAAATTTCCCGGGCTGGGAAAACGGAACCGGGGCGGAGCCGTTTCGGCTCCGCCCCGGTTGGGAACGTCGGGAAAGGAATCCAGTTATGGCGTCGGGCAGCCGCAGCTATCGGAAAGAACAATGTGCAGATCGGAAAAGCGGTCGCGCAGGAGATCGGCACGCATCGGCGGGATCTTGACGCTGAGGCCGGCGTCCGTCCCGAGCGGAAGGGTGATCGCGACCGTCGTCCCCTGGCCGGGACGGGAAGTGAGGGCGACCGACCCTCCGTGCTGCGCGACGATATAGCGGACGATGGTCAGGCCCAGGCCGTCTCCCGCAAACGGACGTCCCTGATGGTCGAAAGAGAAGAACGGTTCGAAGACATGTTCCGCGGTCTGCGGATCGATGCCGAGGCCGTGGTCTGATATGGTGATCAGGGCGCGGTCCTCGCTCCTGCGCGCCGACACTTCAATATAATTGTGTTCGCAGGTATAGCGGCAGCTGTTTGAAATCACATGCAGGACCGCCTGCGTGAGCTTTTTCTGACTGCCGGTTACGACGAGTCCCGGGTCGATCACGGTTGCAGCGAGCGGGATGGAGATCGAATGGGTGAGAATTGCAGCGGCGTCGCAGAGATTCTCTAACAGGCCGGAAAGGTCCACGGTTTCTTGCTCGCGGCGGCCTTCGCCGAGGCAGTATTTGACATAGCTTGTCAGGCTGCTGGCCGACCGCAGCATGCTGTACCCATTTTGGTTGATGGACTGGAGCATCGAGGAGAGGTGGTCGTTATCGCACTGGTCCACCATCTGATAAAGCGCCGAGACGCTTGCGAATATCGAGGAGAGCGGCGCATGGAACTGGTTTGAAATGGAGGACACCAGCAGTTCGTTCCCCTCGGGGTGGAGGGCGGAACCGGCGGCGCCGACCGGCTCGAAGTTGACGACAAAATGCTCCTGGAACGGGGTGAAGATCGCGGCGATTCCGCTGATCGGGAGCGGAATGGCAAGCGGCTTTACGCTTTCCGGCACAAGTTCCCGAATCGCCGCCGAAGCATGGGAGGGCAGCATCAGGATCAGGCCGTCGGGCAGCGAGAAAGTTGGATAACGATCGAGCGCGGCTTTGTTTGCCCAGGTGATCAGCAGATCGTTCCGAACGAGCACGACGGGGAGCGGGGAATCCTGATAGAGTTTCATGAGAAGATTGTAAGTATCCATTATTGCCTCCGCAGATCATAATCCCGTCTTCTGATCCGCTGTGAACGAAGACGGTTCGAGAAATAGGCGCTGCAGGGCGTTCTACAGACAATAACCGCTTCGCCAACAGGAACATCACAACGGATGCTTTGATGAAAACGCAACCGCTTTTGGCATGGGAGGGTCAAAGCGCCATTTACTGTTTTCCTTGCAGACATTATACTCCAAAATTCGTCAATTGACAACGCAATCAGACAGGTTATGATAAAAATCAAACATGTTTTGCTTTTCGTTCTGTATTGTTATTTCCAAACAAATGGTTTAAAATAAAGGCAGAATCAAAATCAGGGAGGAAAAGCATTATGGCAATTAAAATCGGCATCAATGGTTTTGGCCGAATCGGCCGTCTTGTATTCCGCGCGGCGGTTGCGCAGCCCGATCTCTACGAGGTGGTGGGGATCAACGATCCGTTTGTTGACCTCGATTATATGGTTTATATGACAAAATACGACACCGTGCACGGCCATTTCAAGGGCGAGGCCGCCGCACAGGATGGAAAGCTGGTTGTCAACGGCAGACCGATTGCGGTTTACGCCTGCATGAAGCCGGAGGAGATCCCGTGGGGCGCCTGCGGAGCGGAATATGTTGTGGAATCGACCGGCGTTTTCACCGATTCAGAAAAGGCTTCGGCCCACCTCAAGGGCGGCGCGAAAAAAGTGGTGATTTCGGCTCCTGCCAAGGACGCCGCAACGCCGACCTTTGTCATGGGCGTGAACCAGGACAAGTATACCAGCGAGATGACTGTCGTTTCCAACGCCTCCTGTACGACGAACTGCCTCGCGCCGCTGGCGAAGGTAATCAACGACAAGTTTGGAATTGTGGAAGGCCTGATGACAACCGTCCACGCGACCACTGCGACCCAGAAAACGGTCGACGGGCCCTCTAAAAAAGACTGGAGAGGCGGCCGCGCGGCTGCCGGAAATATCATCCCGTCTTCGACCGGCGCGGCGAAGGCCTGCGCGCTGGTGATTCCGGAACTCAAAGGGAAGCTCACCGGCATGTCCTTCCGGGTCCCGACCCTCGACGTTTCGGTTGTCGATCTGACCGTCCGGCTGGAGAAGGCCACGACCTATGAGGAGATCTGCAGCGCGATCCGCGCCGAAAGCGAGGGCGCGATGAAGGGGATCCTCGGCTACACCGAGGAGCTGGTGGTCTCTTCCGACTTTGTCGGCGATGCCAGAACCTCGATTTTCGATGCAAAGGCCGGCATTATGCTCAACGACCGGTTTGTCAAGCTCGTCTCCTGGTACGACAACGAGTGG
>DVKH01000022.1 GCA_018716105.1 Candidatus Fimivivens faecavium | reverse complement strand
CTCCTGCGTCAGAAGGTAGTTTACATTAACATCCAGGGCTTTTGCCAGCTTGCAATAAAGCTCCCTTGTCCGCGGGGGAAAGGCGTCGGCCTCATAGGATGTGATCGTCCGCCGCGATACCCCTATCTTTTGGCCAAGCTGGGTCTGCGTCAGCCCCAGCTCTTTTCTTGCCTTCTTTACTTTCTCGCCAAATGTCATAACACACAGCACCTCAGTTTTAGGAAGATAATTTTCTCATATCCTATTGACAAGCGAAATTAAATATCCTATAATATGAATTAGGAAAACTAACTTCTCGTATTGTACTGCAAATTTCCTGTAGTGTCAACCAAAGTTGACTGTTAGGTTTCCTCCTTTGAAAATTTGTTTCCGCTGCAGAGGTTGCAAAAAACAAAGGCATCATCAGATTTAATATTTTAAAAGGAGTTTTTATTATGGCAAGTTATATCGGTTCTGATTATACTGACAAAGTTGGAGAAGTCGTAGCAGATGTTACTGACGATCACTACTCAGATCCCCAAACGAATCCCTTTCATGGAGACAACACTGGTTATTATAACCAGTGCACATGGTATGCCTTTGGGAGAGCTTATGACAGGTACGGCGGTCCCATCAATGTATCTGGAAGCGGCGGAAGTTGGTATAAAAACATCGTCGTTGGAAACGGCGTAAGCAAACGATCCAAGTCGAATGATCCCGTTTCAAAGAGTATTGCTTCATTTAGCAACAGCGGTGCAGGTCATGTTGTTTTTATTGAGCAGGTAATAGATGGAAATGTATACTTTACGGAGGGAAATTCTTGGTGCGCTGACGGCCAGGTCCAAAAGAAAACGATTAGCCAGTTTAAAACATTGTGGGGAAATACTTTGGAAGGCTATATTGTCTTGACTAAATATAACCCTCCCACTGGCGCCTAAGTCTTTGCGTTTTAGAAAACCGCCCTTTATTTTCAAGGGCGGTTTTCTCTAATCGCTATTTGCTTTTAATACTTTAAAATCCTGTTTATTATCTGTTATCAAAAACGTTACTTCATAGGTGCCATTCAAAATATAGACTGGTGGATCATTAAAAAAGCTATTCATTTCATATGATCCAAGAACAATATTTATTGTATTTTCATCTTCATCTTCACAATATTCAAGGACTCCCAGTGCAGCAGCACCGCCATAACCACCAATCATACTTGTATCGTACTCTTGAAGATTCGAATCATATCTGGACACGCCCTTATTTAAAAAGCCCTGATCCGGATCGAAATTTTGGGTGTTCAAATGAGAAAAAATAATTTCTTCTATGTCTTTCAGCGGAATGACATATTTATCCTCTGTTTTCCATTCTTTAATTTTGTTTTCATACATCGGTGTAGATATAATATACCGGAAAAAATTCGCTTTTTGAGTTTCTGAAATTTCTTCAGAGATCTCCAAGTCTACTATAAAAAAGCCTTTTGCCAAATTGACCCAATGCCTTTGTGAAGATGTAAAACTTTGTTCATCCATCGGATAAGCAATATTCGTATTCGAATCTGCTCCGATTATATTTGCTTCACTTGAATTGCTGTTCTTTGTATCGGATCCTGAACAGGCACTAAAGCTTATGCATGTTAAGATAACCGCTATCATTAGGAATTTTGTTTTCATAAGATCCTCCCATAATTTATTGTAACACATCAATCCAAATAGGAAAAAGGTCACACACAATGGACAAAAAACAAAACAGCCCTTTGGGCTCTTCCAGTTCCCAAATTTTCTGCGGCGAACCGGGACGCTCTGGGCCGGATCGCCGTTTACCCTCCCCCAGACGAGCCAATACAGGCGAACGCATTAGCCGTCCTTCTTTTTATATTTCTCAGGCGCATACTTGCGGTTGTTTTCTTTCGCAATCACATACGCCTTCTGTATGGCCAGCATCAGTTCGTCCATATCCTCTTCCGCCAGGTCCCCGCCGGAAAACAGGCCGGTCAGCTCGCCGGCCAACGCCTGAGCGCCTTTCCTGCCGCGATATCCATATTGCTCCCCCGCGCCAAGAATAAACTCATTCTCCTGCGTCAGAAGGTAGTTTACATTAACATCCAGGGCTTTTGCCAGCTTGCAATAAAGCTCCCTTGTCCGCGGGGGAAAGGCGTCGGCCTCATAGGATGTGATCGTCCGCCGCGATACGCCTATCTTTTCGCCAAGCTGGGTCTGCGTCAGCCCCAGCTCTTTTCTTGCCTTCTTTACTTTCTCGCCAAATGTCATAAAACACAGCACCTCATTTTAGGAAGATAATTTTCTCATATCCTATTGACAAGTGAAATTAAAAGACCTATAATGGTAATTGAGAAAGCCAATTTCCTATATTCTATCATTTGTATCTCATAATGTCAATCAATGTGTACATCCTGACCAAGAAATTGGAAACTGGAAGATCCCAGAGGAAAGCAAGCTGGTCTTTGTTAGCTCGCCGCGGAGTGCAGAAAAAACCATAAGCTTTCAAAACAAAATTAAATATTAAAAGGAGTTTTGTATTATGGCACAAAAACTTATTCTTCCTCTTAATAACACCAAACTGACTGCATCTTATAAAAATACAGCATATAGGGAAAAATACGGCTTTACCCATTATGGTATTGACCAGGTTTCCACTACTGGTAATATTACAATCTATGCAAGTGGTACTGGCACACTTATTGCTGAGGGCTGGGACGAACTTGCTGGTAATGTAGTGGTTATCAAGTATCCTGGTGCATATCACCATACAACCGGAAAATATGAAGATGTTATTTTCTGTTATTACCACCTTGCTTCGATCAATGCTAATATCCCCACCGGCACGAACCAGATCACCAAGGACACTGTCCTCGGGCAGTATGGCGGTTCTGGTATGGGGAGCCAAAATTATTGGGCCGCACATTTGCATGTCGAAGCCGATACTGATACGGCATATCCCTGCTATTCTCCTACTTTTAGCGGAAGCGGTACCATTATCAAAGGCACTAATGCAGGAGCCAATGATTCTACCTGCTATAGTGCATTGGAGTATCTGCATTATAAGCCTACTGCTCCTGATAATCAGACTTACACAACTGCCGGAGATGTTTACATCAATTCTGGAGATAAGTCTATCCCCAAATTTTAAACTGTCTTATCTCCATATAAAACAAGGGCGCATTCAGCGCCCTTGTTTTGTCCGTTAAGATTTGGAACTATAAGATAAGAATTGGATATCCCCATCTACTTTTTCCAAAGTCAAAATCATCTCTTTGGCTAACTTTTTCTCTACAAGATTGAATGAAAACTCGATTTTAATGATAGACCCGTTACAGTTTACATCAGTTATATCATAAGATGTTTCTGCTAACGGAGTTAATGCCGCTGGAATGCGATAAAAATGCTCGTCTTTTAAATAAACATTTGGATCAGAACGAAGATATTCGATGGATACGTCAAAATATTTCTTTATCTCCGCTTCAAATTCTTCATCTGGGAAAAAAAGGCCGTCTCGTCCATCGATACGATAATTTTCCATTATAGATAAATTTTGTATTTGATAACCATACCACATAACAAAATTCATGGGAGAAATATCTCCAGGACTCTCCCATTCAGATAATAGCAGAGAATCCAGAAATTCGATATATTCTCTTGCTGTTTCATCTAAAGAAACATTATCTGATTCTTCTAGATATGGATTACTTATCTCTGGACTTTGAGATGATTGGACAGTGGGCTGGCTACTTGATTTACTATCTGCTATTTCATTATCGTCATTTGTACTTTGCAGAGAGCAGGCTGAAAGACACAGATATACAGCCAATAATAGTATTAAAAATTTTCTTTTCATTTGCTTAAATTCTCCTTCCTCATGCGAACGCTCATTTTATCACATCCATCTTCGAAAGAAAAGAGGTCACACACAATGGACAAAAAAACAAAACAGCCCTTTCGGCTTTTCCGGTTCCCAAATTTACTGCGGCGAACCGGGACGCTCTGGGCCGGATCGCCGTTTACCCTCCCCCAGACGAGCCAATACAGGCGAACGCACTAAACGTCCTTCTTTTTATATTTCTCAGGCGCATACTTGCGGTTGTTTTCTTTTGCAATCACATACGCCTTCTGTATGGCCAGCATCAGTTCGTCCATATCCTCTTCCGCCAGGTCCCCGCCGGAAAACAGGCCCGTCCCGTCCCGAATAAAAAACAGCCCCGCCTTACCGCGGGGCTGTCCTTTCGGTCTTACTTAACATATGCGCTGTTGTAATCTGTATTGAGGCAGCAGAAATAAAGCGTAATCAGGCCGACAATTGGGATAATCGTAGCGACCACCCAAACCGGGTTTTTACCCGCGTCCCGCAGGCGGCGCACGATGATGGCGAGGGTCGGAACGAAAATGGCGAGCGAATAGATGCTCGAAAGGATTTCCAGGCCGGAGAAAACCGCTGCCAGGCCGATCACAAACGAAACAACCAGGTTTACGAGAAACCACATCCAGAATCCCCTTCTATTCGTGCGGCCGTTGAAGTCCACATAGCGCTTCCAAAACTCCAAGTATTCCTGCATGTCAGTATACCTCCTTTTATTTATTATTAGTTTACTTTAAATAAGACTAAAATGCAATCTCATTTACCAATTTGTTAATGGTCTGACACTTATGCGCAGGGAGCTGCCGCGCTCATAAACATCAACGCGGCAAGCAGCCCGATCATTTTCTCGAATTCCTTTTGGCAGAGCCCGGCCGCGCGGTCTGTAGAATGTCCGTCAACCTGGCCTGGGCCAAGGCACCGTCGCTGATTCCGCAGGCGGCTCGGGCCGCGCTTTCAGAAGAGCACTTCGCGCTTTTGGCTGGCCAAGCGGCGCCCGAGTCCGCGGAAACCACCGGCCAGATCCGAAGCGCGGAACCTTCCCCGTTTTCGAATGTGATCTCCTCGCCCCGCGTCCAGTTGATGCAGGGACCCAAAGGCGTCAGCCTCTTCTGCGCTGCAGGCGGCCCTTGCGGCCTCCTTGCCTTTCAGTTGTGTACAAAGGTGCAAAGATGGTTCGCTTCCTTTCTAAGCCCCCGTGCAGCGGGGCCCCTCTCCAAAAAGGTGGCGGGCCTTTTTCCAGGCCCGCCCCTCTCTGTGCGCCGCCGCGGTTCTGCCGGGAATCTCCCGAACCCCGGGAAGCTTCTCCGCCGCGGCGGCGTATCCTCCGCTCTCTTTATGCGCCGGTCAGCGAAACCTGCATCCGCCCGCGGAACTGACGCACCTCGGCTTCCACGCCGTAAACGCTTTTGATGTTCGCGCTTGTCAGGACCTCCTCTGCGCCGCCGAACGCAAAAACCTGCGCTTCTTTCAGCATCAGGAACCGGTCGCAGAACAGCGCCGCGAGGTTGAGGTCGTGGATCGAGATCACCGCGGTCAGCTTTTCCTCCCTGGCGAGGTCACGCACCAGCCCCATCGTCTGGAGCTGGTTTTTCAGGTCTAGGCTGCTGGTCGGCTCGTCGAGCAGCAGAAGCTTCGGCTGCTGGGCGAGCGCCCGCGCGATCAGAACCCGCTGCCTCTCCCCGCCGCTCAGGGCCCCGACGTCCCGGAAGGCGAGCACATCGAGGCCGAGGCGGGACAGCGCGCCCGCCGCAATTTCCTTGTCCTGCCGCGTGGGCGAGTAGCGCAGAAACGGCATCCTCCCGAGCATGACGATATCGATCACCCGGGCGGGGAACGGCGCGTGGGTCGACTGGGGAACATAGGCGGCCCGCTTTGCCCGCGCCGCGGTGGACATCGAAAGCAGATCCTCCCCGTCGAGGAGACAGCGCCCCGATTCGGGGCGGTGGAGCGCGCCGACCGCCTTGAGAAGCGTCGTCTTCCCGGTGCCGTTTGGGCCAAGCAGCCCGAGCACGCAGCCGGAGGGGACCTCAAACGACACCTCCCGCAGAACCGTCTTCTTTCCATAGGAGAAGGTGAACCCCTCCACCGAAAGCCCCATCAAAACGCCCCCTTTCGCTTTGCGAGGACCAGGTTGACGAAAATCGGAACGCCGAGGAACGAGACGACGATTCCGACCGGAATCAGCACCGGCGCGAGGATCAGCCGCCCAATGGTATCGGCGGCGAGGGTGAGCGCCGCGCCGGTCACCGCGGAAAACGGGATGAGATACCGGTGGTCCGCGCCGATCAGCATCCGCGCAATGTGCGGCCCGGCGAGGCCGACAAAGCCGATCACGCCGGTGAAGCTGATCACGGCGGCGGCCGCAAGCACTGAGCAGGCCCCGACGATGACCCGAACCCGGGCGGGGTTGACCCCGATCGAGCGGGCGACCTCATCGTTTCCGCACGAAAGGGCGTTGAGCGAAGGCGCCGTCAACAACAGCGCAAGGAAACACACCGACACCAGCGCCGACACCACCGCGACCTCGCGCCACTCGGCGCCGTTGAACGAGCCGAACGCCCACGCGACCGCGGCGGCAAGCCGGTGCTCATCTGCGAAATACTCGATGGTGGAGGTCGCCGCGCTGAAGAAGTAGTTGACCGCGATCCCGGTCAGGACAATCGACTCCGCGCTCATCCCCACATGGAGCGATATGCCGTAGACCACCGCCGCACAGAGAAACGCGAACAGGAACGCGGTCAGCACCACCCCAAGTTCCGAGCGCGCCGCGATGCCGAAGCCAAACACAATCGCCATCGACGCGCCGAACGCCGCGGCGTTTGAGATCCCAATGGTAAACGGGCTGACCAGCGGGTTGTGGGTGATGCCCTGCATCGCGCAGCCCGACACCGAGAGCCCGGCCCCCGCGAAGACCGCCATCGCGATCCGCGGCAGGCGGAGGTACAAAATCACCTTCTGCTTCGCGTCAAGCGGCGCCCCGGAAAAAAAGTTCCTGATTGAAGCGAGCACATCGCCAAACGTCGTGCCGGTCGCTCCAAGCACCGAAAAGACAAGGCCCGCGATCAGAACGCCCACGGCGGAAACGGCAATCAGCAGAATGGTCCGCTTCGCGTTGCGGTTGTACTGACCGATCAGCCCGTCCGGAGCAGGGGAGGGAATCATCCCAAAAGCTCCTCTGCGCAATAGAAGTGGCCTTCAATGTTGCGGAAGCCCTGGAAATCCTCCATCCATGCGCGGAACACCTCGTCCGGGTCGAGGTCGGGGAGAAGGTCGGGATAGAGCCACTTCGCGATGTACATCGTCCCGACGAGCTTCGAAGCGCCGCCGTGTCCAAACTGGGTCATGAAGAACACGTCGTTGTTCTGGAACGCCTTGGTGTCCTCCCAGCCGGGACGGGCCTTTAGCTCATTGTAGGCTGCGATAAAGTCGTCCCTGGTCGGCGGCTCATATAGGCCGGTCCCCGCAAGCGCCTGGGACGGGGTGATCACCTTGATGATGCAGTCGGGGTTCCGGGCGACAACCTCTTCGGGGTCGATTTCGCTGCCGTTGGCGGCCGTCGTGTCGGAACCGAAGATGTTCTCCGCGCCGGAGAACTCGATCATGTCAAAGAACGGATCGCCGCGGAGCGGGGTGTTGTAAGGCGTGGTGGTCTCGAGGTAGAGGGTGCGCTTCGGCTGACCCTCAAGCTGTTCTGAGATGTAGGTGAGCTTGTCGTTAAAATAGTCGTAGAATTTCTTCGCCTGCTCTTCGACGCCGAACATCTTCCCGATGTTTTCGGTCTGATTTTTAAAGTCGGCGGTCGCATAGCCCGAGATCACGAAGACTTTGATGCCAAACGGCGCGAGCTTTTCCTCCGCCTCCTCATAGGAGCCGTTATCCGGCAGGATCAGAACCTGCGGGGCAAGCTCGGCGATCTTCTCATAGTCGAGTTCGCGCTGGCCCTTGCCGATCACATTCCCGGGGTCGAAGGCCGCCCAGTACTCCCGGTCCTGCGCCGTGTTGAGGTCCACCGCGACCACGCGGTCAATCGCGCCGCAGGCGCGGATCAGTTCGCTTCCGTAGCGGTTTGCGACCGCCGCCGTCTCAACCGGATAGGGCAGCTCCACCGTCCGTCCGGCGTTGTCGGTCAGGGTGATGGTTTCCGCCGCCGCGCCGTCCGCCTGGGACGACGGCTCCGACACAGAAGCCCCCGCGCTGGAAGAACCCGCGCTGGAAGAAGGTTCGGAACCGGTCCCGCAGGCCGCGAGGCTCGCGAGCATCGCCGCCGCGCAGAGCGCGGCCAAAAGGCGTCTCTTCGTTCGTTTCATCTCATCTTCTCCTTTTTCTTTTGCCTCCCGGTCACGCGCAAAAGCGAACCGCACGAAAAAAGGGCGCATTGTCACTAAGGACAATGCGCCCGTATTGCCGCATCCCGATCGCTCAAATCAGCGTTTCCGAACATTCCGTCTCCACGCGGACGCCGGGAAAATTCGTTTCGAAACAGGTCTTCTGGCTCATGCCGGCCCCGGTTCTCCGCCTTCTCACAGGCTTTTGGCCCGCAATGGCGATGTGGAGAACCTCCGGCATTTACAGCGGCGGGACCGCGCGGGACTTTCACCCATCTTCCCTGTCGGCGAACTTCGCCGAACGCTTTTCGAAACAATCTTTTTTTCAAAATATCATATTTACAATTCAATTGCAAGACTTTCCGGAACTTTCCGTCTCGCATCGCGCTTTACCGCCGCGCCCGACGCGCCTCCAGCTCGGTGTAGGCCAGCATCCCGCGAACCCGCTCCGACTGCATCAGGCTGACGCGGGAGGCCACGGCGCCAAACGGCTCCGGCAGCAGCGCCTTCGGGGCGGGAGCTTCCGCCATCCGCACGTCGCGCGCCAGGGTAACGTGCGGCTGAAACGCCCGGCTTTCCAGCCGAAACCCCTCTTTCGAAAGCCGTTCGGCCAACTCCCGCTGGAGCCGGAAAAGCCCCGGCTCCGGCCGGACGCCAACCCACCAGAGATCCCCGCCCGTCCGCCGGAAGCGGCCCGCCGTTTCAAATTCGAGCGGGAACGGCGAAAACGAAACCGCGTCCATCGCCCTTCGCACCGAAGGGAGCCTCTCCGGCGGCGTTTCCCCCAGAAAGCAGAGCGTCAGATGAAGGTTTTCCCGCCGGGAAAACCGGCCGCGAGCCCCCGCCGCCAGAAGGCGCTCCTGAACCGCGGCGAGCTTCTCTCTTACAGCCCCGTCAAAATTGACGGCCAGGAACAAACGCAACAAAATCCCCCCGTCCCTTTGGAAATGCGTTTAATCCGATCAATCAGGCCCGGCGCCATCAGCTTGGTCGCCGTCTTCTGCCGGCAGGCTGCGGCATGTCCTGCCCTCCGCGCGAATCCGTCCCACCTCGGCTGCGGTTTTCTCGCCCCGCGCAGTGCGCGTCATGCAAATCCCCGAGTCCGCCCAGCCGCCGCAGATTCCCTTCCTGCCCGCAGCCGCGCGGCGAAAACCGCCGTCTGGCAGCCCTCGGCCGGCCGCCCCATCCCAACATTCCTCTATCCCCTCCAGAATTTCCCGCTGTCGTTTTTTGGTCAGCTTTTCGAATACAAGCTGGTAGGAATCGTCGCAGAGCTTTCTCACCAGGCCGTCGGGAAGCGTCCCGCCGAGGTCTATCGAATTCCAGCAGCGCTTGTCCGTATAAAAGCCGGGCAGGATTTCCGGATGCTCCTTCCGAAGGAGCTCCGCGTACATCGGGTCGCATTTAAGGGTTAAAAGATCTTTCCCGGCGTATTCCTTCTGATACTGCGGGCCGGGGCAGAGGATGGCGGCGAACAGCTTTCCGCCCACCTGATACCGCCACCACTGCCACTCTTCCTTAAAATCCTTCCTCACCCCCGGTTTTTCGAGCAGATACCGGTCAAGCCATCCGTATTGATTCATCGCGCGCTCCTTTCCGGCCAAAGCCGCATTTCTTTTCTTTAGTCTATCATTTTTCCGCCCCGGTGAACACTGTAATTTTCCGAACGCAAACCAGGGTCCGGCGCTGAAGGCCGGACCCTGGTTTATTGGCACTGTCTCATGCGCTCTGCGGATTTTGGCTGGGTTTGTCTCCCCCCTGCGGATCGAGAACGCGCGCGATATAGCCAGCGACCTCCTCCTTCGGAATCCCGAGCGCGACGGAAAGCTCGCCGTATAAAAGCGCTTCCGCGCGCTTTTTATACTGATCGTCGACCTTATACGGCTTCCTGCCGGCGCTTTTGGCATGGTTGGACTTATCGTAAATGGTCTTGAGCAGCCGTACCAGGCCGTCGCACCGGTGCGACTGGAGCGAGGCCCGATAGCGTTCTGAAAGCGACTGTTGGCTTTCGCCTTCAAGGGTTTCGCTTCGGATTTTGGGGAACCGTCGGATCAATTCCTGAGCCTCGATTTTCGTGAGCGCCGGGCGCATGAAGATCGCCGTATCCACCGGGACGTGGATGGTCTCGTTGCCAAACACCGGCGCAAGGGTATAGTATTGTTTTTTGGGATCAATATAGGCCGCCTCCGGCACACCGACGGACAGGACCCTGCAGACCCCGACCGTCCCGTAAACGATGGTATCGCCGGGATGAAACGCTGCTTTTTCCCCGGTCATTGCAGATACTCTCCGGTGCGATAGGAATTGTACTGCTTTTTGATTTTTAAAAGAATCGATCCGTCCGGTTCGGTTGATTCCTCAATCACCCGATATCGGATCCTGCGCCGGTCCATTCCGGCTTTATAGCTCTCCAGTTCTTTTCTGACGGCCGCTGCCGCCTCTTCGCGCGGCAGGTTCTCGCTCAATTCAAAACGGATGGTCTGCTCAAGGCAGGCGGATTGAATCCGTTTCATAGTTGGCACCTCCTTCAATTGAAAGCAAAAACCGCGGGAGCCTTTTCCCGCGGCGGGGAACCCCCTTTCCCGATAGTATTATTTTAGCACGATAAAAAACTTGCGTGCAAATGAAATTTATCGTTTGTCGAACGTTTCGTACATCCTGCGCAGGGAACGGAGGGGCTTCTCTTGTGCAAAAAGAGCACGGCCTGCGGCTGCATCTCTACCGCGCCATCTCGCGCGCCTGCGTACTCGAAAGCGGGAAAGCACTGTATTTAGGGCCGCCCGATACGTTATCATCATAGTTGAAATCGAAAGGGGCATCGCCATGAGAAAAGCGGGAGCGGCGCTCCTCGCGGTGCTGGTTACTGTCTCCGGCTCCGCCCTCGTGCTGATCGCCACCGCCCCGCTGGTCAACAATTACACCGCGAAAACGATCGCCGGCCGCCTTTCCGAGACCCCGCTGCCGCCGGGAACGGAACTCTGCGGGGCGTTATCCGCGGCCGGGAAGCCGACGGGGATCGGAAACGGCATGCAGCTTTTCGGGGTGGTTTTGATCCGGTCCGGGCTAATCGAAGAGCAACCGGAAAACCACTACGTCCCGATGCGGGGAGACGAATGGCGGTACCGGACTGAGCCTCAGGCCGTCCCGGCCGTCTCGGCCATCGAGCATGGCGGCCTCCGTTTTTCCGCGTTGGAGGAAACCCGGCCTTTTCGCGGTTACTTCATCGCCTATTCTTGGGAAACGAGCGGCTGCCCGTTTCAAAACTTTGAGCTGTGGGCATATTAACGCAGTCGATGCCCGAAGGGATCCGCCATTCCGGCCTATGGTTCTTTCTCCCGGAGGTTAAAAGCCCTGTCGCAGCGGTCAGCCGGATCCCCCGCCATCCGCTTTACGATGGTTTGTCCGTCACCCGCGCGTCCGGCGATGCGTGACCGGCTGCTTCTCCTTTCGACTGCATATCCAATCCGCAGGCCGGAAAAAATGGGGTGCAGGGCCGGCAGCGGGACCGGTTGACGCTGCGGCGCAACGTCTTTATAATGGGTGCAGTGAAACGAGAAGGGGGATGCGCTTTGCCATTGGTATCGGTGATTATGCCGGCTTATAACTGTGAACAAACGCTGGAGGCAGCCGCCGCTTCCGTGTTTTCGCAGACTGTGAGCGGCTGGGAGTTGATTATTGTAGACGACGCTTCGCGCGACGGCACAGCCGCGCTTGCAAACAATCTCTGCGTTCGCGACCCCCGGGTGCGTTTGGTGACAAATGAACGAAACCTCGGGGTTGCAGCCAGCCGGAACCGGGGAATACGGCTGGCCAAAGGGGACTATCTTGCTTTTTTGGACAGCGACGACCGTTGGCAGCCGAAAAAGCTCGAACTGCAGCTGGCCCGCCTGGAGAAAACCCAGGCGGACCTTTGCTATACCTCTTACCAGCTATGCGATCCCGCCCGCCCCGACGTCATTAAGCTTTATCGGGTTCCACCAGGTATCGGATACCGCGCCCTTCTCAAAGAAAATGTGATCGGCTGCTCAACCGTGCTGATGCGGGCGCGGCGGATGCCTGCGCAGGGGTTTCCCTGCGCGTTTTTCCACGAGGACTATGCCCTGTGGCTGAAGCTGCTGCGCAGCGGCTGCAGGGCCGTGGGGATGGAGGAGCCGCTGGTGTCCTACCGGACGGGGGGGCGCTCTTCCAATAAGCTGCTGGCCGCTGTCCACCGGTGGGAAATCTACCGCCGGTCGGAGGGCCTGTCCCTTCCGGCTTGCTGTTATTATCTAGGGTGCTACGCTGCCCGCGGATTGCTGAAACACGGCCGCGCCATTTCCCATTCCCGTTGAGGGTTCCCCCAAGGCCCACCGCGGCCAAAATCACGGTTTCGGAGAAGGAGGCTGCAAGGCCTGCGGCGTCCTCCGGCAGATCCAGCGCCCCTGCCGAACGGCAGGGGCGTCGTTGATTTAGGGGCGCCGGAGGGATTCTTCGCCTCATGCAGCAATGGTTGAAACGCTTGCGCAGGACGCGGGCTTCCCTTTTGAACACGGAAAAAGCCTGGAGCGCGAATGGCTCCAGGCCCTTGCCTCGTGCAGCAACCGGTTGAAACGCTTGCGCAGGACGCGGGTTTCCCTTTTGGACACGGAAAAAGCCTGGAGCGCGAATGGCTCCAGGCCCTTGCCTCATGCAGCAATGGTTGAAACGCTTGCGCAGGACGCGGGTTTCCCTTTTGAATACGGAAAAAGCCTGGAGCGCGAATGGCTCCAGGCCCTTGCCTGGTGGCGGAGAAGGTGGGATTCGAACCCACGGTCCCGGTTAAGGGATTACCCGATTTCGAGTCGGGGCCGTTATGACCACTTCGATACTTCTCCATCTTGGTTCTGGCAAACTCTAATTTCGCCGGTATGCTAAATGATTATACAACCAAACCTCTCAAATGTCAACGTTAAAAACCGCGCCTTAAGCCATGCATCCGGCTGAATACTGCCGCGCACAGAGGGAAAGCTAGACAAAAAGATTGGGGGGCTTTTCTTGAATTTCAACTTTTCCCGCCGCGGGATGATCCGTCTTTACAGTTATTCGCTCGCGCTGATCCTCGTGCTCTCGGGCGGCTGCGCATACTACTACAACGAGGCGGGCCGTTACCGTATCGCAGTCGAAAACAGCTACCGGCGGAGCATCGGCGAACTGTCGGAACTGATGACCAGCACCACCAACATCCTGACCAAGGGCCTCTACGCCGGAACGCCCGGCCAGCTCTCGGCGATTTCGGCCGAGCTTTGGCGCAACTCCGGCGCGGCCAAAGCGGCGCTTGCGACGATTGAAACAAACGACCTGCGGCTTGAAAGCGCTTACCGCTTCCTCTCCCAGGTCGGCGAATACACTATGGGCCTCTCGAAAAAATCCGCCGCGGGGCAGGCGATTACCCCTGAGGAGATGAAATCGCTCGAGGACATGCTCTCCTACTCGGAGGCCCTTACCCAGCGCATCTACGAGGTAGAGGAGGAACTTCGCAGCGGCCAACTCAACCTCACCCACGCCGCCGTCCCGACCCCGCAGGAGGCGCAGGAAGCCGACGCCCCGCCGGACGCGGGGCCGCTTGACGAGGCGCTCGCAATCGAAGGTTACGGAAAACTAATCTACGACGGCCCGTTTTCCGACCACATGCTTGAAATCACGCCCAAGATGACAGAAAACGCCGCCGAGGTCTCGGCCGACCGCGCGATGCTCACCGCGCAGAAGGCGTCCGGGACGGCGGATCTCACGCGGACCGAGGATGAGAACTCCAACATGCCCTCCTACTGTTTCGAAGGGGAGGGGATCTACACCGGCGTCACCAAAAAAGGCGGCTACCTGACCTACCTGATCGTTGACCGCGAATTCGGCCAGGCGCGCCTTGAACCAAAGCAGGCTTTGGACCTCGCCGCCTCCTATCTCGTCACCCTGGGCATCGACGCAATGGAGCCGACCTACTACGAAACCGCGAACGGCGTCTGCACCATCAACTTCGCCTACACCCAGGAAGACGTGATCTGCTACCCGGATCTCATCAAGGTCGGCGTGGCGCTTGACAACGGGCAGATCGTCAATGTCGACGCGCGCAGCTACCTCGTCAACCATCATCCGCGCGAGCTGCCGGATCTGCTCCTAACCCCGGAAGAAGCGCAGAAATCGCTCGGCTCCGCCCTCGCGGAGGCGACGCTCCGCGGCCTTGCCGTGATCCCAACCGAGGGCGCAAACGAAAAGCTCTGCTACGAATACCACGCCACCGGCCGCGACGGCCACAACCTCCTGCTCTACGTCAACGCCGAGACCGGGGAGGAAGAACAGATCCTGATCCTGATCGAAACCGAAACCGGCGTTCTCACCGTCTGACAGCCGGCCGGTCAGTCGGAAACGCCGACCGGCTCGAGAAAGCTGTTTTTGATGAATTCAAAATTTTTGTCGGCGGAGTAGATGTCGAACTGCCCCGTAATCTTTCCGAGATCCACCCTGGCCGTCAGCGTATCCACGTCCGCCGCCGCGACGACGCCGTCCCGCGTCCTCGTGGCGGCGAGCGGCGCGTAGATCGCGGGTTCAAACTGAAAATCCCAGCCAAACGCGCCGCCGCCCGAAAGTCCCGGACAGATCACCGCCATCCGCGCCTCCTGCGCCCGGTACCGCGCGAGCGGCGGGTCGCCCCCCGCTGGGGAAGCGCCGGCGACGGCGATGGGGCAGCCCATCGCCGCGGCTACATAAAAAGGCTCGAACTGGGCGGTTTCCCAGCCGCCCAAAAGCGCGACCCGCCCCAGTTTCGTCTCCGCCGGCGTCAGCCGTTCGCCTTCCGTTACCCCAAGCCTGCGCTCCGCCGGGGAAGGGAAGAGCTTGACCTGCGTCCCGGCGAGCTCGCCGTTTTCGCTGAACAGATAGTGCCGGTGGTGGATCCGCCCGCTCTCGATGGTATAGGCGCTCCCGGCGGCGATGACCACCCGGTGGGCCTGTGCGAGCTGGGAAAAGGTGTTGAGGTAGAGTTCCCCGACAAATCCGTGCACCGCCTCAAGCGTCATCCGAAACGCTTCCGAAAGGTTCTCCCAATCCCGCTCCAGGTTTCGGAGATCCCCCAGCACCGACGAAAATCCCGGCATCAGCGTCATCGCAAGCATCCCGGTCAGTTCCGGAAACGCGACCAGCTGCGCGCCCGCCGAAACGGCCTCGGCTACATACCGGTTCATATCCGCCGCAAAATCGCCGAGCTTGCGATAGGGCTTGGCCTCCAGCCGCACTGCGCAGAGCTTTACGCCCATCGGGCTGATAAATGAAAGGTTCTTGCTCGGCGCGACCATCAGTTTCGTCACCGCGCCGCGGGCGCGTTCCGCGTTCGAAAGATAGCTCATCGCAAACGCCGAGGCCTTCAGTTTTGCTTTTAACATCTTGTTCTCCCTTGCCGCTCAGTCCCGAATCAACATCCCGTGCGTGCGCAAAAGCCTTCCGCCGGCGCCGACGTCCTCCCAGCCGCTCGGCGAGCCGATCGGGATTTTCGCCGTCAGCGGGAGATCCTCTGAAAATCCGGCGATCACCCCGCCGTCCGGCCCGACAAGGACCGAACCCGCGCTCGTGACGGCGGCGACGCTGATCGCGTTGCTCTTTGCCGCGGCGATCGGGCCGTACTCAATTCTCGCGTCGAAAAAATCGAAGAGCTGGATAAACTGGCTTGAAACAATCAACTGCACTCCCTCGGCCGCAGCCGCGCGGATCACCTGCGGGAAATTGATGTCAACATCGACCAGCAGCGCGACCCGCCCAAACGGCGTGACGGCGGTTTCCAGCCTTGACTCCCGCCGGAAAAAGCCGCGGTAGTCGAGATTGAGGTGAATCGCCTTCTGCCCAAGCAGGGGGGACCCGTCCGGCCCGATCAGGCAGAGGCAGAGGCTGTCCTCGGTCACAAACCGGTCCGGCACGAGATAGACGCCGTAATGCTTTGCATACCGCACCGCTTTCGCAAGCATCTTCTCGCTGTCATACTGGGCCACATAGTTTTTTGTATCGGAAAACAGGACGAGCTCCGCGCCCTCGGGAGGAGGGGCAAATGAGCCGACCACAGACACCGTAACCGCTTTCATCGCCGCGTTGTTCCTTTCCATGCCAAACTGGGGCGTCCAAAATCCTTTGGACGTCGCTTCTATCATAACACTTGCCCGCGCAGCCCGCGATGGAGGAAATTTCCATCCAAAAGCGCGCCCGGCGGCTGCCATAACCGTCTAGGTTTCAGGTTACCGCAGTGGAAAAGCGCTGCAGTCAATTTCTAACGCGCCTGTTTCCCTTCCGTCCGGGACCGCCGTCACAGCTTAGCAGAAATCGCCGCTGCGCGTTATTTTTATTATAGCGGTCTTGCCCTTTCCCCGCAAGTGCGGCCGCCGCATCAAAAACGCGGAGGGGCCGTTTCCCACGGCCCCTCCGCGTTTCATCGTTTTTATTCCTTATTGCAGACAATCATCGCGGCGACGCAGCTCAGGACAAAACAGCCGCATCCCGCCGTAACCATAGTGATTGCAAGGACCGACTTCCAGAGCTGGCGTTTTCCATAGCTCCTCTCGAGGTTCACTTCGCGCCCTCCGCCACTGTCAGGCCGAGCCGCTCTTCGAGCTGGGCGAGTTCCTGCCAAAGCTCTTTCGGCAGCTTTTCCCCAAACTTCTCGTAGAAGGCCCGGATGTCTTTCACTTCCTCTTTCCAAAGCCCGGGGTCGACTCCAAGCAGTTGTCTGACCGTTTCAACGTCGAGGTCGAGCCCTTCGATGTTGATGTCCTCCGGACGCGGCTCGAAGCCGATCGGCGTCTCGTTTGCGCCGCCCTCCCCCTCGCAGCGGGCGAGAATCCACTCGAGCACCCGCATGTTCTCGCCGAAGCCCGGCCAGATGAACTTGCCGTTTTCATCGGTCCTGAACCAGTTGACGTTAAAGACCTTCGGCGCCTTGTCGCCGAGCCGCTCGCCCATTTCGAGCCAGTGCCCGAAGTAGTCGCCCATGTTGTACCCGCAGAACGGGAGCATCGCCATCGGGTCGCGGCGCACCACCCCGACCTTCCCGGTCGCGGCGGCGGTCGTTTCGCTGCCCATGATCGAGCCGACAAACACGCCGCTCTTCCAGTCGCGCGACTGGTAGACAAGCGGGGCGGTCTTCGCGCGCCGCCCGCCGAAGATGATCGCCGAGATGGGCACGCCCTCGGGGTCGTCGAATTTCGGGGAGATCATCGGGCAGTTCTCGCTCGGGGCGGTGAAGCGGGAGTTCGGATGCGCGCCCGGACGGCCGCTTTCGGCGGTCCAGGGGTTGCCCTTCCAGTCCAGCGCATGCTCGGGCGGGGTCTTGTTCATGCCCTCCCACCAGACGGTGTTGTCGTCGAGATTGAGCGCCACGTTGGTGAAGATGGTGTTCTTTTGGGTGGTGGCCATCGCGTTGTAGTTGCTCTTCGCGTTGGTGCCGGGCGCCACGCCGAAGAAGCCTTTCTCCGCGTTGATCGCGTAGAGCCGCCCGTCCTTCCCGATATGCATCCAGGCGATGTCGTCGCCGACGCACCAGGTCTTATAACCCTTCTGCTGGAAGATTTCCGGCGGGATGATCATCGCGAGGTTGGTCTTGCCGCAGGCGGACGGGAAGGCCGCGGCCACATATTTGACGTCGCCGCCGGGCGGCTGAATTCCCAGAATCAGCATATGTTCCGCGAGCCAGCCCTCGTCCCTTGCAAGGCAGGAGGCGATTCGGAGCGCAAAGCACTTTTTCCCCATCAGGGCGTTGCCGCCGTAGCCGGAATTGATCGACAAGATGGTGTTGTCCTGCGGGAAATGGCATATGTAGCGGTTTTCGGGGTCGAGCTGCGCCTTTGAGTGGAGGCACCGGACCCAGTCGTTGGAATCCCCAAGTTCTTCCCAGACGCGCTCGCCCACGCGGGTCATGATGAGCATCGAGAGGGTAACATAGATGGAATCGGTGATTTCGACGCCGATTTTCGACGACGGGGAACCATACGGCCCCATCAGGAACGGGATGACGTACATGGTGCGTCCCGCCATGCAGCCGTCGTAGAGTTTTTCAAGCGTTTCATAGGTTTCTTTTGGATCAAGCCAGTTGTTGGTCGGGCCGGCGTCCTCTTCTTTTTCGCAGCAGATGAAGGTCCTGTGCTCGACTCTTGCAACGTCGTCCGGGTCGCTCCGGTGCAGGTAGCAGCCCGGCAGCTTTTCCTGGTTGAGCTCGATCAGCTCGCCCGTCGAAAGCGCCTCCTGGCGGATTGCTTTTGCCTGCTCCTCGCTTCCGTCCACCCAGACCACACGGTCAGGCCTACAAAGCGACGTGCATTTCTGCACCCATTCTTTTACCGTCAGATTCGCCGTCATGACAAAAAGTTCCCCCTAAATCTCCAAAAATCTTTTAAGATGGCCCCCTGGCTGTTTCAGCCCTGGTTCGATTATAGACCCTTTCCACAATTTTTTCAACATTTTAGTTTCAAAAATTGAATTCTGTCCTCTATTCACACACAATAGTCCTGCGCACGCGCATGGTCGATCGGCAGGGTTGCGACGGCGTTTAACGAAGCGGGAGCGCGGATTCCGGCCCTAAACTCAAAAAAGCCCTGGGCTGCAATCATCGCCGCATTATCACCACAGAGCGACAACGGCGGAAGGTAAATTCGAAGCCCGCGTTTTTCCGCGCCCCGAATGACCGTCTCCCGAAGACAGGTGTTCGCAGAAACGCCGCCGGCGATCGAAACCACCCCGCAGTTTTCCCGCTCCGCGGCGGCGAACAGCCGGCTTGCCAGCGCCTCGGCCACCGTTTTTTCAAAACTCGCCGCGAGGGAGGGCAGGTCGATTTCCTCCTCCTTCTGCCGCGCGTTGTGGAGAAGATTGATCACCGAGGTCTTGAGCCCCGAGAAACTGGCGTCCAGCGGCGCGCCCTCGACCTTTGGCAAGGGGAGGCGGTACCGTTCCGGGTCGCCCCGGCGCGCGAGCCGGTCAATCTCCACCCCGCCGGGATAGCCGAGCCCCATCGCGCGCGCCGCCTTGTCGAAGCACTCGCCCGCCGCGTCGTCCCGGGTGCGTCCGAGAATTTCAAACTCCGTGTAATCCCGCGCCATGACGATGTGGCTGTGCCCGCCTGAGGCGACGAGGCAGAGAAACGGGGGGGCCAGCTCCGGATAGGCGAGGTAGTTCGCCGCGATGTGCCCCCGGATGTGGTGCACCGGCACAAGCGCAAGCCCCGCCGCGGCCGACAGCCCCTTCGCAAAGTTTACCCCGACCAGCAGCGCCCCGATGAGCCCCGGGCCAGCCGTAACCGCGACCGCGCCGAGGCCGGAGAGGGAAACCCCCGCCTCCTCGAGCGCCCGCCGCGCCACCTGGCTGACCGCTTCGGTGTGGCGGCGGCTCGCAATTTCGGGGACCACCCCGCCGTAGAGGCGGTGCTCCGCGATCTGGGTGCTGACCACCGAGGAGAGGAGCCGCCGCCCGTCCTCGACGACGGCCGCCGCCGTCTCGTCGCAGGAGGTCTCGATGCCAAGAATCTTCATCGCATTTCTCACCTTCTTTCGTTCAAATTCCTATCATGGCGGGGAAGCCCGCTCCGTCTAGGGCGGCTTTTTAAACAACGCTCTTTTTCCTTCAAGTCAATATATGCGTCATAATCAGCGCGTCTTCCTGCGGCTTCTGGTAAAAACCGCGCCTCCTGCCCGCCAGCGTAAAGCCGAGCGATTCATAGAGCGCGATCGCCGCCGCGTTCGACGCGCGGACCTCGAGGCTGATGAATTCGCAGCCCGCCCCCGCGGCCGCCTCGATCAGCCCCCGGGTCAGAAGCCGGCCGCAGCCCCGGCCCCGAAAGCCCGGCTCCACTGCGATATTCGCAACGTAGCCCTCGCCGCCGGCGGCCTGCATCCCCGCATAGCCCGCGAACTCCCCGCCGGCCGTCTCAGCCGCGAGAAAAACGCCCGCCTCGCTTTCGAGGCCGCCCCGGAGCGCCGCCTCGCTCCACGGTTCCGAAAAGCAGAGCCTCTCGAGCGCGGCGCAGAAGGGAATATGCCGCTCTTCCAGCGGCAGCAAACGAAACTCCATCGCCGTCCCCCCTGCGCCGTCAGTGCGCCTCGAGCCAGTTGTCGCCGACGCCGGAACCGGCGAGCAGCGGGACCTTGAGCTTTACCGCGTTCTGCATCTCCTCGACCACAATCCGCGCGGCCGTTTCCGCCTCGTCCGCCGGCGCCTCGACGATCAGTTCGTCGTGCACCTGGAGAATCAGCCGGGATTCCATCCCCTCCGCGTCGAGCCGGTCGAACACCCGCACCATCGCGAGTTTGATGATGTCGGCGGCGGTGCCCTGGATCGGGGTGTTCATCGCGGCCCGCTCGCCGAAGTTCCGGATATTCCGGTTTGAGTTCGAGAGCTCGGGCAGCTGCCGCCTTCTGCCGAACATCGTCCTCACATAGCCGTGCTCCTTCCCGAAGGCGATTGCGTCCTGCATATAGTTTTTTACCCCCGCGAAGGTGGCGAGGTAGTTTTTGATATACCTGTCGGCCTCGGCGACGGTCACGCCGATGTCCTGTGAAAGCGAGAACGCGCCGATGCCGTAGACGATTCCGAAGTTGACCGCCTTCGCGCTCGAGCGCATCTGGGGCGTTACAAATTCCTCCGGCAGATCGAAGACCTCGGCCGCCGTCCGGGTGTGGATGTCCTGGTTTTCAAGGAACGCCCCGATCATCGCCGGATCGTCCGCGATGTGCGCGAGCACCCGCAGCTCGATCTGGGAATAGTCCGCGTCCACCAGCTTTTTGCCCGGCGCGGCGACGAAAAACCGGCGCAGTTCCGCCCCGCGCTCGGAGCGGATCGGGATGTTTTGAAGGTTCGGCTCGATCGACGAGATCCGCCCGGTGCGCGTCTCGGTCTGGCGGAAGCTCGTATGCACCCGCCCGTCCGGGCCGATCACCTTCCGAAGTCCGTCCACATAGGTCGAGCGGAGCTTCGCGAGCTTGCGGTAGGCGAGGATGTCCTCGACGACCGGGTGCTTCCCGCGGAGCGACTCGAGCACGTCGGCGTCGGTCGAGTACCCGCTCTTGGTCCTGGTTTTGCGCTTGGTCGGAAGGCCGAGCTTCTCGAACAGCACCTCCCCGAGCTGCTTGGTCGAGTTGATGTTGAATTCGCCGCCCGCGTAGAAATAGATCCGCCCGGTCAGCTCCTCGATATCCGCGCTTAAAGCTTCGCCGTAGTCCGAAAGGCCCGCGCCGTCGACCGAAAAGCCGAGGTGCTCCATCGAGGCGAGCACGCGGGAAAGCGGCTGCTCGATCTCATAGAGAAGCTTCTCCTGCCCGTTTTCGCTGATCTCTTTCCGAAGCGCCGCGCAGAGTCCCGGCAGGAGCGCCGCCGTCGCGGCGAGGGCCCGGTCCTCTTCCGAAAGCTCCTCTGCGGCCTCAAAGACAGCCGGCGCGATATTCCGGCCGCTGCAGAGGCTCTCAACCGAGTAGGAGGAGGACAGCGGGCTGATCAAATACCCCGCGAGGATCGGGTCAAATTTTACAATCGGTATTTTTAATCCAAGTTCATACCCAAAGCGATAAAACAGCTTGCTGTCGGGCAGGACGAGCTTTTCCGCCGCGGCGAGCAGCGACCGCACGGCTTCGTCAAAGCCTTCGTCCCCGGCCCTTAGAAGCGCCGCGCTGTCTTCGCCCGCCAGAAGCGCCGCCTCCAGCCGGTCCTCCCGGTAGCGGCAGACAAGGCAGGCTTCCCCGCCTCCAAGGATGGCGGCTGCGGCCTTCGCCGCTTCGGCCCCCGCCGCAAGCGGAAGCCTTTTCGCCGGCTCCTGGGGGACGGCGGCCGCGTCCTCGGGCGGGGGGCCGGACGGCGCGGCGAGCCCGAGCCGGGAGATGGTTGTCCGCAGCTCGAGCCGGTCGAGCAGCCGGTAAAGCCCGTCGTTGTCCCGCTCGCCGGGAACCAGATCGTCCAGCGACGCCGGCAGCGGGACTTTTTTGTCGATCTCGGCAAGGACCCGGCTCTCATAGGCCATCTCTTTCCCGAGCCGGAGCTTTTCGCGCACGCCTTTTTTGATCTCCGGGCTCTCGAGGTTCTCATAGACCCCGTCGAGCGAGGAAAACTTCCGGATGAGGTCGAGCGCCGTCTTCTCCCCGATTCCGGCGACGCCCGGGATGTTGTCGGATGCGTCGCCCATCAGCGCCTTGACGTCGATCATCTGCGCGGGCGAGACGCCGTATTTCTCGCGGATCGCGGCCTCGTCGATCACCTCGGCGTGGCTTTGGCCCATCCTCGTGCTCGCGAGGCGCACCGTCACCCCCTCGCCGACAAGCTGAAAGCTGTCGCGGTCGCCGGTCGCGATCACGCATTCGTCCCCGCGCTCCCGGCAGAGCAGGGAGAGGGTCCCGAGGATGTCGTCCGCTTCAAAGCCGGGCAGCTCCAAAATCGGGTACCCCAGCATCCGGAGGATGCTCTTGAGCGGCTCGAGCTGCGCGGCCAGCTCGTCCGGCATTCCCTTTCTCTGCGCCTTGTAGCCCTCGAACCGCTCGTGCCGGAAGGTCGGGGCCTTCACGTCGAACGCGAAGGCGACCCGGTCAGGCCTGACCTCGTCGAGGATTTTAAACAGAATATTCAGAAAGCCGAAAATACCGTTGGTGTATTCGCCGTTTCTCGTAGTCAGCAGGCGGATGCCATAGTACGCACGGTTTAAAATACTGTTTGAATCAACTGCCAGTAGTTTCATTGCGTTCTCCTCTGTGCCGAATCCAAATTCCCTCTGCCACATTGTAAAGCCCCGCGCCGGGCGGGTTTTGTCGAGCGGGGGCGTCCGCCGCATGCACTCATTTCAGTTATATTATACCATAACGGCAGGCCCATTGGGCCTGCGCGCCGCGAAGGCGGCGTCCAAACCGTCTCAAGGCGATTTGGGTTCTGGTTTAACAAGCGCAGCGCGCGGCCTCTGCCGCGCCCGCCCCGCCGGAGGCGGGCTGAATTGGGTTTTCGCCCAATTCTCTGCGGTTATTGTATCATAAAACGTTTTTCATGATATAATCGGCCATGCCCGCAGGGCGGCCGTTAAAATCCCATCTAATATCCGCTTTGCGGATATTATACCACATCCGTCCCGCCGGTTGAACCGCGGGCAAAACTTTGTTACAATAATCGGCGCGCGGCCTGGGACGAACCGGGCCGCCGGAAACGGAGAAAGAACGAATGGTCAAGATCGGAAACGTGACGATAGAGGGCTTCGCCGGCCTCGCGCCGATGGCGGGGGTCGCGGACCGCGCGCTGCGCGAGGTCTGCCGCGGCTTCGGGGCCGCGTGGGCGGTCGGGGAGATGGCGAGCGCGAAGGGAATCCTCATGGGCAGCGAAAAAAGCGCCGAGCTGCTTGCCCCCGACCCGGAGCGGCCCTACGCCGTCCAGCTCTTCGGGACCGAGCCGGGGCTGATCGCGCAGGCGGCCCGGCGGGCCGAGGCGCTCGGCCCCGACTTCATCGACCTCAACATGGGCTGTCCGGCCCCAAAGGTCGTGAACACCGGGGCGGGGAGCGCGCTGATGAAGAATCCCGCCCTCGCGGAGAAAATTGTCCGCGCCGCCGTTGACGCGGTCAAAATCCCCGTGACCGTCAAAATCCGCAAGGGCTTTGACGACGGCTCGGTCAACGCGCCGGAATTTGCAAAGCGGATGGAGGCGGCGGGCGCGGCGGCTGTTGCGGTGCACGGCCGGACCCGCGCCCAGATGTACGCGCCGCCGGTCGACCTCGGCGTGATTGCAGAGGTCAGGCGCGCCGTCTCGGTCCCGGTGATCGGGAACGGCGACATCGCCGCGGCGAAAGACGCGAAGCGGATGCTCGACGAAACCGGCTGCGATCTTGTGATGATCGGGCGCGGGGCGCTCGGCGCGCCGTGGCTGTTCCGGGAGATCAGCGCCTTTTTGAAGGACGGGACCGAGCTCCCGCCCCCGCCGCTTGAGGAGCGCTTTTCGGTGATGCGCCGCCAGCTCATCCTCCTGCTCGAATACCGCGGGGAATCCGTCGGCCTCCGCGAGGCCAGGAAGCACGCCGCCTGGTATATGACCGGCCTTGGTGGCGCGGCGGCCCTGCGGCGGGAGTGCGGGAAAATCTCCTCCCGCGCGGATATCGAGCGCATCATCGAAACCGCGCTCGAATGGAACCGCGACGGCGCCCAGCCCGGCCGCGGATAACAGCCGCCCCGGCGCCCGGACGGTTTTCGATCCGAAAAAACACTTCGTCAAAACTGCGTCACTTCCACCCAAAAGGGCGCCCTTCACGCTATCATGATATCACAGACACCATAGGAAGAGGCGCAAACGATGAAGGATACCCTGTCGCGATTTACACTCCGCATTTCGCAAATCTGGCTCGACAAGCTCGACTTCATCGCGGCATATGAATGCCGCACAAAAAACAAGGAACTCGAATTGCTAATCAGAAATCGCGTTGCAGAGTTTGAAGACAAGCATGGCAAAATCCTTTTCAATCAGGAAAAAGACCTTGAAAACCCGGGATCTTCGGGTTAATGATCCTCAAATACAATCGTTCCGTGTTTTTCTTCGAATGCGCGGATTGATTCCCGCGCCAGATATAAAAGCTGACCGTTGATCGAACGGCCCTCATAATCACAAATATACTGGAGTTTCCGCCTTGTTTCCTCATCAATCCGAATTGTTACCCTTCGTATGACCATGATAAACCAGCCGTCTCCTGTCCTTTGAAGATGGCCTGAGCGTACCATTTCCAATCGGCAGCGTGTGGAAAATGGGGCCATAATAGGCCCATCTTTTTTTGGAGGGCGCCTATGGAAGAAGACGTTGAACTCATCCGCCGGACGGTCCGCCATCTCGCGAACACCGTCCGTGAGATGGAAGCTTATACTTCCGACCCCAGCTTCCCCACAAGGAGCGGCCGGCTCTCGCTTGAGGCGGACGCGGCGACGCTCGGCATGTTCCTTTCGAACCTGCTCGTCCTCGCCGGCCGGCTCGGCGTGTAAACCTGCTCCCCAGCCCCGCGGCGGCAAACTCCATCCCCCCTCCCGCGGGAAAACGAAACGCCCGGCGGCGCAGCAATGGCGCCGCCGGGCGTTCCTGTTCACCCCCCGCCGAACCGGGCGGTGGTTCCGGGCCCCGGCCGGAGAAAAGCCCGCGCCCGGCCCCAGGAATCCGCGGCCTGTGTATCCCTGATCAGGAGGCTTGACCCGTCGGTAAACCAGACGCTCGCCTCCATCCGCCCCGCGCCCGGCCGGGAGCCGCCCCTCCCGCCCCGCGCCGGAGCCTCTGGCCCGGCGGCGTAAACGGAAACCGCCAAAATCTCTTTTCCCTGCGGCACCGGGATCGAAATGGTGATTTCCTCCACCCCGTCTCCAGCGGGCCGCCGTTCGTCAGCGCCAAGCGGCGCCGCAAGAAACGCCGGACAGGCCGCAAGCGCAGTCCCCGCGGCGACCGAAATCACCGCGATCAGGACCCAGAACCAGCCCGCCCGCCCGGCCGGCGGCTTTAACCGGTTTGAGCCGGCCAGGGGCTTTCGGTCCGCGCCGCTTTCTCCCCCGTGGGGTTCGCCCCCAATCAATTTGATCATGCGCCTTTCCTCCGTCACGTTTTGCACCGGGAGCCCTTAAAATTCCCGGTATTGTCCAGAAACCCCGAATAACTTTAAGTATATGAGCATAAAATAGCCTATGTGGTTTATTAAATAATATCATGATTGCCTATACAATTCAAGTATAAAGTAACTACATGGGCGTGAGTGAATGGATTATTACGAAATCGGACAAAAAATCCGCAAATTTCGGCGGGCGCAGGGGCTTTCGCAGGAACAGCTCGCGGAGCAGACCGGCATCTCGGTCACCCACATGAGCCATATCGAAACCGGAAACACCAAGCTCAGCCTGCACGTTTTCGTCGGCCTTGCGAAAGCGCTGGGCATCCGGACCGACGAACTGCTCGACGGCCCGCAGGGCGGGGAGGGCGCTTCGATCAGCGAGATCAACGCGCTGCTGGAAAGCTGCACCCCTCAGCAGGTTCATATCCTCACCGACATTGTCCGGGCCGCAAAAATCGCGCTCGACAAACACGCCGGAGAATGATTTTTCCGCGCGGATAACCGGAAAAGGGGAACGGGAGAAGCGTTTTGCTTCTCCCGTTCCCCTTATATTTATCGCATCCCGCCGCGCGGGCGGACTCATTCAAACAGCTTTTTGGCCGCGCCGGTCTTTTCGAGCGCGAACACCATCGGCAGGCCGATCACAAAGCACGCCGCCAGCTGGCCCAGCCCCACCTGAGCGGCGTTGAACCAGAACACCGGACCCCAGACCTTTCCCGTCTCGGCAAAAGCGAATTCCCCGCCGACGACAACGGCGTTGACCAGGACCGGCGGAACCGCCGACCAGACCGGCAGGCCGAACAGCCGGATCCCCCTCAGCGCCCGGCTCATCGCCGCCGCCAGAAGGGTCGCCCCGGTCCCGAGGAAAACGTCCAGCGCGCCGAGGATGCTCATGCCGCTCGCCACGCCGTAGGCGTTTGTCAGAAGACAGCCGAGCGTCACCCCCGGAACGCCGAGCGCGGTCAGAACGGGGAGCAGGGTCAGCGCCTCGGAGAACCGGACCTGCACCACGCCGTAGGCGAGCGGCGCAAACGCCGTGCTGATGACGAAATAGAGCGCCGCGATCAGCGCCGTCCGGGTGAGATTTTGTACATTGGTCTTTTTCATGGGTGCCTCCAAACATGAATGAGCGCGGAGACGGTGAATTTACGGGGTGCGGCGCAAAAAAAGCGGCCGCCGCCCGCACATCGCCGCGCACCGGCCGCCCGCCGCCCCAGAGGAACGCCGAACCGCCGTTTTTGCGGCGCAGTGCCGGAAAGCTGCCACCAATCCGCACAACGCCGGGCCGAAGACCCCGGCCCGATGGATATTATAAACGCGCTTTTCCGCTATGTCAATAAAAATCCCGCCGCGGCTTTGCGCCGCGCCGGGATTTTTACATGGGGGGGTTCAATGAGACGCGCTTCGCTGCGCCCTGCGTTTTGTCTGGTGCGCCTCCTTTTTTGATAGGGAAACTCCTCAATCAAAATCCATCCAGACCAGATGTTTTCCGCAGTGGAGGCACTGGAACAGGTAGCATTGCAGATGTCCGCCGTTGACCGACTTCCGGATCATTTCCTTCTGCTCGCCGTCCCACATAGGGTCGTCCAGCGCCTCGTCCAGCGCGCCCAGCGCCCGCAGTTCCCTGGCGCCCGCATAACCCAGAAAGGCGCAGAAGTCGCCGCAGTGGGCGCGCCAGTATTCCTGCTGCCAGCCGCAGTAACCGGGAGTGCGGTGAATGAGCTCGTCCAGCTTGGCCGGATCCTCCACGCCTTCGTCCACGGAGCAATCGTCCTGAAAGCTGCCGTCATACTTCCTGGCCGCCTCGCCGCCGGCGATGCACGCCGGGCACAGGTACTCAACATCCTCGACTGAGAAGAAGGGGGCCGTATAGAAAACATGGGTCGTCTTGCCGCAGCAGTCGCAGGGGACGCCTTCCTTTGATTCCTGAAAAGCGCCGGTCTTCATGGGGTCCGGGTGGTACCGGAAGGAGGGCAGGCCCAGGGCCGCCCATTTTTCCCGTTCCTGCTGTTTTTCCTCCGGGGTCTTGGGCCTGGGGACGGCGTAGTGGTTGCCCCAGTTTTCCGCATAATCCTTCAGCGCGCCCAGCCGCTTGAGCGTCCTCCGGTCAGAGCGGTCCCCGATTTGGGAGAGCAGGTCATAAGCATCCTTTTTGAAGTCCAGCAGATCGTACACATCCACCAGCGCTTCCTTGGCCCGCCTATCTTCGCTCTGCTCCAGCTCCTCCTTGAAAGTATAGAGGGCGCGGATACTGTCCGGGCCGCCCTCGGTTTTCTCAAACTGCTTCTTCAAATCGATGTAGGTTTTTTGATATTCGGTCATCCTCCGTACCTCCCGTCAATCCCACCAGAAGTACCAGACGGCGGACCGCCAGAGATCATCCGCCAAGCTGCCGATGCTCCCTTCTTCGCCCTGGTCCAGATCCGGGCAGAAGCCGTACTGCTCCACGGCCAGCTCCATAGCCCGCTCCTGGGGAATGGGGGCCGGGAGGTCGAATTCCAGTTCGTCGTGGCTCATGGCAGCAGGCGCCGCGCCGTACTGCTCGAACCAGTATTTCGCAATCGCAATCAGTTCCGGCGTGTCGGGACACTCGTTCCAGTTGCCGAAAGGCAGGCAGGCAAAGACCTCCCAGGGGTTCTTCACCGGGATCTTGGCCAGGATAAGCGGGTAGGTCATGTCCGTTTCAGGATTCCAATAGCTGGCGAAACGGTCGTTGGGTTCTCCGCCCTCCATCTCGCCCAGAATTTCCTCCTCCCAGTCCAGATCGTCGTCCTCGGCCTCGTCCCTGCGCTGGCCGGCCAGCTCCTCCAGGATCGCCTTTCCGTCCTTGATGGGGGCGGAGAGCATCTTCTTCCGGTATTGGGCAACCGTGTCCGGGTCGAAGGCATAGCCGTCAGCCCCGTCGCTGTCCGGGTCGGCGTTCATCACAAGGCACTCCCACAGGGTTTCGTCCACCTTTACCAGCACGGGGACGAAGCCCTCCCGCACCCCAAGACGCCGGGCGTAACGGTACGCCGACATGATGGGATCGTCATCCTTCATAGAGGGGAAGTAAGTACATTCGCAGTCCAGATACTCCATCATGGCCTGGGCCAGCTCCGAGGGCTCCAGAGTGTCCTCGTCAAAGTCCTGCCCCTGCCAGTTGGTGAAGCGTTCTTCAATCACCTCTGCCATAGCCCGATAGTACTCCTCGTCAAAGGGGATGAACAGGTACGCCTCCTGCCGGAACTCGTCGGAATGATACCGCTCCGGGCCGAAGCGTTTGAGGGCATAGTCGTCGATGTCGCTGGGATAATAGGGGCTGTCCGCCTCCCCATAGTAGTAGTGGGCAAAGGCCCGGCCTGTTTTGTTGAACAGGGCGGAGTACAGGCAGCCGAGCAGTTCCTCACGGATGAATGACCGGAGGTCCGTATGGCCGGGGGCCGATTTGACCTGTTTGGCCACTTCGCCATATTCCTTCAGGAAGTCCTCGCCCATCAGGTCGTGCTCCACGCACCAGCGCAGATAGATGGCCATGTGGTTGTAGGCGTTGATGGGGTCAATAGGCAGTTCCTTCTCCTCAATGCTCTCGATATGATAGGAGGCATCGTCCATGCCGATGCTCTCATCCGCCTCATCTTCGCTGCAAAGGGTACCCCTGGTGATGGCGTCGGGGCGGTCAGGCCGCACCACGAAGCTGATGCCCGCCATTTTTTCCAGCAGGGCGTCCGCGTCATGGGCCAGCTTATAGTCCAATTCATCCGCATAAAGAGGGATGACTTGATAGAAGTTGACCTCCTCGCCATTGGGTAAAGTGCAGACCTCGCTGCCATCCGCTGTGCCCTGGGGGCCGGTCAGGATAGCGGTACACAGCTTTGTGTTGTCCGCAAAGGGCTCCCGGTTCTCCACGGTATGTCCGTGGCCCAGCCAACTTCCGCAGTTGACGGGCAGGCGGGCCAGGGATTTCAGCAGACGGATGGGCCAGTACCACTTTTCGTCCTTCATGGATTCCTGATCCAGCTTCCAGTCCGCAGGCAGGGCAATGGCCAGCTCCGCCCGCTCCAGCTTGTATTCCGCCAGCTCCTGCGGCACATTCATCCGGTGGGCCCCCATGCCCATAGTGACCAGGGTGTAGTAGTCCCGCTCCCCAGCGGGCGGCACCACGCAGATGTCCACATGGATGTCGGGGGACACGATCTCATGGAACACATTGTCAAACGCCCCGAAATACTGCCGGATGTGGCCCTCAATGGCCTCCATCTCCTCCTCGGTGTAGACCTCGGGTTCGCCGGGGTTTTCATCCTGGGGGCGTCCACCGTCCGGGCCGTCCTCTCCGCCGTCATCCGGGCCGCCGTCCGACGGCTCCCACGAGATCTTCAGCGTCATCTGCTCCTCCGGCAGAGAAACGCCGGGGCTGCGGGTGATGGCATGCTTATCATCCGCAGAGAAGCCGATGGTCTCCCCATCCTTCAGCGTTACATCGCACGCCAAGACATAGGATGCCATACTTGCCAAAAAGTCCCGCAGCTCATCCGGCTCGGCGGCCGTGTCCAGCACCTCCATCTCGTCCTTGCCGAACACATACATGCCGTAGGTGTAGGCGTTCATGCCGCCCTCGCTCCGGTACAGGCCGAACCAGACCCAGTTGAAGATGGGCAGTTCGTCCTCTTTCATCATATCGGCAAAGCCCTCATAGAAGCGGGGCTCAAACACCACGCCGCTGGTGTAGACGCCGGTAGCGTAATCCTGGCGGCAGCAGGCGGCAACCAGCTTGGTAAAGAGCCTGCCTTTCTCCAGGACATTCCCCTCTTTGCCCAGCACTGCCACCATGATATGGGCGCGGTGCTCCCTGGCGGCCTTTACCGCGTCCGGCCACATATAGTTGTTTTTGGCATTGGCTTCGGCCTCGCCGCCGGGGATGGGTGCGGGGAACAGGCTGACGGCGGCGATCATGTCGCCCACATCAAACACCGCCGTGTCGCCGCGCCTGTCCTCGCCGTCATCCTCAACCACGGCGATGTCCCATTTCTCCTTCATGTCCCGGATGAACTGCGCCTTGTCCCACTTCCCCCTGGACAGGAGGACGAACCCGGCAAAGGTGCCCTTGCGGTCGGACGCGGTTTTCTCCTCGTCAGCGTCATCATCCCCGTCGAGACCGTCAGCTCCTTCTTCCGGGTCATAGACGGACTCATGTTCCAGTCCCCGGATGAACTCCTCAAAGCTGTCGGCCAGATGGGTGATCTTATAGTCGTTCTCCTGATCCACATGGACCACCGCGGGCTCTCCCTGGGGGCCGCAGGCGCGGTAGTCCAGAAAGATCATGTCGTGTCCGGCGCTGGGGCAGTCGCAGATGGCCACGCCGATGGCGGGATACTCCCACTCGTCGATCATGAACCGGCTGCCCAGCTCGCCGCAGAGGGAGTAAGATTTTTCCCGGCCGATGCCGAAGATGCCGGCGATGGCCACATGGTCCTCCGCCCAGGTGGTGGGCGTGTCGGTGGGATAGCAGTTGTTCACCGGGATGCCGCCGTTGTGCCGCTTCATCAGCCAGACATAGGAGGCAGGCAGCTTATAGCCCAGCTCCTCCTCCACGCTGGCGATCAGCTCGTCGGAGGGCGGCTCGCTGACATACTCCTTCAGCGCAAACATGCTGTCGTCCCAGAAATTGGTGAGGTCAAACCCCTCAAAGGGGGTATCACCGGGCACGAATTTGGCCTTCTTGTTCCGGCTGCGCCGGCGCTTGCGGATCTCCGCCCGGCACTCCCGGATCACGGCCGGGGCGTTTTCGTCCTCGGGGTCCAGCTCCATCCACCGCTTGGCATAGGGGATGGCCTTTTCCTCCTGCCCATAGAGATACTGATAGGCATAGGCCATGCGCATATTCCACTCCGCCTTGTCCTGGCCCTCCTCCCGGACGGCCTCCAGCGCCTCAATGGCCCGCAGAAGGGCTTTGTCCCCCTTGTAGTTGGGGGCGCCCTCCTCATGGTCGCCGATGATGGCGTAGTTTTCCAGCGCCCGCGCCAGAGCGTAGGCGGAGCGGTAATCCCGCCATTCCTCCGGGATGGCGTTCAGCGCCTTGATACAGCGGGTGTACTCGTCCTCGTCGTTCCACTGTTCCAGTTGCTGATAAAATGCCTCGGCGTTTTCCGGGGTGTAGGGGATATAGTCCATTCCAGTCAGCCTTTCGTCCAGCTCGTCCTTATCCGGCTCGTTCTCGGGCGGCCTTTTCAGCCTCACCGTCCCCGCCTCCCGGCGGAAGGTGTGGAAGCTGGCCCAGGGGATATCGGTGTCCGCAAAGAACTCCTTTGCCTTTTGCAAGACCGCGTGCAGATCCCAGGCGATGAAGTCCACATAGCCGC
>DVKH01000021.1 GCA_018716105.1 Candidatus Fimivivens faecavium | reverse complement strand
CGGGGCTGATGGGCCAAAGCCCAGTCCTTTTCGGATATTATATCGCCTTTCGGTCTCGAATACTTGTACATCGTGTAAACTCCATGAAACAGAATCATTGTTTTAGTGTAAAAAGTGTAAAAAGCCGGGCCGGTTATTGCGCCGGCCCGGTTTGTAAATCAGTTTATTTGAGTTTGGCCCCGCCCATCGCGCGCTCGAACTCCGTTTTGATCTGCTCAAGCCGCTGGACCTCGTCCTGGCGGCGGCGCTTCGCATCCTGCTGAATCTGCTGGGTTTCCTCAATTCCGCGGACAATCGTCTGCCAGGTCGCTTCAAGCGTTTCGACCTTCACAGAATTGCCGGAGGCCATCGCCGCAATCCGCTTGGTCTGCTCGGCGGTATTCTGCGCGTTCCTGAGCAGCATCTCATTGGTCCGCTCATCGAGCGCCTGCATCGCGTCAGCCTGGATGCGCTGGCGCTTGAGGAGAACCGCCTGGGTCAGCGCCTGCTTAAAGACCGGGAGCGTGATGATAAACGCGGAGTTGATCTTCCGGATCAGGTTCATGTTCGACAGTTCCATCGATTTGAGCATCGGGATGGACTGCATCGCGACGTTTTCCGCAATTCTCAGGTCGTGCACCCGCTGTTCCAGCATAATCTTCGCGTTCGAAAGGTTTGTGATTTCAAACTGGAGCGAGGGGTTCTGCGTCGCGAGGAATTCTTCGTTTTTCTTCTGGAGAAGCTCCTCGAGTTCCTTGACGCCCTGATCCCCCGCGAGGATGTATTTCACCAACTGCTTGTAATAACCGACATTTGTCTCGAACATTTTCTCGAGCTTTTTGTTCGAGCCCATGATCTCTCCCTCGTAGGTTCTGAGCTGGACATAGATCTTGTCGACCTCATCGCCCATCGAGTGGTATTTCTGAAGGATTTGGTCGAGCTGCTTCTGCGCGTTGCTCATCAGCTTTGCAAAGAAGCCCTTCTTTTCCTCTGTAATCTCCTGGAGGTCAAACTGGTCCATGATCTTTCCAAGCGCGGCCAGCAGCTCGCCGGAGTCGTTGATCCTGTCCATGTCGACGCTCTTGAGGATCGCGTCCGAGCACTTGGAGATCTCCTCCGCGACCGCGCCGCCGAAGGTCGCCACCGACTGGGCGTCGTTGACGTTAATGGTGCTGACCAGCCGGTCGATCTCCTGCGAGCCGATCAGCTCCCGGTTCATCTCGTCGCGGGCTTTCATGACGTCAAACGTCTCCGCCTTGAGCATCCCGGTGTCGGCGGCCTCGTTTTTGGGCGGCTCCCCGCCCTGCATGGGGGTGTACTGAAGCGCCATTTTTATTTCCTCCCTTTGCCGAAGATTTTTTGGAACAGCCCCTTTTCCCGTTTTGGTTCCCCCTCGGGCGGGATCTGAAGCTGAGGAACGGCCAGATTATAGCAGTAGTCGCCGATGGTATAGCTTTCATACGCCTCCGGCCGGATATACTTTTCGAGGTTGCGATATCCGGTCGGCGTAAATACCACGATATCGAAGCCAACCAGATTCAGGAAGGTGATCAGAATGCAGTCCGCGAGGCTGAACATCGCCTCGGTCGTGTCGATCACCACCATCTTGGGGATCGTTTTGGTGAAATCGAAGTTCTGGATCAGTTTGAGGATATACCGGTTGAGGTTCAAAAGCGTCGCGACCACCGTCTCGTCGAGGTGCGCCTGCCGGCTTTCAATCCATTTGAGATCCAAAAGCTCCTGGATTTTTTCGAGGATGTAGTCCTGCGTATCGTCGCTCAAAAACTCGTATTGGTACGCGCTGTGGCGTTTGATCATATCCACCTGGAGCTTGCCGTTGCTGACGAACCGGACCGCATAGGGTTCTATCGGATTCGGACGGCTTCCGTCGATGAATGGAATCCGGGTCACAAGGATCGTGTTGGGCGTGAGCATTGCGCGGATGTTTTCAAAATATTTCGCAACGTCCCCGCCTTCGACGCCGCAGACCTTCGCAAACAGGTTCGGCACCGTCACCCGGCCCTTTTCCGCGGCGAAACCGGGACGGTATTTGGCCTCCGCGGGCCAGAGGATCCCGATTTCGTCATAGGTCGTCTTGAGGGTAACCGGCTTTGACCGCAGGAACTGCCGGTTGCGGAACAGCCCGGTCCCGGTATACAGAATATCGTCGAGCTGCCGCTGCGCATCGTAGGCCGCGGTGGTAACCCTGATCTTGATTTCCCGGTCGGGATACGGTTCCATCGGCATGGAAGAAGGAAGCTCCTCCAGCCGGGAATTGTCGCCGTACGGGACCGAAACAAACACGTCCTCCAGCGTCTTGTCAGGGCAGACCACCAAAACGTCCGCCCCCATCAGCGCGGCCATCGAGAGGAAAGTGCCCTCTTTTGCGTTCGGCGCGCCATAGTAGATCAGAACCGGCAGGAACTCCGCGTCGTAAACCGAGTAGAGGGGTTTGAGATAACGTTCCATCCAGCACAGGAGATTGACCCCGAAGTTCTGGAGCCGCGTCAGGTTCTGCGACTCCTGCGCCTCCATTATGAGGACGAACGCCCGCTTCGCAAGCTGGCCGCGCACCCTGTCGGGCGTGAGGGAAACCCGCTCCGCGAGCCCATAGATCAAATCGTCCCGGTCCTGATAAGAAATCTTTGGGGCCGCGCCCGCCTCCGCGACACTCGGGTTTGCAATCTTGCCGTCAATCCGGACCCACGGCTTTTTCGAGGCCTTCAGATCCTCTTCCAACTGGAACAGGCGGTTGAGATACGGCTCCCGCTCGTCGATTCCGGCGTATCGGATAAACAGGTTGTTGATGGCGTCCTCGTTCACCGGGTCGCGCGCCCGGTTGGATCGGAAAACCGCTTCCAGCGCGTCGCCGTAGAGCCACCGGTTGGTGTTGACCGTCCGGCTGAACCCGTCGAGTTCCTGCCGGAAGGAGGCCCTTCTCTCCTCCGCTTCAAAATCGATTTCGGAAAACGGCGTCCTGGGCACGGTATGAATCCTCCCCTCCAGCTTTCCGCTCAGTTGCGAGCCGCGGTCGGCAGCGAGATAGCTCTCGTCCGACCGGTAGTTGAGATAGACGACGTCGCAGCCCGCCCTCGCGAGAATGCGGAGAAAAATCACCTCGTATTTGGTGATATCCCCCTCATAAAGGACCTTCGGCGGCTGCGGGCCCGCGGATGCGTAAGCCGCCCGGTCAAACCCGTCCCGAAGCCAGCATAAAAATTTCACATAGGCGTTTTTGAGGATATTGTCTCCCTTTCCCGCTTTTCTGAGGCCGTCTATCGCCTCCACAACCGCCTCGGCGAGCTGGGCCGCGCGGGCGGCGTCGATGCCGGAAAGGAACTTTCGGATATCGGCCGTGACTTCGGCGGGAAGATAACGGTAGGAGCTGTCCACCGTCCGGTAAAAGGCCTCCACCTGCGCTTCGTCCGGGTTTGGAATCGGCCCCTTCAAAAATCGCCCGTTTTGGCCGGCAAGGCTTTGATACCTTTTTAAAAAGCGCGCGAGTTCCCGCTCGTCGTCATAGCCGATGAGCCGGGTGAAAAAAACCGTTTTCGCGGGCCGCTGCTCCGGCCCCGTAAAATACTCCGCCGGGTTTTGGACGGAGCGGACCTCATACAATTTCAGATCACCTCTTTACACCCCGCGCCGGGAAAGGACGGCCTGCGGCCCGGCGGCGCCCCGGCAACGTCCTTCCTTCCTGCGCCGGCGCGCGTCTACGACCATCATACTACAGTTCCGTCCGCCCTGCAAATGGCATGGAGCCGCGCGCATCTTGACAGCGGAGGCCGGGCCGCCGTAAAATCAAGGACAACAGGGTTCACTGGAAAGGAAGTGCAAGATGAGCGTCGTTTTTCTGCATTATCCAAAATGCGGCGCCTGCCGCAAGGCGAAACGCTGGCTCGAGGAGCACGGCGTCGAATACACGCCGCGCGAAATCCACACCGACCGCCCTTCGGCCGAAGAACTCGCCGCTTATGCAAAGGCGGCCGGCCTGCCGGCCCGGAAGCTGGTCAACACCTCCGGCCGCGTCTATCGGGAACTCGGCCTAAAGGACCGGATCTCCTCGATGACCGAGGAGGAGCTTTTCGCGCTGCTCTCGACCGACGGCATGCTGGTCAAGCGGCCGGTCCTCGCCGGAGCGGGCTTCGCGCTCGTCGGCTTTCGCCCCGACGAGTGGGAGCGCCGCCTGGCTCCCTGACGGCGTTCGCCCTGCCTGCATCCGGCGGCGGAAGTCCGGCTTTCATCTTATTCGAGGAAGGTCGCGATTTCCGACGCCGGTTTTCTCTTTTTCTCCCGAACGCGGTCTTCCAGCGCGTAACCCACGCTCACCGCGAGGCGGATCCGCTTCGTTTCCGGCACGCCGAGAAGCGCCCGCAGCTTCTTCTCGTCGAACCAGCCGATGATGCAGGTGGAAAGGCCCATCGCCGTCGCCGCGAGGCAGAGATGCTCGGTCGCGATGCCGATGTCCATCTGGGCGTAGTCCTGGCTCTTCATTTTGCTTCCAACCGTCGCCGAAAGGGTCGCCTTCTCCTCCACAACGACGATAAACGCCGCGCTCTGGTCGGTCCAGCGGTTCATCCCGAGGTCCTGCATGGTTTTCGCGGCCTGGGCCCGCAGCTCGGGCCTGGTGACGACGAAAAAGCTCCAGGGCTGGCTGTTGCAGGCGGACGGCGCGAGGCGCGCCGCCTCGACCATCGCCTCCAGCTTCTCCCGTTCCACCGGTCTGTCCTGGTATTTCCGGCAGCTCTCGCGGCGGTTGATCAGTTCAAAAAACGATTCCTTCTCCAGCATATCGGGTTCCCCTTTCCGCCTTCTTCCGCCGGGCCGCCCGGACGGAAGTAATTTCATTTCCCATTCTTCGGCCAGCGGCCTGGAACCGCGGTTCCCAGCCGTGTCCCCAGGCGCGCCTGTTTGGCGTCGCCTTGTTTTATATTATATCAAACGGCATCCTGCTCCGCAATCGCCCGGCGCCTGCCTTCCCTCTATAATTTCCCGCCCTCCGCCGGCAGATCCGGGGATGCGGCGCTCTACGAACAGGCGGAAGGCCGCAATGTTCATATTCTCCCGCTTGGGAAATCAGCGCTATGGCCCGCAGCCGGAGACCCATACCGCGGAACCCCGGCTTTTTTCCTTTTAAATGTTTTATTTTCTGATACGCAATCAAGACAATCCAATTGCAATCCCTTCTATCATTCGGTATAATATCCTTATTCATTTGCTTTTTGGCAGACAGCTCTGTCGAATTTGTATATAAATTCTCCTTTCCTGACGTATTTTGACAGAAGCGGGACCGGTTACAGTTACGGGAATCGGACATCGGAGGAAACGGGCATGAAAGAACGCAGCAAAAAAAGCGAGGAAAAAAGCGGTTACACGCCATCTGCCCGGGACCCTTTGAGGAACCCTCACCGGCATTGCGCGCTGACCGGCCTTTTGAACCGGAAATCCGGTCTCCGCGCGGCGGCGGCGCTGCGGGAACTCCCCGCGGACAAGGCGGCCGCCGTTTTTCTTATCGATGTCGACAATCTCCGGCCGTACAACAAACGGCTCGGCTATCTTGCGGGCGACGCCCTGCTTGTGTCGGTCGCCCACCGGCTTGTCTCCCTTTTCCGCGAAAGCGATCTCATCGTCCGGGTCGGCGGCGATGAATTCCTCGTCCTGATGACCGGAACGCTCAGCCCCGAGGCCGTCTCGCTCAAGGCGCGCGCAATCTGCCGGATCATGGAAGGGAGCTATCGCTGCCGGAACACCGACTATCCGCTGTCGGTGAGCGTCGGCGCCGCGCTTTCCGGGCCGGGCGCAGCCAGCCGTTCCATTCTGCGCCAGGCGAAGGCGGCGCTCGACAGCGCCAAAGCCAACGGAAAAAACCGCTTCGAATTTTCCGGTGTTTCCTGCGCAGATCCGGAAACAGACCCCGCCCCCGGCCAAAAGCCGGCGCTTGGGCGGATCACCGCGCAGCTCGCCGGAATTTTATATGAGGCCGAGGATTCCGGCGAAAATCTATACCAAGCCACCGCTTATCTCGCGGAGCTGCTCGGCGCGGACCAGGCGCTGCTGCCCGGCCTCACGGGAAGCGCCGTGCGCTGGCCCGACCACAAACAACTGATCCTCTCTGAAGAACAGGAAATCCCGGCCGCCGCCTTTCACGGCGAAATCTTCTGCTGCACCGCCGTCGGCTCGCTGCCGCTGGCGCTGCGCCGCGCCTATGCGGGGGAGGGCGTCTGCGCCACCCTTCAGTCCCTCCTTCCCGACGGGAACCGGCTGCGGTTCGACCGCCTCACAAACGGCCGGCCAAAATGGGACGCCTACGACATCGACCTGCTGCTGCTCGCCTCCAGACTGATGGGCGGACGGCTCCGGCAGCTTCGCTCATTCGCGCAGCTGGAGCAGAGCTGCGCGGAAAACGGACGGATTCTCAGCCGCCTGCCGGTCTCGGTCTATGTGATCGAACGCGACAGTCGGCGTCTTTTGTATTTCAACGATCCGGCGGCGCGCCGGTATCCAAACGTCCGGCTCGGGATCCCCTGCTATCAAGCGTTCTTCGCGCGCAAGGCGCCCTGCCGGTCCTGCCCTCTTCCGGAACAGGGCGAACCCTTCGCCGAGATCTGCAGCAACAGCGGCCTGTCCCGGGACTGCGGCGTTTTTTCGGTTTCCCCGCTGAACTGGAACGGGAAAACGCCCGCGTGGCTGATCACCGCTGTCGAGCATATCGAAGGCGGCGGCGGGCAGGGGCTTCGATATGAGATGCAGCAGTATTCGGCGGCCCTGCGCGCGGCGTTTGATTCGGTTTTAAGCGTCCAGCCAAAAACCGGCCAATACACGCTTTTCGACTCTATCGTTGAACTGCCTTTTCGCGGGAATTATGACGACACGATCCGAAGATTTGCAGACCAGTACGTCTCCCCCGCCCACCGGGAGCGCTTTCTGGGGACGTTCCTGCTTAACCCGATGATGGAGGCCTTTTCCGCCGGCGAGAAAAGAATTGAACTCGAATACGAGCGGATCGACCACGGCGAATACCGCTGGAAACAGCGGACCGCCGTTCTCTCTTCCGACGGGGAGGAGCGCTTTATCGTCAGTTATGTGATCGACGTCACCGAAAAAAAGCGCTCCGAAGGCCGGCAGGAAAAACTTGCGTGCATCTCCCAGGCCCTGCGCGGGAAATGGGACGGCTGGGCGTTGGAAATCGACGTCAAAACCGGGCGTTACGTCCTTCTCGGCCACGGCTGCGGCGATCCGGATTCAATCCCGCCCGCCGGCGATTACGCCGAGTCAGGCGGCTATTTCTCGGACCAGCGCCTCCATCCCGAGGACCGGGAACGCATCCACGGCACGCTGGGCCTCTACCCTCTGCTCAAAGCCTACTATTCGGGTGAAAAAGAGGTGACGGAGCGGTTCCGCTGCCTCGGCAAAGACAACCGCTACAGTTGGATGGAAAGCCGGGCCTGTTTTATGCGAAGCGAAGACAGCCCGAGCATCCTTATCACCACAAGAGAGATCACACGCCAGTTGGAGCAGGAACGCCAGGCGCTGTTAGGACGGCAGTACGACGCTGCGCTTCGGAAGATCTACGACGAGCTGTACGAACTGAATTTCACGCAGAATTCTTACCGCACCGTCTACCATACGACCGGGAAATACGACTGTCCGCCGGCCGAGGGGATCCTCAGCGAGGAAGTTCGGAATATTTCCGAGCGAATAATCCACCCCGCGGACAGAGAGAAGTTTCTGCGCCTTTTCGACCTCGAATCCCTGCGCAGGGCTTTTTCCTCCGGCCGGGACTGCGTAGCCGGCGAGATACGAAATCTCTGGAATGACGGCGCCTATCACTGGGCCTCGCTGACAATCTTCCCAGCCGCCGGCCCGGAAGCCGGAGACGAAACGCTCCTCTGCTTCATCATGGACATCACCGAAAAGAAACGGCTAGTCGAGCTTGAGCGCCGGAACCGCTTCCTCGAACGCCAGCGCCTCGACGACGAGCGATACCGCATTATCCTCCGGCAGACCGGAACCCTGGTGTTTGAATACAACCATCAGACCAAAGCGCGCTACTATTCCCCGGACTTTCTTGCGCGGATTGCAGGCAGATATGACGAAAGGGACCTTTTGGAGATCTGGCTCCGGGACCGCGTGGTTTACCGGGACGACCTCCCCCTGCTGGAACGCCTGATCGCAGACACCCGCAGCATGCACGGCAACAGCACTGCGGCCCTGCGCCTGCTCTACCGCGACGGGCGTTACCGCTGGTCCAAAATCCTGATCGCGATGGTGCGCGATTTGGACGGCGCCCCAAAGCTGACCGTCGGGACGGTCAACGACGTGGACGAACAACTGCGCAAATGCCGGGAAATCCGGCGTCGGGCCGAATTTGACGAGCTGACCGGCGCTTTGAACCGGCATGCGTTCGAACAAGCGGCGATGCATCTGCTTTCAGAACATCCGGGCGGAAACTACGCGCTGATCCGCACCGATCTCAATCACTTTAAGCTGGTCGTCGACCAGCTCGGCGCCGAAAAAGGGGACGATATGCTCCGCCAGTTCGCGCATATTCTCAGGGAGGAAGCGCCGGACGATGCGCCGCTCGGCAGGCTCAACAGCGATGTTTTCTGCCTGTTCACACCCTACACCGCCAAATCGGAGCTGGAGGAATATGCTGTCCATGTCACCCGCCGGCTTCGTTCAACCGAGTTTTCCTGGCGGCTCTTTCCGTCGTTCGGCGTCTGTCTGGTGGAGGACCGGGCGGTCCCGCCGAGCCGGCTCTGCTACCGCGCGGGCGTCGCGCTCAAGACGGTCAAGGGGAATTCCGCCCAAAACCTGGCCTATTACGACGACCGGCTCCGCTCCCTCCAGCGAAAAGAGAAAAAGATGGAGGCGGAAATGGAGCAGGCCCTTCAGAACGGGCAGTTCCAGGTCTATTTTCAGCCAAACCACGATCCCCATTCCAGCCGGGTCATCGGCGCCGAGGCGCTCGTGCGCTGGATTCACCCGGAGGAAGGGATGATCGCCCCCGGCATCTTCATCCCCCTGTTCGAGCGAAATGGTTTTATCGTCAAGCTCAACCGGGCGGTTCTTGAAACGGTCTGTCAGGCCATCCGCTCCTGGATCGACCGCGGCCTTGCCCCGATCCCCGTGTCCATCAACATCTCCCGCACCGACGCCTTCCACCCTGCGTTTGCCGATTCGTTCATCTCGATCTGCGACCGTTACCAGGTTCCACGGAAGCTGATTTTGATCGAAGTCGCTGAAAGCGTCTTTGCGGAGAACCAACAGGAGCTGTATCGGGAGATGAACCGCCTGAAGGACGAGGGCTTTCGCTTCTCCATGAACGATTTCAGCGCGGGGTATTGCCCGCTCAACATGCTCAAGGATGCGCCGATCGACGAGATCAAGCTCGACCGCGCTTTCTTCGACGCCGCCGGGAACGACTCTCAGAGACAGGCGATCGTCGGCCACACCATTGAAATGGCCAACGTCCTCGCTCTAGGGATCGCCGCCAAGGGGGTCGATACCCGGGAGCAGGCCGAATTCCTCGCCGGGGTGGGCTGCCGTTCCATTCAGGGTTTTTATTATTCCCACCCGATGCCGCTCGAAGAATTTGAACGCTTTGCCTATCCTGCCGCGGCGATGGTTTAAAAGGAAAAACGCCTGCAGCCCCCGGCCGGGGGCTGCAGGCGTTCCCTGTTATGGCGGAGTGCGTTTTGAAACGTCGGTTTCCGCCCGCGCGCGTAAAACGGCCGGCCGGGCTTACCGGTAAGCAAGGTCAGAAGCGCCGCCCGCAGGAGAGCCTCCGCCCCGCCCCGGATGCATCGGGCCAACAGATAGCGCCCGCCGGCCGCCGGCGCAATCAGGGCGAGCGACAAGCAGAGGAAGATCCCGCCCCCGCCGGCCCCCGCGCCCCGTCCTCCCGCCCGAGGGGCGCAGCGCAGCCAACCCCAATAGGGCGGATGGGCTGGGCCGTTGGGTGCGCATCCGCTTTACACGCCCGCGGGCCAAAGCCCCGGCCAGTCCTTTTTGAGCGCGATATCAACCAGCGCCCCGATTTTAATATCGCTGCGTATCATACCGTTTCGGCCCGCCGCGGCGGCAGAAGGCCGCGCCGCCCGGCGCTCCCGGTTTTTCCGGTCATTCCTCTCGCAGCAGGGCAGCCGGTAACGGGAATTTCCGCGGCGGCGCTCCCCGCACCGGCCGAACCGCCCGCACCCGGTTTTGACACAGGGACAATCCGCCTGCCCCTGGGCCTTTGCGCGCTGTCCACCCATATTCCCCCCTCCACTGAACGCGCCGCCCCCCGTTTTTCCGCGCTCATTCCTCCGCCGCGGCTTTGAGTGCGGCGAGATAGGCCTCCTGAAACTTCTGAACCTTCAGAAAGGCGTTTGCCGCGGAAAAGGGGTCGACATTCTTGACGAATACCCCGGCGGACAGAAAAACCTCCGTGCCGCCCTCTTTGCCGGATTCCAGGGCCACTTTCCAGACGCCGAGATAAATCCTGCTTTCAAACGAGATGGAAAACGTCCGCAATTCCTCAAAGTCTTCGAGCACGCACGAAACCGAATCCTCCGGGCGGATGCTCCAGCAGTCGCCCGCCGCCAGCCCCGGCGGCAGCGCCCCAATAAAACCCCTGTCCGTGCGGCCGGTCACGATGTTCCACACCGTTTCAACGTCCGCGCTCACGCTCTGTTGTTTCTCTGTTTTTAACCGCATGCCGTATCTTCCCCATCCCGTAAGCTGTTTTGGAAATCTGGCCGCCAATTCGTGTTTTAAAACAGCGAGAGCTGTTCTTCCCCGTATCCAAGCCGGTAAGCCCTGACAATATCCCGCATCTCATAGAGGACGCCAAGCCTGCCGCATTCCTCCTGGAACACCCGCCAAAGCGCTTTCAGGCGCGGCGCGCCGCAGGAATACCGCTGGCCGTACCGCCGTTCATAGCGCGCCCTGAGCCCTTCGCCCGGAAAGGTCTCGTCAAGTCTATCATAAAACCAGTCCCTCTGGTTTTCCCTGAGCGTCACTCCGAACCCCGGGTAGACGAACCGCGCGCCCGCCGCCGCGGCCCTTCGCACAATTTCCCGGATGTTCTCCTCGCCGTCGGTCAGAAACGGCAGCACCGGCATCAGAAGCACCCCGCAGAAAACCCCCGCCTTCGAGAGCGCTGCGATCGCCTCAAACCGGGAGGACGAGGACGGCGCCCGCGGCTCCAATCGTGCCGCGAGCGCGTCATCCGCCGCCGTAACGGTGACCTTAACCAGAACCGGCGCATGCCCCGCGATGCTCTGGAAAAGGTCGATATCCCGCTCCACGAGCGTTCCCTTTGTCGCCACCGCCGCGCCGAAGCCATATGCTTCGATCAGTTCAAGCGAATGCCTTGTCAGCAGGAGCTCCCGTTCAAACGGGTTGTAGGGGTCGCTCATCGCGCCGCTCCCAACAACGCCCTTTTTGACCTTCCGCCGCAGCTCGTCGCGGACGATGCGAAGCGCGTCCTTCTTCACCCGGACCCGGTCGAAGCCGTCGATGCCGTAGCAGCTGCTCCTGCTGTCGCAGTAGATGCAGCCGTGGCAGCACCCGCGATAGAGGTTCATGTTATAGTCGGTTCCAAACCAGCTTCCGCCCGGTCCGCGGGTCACAATGGTTTTGGCCGGAACCTCTTCGAGCGGCGGCGTTACCTTTTCCACCGGCTGAGGGTTGGGAACCATTCGAGCATCTGTCCCTTTGCTTCCTCGCGGCTCTTGGCGCCGTACATGGAGTAATCCCCCTGCGGGCAGACATCGAGGCAGATGTCGATCATCCCCTCCATCGTGACGTCGGCGGTAAACGCCCCGTTCTGATAGCAGTAGGTGCAGAACTCCCCGTTCTTAGTCCCGTCCCGTTCGGTTCCAAGGACTTCTTTGGTCAGCGGCATCCCGCAGCTCTGGCAGAAACGCATTTCCTGTTCTTCCATTTTGGCACATCCCTTCGTTTTGTTGTTTCCAGCTTAACACGAAAATGATGACAGGATGTGTCTTATTTCCCGCTTCCAGGGAAATTTGATTGCATATTTCATATCCGGCCTGCCGCCCCGTTTATTCGGCCGGCTGCAAGTCCCGGTGGGCGTTGACAACCGCCTCGGCCATTTCGCGGAGCGTGTCCCGCGCCTTGGGGGGCGAAAGGATGCGGACCTCCTGCCCGTAGGACAGGAGATATCCGATCATGTCCCGGTCCGCCGGCAGCGTGCAGCGCACCAAAAAACCGCCCGGGATCCGTTTGAGGTCCTTTCGATCGAATTCATCATAGAGACGATACGCAACCTTTTCTGAAAACCAGAGTTCCATCTCGGCCAGCGGCCCGCAGTACGCCTGTTCCGGTTCCAGAGGAGGAACAGGCAGGCGGCGCTCAAACCGCTCATCGGTGAGTCCGACCTGCTCCATCCGGCTGATCTTGAAGGTGCGGTAAGCCTTTTTCTCCCGGCAAAACGCCTGAAGATACCAGGCGTTGTTTTTAAACTGGAGTTTCGCCGGCTCCGCGAGCCGTTCGGTCTTCTGGCCTGAGGAGCTGAAATACAGAAACCGGACCGCGCGCTGTTCCAGGATCCCGGTTTTGAGAAGGCTGAACACCTCCCGCTCCCCGGCGCCGCTTCCCCACCGCGAAAAATCGACTTCAATCCAGTCGCTGCTCTCCCGCCGGAAAAGTCCGGACAGCCGGGACAAAACCGGGCCGATCTCCGCCGCGTTGGTCGCCTTAACACTCTGAAGCGCAAACAGGATTTCATTCTGTTCCCCTTCGGTGAGCAGGGATTTGCTGAGGACGAAATCCGGCAGCAGGCGGATGCCGCCGCTTCTCCCCTTGACGCAGTAAACCGGGATGCCGGCGGCGGAAAGCGCGTCGATATCGCGATAGATCGTGCGCTGAGTCACCTCAAACCGTTTGGCGAGCTCTTTTGCCGTCACGTTTCCCCGCTCCATCAAAAGATAAACGATCTGGAACAGCCGGTTCACCTGCATATTGCCCCTCCAAAAGAACATTTCCCATACCGGGCGGAATGCGCTATGATTACAGCGTTTTATTATTTCCAGTGTATCAGATTCCTGACTATCTGAAAAGTAAGTTCCCGAATAAAAATCAGAATTAATTCCGGCTTTGATCGCTACGCTCCTGAAAGGATGTTATTGAAGCGCTCGAAGCGCCCGGCCCAGGAGGATTTCCCCGTCCCGCCGCCTGGATCCCCTCTGAAATAAAAAGAGCGATTGTCATATTTTCATTATAATGATTATTAACACTATATTTGTTGCGTCTGTGTAAATTTTTGCTGCCTTTCCCCTTCGCCTATCACAAAAGCGGACAGCCCTTTATAGGGCTGTCCGCTTTCCATACCGCGGGTCAAGAGGATCCCAGTCGATCCCGGCCTTCTTTGCCTGCCGGTGCTGCTGCGCGCGCGGGATGCGGTAGAGCCTCCCGTCTTTTATCAGCCGCGCCCCAGTCTGCTTAAAGCGAAACGGAACCCCCGCTTTCCGGCACTGATCCCGAAGCGAGAGGATCCACCGGTAATCGCAGGGCCGCGCAAGCTCGCCCGACTCTCCGCCCGCAACCACCTGGGACACCCATGACCCAAGCCAATCGGACAGGTCGATGGGGCCGAGCAGCGGCTCGCAGATGATGGCCTTTGTGCGGATCGCTGCGGCGCGGTAAACCGGCAGCCGCTCGTCCGCCCTCTGCTGGTCCTCCACCGTACAGGCGATGGAAACGTTGGGATACCCGTCTCCCCAGTCGTCCGGGACGCAGGCTGGGAACCGTAGGATCCGCTTGGTAATCAGGAAAAAGGAGAGGTCCTCCCGCCGTTTGATCATCCTCCATGCCTCCCCGCGCCATCCGTCCGCGTCCTCGAGAAAGAAATCGGAGGTAAAGCAGGTGTAAACGAGCGTTCCCGGCGGAATCTTGTAAGCGCCATGCCGGTCTTTTCGGATCGGAAGATCGAAATCCCCGGTTTTCCGGACGACGGCCGGGTCGCGGCCATAGCGCTCGTCCCCGCGGTAGACATAACAGTTCTGACAGCCCGGCGAGTACTTCCGGCAGCCGTGCCAGAGGTTCCATCCCACAGACATCGCGCACTCTCCGTTCAGCCTTCCCCGGCCGATCCCCGCAGAAACGCAAGGATTTCCCCGGCGTTGGCGTCGGGCCTGGCCTTCTCGAACACCGCTTCAATCCGTTGGTCCGGCCCGATCACAAAGCTCGTCCGCGCGGTCCCCCAGGTTTCTTTTCCATAGAGTTTTTTGAGCCGCCACGCGCCATAGAGCTCAATCGCCTCGTGTTCCGGGTCGGACAGCAGCAGGAACGGGAGCTGATGCCTTTGCGCAAACCCCTGGTGGGATTTCGCGCCGTCCCGGCTGATCCCGATCACCGCGACGTCCCGTTCGGAAAACTCCCCCCACGCATCCCGAAAGGCGCAGGCCTGCCTTGTGCAGCCCGGCGTGTTGTCCTTCGGATAAAAATAGACGACCACCCGTTTCCCGGCAAAATCCCGGAGCGAAACCGGATTCCCTTCCCGGTCAGGGAGGGTAAAATCCGGCGCCAGATCTCCAATGTTCAGCATCTTGCAGCCTCCTCCAAATCAGGCCGGCGCCAAAAGCGCCGTCACTTTAAAAACACCATCCGATCGGGGCCGGAGAGCGCTTCCTGATATTCATACCCGCCCCAGTCAAAAGCCCGGAGCCGTTTGGGATCTTCGATCCGGTTTTGGATCGCGAACCGCGCCATCTCGCCGCGCGCGGCCTTCGCCTCGGTCGGGAGCGTGATCCTTTTTCCCTTCCTCCGCGTCGCAAATTCACAGCTCACCAGCCGGTCCCCGCGGGACAGAAACGGGATCACCGTTTTTGAGTATTCCCCCGAGGCGAGATTGACGACAGTCTCCCCGCCCTCAAACGCCGCGCGGTAAATCCTGTCCCCCCAGAACCGGTAGAGGCTTTTTCCGTCCACCTTCGCCCTGCACAAAAAATCCAGCCGGTAGGGCGAAATCCCGTCCATCGCGCCAAGCGCGCCGTAAAGCGCGGAGAGGATCAGAAGATGCTCCGCCGCGAAGCGGAGTTCTTCCCCGCTAAAATCGCCGGGGCGAAGATGCTGATAGCAAAGCCCCTGATAGGCGAGAACCGCCGGGGTCCCCGGCGCGTCCGGATCAAAATCCCGAATCAGAGACGCGGCCCGAAGGGCGAGCTGCGGGCTGAGCTTCATCAGGCTTTCGAGCTTCCACGGCCCATACTGCCGAAGCTCGTCTGAAATCCGCCGCACCTCGGCCGGAAACCGCGGCGGGCGCGCGTCTTCCCGCGGCGCCGAGACCATGTTTTTCGCCGGGGAAAGCAAAAGCCTCATCGAAAGCCTCCAAAATCATTCATCATTCCGGCTGCGGCCCCTTCCGCTTCGATAGCGCCGCTACCAGCGCCTCGTCCGCCGGGCAGAAGCCGTATCCTCCAAGTTCCTCCGGCGCGGCCCAGCGCAGTTCGCTGTGGACCTGCGCCCTCGGCTCGCCCCGTTCGACCGTCCCTTCGAAGAAGCAGAGCGACACCTCCCGCTCCGGGTACCGATACGACGCCTCGCCCAGTTCTCCGGACAGGCGGATCTCAATTCCCAGCTCCTCACGGCACTCCCGCACGGCGCAGGCGGCGCCGGATTCCCCCGGTTCCACCTTGCCGCCCGGGAATTCCCAAAGCCCCGCGCAGCTCCCGCCCGGCCCCCTGCGGCAGATCAGGATCCGCCCGTCCCGCCAGAGGACGGCGGCCGCGACGCGGGTCACCGGCCCGCCTCCGGCAGCGCGGCCACGCTGAAATATCTCTTGACATCGCCGCAGGCCGTCAGCGCCGCCGGCTTCCGGCCCCAGTTGATCTTCGCCGCCGTCCGCACCAGACGTGTTTTCGCCTTAACCATGACCAGGAAGACGGACAGAATCCGGGAAGCCATCGTCAGCGCGCCGACCTGCCAGGCAGCCCAACCCCGCGGCCCCCGGCAGACGCCAAAGCCCGCCAAGCCCACTGTGCGGCCATCGCCCAAGATCCCGCGCCGGAGCGCCGGCCGGATCCCCAGAGAAAGCAGAAGCTCGCGCTGCCCCCGGCTCGACAGCGCCCCGACGTCCGGACAGCGGAAAGGCCCGTTTTGATCAAAATGCGCGCAGCGATCCCCAAATTCGGTTAAACCGAAGTTCTCAAGCAGGCCTTTTTGGGGCGTATCGACGTCAAAGAAAGCGTTTTGAAGGATTTCCAGACAGGGCAGCGTATCCCGCTCCATTCGGTTCATTTTCCGTCCCCCTCCAATCCCCTGGCCCGGTCCTGCGTATCACATCTTCCGTCAAAAGGCAGCCGCCTCCCAAGCGTCAAACCGCTGAATACATCCCAGCGCCGCCAAACCGCAGGGGCTGTTTCCCTGCACATATTATACAACGGATTTTGTGTTTTGTAACCGCCTCTTTCCTTCATTTTTCTTTGGATTTAGATGGGATGACGGCAAAGGACGGCCTCGGTCAGAACGGGACGTGTGTTTTAAAAGCGTCAAGGGGTTCCCGGTTGAATCAGTCCACGCCGTCGTGCGAGAGCTTCCAGCGGGTTTTCGGCGTGAATCTGCACCGCGCGGCGCGCCGCCTCCTGTTCCCGCCGGGACAGCGCCTCCCGGATCGCCGCATGTTCCTCCAGCGCCTGCCGCCGGCGTTCCGGCTCGTTGGAACTGAACTTATGTAAGATTGCGATATAGCCGTTATACTGTTCATAGAGGCATCCAAGCCTTCCCTGTCCCCTGCCGATCCGCCGGTTGAAGCGAAGGCCGTATTCGCAGTTCCACGGCGTCGGCTGGTTGCCGGGAAGCCGGATTTCGAGCGCAGCCCGCGCGAGATCGAGAATTTCCTTTCCCTCCGATATGGTTTCATCCGCCGCCCCCTCCGCGATGTAACTGCAGCAGAACCCCTCTACGACGCCGTGGATGCGGAAGATTTCGCAGATATCCCCTTCGGCCGCCCCGATCACGCGCCCCCCGCCGCGGGAGATTCACCGCAAACCCCTCCGTCTCGAGCATACGACACGCCTCCCGGTCCGGAATGCGGGAGACGCCCGCCATCCCGGCGGCCTGCCCTTCCGCAATGCGCTCCCCGCCGCGGATGGCGCCGAGGATGATGTTTTTCCGCAAGGCCTCATAGACCTGTTTGCGGACAAGCTGATATGAATGCTTTTCGGCGGCGGCCCGCAGCTCCTCTCCGAGCTTGCCGGCTCCGTCCGGGGCTGCGTTTGCCTGGCTGCTTTTCATTTCAATCTCCCTGTCCTCCCAAATGGCCTTTGCCGCGCTTTTTTCGCGCGGGCATGATTAAAAATTCCCGTTCCCAATTCCGCTGGACAGATAGCCGGCGGCGGCCAAGGCGCTAAAGGTAAGCCGCGCCTGCCGAAGGAGCAAAAGCGGCCCCGAACCCGCCCTCAGAACGCCCCCGGCGCGGGGGGCGTGTTTTTATCGATACCAATCTTTCACAGGGCTTCGCTCAATCGATGGCGCTTTTGCGCCTTATTCCACGCATTCTTCGGGGAGCTTGTCGTTGCGGAAGCCGCGGAACGCGGGCTGCCTGAGGTTTCCGGCCGGCGTCCGGTAAAGGTACCGGACCGTGCAGACCAGCGATGGCGCAATCCACCGCGCCCGCTCGTTCCCACCCGGGACCGGGTCGAACGGGCATTCGCCTTCCGGCTGGGCGAGGACAAATTCCACCGCCTCGCGGGAAAGCCCGGTCACATGCCCCCGATAGACGAGTTCTTCCCCCCTTCGCTTTGCGAGAACCAGCGCCACACCTTTTTCCTTTTTGACGGCCCCGCAGACGATAAAATCATCTTCGCACATGTTCTTAATCTTCACCCAGTCCCGGGTGCGCTCCCCGCAGCGGTAAAGGCTGGTCTTTTTCTTGCCGACGATCCCCTCCAGCCCCTTGCGCGCCGTCTGTTCGAAGAAGGCTTTCCCAAACTCCTCCACGCAGCGGGACACCGCGAGCTGGGGCGACTCCCGGACGGTTTTTTCGAGAAGCTCCTTTCGCCCGGTCAGCGGGAGCCCCGTCACCTCCCGGTCCCGCAGGTAGAGGATGTCGTAGGCGACAAAGCTCGCCGGCGCCTGCTTGGACCGAAGGCTGACCTTAAACGGATTGGCCGCCATCTGGCGCTTTTGAAGCTCCTCAAAGCTCACCCTGCCGTCCCGGACGACGATCAGCTCCCCATCGAGGATACAGCGCTCCCCAACCTGCCGGTGAAGCCCTTCCAACTCCGGAAAAACCGGCAGAAGGCGGATGTCCCGCTTGTTGATCAGCGCCGTCTCCTCCCCGAGATACGCAAGGCATCTTGTCCCGTCGAATTTCAGTTCGAACAGGTAATCCGGGTCGTCGAACGGCGGGACCTCGTCCCTGATGAGCATGGGCTTCGCGCTCTTCGTATCAAACAGGTCCATCTCAGGCGCCCTTCGGGGCCTTTTTGCCCGCTTTCTTTTCCTTCGCCTTGGCCTTTCCGCCTTCGCCCTTCTTTGACTGCTCGATGCTGGCCCGGAGCGCCTCCATGATGTCGATCACGTTGTCCTCCTGCCGCCCGGCGGGCGCGGCGATTTCCTGTCCGCTGATCTTTTTCTCAATGATCTCGCGGAGCCGCTTTTGATATTCATCCTGGTAGAGTTCCGGCTCAAACGGCCGCGACATCGTGCCGACCAGCGTCTTTGCCATCTCGAGTTCGGCGGGTTTTGGCTCGGTGCGCGCCGCCGCTTTTGGAAGCGCCTTGATCTCGTCCGCAAAGTACAGCGTTTCGAGCAGCATCCCTTCGTCGGTCGGGATAATCGCGATCAGCTTTTCCTTGGCGCCGATCACCGATTTCGCCACCGCGACCTTTCCTTCCTCCTTCATCGCCTGCCGAAGGAGTTCGAACGCCTTGTCGCCGCCCGCTTCCGGCGCGACGTGGTAGGTCTTCTCATAGTAGATCGGCCGGATTTGCGCGAGGTCGGTAAAATGCAGGATATGAATCGAGCGGTCTTTTTCGGTCTTCGCCGATTCAAAATCCTCGTCGGTCATGACGACGAACTTGTCCTTTTCATATTCGAAACCCTTGACGATATCTTCGTTGCGGACCTCTTTCCCGCAGTGCGCGCACACTTTTTTGTAGCGGATGCGGCTGTGGTCCTCCTTACAAAGCTGGTTAAAGCGGATGTCGTTGTCCTGGGTCGCGGTATACAGCGCGACCGGAATATGGACCAGCCCAAATGAAATCGCGCCCTTATGGGTGACCGCCATCTGATTCCCCTCCAAAAATCTCCGGAAGCCCGGTCTTTCCAGTAGTATTTGCCGTCCGCGCCAATTTCATCCGCCGCATTCCTGCGCTTTTGAAGGTAACACTAATTTTGAGGTGAATCAAATATGTCCGATTATGTCCATCTGTGCCTGTCCGATCTGCTGGATCAGGATCTCACAAGCCAGGAATACTTCAACTCTCTCCCCAGCCGCGTGCGCCAGACGCTTCTTGCGGAAGATGAGGTCCGCACCTTTGCGGAACTACAGGAGCGCGCGGCTTATCTTAAAAAAGCCGGCGGCCAGCCGCCGGTTTAAGCAATACGTCCGGCCGCACGGCGCTCGATGCCCTGCTGCGCAAGAATGCCCATCACAAAGATCAAGATTTTTCAATCATCGCTTCATCCGTTATATTTTCGATCTCCCTTTTTCAGTTTTTCCTTTGCTTCTGTCACCATCCGTTTCCCTTTAATGTTGCTTTTATCAACAATATAGATTGTATATGATAATTTGTCGATGTCAAGGTTCATTTCCGGATTAATATTGACATAAGCAACACTGTTTGTTATATTCAATAACAAAGGGGGGCGAATCGCTTTGATACACGAAAGGTTAAAAATTCTGCTGGACGAACTTCATCTGTCTCAGCGGCAATTTGCGATGAAAATCAACCTTGACCCCGGTTATTTTTCGCGGATCATCCGCGGCAAGGCCCGCCCGCCGGAGCGAATCCTTTTACTGATCGAAAACGTCTTCCACGTCAGCAAAAAATGGCTGGAAACCGGCGAGGGCGAAATTTTTTCGAACAGCGGGATGTCTCTGGCCAAGCGGCAGATCCTGGAAACGGTAGAGGCAATGGACGACCAGCAGGTCCTCGCGGTCGCTTCCTTCATCAAATATCTTACAGAAGCAAAGAAAAATTAATACGGAAATAAAAACCGGCCCCGAATCAAAACCGACGCGGGACCGGTTTTCGATTGAAAATGGGCCGGGGAAACCAATTTTGACAGGCGCATAGCTTAGCGCCCATGCGCAGATGAAAAAGGCCCGCCGGACGGCGGGCCTTTGCATCAGTTTGGCCTTTCTTAAACCGATTTTGCGAGCATCTTGGTAAAATCGGCCATCGCCTCGGAGATTTTCAGCTGCTGCGGGCAGACGGCTTCACAGCTTCTGCAGCCGACGCATGCGCCCGGCCGTTTCTCCTCCGAAAGCGCCTCGACGGCCATCGGGGCGAGGAAACCGCCGCCCGTAAAGCTGTGCTCGTTATAAAGCGAGAGCAGCCGCGGAATATCCAGCTGCTGCGGACAGTGCGTCATGCAGTAGCGGCAGGCGGTGCAGGGCAAAACGTCCTTTTTCACCATGCCGTCCGCAATCCCCACCAGGACGTCGAACTCCTCCCGGCTCAACGGCTTTTCCTCTTGATAGATCTCCACGTTTTGTTTGAGCTGGTCCAGCGTGGACATCCCGGAAAGGGTCATCACAACGACGGGGATGGTCTGTAAAAACCGGAACGCCCAGCCCGCAACCGGCTCCTTGGGCCGCAGTTCTTTGAGCTTCGCTGCGTCTTCCGGCGAAAGCGAAGCGAGCCTTCCTCCCCTGAGCGGCTCCATCACCCAGATTGGAATCCCCCGCTCCGAAAGCAGTTCCACCTTCGCTTTGGCGTCCTGGAATTTCCAGTCGATATAGTTGAGCTGAACCTGGCAGAATTCCATCTGATCGCCGTATGCGTCCAGAAACCGCTTCATCACATCGCAGCTCCCGTGGACGGAAAAACCCAGATGCCGGATACGCCCGGCCTCTTTCTGTCGGAGCAGGTATTTTAAAATGCCGTACTTCTCATCGAGATACGGGCCGACGTTTCGCTCATAGACGTTGTGGAACAGGTAAAAGTCGAAGAAATCCACGCCGCATTTTTTGAGCTGTTCCTCAAAAATGGCCTCTGCTTTGTCCATGTTGGACAAATCATATCCCGGGAATTTTGTCGCCAGATAAAAGCTTTCCCGGGGATAGCGCTTGAGCAGCTTCCCGGTGACTCGTTCCGATTCACCGCTGTGATATCCATAGGCGGTATCGAAATAATTAACCCCGTGTTCGACGGCGTAATCAAACATCTCCGCCGCCTTCCCCTCATCAATGGGGACGTCCCCGCTCCCGTTTACCGGCAGGCGCATGGTTCCGACACCGAGTGCGGAAAGCCTGAGATCTTTAAATTGTTTGTATACCATGACAGCCACTCCTCTCGTACCCTCGTCGTTTCGTATATAAAGAGTATATTCCCTGGAGTGGACTCCAAGTCAAGCCTTTTTTCATCGTAAAGGGAAAAACGAGCCGCGGCCCGTTTTCCCCCGCCGTTCAACGCCTGCTTGCCCGCGGGGATCAGGCCGAAAACGCCGAAAGGCCGATCCAGCATAACGGGTACGCTGGCGTCGGCCTTGGCTGATAATGGTTGCGGGGGCAGGATTTGAACCTACGACCTTCGGGTTATGAGCCCGACGAGCTACCGAGCTGCTCCACCCCGCGATATCTGTTTTTTTAAGTGCTTGGCTATTATAGCACAGGGCTGCAGTTGTTGTCAAGTGGAAATATACGCCTTTTTTCCATCCGCGCCTTGTAATATTAAATGCGAAAGAACAAACACCACGTCGAACGACGGGTGCAAGTTCTATCGCATTTATTTTTTTATATCACGAAAAGCCGTGAAATGCAAGAGAAACGGGGGTGAAACGTGGTGCGGCAGTACAGATATATAACCTTTCAGGACCGGAAGCAGATTTCAACCCGATACCTGAACGGCGACCGCGTGGCCGACATAGCAGACGGGCTGGGAGTGACAGCGGCGACGGTGTACCGCGAGTTGAAGCGCGGGGAAACCGGAGGGCTGGACCGCAACCAACGGCGGGCGTATAGCCCCGTTCTTGCGCAACAGCGGGTTCAGGAGAGTTTCAAACGGCGGGGGAAGCCCGCGGCGGGAAATTTACAAGGAGGTTTGCGCGGTGACTAATTTTGAAGCGATCACCAAAAACCCGGAGACGCTG
>DVKH01000020.1 GCA_018716105.1 Candidatus Fimivivens faecavium | reverse complement strand
GAGAGCGCCTTTTATGCCAATCCCGACCTGCGTTCGGTTCGTCCTCCAGAGGAACCAAAGGAACCGGCGCCCGCCACAATGGATTTGGAGTCCCTGGCGGAACAGCTTCGCAGGCCGCCGGAACTGGCCAACACACTGGCCGCATTGCTGGCGTCGGCCCCATCCGGAAAATGGTTCTGGAAAATCGTATTAGTATGCAGCAAAAGGCGAATAAACAATCTTACCCAAACAGGTTGCCAAACGCAGAAGAATGGAGAACAAGAAAACGCCCCGAACCTCGAAAAGCGGTTTGGGGCGTCATCTTTTGGCACCCCCGGCGAGAATCGAACTCACAACTAACCCTTAGGAGGGGTTTGTTATATCCATTTAACTACGGAGGCATCTGGAGCAAATATTTAAATTTTGAAGGGTTCAGGATTCGACGGTTCGATTGTTGGGAGGCGAATGCGCGATCCCCTGAGATTTAAGCTTAGATCAACGAGCGGGTTTCTTTAGTTTACAATACCGGCATGGGGTTTGTCAATCGGTCGGCGGCCCAGCGGGGGGATTTTAAGCTGTTTCTCTTTCCTTCGGGGTAAAAATATGGTATTATAACCGCAGGAAATTGGGTTTTGGCCCAGTTCGCCCCGCCTGCGGCGCGCCCTGCGTTTGTTATGCGGGATCCAGGCTGCTGCCGGTTTTCCGAAATGGAGCCATCACCTGAGGAAAACAGCTTTGCTGTTTCGGCCGCCCGAGGGCGGCCGAATGCCGCGTTGGGGCGTAATGCGGATGTAAAGCCAGGTCCCAAACCGGCCAAAGGACGGATTGTTCTGCCGCATTGAGGGCGCGCAGGCCCGTTTGGGCCTGCCGTAACCGTATATTAGGCGATCGTTCTACAGAACCTTATTCGGAGGTGAAATGATGAAACACGAAAAATCCTGCGGTGCGATTGTCTACCGCAGAGAACAGGATAAAGTCCTTCTGCTGATTTTGCGGCACCGGCGCGGCGGACACTGGTCTTTTCCAAAGGGGCACATCGAGGCGGGGGAAAACGAAAGGCAGACCGCACTGCGCGAGGTCCGGGAGGAGACCGGGCTTTCGATCGAGCTGCGGGATGGGTTTCGGGCCGCGGTCGAATATTCGCCCACGCCCGGCGTGCGGAAAGAGGTCGTCTATTTCCTCGGCTGTTCGCCCCGGGGCGAAGTCCGCCGGCAGGCGGAGGAGATCAGCGAGATCCGCTGGGCCGAACCGGAGGAGGCGTTCCATGCGGTGACCTTTCAGAACGACAAAAAGCTGATTTCATTGGCGATGGACAGAATCCAGAGCGAGGCGGCCGGCGGGGCCGTCTGATTATGACGGGGGAAGGGGGGATCTGCGTGGACCGCAGCCAAAAAGTCAGGCGGCGCTTGGCGCTGCTTCCGGCGCGGGTGATTTCGCTGAGCTTTCTCGCGGTGATCGGGGTTGGGACGGCGCTTCTCATGCTTCCGGTTTCCTCTCAGGACGGCCGGATGACCGCGTTTGCCGACGCGCTGTTCACGGCAACCTCGGCGACCTGTGTGACCGGGCTGATCGTCTTCGACACCGCCACAAAGTGGTCGGCGTTCGGGCAGATGGTGATCCTCTGCATGATCCAGATCGGAGGGCTCGGCCTCGTCACCTTTACGACGTTTTTTAACATCCTGCTCGGGAAGAAGCTGGGCCTTCGCTCGATGCAGCTGGCGCAGGAGTCGATCAGCTCATCCAACGGTTTTGAGGACATCCGGCGGCTGGTGCGGATGGTGGTGACGGCGTCGCTTCTAATTGAGCTGGCCGGCGCCTGCCTGTATGCGGCGGTCCTGGTGCCAGAATACGGCGTGCGCGGCGTTTTTATGTCTATCTTCACCGCCGTTTCGGCGTTCTGCAATGCGGGGATGGACCTTTTCGGTTTTGAAGAGCCGTTTATCTCGCTCTGCGGATTCTATTCAAATCCGGTGATCCTGTTTACGACGATGCTTCTGATCGTTATCGGAGGCCTCGGGTTCATGGTCTGGGCCGATCTTTACAACTACCGAAAGCGCAGGTCCCTTTCACTGCATTCGCGCGTCGTCCTCACCATGACGGGGGCCCTGATCCTGCTGGGGACGGCCGTGGTGCTGCTGTTCGAGTGGTCGAACCCCAACACCATCGGGGAGATGGATCCCGCTCAGAAGGCGCTCAACGCCCTGTTCCAATCGGTTACCACCCGGACGGCGGGCTTTAACACCTTTGACAACGCGGCGATGAACGGGTTTACCAAGCTGTTCTGCAGCTTTCTGATGTTCGTCGGGGCGGCTCCCGGTTCGACCGGCGGCGGGCTGAAGGTGACGACCATTGCGGTTGTGCTGATGACGGTGGTCTGCGTCTCCACCGGGCGGGACGACACGGTTATCATGAAGCGGAAGGTCTCAAAGCAGGTTGTTTATAAGGCGCTGGCGATATTGGTGATCGCGGTGACCGCAGTCGGCGTCGGGACGCTGGTGGTGATCTCGACGGTGACGGCGGGGGGAGAGCCGGTTTCCGGCCTCGACGCATTCTATGAGTCGGTCTCGGCGTTCTCGACGGTCGGGCTTTCGGTCGGGATCACGGGGCATGCGACGCTTCCATCGAAGCTGGTCCTGATCGCTTTGATGTTCCTCGGCCGGGTCGGGCCGGTGTCGTTTGCGCTTTCGCTCGCGATGCGGCCGACAATGGATAAGACCAAGGTGATCCCTGAGGGGAAGATCATGGTCGGGTGAAGCCGCCGGGGTGAAACGGGGGATCCGTTTTGGCGGAACGGGGTAAACGGATGGAGTATGTACCTCCCGGCGGGTCCGGGAGGGGCCGCCGTATGATGCCGCGGTTTTTCAATCCCTTAGTGCATCATGTCGGCGACGCTGTCGATCAGAATGCCGGCAGTTTTCATCGCCTTCGCGGTGGTCTTTTTCCGCTTCCGGCTTGCCTTGGCCGCGGCGCGGCGTTCCTTGTGGCCGCCGCTCATCATGTAGGCGGCGGTTCCGGCGAGCATTCCGACGGTGATGCCCGTCATCGTCTGCGTAAAGTTTTTCTCGTGCATCTTGTTGGGCCATCCTTTCGCAGTGGGTTTTTGTGTTCTTCTTTCCTTTGACTGCGGTATTATGTTTTGCACGGGCGGGCGCTTTAAGCATTGTAGTTTCTGGCATTGTTTTCTACAATTCCGACAAGAAAAACCGCCCCTTGATTTCCACAATTGTGCGATTATGACATCGGGCTTGTAAATTTAAAAAAACGGCCGCGGACTATGGTGATTTTCGCCTGTCCGCTTTTTAAATGGAACGAAAAATCTATGAAAATCAGCCAAACGGCCTGTCCCGCCGCAGCGGCGGAGCGCGATTTGCCCAAACGCGGGCGGGGCTGGTAAACTTTAAAACGGAGAGAGGTTTTCCATGAACACGTTTTTGCCAGGGCGGCCCGCTCGGGTCGCGGTGATTCAGGATCTTTCCGGCTTTGGCCGGTGCTCGCTGACGGTGATCCTGCCGATCCTTTCGGCGATGGGAATCCAGGCCTGCCCGGTGCCGACGGCGGTGCTCTCGACCCATACAGGCGGGATGGGCGAGGTCGTCTTCCGGGACCTGACCGATTATATCGAGCCGGCGCTCGAGCACTACAGGAGGCTGGACCTCGAATTCGAGTGCGTCTACAGCGGCTTTTTGGGTTCCGAGGCGCAGATCGATCATTGCCTGCGGTTCTTCCGGAGCTTTCCGGACGCGCTTTCGGTGGTCGATCCGGTGATGGGGGACCACGGCAAGCCCTACCGGACTTATACGCCGGAGATGCGCTCGCGGATGCGGGAGCTGGTGGCGGTAGCCGACCTGATCACGCCGAACCTGACTGAGGCGTCGATTCTGCTCGGGGCGGCTTATTCGGCGGCGCCGATCACCCGGAGCGATGCGAAGAGCATGCTCGTAAGGCTTTCTGAGCTTGGACCCCGGGCGGTGGTTGTGACCGGGGTGGAGCTGGCGAGCGGCGAAAGGATGGCGAACATCGGGTTTGACCGGGAGCGGAGCACCTTCTGGTGCGTGCCGGGGGACTATGTCCCGGTGTGCTATCCGGGGACGGGGGACATCTTCGCGAGCGTCCTGACGGGGGGCCTTCTGTCGGGGGACAGCCTTCCGATCGCAATGGACAAAGCGAGCCGGTTCACTGAAATCGCCATCAAGACCACCTACGGCTACGGGACCGACCCGCGGCATGGGGTGATGCTTGAAAAAACGCTCTCGTGGCTGACGCAGCGGAACACCTTTCAAAACTATCAGAGCCTGTAGCTGACCCTTTGCGCGCGGGGAGGCCCGGGCCAAAGGGAGGAAGCATTTATGAACGCAAAAACAAACCGGGTTTCGGTTTACCAGCTATCGGCGGTCGGCCTGATGACGGCAGTCGTCTTTGTGGCGAACTTTATCTCAATCCCGATTGGGGACGTCTCGAGAATCCACTTTGGAAACGTATTCTGCGTGCTTGCGGGACTTCTGCTCGGCCCGGTCCGGGGCGGGATCTGCGCGGGGCTCGGCGGGTTTTTCTACGACTTTTTCAACCCCCTTTACGCCGCAGAGGCGCCGATCACCTTCTGCCTCAAATTCGTGATCGGGTTCTTTTCGGGCGCGGTCTCCCACTCGAAGGGGAACCACGGCGGCAGCATGGGGCTGAACATCGCGGGGGCGGTGACTGGAAGCCTCGCGTATGTGGTTTTATATCTCGCGAAGAACTATATCAATGAGGCGTGGCTTCTCCGCAACCCGATGGAAACGGTGATGGTAAAGCTCGCGGCCAAGGGCGCCGCCTCGCTGACCAACGCGGCGATCGCGGTTGTGGTGGCGGTGGTTCTCGCGCCGGTCTTCGTCAAGGCCATGAAGGCGGCGGGGATTTACACAAAGCTCTATCCGGCCGAAACATAACAAAGGAAGCTTAAAAAGGCGCTGCCGTTTTGACAGCGCCTTTCCGCTCTCAATTTCCTCACGCCCCGGCATTGAAGACGAAGCGGTGGGACGGCGGAAGCTCTTGTGGTAAACTGATGGCATGGGATACAGCGTTTTCGGGGGTGCGGCATGGCGGAGCTGACGGAGAAAAGATTCAAATACGGAAAACCGAACCGGTCCAAACTTCTGCTGTTTGGTTTTTTACAGACAGAAACCGGGTATCAGTATGAAAAGACCCTGCCGGACAGCGGGCTTCGGCTGGTCGTTCGGGTCGACGCGCGGGGCGGGGTTGCATCTGAAATGATCGACCCGTCGTTGGACGAACCCTGCACGCTGCACCTGGCCGAAGGGGCGGCGGGTAGTTTTGTGCGCGAAATCAAAAGCCGGTATGAAGAAACGCTCGCGGAGATCGCTCAAAAGTGCTTTGATCCCGATGTATTTGAGTCCCGGCAGGCAAAAGAACTGATCGGCTATGTGAGAAATGCGCACGGGGACGAGCTTGAATTCCTGTGGAAAAGGTTCCCGGACAATGCGGTCTGGCGCCGAAAGGACACCGGGAAATGGTACGGCGCGCTCCTGACTGTATCCAGGGCCAAACTGGGGATGGGGCGGGAGGAAGCCGTAGAGATCGTCGACCTTCGGATTCCGCCGGCGGAGCTGGACGCGCTCATCGACCATAAAAGATATTTTCCCGGCTACCATATGAATAAAAAGCGCTGGGTTACCATCGTCCTCGACGGCTCTGTCCCTCTTGAGGAGATCTGCCGGAGGCTGGAGGAAAGCTATCGGCTGGCAGTCAAAACGTGAACCGGAAAACAACCGAAGGGGCGCAGGCAAAAGCGTGCCTGCGCCCCCTATTCATCCAAAATTGTCATTTTCCAAAACCGGCCGTCAGCTTTTCCCACCAGCCCGGTTCTTCCTGGGGTTCCTCCGGGAGCGGGAGGAGGACCGAAGGCTTCGGCGAAACGAAGCCGTCCGGAAGGGCGGCGCGCATAGCCTCCTCGAAGACGGCGAAGAGGGCGGGGGACTGGCGCTCGAACGCGGCTCCGTCGAGCGGGAAAACGCGGCTGTTTTGGACGGCGGCGGTTTCTTTCCAGAGATCGCTTTCCGCGAACGCGACGGGCGGGACCGAGGCGTCGCAGAAGATCAGATCGACGTCGGGGGCCTGTTCCTGTTCGTAGTGGAACGCCCATCCGGTGTCTTCGCCGGCGGGATTGCGAAGGCCCAGACCGGCCAGAAGCCGCCCCTCGTAGCTGTCGCCGGTGGCGACGGTGGAGGGAAGCCGCCGCAGGTAGACCGCGCCGGCCCCTTCGGCCCCCGCGGCCGAGACGGCGGAGGAAAGATAGTCCAGGGTCACGCCGCCGTAGTAGCGGAGCTGTTCTTCGAGCTGGGCGCCGCGCGCCTCACCCGTAAAGAGGCGGCAGAGGGCGCCCCAGTTATCATAGATCCCGTCGAGCGAGTCGGCGCGGGAGAGGACAAGGGTTTGAATGCCGCTCTGCTGGAGAACGCGGAGCGATTCGTCCGAGAGGCGGGAGGCGGAGAGGACAAGATCGGGCGAGAGCGAGAGGATTTGATCCAGATCAGGCTCGAACACCGTCCCGCAGGCGGGAAGGCCGGCCGCGGCGGGGGAATCGCACCCCTCCCCGACCGCGACGAGGCGCGCGCCGAAGCCGAGCATGCCGAGCGTATCGGTCAGCGAGGGGGAGAGCGAGACGACCCGTTTCGGCGCGGCGGAAAACGAGACGCCGCCAACTTCAACCGGAAAGCCAGCCTGCTTTCCGGAAGCGGATCCGCCGCAGGCGGCGGCCGAGAAGAGGACGAAGAGAACGGCGAACGCAATCGCCGGGAAACGCAGGTGCTTCATAGGGGTCCCTCCATCAGATGCCGGGCATGGCGCCCGGGAAGAACGATCGCTTGACGATCGCCTGCTTCTATTGTAAGGGCGGGAATTTTCTTTGTCAAATAGATCAGCGCCGGGATGGGGCGGATTTCCTGCGGCGCGGACCGGCGCAAAGCCTCAGAACCATGATTTTTTTGTACGCAAGCCGCGCTGGGGTGCAGGAGAGCCGCCCGCCCGCAAAGGCCCCGAAAAAGGCGAGGATGGAAATGAGCCGCGGCGCCTTGCATGGCGGGAAACTTTTCAGGTCAGAATCTTGATATTGACGCGGAAACCCTTTATACTGAAATTGAACCAAATGAAGAAGGAAAAGGACGAACGCCGCCATGACATACAACGTTTGCATGATCAGCGGGGAACCCCGCTACGACTCCCTCCCGGTGCTGATGGTGGACAGGTACCGGAACACGCCGGTCAACGACCGGATGGCCGCCGAGGCGCAGTTTTGCCTCAATGAAACCGAATGGATCGCACGGCTTTGGGCGTTTGAAACCGCGCCCGCCCCGGAGAGCAGGATGGAGGCGCTGTTTGCGGGAGAGGACGGCCGGGCGGCGGTCCGGATGTACCTGACGGCGGGCGGGGCTTTTGGCTGCGAAGCCGCGGGCAGGGATGTGAAAGAGGCGCTCTCGGTTTATGCGTTTACCGGCGGCGACCTGCAGGGCGAATACTGGGGCGGGGTGCTCCGGCTGCCGCGCGAACTTTTTTTGGATGCGGTTGGAATAAAAACGCCCGAAAAAGGTACTATTTTAATGGGAAATGTCGTAAAGAGAATCCCTTCCGTGGGCGCGGCTTTTTGGGAAGCGCCCTGCGACGCGGATGCGCCGGAGGCTTTCGGCGCGTTTGAGCTGATTGATTATTAAATGAAATGGACGGAAAAAAGGAGGCAGAACGATATGGTAAAAGCGATTGCGAAACTGGTTTTTCTGTTGGTGAGCGGAACGCTCCTGGTGCTGTTGGCCGGCGAACTTGCCTCCGGTTCCGAGCGGCGGTATGAGGGAACGCTCCGAGAACTCTGGTAAAGCGAAAACCCCCTGCGCGGCGCGCAGGGGGTTTGGCGCTTTCACGGCCGGATCAGAGCACGCCCTGAGCGGCAAAGAGCATGAGGGCGAACGCCGCGACGACGAGCAGGGACGCGGCGGCGACGCCGTACCGCACACGGCCGTCGGTTTTGGCGGAAGATGCCGACGGAGGCAGAAGCCCCGAACGGCGGAGCGCGGAGACGAGCGGCTTATAAAGCAGCATGGTGATCGCGGCGTTGAGGCCGCCCTTGAGCAGGTTAAACGGCAGGAAGGCCGGGATCAGCAGTTCGAGGACGGCGCCGCGCGGGATACCCATGTAGAACGGCGTGATCAGCGCATTCCAGAGCATCATGGCGGCGGTCATTGCGACGCCCCCGGCCGCGAGGCCGACGACGGCCGAGGAGAGGGTGCGCTTGCGCCGGTAGATCCATGCCGCGGTGCAGGCGAAGGTGCAGGAGGAGAGGACGTTCATCACCAGGCCGATCGGGCCGGTGTCGCTGACGGTGAACATCTCGACCACCGAGACGGTCAGCGAGGAGGCGACGGCGGCGAGGGGGCCGTAGATCAGGCCGCAGAGGGTGATGACCACGTCTTTCGGGTCGTACTTGAGAAACAGGACCACCGGGATTCTGCCCACCACCATGACGATATAGGCGACTGCGCTGAGCATGGCGACGGCGGCGAGTTTTTTGGTGCGCTGGGTGTTCATACTGGGGTTCCCCTTTCGAAAAGAAAATGACACCTGAAAGGCATGCCCTTCAGGTGTCATCCGTTTGCCGGACGCGGCGCGGCGCCGTCCCGGGAGGGACGGCGGGCGCGCGGATCCTAATCGCGCAGACGGGAAACACATCTTCTTTCATCCAGACTTTCACTGTCGGTACCGGAGTTGCACCGGTTCCCGCGCCAAAATGGCGCCTGCATTGGCCGTTTCCTTGAAAAGCCGCCGCTCGCGGACTATACCGCCGATCGGGAATTGCACCCTGCCCTGAAGACATCCTTTTTCAGTTGTTACATAAAGAATAGCAGATTTGGCCCGGTTTTTCAAGGGGGGTTCCAGTCACCGGTTGAGAAACCAGATCGCGCCGTTGAGATAGCAGGCGAAGGCGCTCCAGGCAAGATAGGGGAGCTGGAGCCAACCGGCGGGCGGTGCCGAGCGGTTGAAGGCGCGAACCATCGCCGCGATCAGGAGCAAAAGAACAAGCAGCCAGAAAAACGAAAACGCGAACCATTGCAGGTTGAAAAAGAAGATGGTCCAAAGGCAGTTAAACCCGAGCTGCGCGGCATAGAGGGCGAGCGCCGTCTGGGAATCGCGGCCGGCGAGCCAGACGCGGGCGGCGCCGATCCCCATCAGCGTATAGAGAACAACCCAGACCGCCGGGAAGAGCCAGGAGGGCGGCATCAGCGGCGGCTGGCGGAGCGAGAGAACGGCCTGCATGCCATCCTTCGTTAGAAAGCCAAACAGGCCCCCGAGCGCGATTGGAAGCGCAATGGAGGCCGCGTAGACGGCCCATTTTTTTGGTCTTTTCACGAATGATCACCTCACCACAGAGTATGCGCGTCAAAACGCGGCAAATAACCGGCGAGGGAAATTCCTTCTCATCCGCGGGCTGCCAATGCCCGGACAGCGGAGAAAATCCGCGCTTAGAAAAGGGCGTCTTTCCTCAACTGAAAGAGGAATGGTCCATATCATCAGAGATATTTTTATGAAAAGGGAGGCTTCGCCTATGAAACGGTTGATCGTTCGATTGTTGTTGCCGGTCTTTGCGGCCGCGCTTCTTTGCAGCTGCGCCGGCCCCGCCGTTCCATCCGGCGCCAGCGGTTCCGGCGGACAGCTGCAGGGCGCGCCGGAGGCGCAGGGGCCGGTCTCCGCGCCGTCGGACAGAGAGGCGCTCCTGGCGCTGCTGGAGCGCCAGGTGTATCTCTATGAGCGCGGGGATTACGGCGTCCCCTATCAGACCCCGGATGCCGAAGATTATCTCAGATGGGGATGGGCCGGGGTTTTTGCAGAGGAAATGGGCGTCCCCTACGGCCGTGAGGGCGGAAGGCAGGAGCTGCTTGCCCTCATGTGCGACGCCTGGTTTGGGGTGGACGTGACCGAAGATGAGAATCATTATTTCAGCGACTCCGGCCCCTCGCTGGAACCCCTTGCGCTTTCCGTAAAGCAGGCCGAGATTGGGGAGGACGAGGCGGTTCTGGTTGTTTCCAGGGTGCGCGGCGGCATCCCTTTGATGGATGCAGAATATACCTTCCGCCGGGCCGGAGCCGGGGATGAGGTCCTGGGCAGCCTGGCGGCGGAGCTGACCCTGGACGGCAGCCTCTGGCGATATCAAAAGGTGGAGGCGCTGGAGGACATCCCCGCTGTCCAGCCCGTTGTGATCAGCACCGAGGAGGAGCTGATCGATCTTTGCCGGCGGGTCAACGACCGCGAACCGGAAGCGGTTTATGGGCATTTTGTGCTGGGCGGCGACATCGAGCTGACCGACCGGAACTGGGAGCCGATGGGACAGAGCTTCTCGGACGAGGATTGGAACAGCGGCTATGCGATGGCTAAGGTTTTGGGCGGTTTCAACGGGACGTTTGACGGACAGAATCACACGGTCTCCGGCGTTGTTGTGACCGGCCGCCCCCCCGAGGGGGAGACGGGCTTTTTCGGCCGTCTGGGTCCCCGCGCTGTCGTAAAGGATCTGACGGTTGAGGGATCGGTGGACGATCTTGCCGCAGACGGCACGATGAACTACTCGACCGGGGGCTTCGCGGGGATGATCTGCAGCGGGGCCCAGGTGACGAACTGCCATTTTCGGGGGACGGTGTCGGGCTATTGTTACGCAGGGGGTTTTGCCGGGAGGATCATGGACCCCTCGTTCACCGGCCGCGCGCCCGCGGTTGTTTCCGGCTGCTCCGCCGAGGTGGCCATGAAGGCGTCCTACTACGGCGGGGGCTTCGCCGGTTATACGGAGGGAGAGGTTTCCGACTGTCAGGCCCAGGGCCTTCTGACCATTGTCAATAACGGGGAAGGGCTTCCCCATACCATCGGCGGTTTCGCCGGGTCGGTGAGCCGGACGCTGTCCCGGTGCAGCAGCGCCGTGCGGGTAGCCTACGACGTGCCGGGGGCCAACCGCATGGGGAGCTTTGCGGGAGAGCTGGGAGAGTGTGATCTCCTCGGCTGCGTCATCCATCCGGACGCGGTGCATCAGGGCTGGTATCTGGTCGGGTTTCAGGCCTTTCGGAATCGGAACATTGAGGTCGAGTGCGAGGCTTGGTGCCGGATCGAAGCGCCAAAGCTGGAACCCGAAACAGACAAACCGGCCCAAGCCGCATAAAACGCTGCCGCACGCCTTCATCCGGCGGCCGGCCGAATGCGAAGGCCGTTTTCCCCACGAAAAAACCGACGCGGCGAAGGCCGCGTCGGTTTTTTGGTGGGAGCGGGTGGATTCGAACCACCGTAGTCGTAAGACAACAGATTTACAGTCTGCCCCCTTTGGCCGCTCGGGAACACTCCCATATTCATTTTTATTCATTGGAAATTGGTGGAGCTGGTGGACGGACTTGAACCCCCGACCTGCTGATTACAAATCAGCTGCTCTACCAACTGAGCTACACCAGCCTGTCCTCGTGACGCATCACAGCGAGCGAATATAAATATAGCATGAATGAATGGGAAAGTCAACGGTTTTCCCGTAAAATTTTGGGCGGATGCACGGCGCACGGTTGACAGAGCGCCGCCCAATCGGCTATAATTGGAGCGCAATCACGGGGTGTAGCGCAGTTGGTAGCGCGCCTGCTTTGGGAGCAGGATGCCGCAGGTTCGAATCCTGTCACTCCGATTTTCGTTGATGGCCGCTGATATCCGTCAGCGGTTTTTTAACTGCAAAATGCTTCGGCATATATTCTGCGGCTTTTTTCTGAAATTATGAGTTTGTTTTTTAAATTGGAGGGGAGCCAGCGCGGTGGATTTTTCGTACTGCAAGCTCGAAATTTTCATTCCGGAGACCCATCTGGCGGCGCTGCAGGCGGCGCTTGAGGCGGTGGACGCCGGGCATATTGGGAACTATGACTGCTGCCTTTCCTACAGCCGGGTGACCGGCTGCTGGCGGCCGTTGGCAGGCGCCGAACCGTATCTCGGGGCCGAAGGGAAGATCAGCGCCGAGCCGGAACTCAAGGTAGAAGTGACCCTTAGGACCGACCGGGCCGACCTGACGGTGGAAGCGGTCAAAAGGGTTCACCCCTATGAAGAGCCGGTTATCAACGTCATTCCGTTATATCGCACCAGTTTTTGACGGGGGAGATTTGCGGTGAAAAAATCATCATTCTTTCCGATACCCACGACCTGCTGCGGCCGGAGGCCGAAGCCCGGCTGGCAGAGGCCGATATCATTGCTCATGCGGGGGATCTCTGTTGGCTGGGGATGGCGGACGCGCTCCGCGCTTATGCCGAGACATATATTGTCCGTGGCAACAACGACGGCAGTTGGGCCAGGGGCTTCCGCGCAGCCCCGCCTTTGAGGTGGAGGGCCTGCGCTTTATCATGGTCCACGACATGGATGATCTGCCCGCCGGCCTCTCCGGCGTGGACGAGGTGGTGACCGGCCACTCCCGCCGGTACGTCCAGCGTGAAGAAGACGGCGTTCTCTGGCTCAACCCGGGCGGCTGCGGCCGGGGGCGTTTGCGGCAGGAGATCACCTTCGCGGCGGTGGAGGCGGATGATGGCCGGTATCGGGTGGAGAAGCACGTCGTGCCGCAGGCAGCGGCTATCGCCGGCGGTATGATTAGCCGAATGAGAGCAGCCGCGGGGACGCCTGCACCCGGAAACGGAAGGGATTTTTAAAAAGCAAGATCAGCCTGTATGCCAGGCTGCGGCGGTGTAGGTCGCAGGAAATTGGGGACAGACAGGGGAACTTGCGCTGCTTCATAGACGGGCTTCGCATGTCTGGCCGGTCAACCTGGACATCGCAGGATCGTTTGGAGCGTTTTCCAGGCGCGGAAGCCGGACGCCGCCGAGGGCTGGGAAAGGATATTCCATAGAAAGGGGGCGCAGAAACGCCCCCTTTTGCTTTTGCATCCCGAAGCGGAGGAGGGCCATCAACGCGCAGTTGCGCCTTGCCGACGGCGCGGCGGAACCAAAATGACGGCGCCGGAATAAGCTGGAACAGTGAAATTGTTTTGGCGCGAGGGAGGGCCCGCCTATGGAAAGCAGGAATACGGCGGCGAGCGCGGCCGGGAATCCGGCGGCCGCGGGGACCGCGGGGATACCGTACGAAGACATCCGGTGGTTTGACGTTGAGGGGCAGCCATTCGGCGCGGCCGCCAGATTTAATGTGATGGCGATGCAGGACGGGGACGACATCGTCGACGTGGAGGGCGCGATGGCGGTGGGGGGGAACTTCACCAGCTACCGCGGAACCTCCATCGCGTTCGGCCGCGGCGGCAACCGGAATGGAACCGGTTATTCGCCCGATCTTGTGCGATGCCTCATCGGAGGGACCCTGTCCGCCGCAGGGCCTTTCAACGTGATCGGCCATGTGGTGGTGGGCGGTCCGGTTTCTGTCGGGGTGGGGAGTTCCTATCTGATCGGCAAAAGCGGCGCGCCGGACCAGGCGGCGGTGCTGGCCGAACTCTACGCGAATTCGAACGGAAGCCGGTACTGGATTCCAGCGGAATATCAGAACCATTTTGTGATCTCGAGCTATGACGTGCCGCGCTGGATTCCCGCGGAGCGGATTGGCGCCGATCTGGAGGCTTTTTTCTCCGACGCTCAGGTTTCGCTTCGGGGACAGAGGGAGCGGCTGCTCGCCCTGCCGGTCAACGGCGAGACAGCAGACGGCAATGGGGAGTGGGTTCTCCGCGGGAAGGACCCGAAGCAGAACGTTTTCCTGATCGACGTTTCCAAAGAGGGCGGAAACCTTTCGAAACAGATGCGGCTTGAAATCCCGGACGGGAGCGCCGCGATTGTAAAGGTGCGGACCGGCCCTTCCGCGCGGGTGCAGTTTGGAATCTGGGGACGCGCGTCGACCGCGGAGCGGACGCTTTATCTCTTTGAAGACGCGCAGACGCTGACAATGGACGTTCCAGCCGGCATCTGGGGAAGCGTGCTCGCGCCGCAGATGACCCTAAACGCCCATAAAACGGGCGGAAACATCAACGGAAACGTTGTACTCAGTTCCTTCCATGTCGAAGAGGGAAGCGGATTTGAGTTTCACTGGTATCCGTTTTCAGCGGTTGTAAGGACCGATTCTGAAGCGGTTCTGCCTGACAATGTTGTCAAACCGGCGCTTCCGCAGGCGCGGCCGCTGCAGCCGGTGGAGCCGACGATGGGCATTCCGGAAGCCGCGCGGCCCGAACCGCCGCGTCCGGCGGAGCCGACGCCCGGGAATCCGGAAGTTTTGCCGCCGCGTCCGGCGGAGCCGGCGCCCGGCAACCCGGAAGCCCCGCGGCCCGAACCGCCGCGGCCTGAGCCGCCGGTTTCAGGCATCCCCGAGTGCCCGCCCTGCCCTTTGTGCCCGCCCTGTCCCGAATGCCCGACGACGCCGGGGCTGATCAGCGGATGTATCTGCGAATGCATCTGCTGCTGTGTGGGATGCTGTATTGCACGGTGCCTTCCGCATCTCTGGGAGGTGCGGCTCTATCGGGTGCAGGGAAAGGCGCGCTGGCCGGTCGCGAGGGCTGTTGTACCTTGCTGCGGGAGCTTCCGGTTTGAGGTCCCGGCGGACGGGAGGTATTATCTCAGGTGCTATCCGTCGGTCTTTACCGGAAACGACTGCCGCTGCCGCCCGAAGATTCTGCTGAAAAATGTGGGGGTATCCTCGCTGGTCCTCGGTTGACGGCGCATGCGGCAGACAAGGCCCGGAAATCCATTGGATTTCCGGGCCTTGTTTCGGGCTTGGGATGGGAAACATGGGCTTTCCGGCTTTGGCGGCGAAACGGCGGGGACCGGCTCCCTCCGTCCTCGCGGGACATCACGCCTGACGTTCGAACAGGACGAGCCCGACCGGACAGTGGTCGCTTCCGAGGACGTCCGGGTAGATCGTTGTTTCGCGGATGTCGTCCCGGAGCCGGCTGGACGTGAGGAAGTAATCGATCCGCCATCCCGCGTTGTTCGCCCGGGCGTTGTACATATAGGACCACCAGGTGTAGGCGCCGGTGAGGCCCGGGTGCTGGAAGCGGAATGAATCGACAAAGCCCGACGCGAGCAGCTCGGTAAATTTCGCGCGCTCCTCGGGCGTGAAGCCCGCGTTCTTCCGGTTGGACTTCGGGTTTTTGAGATCGATTTCGGTGTGGGCGACGTTAAAATCCCCGCAGACGACCACCGGCTTTTTCGCGTCGAGCGAGAGAAGATAGGCGCGGAATGCGTCCTCCCACGCCATCCGGTAGGAGAGGCGGGCGAGGTCGCGCTGGGAGTTTGGGGCGTAGACGTTGACCAGGTAAAAGCGGTCCAGCTCGGCGGTGATTACCCGGCCCTCCTGATCGTGTTCGGCGAGGCCGATCCCGAATGTGACCGACAGCGGCTCCTCCTTTGAAAAAACGGCGGTGCCGGAATAGCCTTTTTTGACGGCGCTGTTCCAAAACGCGCGGTAGCCTGGCGGGGAGAACCCGGCCTGCTCGGGCTGGAGCTTGGTCTCCTGTATGCAGAACAGGTCGGCGTCCGCCTCGCGGAAGAAATCGGGGAAGCCCTTCCCCAGGCAGGCCCGAAGGCCGTTGACGTTCCAGGATATCAGTTTCATCGTTGCGCTCCTTTCGCGGGGCGATTTTACAATTCTATTTTACAGGAAAAACGCGGGAAGGGAAAGAGCGTTTCCGCGGGAACTGCGACGCTTTTGGAACGGGGCGATTTTACCGCGTTTTTACAAAACGGGGAGAGGACGTTTTACAAAACGGCCGTATGATAAGGGCAGCCAGACGGCAATGAAGAAGAATTTGAAAGGTGGTTTAACCATTGAAAACGAATTTCAAACTGCTCTCGGCCCTTCTCGCGGCCGCAGTGATGGCGGGATGCCAGGGCGGAGCGGGCTCCTCGTCCAGCACGGCTGCGTCGTACGGCGGCTCGGCGGCCCCTTCCCAGGAATCGGCGGCGCCGGCAGGCTTTGACGCCAACCGCGAGATTATGGTGGTCTCCCGCGAGGATGGCTCCGGCACCCGCGGCGCGTTTGTCGAGCTGTTCGGCATCGAGGAAAAGGATGCGGACGGAAACAAGACCGACCGCACTACAGAGGAAGCGGTCATCGCGAATAAAACCGACGTCATGCTCAGCCAGGTCGCCGGGAATGAAACCGCGATCGGCTATGTTTCGGTCGGCTCGCTGAACGATTCGGTCAAGGCCCTCAAGGTGGACGGGGCCGCCGCGGGCACCGAAACCATCAAGAGCGGCGAATACAAGATTGCCCGCCCGTTCAACATTGCGACCAAGGGAGCCCCGAGCGAAGCCGCCGCGGACTTTATCGCGTTCATCCTCTCCAAAGAGGGGCAGGAGGTTGTCGCCGGCAGCTGTGTTCCGGTCGATGACGCAGCGGCGAGCTATGCAGGATCGAAACCTGCCGGAAAGGTCGTCATCGCGGGTTCCTCGTCGGTTTCCCCGGTGATGGAAAAGCTCAAGGAAGCGTACCAGGTCCAGAATCCCAACGCGGAGATTGAAATTCAGACCTCCGACTCCACCGCCGGCATGCAGGCCGCGATCGACGGCATCTGCGACATCGGGATGGCTTCGCGCGAACTCAAAGAGAGCGAGCTTGCCGAACTGACCGCAACCCAGATCGCGATCGATGGGGTCGCGGTGGTGGTCAGCCCTGAAAACCCGATCGACGACATTTCGGCCGAGATGGTAAAGGGGATCTACGTCGGAGAGATCACGAAGTGGTCTGAGGTGACGGCGGAGAATTAACTTCGCTGCCCGGACCGCATAGGACAAAGCCTTTTACATATGTCCCCTAAACAATTCCTTCCTCTAACTCACAAAAACCGAAGGGCGGGCGGCGCGCTGCCGCCCGCCCTTCGGGGCGGAGCGGGGGAACCGTGGACTGAAAGAGGAGAAAACAACTCCGGCCCGGCGCCGGGGTAAGGTTTCGAACCATATGGGGCCGCCGCCCGGAAACGGCGGACAAAACCAAGCCAAACGACGGCCGGACGGCCGGGGAAGGAGCTTTCATGAACCGTCACAAGTGGATCGAAAAAGGGGCGGAGGCGTTCTTCTTTCTCTGCGCGCTGACGGCGGTGCTCTCGGTCGCGCTGATCAGCCTGTTCGTCTTTGCGAACGCGGTTCCGGCGCTGCGGGAGATCGGCCTTTTGGAATTCCTCACCGGGACCCGGTGGAAGCCGACCGACGTTCCGCCATCGTTTGGGATTCTGCCGATGATTCTCGGAAGCCTGATGGTGACCGGCGGGGCGATCCTCGTCGGGGTGCCGGTCGGGCTTCTGACCGCGGTGTTTCTCGCGTATTTCTGTCCGAAGCCGGCCTATCGGGTGCTCAAACCTGTGACGGAGCTGCTGGCGGGGATTCCGTCAATCGTCTACGGCTTTTTCGGGGTGATGGTGCTGGTGCCGCTGGTGCGGGACACCTTTTCGGCGCGGTTCGGCGGGGACGGGAACAGCATCCTGACCGCCTCGCTGCTGCTGGGGATCATGATCCTGCCGACGGTGATCGGGATCAGCGAGGCGGCGATCCGCGCGGTGCCGGACAGCTATTATGAGGGAGCCCTCGCGCTGGGGGCGACCCATGAGCGGAGCGTGTTCTGCGCAGTGCTCCCGGCGGCGAAGTCCGGCATCCTCGCGGCGGTTGTGCTGGGCATCGGGCGGGCGATCGGCGAGACGATGGCGGTGATCATGGTGGCGGGCAACCAGGCGAGAATGCCAAAAGGGATCTTCAAAGGGATCCGGACGCTGACGTCGAACATCGTCATGGAGATGGGCTATGCCGCCGACCTCCACAGGGAAGCGCTGATTGCAACCGGCGCGGTGCTGTTCTTCTTCATCCTGCTGATCAACCTTGCGTTCGCGGTTTTGAAGAAAAAGCAGAAATAAGGCCGCTTCCTGTTCCCGGCGCTGTGCCGGCGCGCGCAGGCATGGGAAGAAGAAAGCCCTTCTGGGGAAAGGAGCCAAATCAATGGAGCTGAAAGAAAAAGGCGGCCAACGCGCGGGTGGCGCGCCGGCGCGCCCGATCAACCGGACCGGAGCTTTTGCGCGCCTCAGGAGCGCGCTGCGCCATCCGGGTTCCTTTCTGGTGCTGGTTCTGGTGCTGGCGGCGGCGCTGTTTACCGTGTCCATGCTGCTGTTTATCATCTGGCATATCGTCTCGAACGGGATTGCGTTTTTAAAGCCGTCGCTGTTTGAGTTCACCTACAACTCGATCAACGTATCGCTGTTCCCGGCGCTGGTGACGACCTTCTACGCCACGGCGCTCGCGCTAGCCGTCTCCGCGCCGGTCGGCATCCTCTGTGCGGTTTATCTCGTAGAATACGCAAAGCGCGGGAGCAGGGCGGTGGAGGCAGTCCGCCTTGCGACCGAGACGCTTTCGGGCATCCCGTCGATCGTCTACGGCCTCTTTGGAATGCTGTTCTTCGTGACCGCGCTCGGGTGGGGATACTCGCTTCTCGCCGGGACGCTCACCCTCTCGATCATGATCCTGCCGCTGATCGTCCGCTCGACCGAGGAGGCGCTCCTCTCGGTGCCGGACAGCTATCGGGAGGCGAGCTTCGGCCTTGGGGCGGGGCGGCTTAGGACGGTGTTCGCGATCGTCCTGCCGTCGGCGGCGCCGGGCATCCTCGCGGGGGTCATCCTCTCGATCGGGCGGATTGTCGGTGAGACGGCGGCGCTGATCTATACCGCGGGCACCGTCGCACAGATCCCGCCGGACGTCTTCGCGTCGGGGAGAACGCTCGCGATCCACATGTATGTGCTCTCCAACGAAGGGCTTTATACCGGGCAGTCCTATGCGACGGCGGTTGTGCTGCTCGGGGTGGTGTTCCTGCTGAACGCGCTCTCTGGCCTTGCGGCCAAAAAACTCACGAAGGGGTGAAGCGGATGGCGGCGGAAGAGAAAATTGGAATCAACGATCTCAACCTCTGGTACGGAAAATTCCAGGCGCTGAAAAACGTCAATCTCTCGATCCCGGAGAAGGAGATCATGGCGTTTATCGGCCCTTCCGGGTGCGGGAAATCGACCCTGCTCAAAACGCTCAACAGGATGAACGACCTCGTCGACGGGTGCAAAATCACCGGGGAGGTCTTGCTGGACGGAGAGGATATTTACTATAATATGGACACAAGCCTTCTCCGCAAAAGGGTGGGGATGGTGTTCCAGAAGCCGAACCCGTTCCCGATGAGCATCTTCGACAATATCGCGTTCGGGCCGAGGACCCACGGCATCCGGAACCGGGCGGACCTTGCGACGATTGTCGAGGACAGCCTCCGCCGGGCGGCGATCTGGGATGAGGTCAAGGACCGGCTGAGGAGTTCGGCGCTCGGGCTTTCGGGCGGGCAGCAGCAGCGGCTCTGCATCGCCAGGGCTTTGAGCGTCGATCCGGACGTCCTTTTAATGGACGAACCGACCAGCGCGCTCGACCCGATCTCGACCAGCAGGATCGAGGATCTGACGCAGGAACTCAAAAAGCGGTATACCATTGTGATCGTGACCCACAACATGCAGCAGGCCACCCGGATTTCCGACCGGACAGCGTTTTTCCTGATGGGTGAGATTGTCGAGTGCGGGCGCACCGAAACCCTCTTCTCCACCCCGCAGGACAAACGCACCGAGGATTATATCACCGGGCGGTTTGGGTGAAGCGGCAGAAAGGAAGGCGGGCATGAGGAACCGGTTTGAACAGGAGCTGGAATCGCTCAAAAACAGCCTCCTCGAGATGGGAGGACTCATCGAACGGGCCATTGAGCTCGCGGTGCTGGCGCTCCGGAACCAGGACGCGGCGGCGGCGCGGCGGGCGGTCGCTTTTGACCAGGAGATCAACGAAAAAGAGCGCGCGATCGAACATCTGTGCCTGAAGCTCCTTTTGCAGCAGCAGCCGGTGGCGGCCGATCTGCGGCTCATCTCGGCGTCGCTTAAGATGATAACCGACATGGAGCGGATCGGGGATCAGGCGGCGGATATCTCGGAGATAACGCTCCGGCTTACGGGGAGGCCCTATATCAAGAAGATGGTCCATATCCCGCAGATGGCGGCGGCCTCATCCAAAATGGTCCGCCAGAGCATCGATGCGTTCGTCTCGGGGGATCTCGCCCTTGCGGGGGAGATCGTCCGCATGGACGACGAGGTGGACCGGCTGTTCTGCGTGGTGCGGGACGATCTTGTCCGGCTCATCCGCGAGGACGCGCAAAACGGCGAGCAGGCGATGGACCTCTTGATGGTGGCCAAATACTTCGAACGCATTGGCGACCACGCCGTAAACCTCGCGGAGTGGGTTATCTTTTCGATCACAGGACATCATCCGAAGGATTAAAGAATGCAAAATCCAAAGGCTGCTTCGAAAGGAGGACGGGAAGATGGCGCTGATCGATGTGGTGGAGGATGACGAGAGCATCCGGGAGCTGGTGCTCTATGCGCTGGACTCCAGCGGATTTGAGGCGCGGGGCTTTGAGCGGAGCCGGGAATTCTGGCAGTCGCTTTCTCAAACCGCGCCGGATCTGGTCATCCTCGACATCATGCTCCCGGGGGAAGACGGGCTTTCGATCCTCTCGAAGCTTCGGCGCGACGCGCGGCGCCGGGATACGCCGGTGATTCTTCTGACGGCGAAATCCGCCGAGTACGACAAGGTGAAGGGCCTCGACCTTGGGGCCGACGACTATGTGACCAAGCCGTTCGGGGTGATGGAGCTGATCAGCCGGGTGCGGGCGCTCCTGCGCCGGGCTGGGAGGCAGTCCTCCGGACGGGCGCTCGCCCTCGGGCCGGTGACACTCGACGAGGAACGGCATATCGTTACGAGCGGCGGGGAAGAGGTCAGCCTGACCCACAAGGAGTTTGAGCTTTTGGCGTTCCTCCTTAAGAACGCCGGCATTGTCCTCACCCGGGACCGGCTGATGTCGTCGGTCTGGGGGTTCGATTTCGAGGGCGAATCGAGGACCATCGACATGCACATCCGCACCCTCCGGCAGAAGCTGGGGAAGGGCGGGGCGATTATCAGAACGGTGCGGGGCGTCGGCTATAAAGCCGGGGACCAGTGACCAGAGAGGCGGAAACGGGGATGAAAAAACGGATTTTCGCATCGCTGTCGCTTGTCGGCACGGTGATCACGCTGGTGACGGCGCTGCTGACCCTTTCGGCGTTCTACCAGCTTTTCACCGCGCAGGCCCGGGAACAGCTCAGGACCGAGGCCGAGCTGCTGTCGAGGGCGATCAACCAGGACGAAGCGGGAAGCGAAACGTATCTCGAAGCGCTTGCGGGCGGGGTGAGCGACAAGTCGCTCCGGCTGACGGTGGTCTCGCCCGACGGACAGGTCCGGTTTGATTCGCAGTCGAACCCGGCGGCTATGGAAAACCATCTCGGCCGCGAGGAGATCGCCGGGGCGTTCCAGACCGGCTTCGGCGAGGCGGTCCGGCAGTCGGACACGGTTGGAAAGGACACCTTTTACTGCGCGGTCCGGCTGGCCGACGGGTCGGTCCTCCGGGTGGCGCGAAACCTTGACAGCATCACGACGGTGTTCCTAAACGTGCTCCCGCTGATGCTGCTGATTGTGGCGCTGCTGCTGGCGGGGGGCCTGCTGGTGTCAAAATGGCTGACCCGGCGCCTGATCGCGCCGCTGAACGGCGCGGCGGCCGCCCTTTTGGAAGGGGGGGCGGCGGATGAGAACGCGGCCCCGCCCTATGAGGAACTCGAGCCGTTTTTCCAGAGGATCGGGGAACAGCGGGACGAAATCCGCGCGCACCTGAGGCTTCTTCGAAAGGAGCGGGACAGCTTCGACCAGATTATCGGCCAGATGAAGGAAGGGCTTGTGCTGATCGACGCGGAGAAGAATATTCTTTCTGTGAACCCGGCCGCACTTTCGATGCTTGGGTCGCGGGAGGGGGACTGGCGCGGACAGAGCCTTCTTTCGGTCAGCCGCAATCCGGTTCTCAATCAGGCGGTGGAGGATGCGTTCCACTCGCTTTTGGATCGCGACGCGCCGTTTCGGACGAGAGGGGGCTGCGAGGTGAGCGCCGCCGTTCACCCCGCGATTCAGGATGGGAAGCTCAGCGGCGCGGTGATCCTGCTGGTCGACGTGACCGCGCAGAAGCGCGCCGAACAGGTCAGGCGGGAGTTTTCGGCGAATGTCTCGCACGAGCTCAAAACCCCGCTGACTTCGATCAACGGCTTCGCCGAGATGATTGAAAACGGGATGGCCTCTTCTGAAGCTGACGTGCGAAAATTCGCGGGGTTCATCCACCGGGAAGCGGGGCGGCTGATCGGGCTGATCGGCGACATCATGCGCCTGTCGCAGATCGAGGAGCTTTCCCCCGGCGCAGCGGCGGAGACGCTGGACCTCGCGGCGGTCGTGCGCGAGGCGGCGTCGCGGCTTGGGCCGATGGCGCGGGAAAAAGACGTTGCGCTGACTGTCGACGCCGACGGCCCGGTGATGCTCAGAGCGATGCGGCGGATGATGGACGAACTGGTGGCCAACCTCGCGGAGAACGCGATGAAATACAACCGGCCGGGCGGAACGGTGGAAATTCTGGTCCGCCAGGAGGACGGAGAAGCGGTGCTGACTGTCCGGGACAACGGCATCGGCATCGGGCGGGAGCACCAGGAACGCATCTTCGAGCGGTTTTACCGCGTGGACAAGAGCCGGTCGAAACAGTCGGGCGGAACCGGTCTGGGGCTTTCGATCGTCAAGCACATCGTCGAATACCACGGCGGGAAGATTTCGCTGGAGAGCGAGCCGGGGGCCGGGACCGAGATCACCGTCCGGCTTCCGGTGGGAGAGAATAACAAAAAAGAATAGCCGCAACGCGGCTATTCTTTTTTGTATGAACTGTTTGGCCTGCCGGCGCCGGCCGTTTCAGGGCGCCGCCGCCGGCAGGCGGGGACCGGCCTTATATTCGGGCCGGGACGGCTTCCAAATGCAATAATACCGCTTTCGTGTTACGAATTGGCAGAAAAGGAAATCGCGTCTTAGCCCAAGCCCCCTGCTTGGGCCATGCCGGGCGGCGGCGCATCGGGCGGCTTAAGCCGTGAACAACGACAAAAAGCGCCCAGGACGGCTTATGCCGCGCGCTGATGCGTGTTAATGGGCCTCCCGTTCCAGGTTCTGAATCAGGATGGCCGAAAAAACTCCGGAACCGGAATCCCGAGCCTTTCACAGCGTTTTTAACGGCGACAACCCAAAGATCCTGCCGGGCCGGGCATGCTGTAACGGCGCAGGGGTCAGCCCCGGAGCGGGCTGCCAGTCCGTTGGGGCGCGTCTGGCGGCCGTTGAGGAGTTCTTTGGAACAATAGACGATCGCGTCTTTAAACTTATGCCCTATATGTCTTAATTGTAGAGAGAATCCCCCGTAGTTAATTTTTAGAAGCTGATTTACATATAAAAGAGATAATTGATCAAAGATCCTAAAAAAGTTGCATTATTTTAGATATAAAAGACCCTCAGTTTTTGCGGATTTGGCTAAAAAACCTGGGAGAAGCGGAAGATTGTGCGGGGGTTCATTGACAACCAAAGGAAACGAGTTTATACTAAACCTGTATCATCAAAAACTGAAAAATGGGTGCAGGTGCGGGGATTGCCCCGCTGAAAAGAAAAGTCCGATGTAAATTCGGCGCGGTCTCGCCACTGTAATGAGGAGCACGCCATTTCGATTGCCACGGGACGCTGTTTCCCGGAAGGCGTTGGCGTTGCGATGAATCAGAGCCAGGAGAACTGCCTGTACAACAATTACCGATTTTACCTGCGAACGACAGGGAGGGGATTTTGCGTTATGCGTCGCCAACGCGCCGCGGAGGATGTCTTATTCCCGCCTTCCAGCTCACATCCGCCGGCCGCAGCGAGACGACTGTAATGCAAAGTCGCCCTTTCGAAACAGGGGCGGCTTTTTTGCGGGTATCTTTGTCTGCCCCGGTCGGTTTCGCCGGAAAATCACGTCCGTTTTGTGATCATACATAGAAAGGAAGCTGAACATGGAGAAAGAAAAAGCATTCCCCGCCGTTTCTTTCGCGGAATTCGAGCCGACCTCGTACGAGGCCTGGAAAAAGGAGGCGGTGGACTCCCTCAAGGGCGGCGACTTCGACAAGAAGCTCAAGACCCCGACCTATGAAGGGATCACCCTCGAGCCGATCTACACGAAGGCCGACGTCGAGAAGATCAACATGGCGGAGTCCTTCCCGGGAGCGGCAGACTTCCTCAGAAGCACGACTGCGAGCGGCTATCTGGCCGAGCCATGGGCGATCGCGCAGGCGGTTCGCCATGTCTGCCCCAAAGAAGCGAACAAGCAGATCCTGCATGAGCTGGAAAAAGGCGCCGACGCTGTCAACGTCAAAATCGGTGCGGGCGGCACCGAAGTGAAGAATGCCGAGGACATGAAGGCGCTGTTCGCCGGCGTCGATCTGTCGGCGGCGCGTCTGCATGTGAGCTGCGACTGCGCTGCGGGTACCCTCAAGCTGATGGAAGAGGCCGGGCTTGACCTCAAGGCAATGCGGGGCATGGTGGGCGCTGATCCGGTCGGCACGCTTGCCGCGACCGGAAAGCTCTGCGTATCGCTTTCCGACGCATATGACAGCCTCGCCGAGGCGGTGAAATTCGCAGCCGAGAAGGCCCCGGGCCTTCGGACCGTCCTGGTTGACGGCAATGTCTATGCCAACGGCGGCGCAAGCGCGGTCGACGAAGTTGCGGCCTGCCTTTCCACCGCAGCCCTTTACATGGAAGAATTGATGAAGCGCGGCGTTTCGGCCGACGCGGCTGCGGGAAGCATCCGCATCGCCTATTCGCTCGGCGCCAACTTCTTCATGGAGATCGCAAAGCTTCGCGCTTCGAGAGTTGTGTTTGCGCAGATGGCCGGAGCGTTCGGCGCGGACAAGGAAGCGCAGAAGATCGACGTCTTCGCGAAGACCTCCGAGTTTACTCAGACTGTCTATGATCCCTATGTCAACATCCTCCGCGCGACCACCCAGGCGTTTTCGGGCGTTGTCGGCGGCGTGAACGCGATGGAGGTTCTCCCGCTCGACGCGGCGATCGGCGCGCCGGACGACACCACCAAGAGAATTGCGAGAAACATCCAGGTCATGCTGCAGGAGGAGTTCAACCTGCTCGAGCCGATTGATCCTGCGGGCGGCTCCTGGTATGTCGAAACCCTGACCGCCGAGGTCGCAAAGGCCGTCTGGGAGAAGTTCCAGAAACTCGAGGCCGAGGGCGGCATTGTGGCGGCTCTCAAGGCCGGCGCCCTTCAGGCGGAGATTGCTAAGACCCTTGAAAGCCGGTTTGCGAACCTTGCCAAGCGTTCCGACCGCGCGGTGGGCAACAACATGTATGCCAACATGACCGAGAAGAAGCTTGAGCGCGAGCCTCTTAAGGTTGCGCCCGCCTGCGACAAACCCGCCGTTGAGACGGTGGCTCCGATTGAGGCGCACCGCTGGACCGAACGGTTTGAAGAGCTGCGCGCAAAGACCGAAAAGTACGAGGCCGAAACCGGCAAGACCGTCGATATCTTCCTGGCGAACATGGGCCCGATCCCGCAGCACAAGGCGAGAGCTGACTTCGCCTGCGGATTCTTTGAGGTCGGACATTTCAACATGCTGAGAAACGACGGATTCAAGACGGTTGAAGAGGCTGCGAAGGCCGCCGTCGATTCCGGCGCACCGGTCGCGGTAATCTGTTCGACCGACGCCACCTATCCGGAGCTTGTGCCCCCGCTCGCCAAGGCGATCAAGGCCGCGCGCCCCGAAATGACCGTTATGCTCGCAGGCGCCCCCGCTCCCGAGTTCAAGCAGAGCTATCTTGACGCGGGTGTGGATGAGTTCATCCATGTGAAGGCGAACTGCTATGATATCCTGAGCAATATTCAGAGAGCAAGGGGGATCCGCTAATGTATACGAAACCTGATTTTTCGAAAATCCAGTTCCAGGATCCGGCTGTAGATAAAGCCACCGCAAAAGCCCAGTGGCAGGCCAAGGTTGAAAAGGAAACTGGCAAGCCCCTTTCCGAACTTCTCGAGCGGACAATGGAGCAGATTGACGTTCAGCCTCTCTACACCGCCGAGGATGACAAAAACGCCACCCATCTGCCGTATATGGCCGGTGTCCCGCCTTTCCTGCGCGGACCGTACCCGACCATGTATGTGACCCGTCCGTGGACCGTCCGCCAGTACGCGGGCTTCTCCACCGCGGAGGAGTCCAACGCATTCTACAGAAGAAACCTCGCCGCCGGCCAGAAGGGCCTTTCGATCGCGTTTGACCTGGCGACCCACCGCGGTTATGACTCCGATCATCCGCGCGTCGTCGGCGACGTCGGCAAGGCGGGCGTTGCGGTTGACTCGATCCTCGATATGGAGATCCTCTTCTCGGGCATTCCGCTCGATCAGATGTCGGTTTCGATGACGATGAACGGCGCGGTTCTCCCGATCATGGCGTTCTACATCGTCGCCGCCGAGGAGCAGGGAGTGGACAAGAAGGTTCTCGCCGGCACCATCCAGAACGACATCCTCAAGGAGTTCATGGTCCGTAACACCTATATCTATCCGCCTGCGGCTTCGATGAGGATCATCGGCGATATTTTCGCCTACACCTCCCAGAACATGCCCAAGTTCAACTCCATCTCGATCTCCGGCTATCACATGCAGGAGGCCGGCGCTACCGCCGACATCGAAATGGGCTACACCCTGGCCGACGGCTGGGAGTACATCCGGACGGGCCTCAAGAGCGGCCTGACCATCGACCAGTTTGCGCCGCGTCTCTCGTTCTTCTGGGCGATCGGCAAGAACTACTTTATGGAAGTCGCGAAGATGCGCGCCGCGAGAATGCTCTGGGCGAAGATCGTGCATCAGTATGATCCGAAGCTCGCAAAATCTATGGCGCTGCGCACCCACTCCCAGACCTCGGGCTGGTCGCTGACCGCGCAGGATCCGTTCAACAACGTTGCGCGTACCTGCATGGAGGCTATGGGCGCCGCCCTCGGCCACACCCAGTCGCTGCACACCAACGCGCTGGACGAAGCGATCGCGCTGCCGACCGACTTCTCCGCCCGTATTGCGAGAAATACCCAGCTCTACATCCAGGACGAGACCAAGGTCTGCAAGGTCATCGATCCGTGGGGCGGTTCCTACTATGTCGAGGCGCTCACCGACGAACTCGTCCGCCGCGCCTGGGGTCATATCCAGGAAGTCGAGGAGCTCGGCGGCATGTCGAAGGCGATCGAAACCGGCCTCCCGAAGATGAGAATCGAAGAGGCCGCCGCCCGCCGTCAGGCGCACATCGATTCCGGCAACGAGAAGATCGTCGGCCTGAATTATCTCAAGCTCGATCATGAAGACGCGATCGACATCCTTGAAGTTGACAACACCGCGGTCCGCCAGGCGCAGATTGCGAGACTCGAGAAGCTCCGCGCGAACCGGAACCAGGAAGAAGTTGACAAGTGGCTCAATGCGATCACCAAGTCGATGGAGACCGGAGAGGGCAACCTCCTCGAACTCGCCGTCGAAGCCGCGAGAGCGAGAGCCAGCTTAGGAGAGATTTCAATGGCCGTTGAGAAAGTTTGCGGACGCCATAAGGCGGTAATCCGTTCGATCTCGGGCGTTTACAGCTCCGAATTTGGTCAGGACGACACCATCGCAGAGGTCCGCAAGATGACCGACGAGTTTGAGAAGAGAGAAGGACGCCGTCCGCGTATCCTTATCGCCAAGATGGGCCAGGACGGCCACGACCGCGGCGCGAAGGTTGTCGCGACCGCTTACGCCGACATGGGCTTTGACGTTGACGTGGGTCCGCTGTTCCAGACCCCGGCCGAGACCGCTCAGGACGCGGTGGACAACGATGTACATATCGTCGGCATGTCCTCGCTGGCGGCCGGACACAAGACCCTTCTCCCGCAGCTGGTTGAAGAACTCAAGAAGCGCGGAAGAGAGGATATCATGATCATTGCCGGCGGCGTCATTCCGGCGCAGGACTATGAATTCCTCTATGAGCACGGCGCAACCTGCATCTTTGGACCGGGCTCCATCATTCCGGAGTGTGCGAAGGAGATGCTGATCGAACTCAACAAGCGTCTCGGCGCATAAGAGGCCGAACGCAAACGGCAGAAAATCAGACGGGCGTGCCAAAAGGCACGCCCGTCTTTTTAACCACAGCGGCACAATCAAGTAAGCTTCTGTGAAAGAAGACGGGCCGCGAACAGGAGCGGGCAAATCAAAAGACAAAGTCCACCGTTCGGGCGGACGGCGAGGCAGGATTCTGACGGCTCTCCGCTTTTTATGGAAAGAAAGATTCAAATTTGCAAACCATTCCGACTTCCAGATCAGGAGGATCCTCAGGGCCAACAGAATCAGTAGCGGCAGCCGTTCCATCTCTTCCGCCTCTTGCGTGGGATTCGTGATAGTCAAACTCTATCACAGGCGGGAAGCTTTGACGGAATTAGGGCGCGGAAGCCTGGTGGAAACAGCCAATTTGTTTCTGGGGCAAGACAAAGAGCCTTGTTTTTCAAAAGGTTATCGTGTACAATGAAACAAACGGCGGGCTGACCGCGCCCCTGGCGGCAGGAGCACATAAGACAGCCGCACGACTGACTGCAGAAGGCGGCGGAACGGCGCAGGTAGAAGGTGTGCCGACCGCGGCAGATAGGAGATGTTTGCGATGGGATATGATACCTATAAGCCGGACTGGACCCCCGAATGTGCGGGAGATGAATTTGCCTGTCAGGTCATGACCGGCATCGATGAAGAGGCGCTTCGGAAAGCGAAGGCGAAGGCGGTTCCAGCGATCCGGCGCCGGGAGCTTTCGGTGGACGAATATGTAAAGGGCATCCTTGCCTGCGACCGGATGATTCTTGCGCGGGCGATCACGCTGATCGAATCGAACGCGCCGAAGCATTTTGAACTTGGGCAGGAGATTATCCAGAAGATCCTTCCCTATACTGGGAAGGCAGTCCGGGTTGGGATCACCGGCGTTCCGGGCGCGGGAAAGAGCACCTTTATCGAGGCGCTTGGCAACCTCCTCTGCGACCGCGGCAAGAAGATCGCGGTGCTCGCGGTCGACCCGTCGAGCCATGTCTCGGGCGGAAGCATCCTCGGCGACAAGACGAGAATGGAACAGCTTGTCAAGCAGCCGAACGCATTTATCCGTCCTTCCCCTTCGGGCGGGACGCTCGGCGGCGTGACCCGCAAGAGCCGCGAGACGCTGCTTCTCTGCGAGGCGGCGGGTTTTGACACGATTCTTGTGGAGACGGTCGGCGTGGGACAGTCCGAGACGACGGTCCGCTCGATGGTCGACTTTTTCCTTGTCATCGCGCTGACCGGCGCGGGCGACGACCTTCAGGGGATCAAAAAGGGCGTCATCGAGACGGCCGACGCAATCCTCGTGAACAAAGCGGACGGAGACAACAAACGGAAAGCGATGGTGGCGCGATCGGAATATGAGCAGGTCCTTCACTACCTCCGGCCTGCAACCGAGGGCTGGACAACCAAAGCCTATACCTGCTCGGCGCTGACTGGCGAGGGCATCAGCGAAATCTGGGATGTCGTCATGGACTTTATGAGCCAGATGGAAAAGTCTGGCACCCTTCTCGGGCGCCGCCAGCAGCAGACACTCACCTGGGTGTGGCAGATGGCGGAGGAGCACATCCGCAATTCGATCGTCACAAACCCGAATGTCGTCAAATGCATGGAGGCGGTCAGAAACGAGATCATGGCCGATCAACTCTCCGCCACCAAGGCGGCGCAGACGCTGATAGACGCGATTGAATTTGAGCTGAAAAGCGGAATCTCCCAGTAAAAGCGAACGGATCCCGGCGGAAAAGCGCTCCGCCGGGATCTATTTTTGGGGCGCCGAAAGGGGGTAAGATCTTGGAAACGGCGGGGCAAGCTGGAAGGAAAAGTAGGGAAAGTAAAACAGTTTCTAAATTTTTGGTGAAATTGGATGACAGCGCTGGAAAGGCGTAGTACAATATTGGTAAAGCAGTTTGAAAACCCAAGCGATAACCGGAAAAGGAGAATGGATATGAAACGACTGGTCAGTTTGTTGGCGGCCGTTTGCCTGCTTGCGGCGCCGTTTGCCGTGTCGGCCGCGGAGGACGAGGTGAAATTTTCGGAGCTCTATCGGGAGGAGCGTTTTCTGCAGACCGAAAACGCCGGAAAACTCAGCGTTATGTACGGCGTGAGCGCTCTGGGAACCTCGAAGGGGGATGTCTGCGCCGTTTCGTATGACCGGGATGGGGACTATATCAGTTATCCCGTCACCCTCAGCTTCAACGAAAAGGGCGAGAAGACCGCCTATATCTACGTCATCACGCTGCCCGGCTCGAACCCGGCCGGCTTTGACTTTCAGGTATCCGGCGAGACTACGCTGAAACTGGAAAACGAGGGTATCACGACCTTCCAAGGAACCGATGGGCAGGATTATAAAGCGCTGACCATCAAAGCGACCCTTTCCCCTGACTTTATCAACGGGGACGAGGCGGAATCGAGCTTTACCATCACGGACGCGAAGAGCGAGCAACGTGAAGTGCGGATCACGGCCGAGGTCTTTACGCCTGGCGATGAGGAAGCGGGCTATGGGCCGGATCTCCGGATTCAGGTTCCGCTGGCGGTAAAAGCCGTTGAGGATGAGACCGTCGATGAAATGAATTCAACTGAACCCAAAACTATTATGATCAACCTTCCGGACGAGGGGCAGCGGAGCCTGGGCTATTCGGTGCTCGAACAGTTCAACAGGATGCCCGCCGGATCGAAGCTGATCCTCAATTTTAAAAACGGCTATCAGGCGGAACTCTCGCCCGGAGATGTCGTTCCCGCGGCCGATCAGGTTTTTGTGAACTTTGAGATCGATGTGATCAAATCCAAGGACTTCAACACGGTGAGCTTCCCTTATCTGAGCGGGGTGCAAAATCCGTTTACTGTGACCTATACCTGGACCCTTACGCCGGTGAGCGGGACGGTGAGCGGAACGGCGAGCGTGCTGCTTAAATAGTGGCACCCCGGAGAACTAAACCGGATCCCATTTTAAACAGCACGGACGAAACGTTAGGCGCGGCCCTTTTGGGCCGCGCCTTTTGTTTTCCCAATCCCAATTCGGTTCGTTTGGGGCGCACCGGAAGGGAAAGACGAAAGCGGCCTAGAATTCTGAGGCTGACCAGGGCAAAACTCTATCCCAAAGTGCTGCTCCTGACCTTCTTGAACGGTTCCTCTGAGATGGTTTCCAACCTCTCCACGTCGATCGTGAGCCTTTTGTATAACTTCCGGCTGGTGAAGCTGGCGGGGGAGGACGGCGTCGCCGCGTTTGGAATTATCATGTACGCCAGCTTTATCTTCATGGCGGTTTTTATGGGGTATTCGATCCCAAGCGCGCCGGTGGCCAGCTGTCATTTCGGGGCGGGGGATCGCGGCGAACTGAAAAACCTGTTTTGGAAAAGCCTCGTTTTGATGGTTGGGGCGGGGGCGGTCCTGACGCTGGTTTCCGAACTGCTTGCCGTGCCGATGGTGGGGGTTTTGCAAGCTTTGACGCAGAACGATTTGCGATGACCTGCCGCGGTTTCCGGGTGTACTGTCTGGCGTTCCTCTTCATGAGGGCAAACGTCTGGGCATCGGCGTTTTTACCGCGCTCAACAACGGGAGCATTTCCGCCGCAATCTCGTTTCTCCGTTCGCTGGTCTTTGAGACTACTGTTGTCCTTGTCCAGCCAGAGCTGCTGGGGATCGACGGAGTCTGGCTTGCGGTCGTTGTGGCGGAGCTTCTGGCCCCTGCCGTAACGGCGCTGTTTCTTGCGGCGAAGCGCAATCAATATCATTATGTATAACGGCGTTCGGGACAGGGGACGCAGGGCCGCCCGGCTGTGCGCCGGGCGGCCATCACAACGGATAGTGGGCTGAGGGCCGGCAAGCCCCATCCTGCCACCAGCGGTTGTGGGCAGTGGAAAAGTAGAAAATCCGGTTAAAAATTTGTTGGAACCGCCGAAAATAAAAAAACCAAAAAATTTCGTGCAAAACAGGAAAAACTGCTTGCAATGGCCAAAAACGTGTGATAATATAGTTGTTGCGTGACTGCTAAGATATGCGAAGATGCAGGAGGTTGCCGTCGTTTGGCGGGGAATTTCTGCGGAGTATGTCCGATTTGAAACCGGGCGACCTTTCTATCAGCCATCCGCGGCGCCGCCGCGGCGGAGCGATCCGACGGCCGTATGATTCGGGGATCCCCTGTCCGGTCCGGGACAAAACCCGGCCGGTTTTTTAAGGGGATTATCGCGAAACACACGGCACAGTGGACAGAAAAGGACGTCGCCGAAAAACAATGAATCAGGAGGCGATGAAAAATGGCAGTCAAAGAGAAGATCAGGATTCGAGTCAGAGGTTACGATCACCAGCTGGTGGACGCGGCCGCCGAAAAAATCGTCGAGACCGCGAAGCGGACCGGCGCGAAGGTTTCCGGCCCCATCCCGCTCCCCACCGACAAGGAGATCACGACCATTCTGCGCGCGGTGCACAAATATAAGGATTCCCGCGAGCAGTTCGAGATGAGAACCCACAAACGGCTTATCGACATCCTCCGGCCTTCCAACAAGACCGTTGAGGCGCTTCGTGAGCTGGAGCTTCCCGCAGGCGTCGAGATTGAAATCAAGCTCTGATTTCGTGTTTCGCGCATCCCTCTTTAAATTAAGGAGGAGGCCGCGGCGGCGAAACCGCCGTCCGCGCGGCAGAGCCCGCCCCTCATGTTGAGGGCGAGCCAAGGTAATGTTGGCCGTCCGGCCAACCAATAACCGAAGGAGGAAAGCACCTATGCAAAAATGTATTATCGGAAAGAAGCTTGGAATGACCCAGCTCTTTGATGAAAAGGGCAGCTTTATCCCGGTGACGGTCATCGAAGCGGGTCCGTGCGTCGTCGTGCAGAAGAAGACGGCCGAAAACGACGGATATGAATCCGTGCAGATCGGTTACGGCGAGGTTTCGGACAAGCGGATGACAAAGCCGATGAAGGGCCATTTCCAGAAAGCGGACGTCGCGCTGAAAAAAGAGCTGCGCGAGTTTCGGCTCGACGACATCGCCGCCTTGAATGTCGGCGATATCATCAAGGCGGATACCTTCGCGATCGGCGACAAGGTGGATGTCAGCGGCACCAGCAAGGGCAAAGGCTTCGCCGGTACCATCAAGAGATACGGCAACCGCTCGCTCAAGGAAACCCACGGCACCGGCCCGGTTCACCGCCACGCCGGTTCGATGGGCGCCTGCTCTGATCCGTCCCGGATCATGAAGGGCAAGAAGATGCCCGGGCATATGGGCGCCGAGAGCGTTACCATACAGAACCTTGAAGTCGTCAAGGTTGACGCGGAAAACAACCTGATTGCACTGCGCGGCGCAATCCCCGGCCCGAAGGGCGGAGTGGTTTGCATCACCGACAGCGTGAAGGCTTAAGGGGAGGAGGAACTACTATGCCAATGGTAAAAGTGTATAACATGGCGGGCGCCGAGGTCGGAGAGATCGAGCTTTCCGCGGGCGTGTTTGGCATCGAACCCAATAAGACCGCGGTGCACTCGGTTGTGAAAAGCTATCTTGCGAACCAGAGACAGGGCACCCAGTCCACCCTGACCAGAAGCGAAGTCAGGGGCGGCGGCAGAAAGCCCTGGAAGCAGAAGGGCACCGGCCACGCGAGACAGGGTTCGATCCGCGCTCCCCAGTGGACCCACGGCGGAATCGCGCTCGGCCCGAAGCCCCGCAACTACAGCATTACGCTCAATAAAAAGCTCAAAAGGCTTGCGATCAAGTCGGTCTTTTCCTCAAAGGTCCTGGAGAACAACCTGATTGTGGTCGATGAGATCAAGGTCGACGCCTATCGGACGAAGACGGTTGTCGAGATGCTTGGTGCCCTCGGCGTCGACAAAAAGGCGCTGATCGTCACGGGCGAGAAAAACGATATGTTCATCCGCTCCGCTTCCAACATCCCGGGCGTGAAAACCGGCCTTGTCAACACCATCAATGTCTACGACATCCTCGCGCACGACAAGTTCATCGTGACCAGGGACGCCGTTTCGAAGATCGAGGAGGTGTACGCTTAAATGAAAACCGCACAGGACATCGTCATCCGCCCGATCATCAGCGAGCGCTCGATGATGGGAATCCAGCAGGGTAAGTACACCTTTGAAGTGGCCCCCGGCTGCAACAAGATCGAAATCGCAAAAGCGGTCGAGGAGCTCTTCCCCGGAACGAAGGTCAAGGCCGTCAACACCATGCATGTCCGCGGCAGGATGAAGCGGATGGGCAGGAGCGCCGGAATGACCCGTTCCTGGAAAAAGGCGATTGTCACCATCAAGCCCGATTCCAAGAAGATCGAGTTCTTTGAGAGCATGATGTAACAACCGGCCTTTCGTATGGGATTCTCATAAATCCCGCTAACAAATTATGAGGAGATGAAACGTTAGAATGGCAATTAAAAATTATAAGCCCACAACTCCGGGCCGGCGCGACATGTCGGTTGCGGATTATTCGGGGCTTTCAAAGGTCGCCCCTGAGAAGAGCCTTCTGGACGTGATCAAGGTGAATTCCGGACGGAACAACACCGGCAGGATCACCGTCCGCCACCGCGGCGGCCAGAACCGCCGCAAATACCGCATCATCGATTTTAAGCGCGACAAGGTCGATATGCCCGCGAAGGTTCTGACCCTGGAATACGACCCGAACCGCACCGCGCATATCGCGCTCGTCCAGTATGAGGACGGCGAAAAGAGATATATCGTCGCGCCCAACGGCCTCAAGGTCGGCGACACCGTCATGAGCGGCGAAAAAGCCGACATCAAGCCCGGCAACGCGCTCCCGCTCCGCAGCATCCCGGTCGGTACCTTTATCCACAACGTGGAACTGTACCCCGGCAAGGGCGCGCAGCTCGCGCGGTCGGCCGGCATCATGGCGCAGCTTATGGCGAAGGAGGGCGCGCTCGCGCTGATCCGCCTGCCCTCCGGCGAACTGCGGAACGTCCCGGTCGGCTGCATGGCCACCATCGGCCAGGTCGGCAACATCGACCACGGCAACGTCTCGATCGGCAAGGCCGGCCGGACCCGCCACATGGGCATCCGCCCGACCGTCCGCGGCTCGGTCATGAACCCCTGCGACCACCCGCACGGCGGCGGTGAGGGCAAATCCCCGATCGGGCGTCCCGGCCCGGTCACCCCTTGGGGCAAGCCCGCGCTCGGATACAAGACCAGAGACAAGCACCACCGCTCTGACAAGTATATTGTCAAGCGCCGCAATGCGAAATAAGAAAGGAGGCTTTTGATCAAATGGGTAGAAGCGTAAAGAAAGGCCCTTATGTTCATGAGAAGCTTTTGAAACGAGTCCAGGCGATGAACGCCTCCGATGAGAAGAGGGTCCTCAAGACCTGGAGCCGCTCTTCCACCATCTTCCCGGATTTTGTGGGCCACACCTTCGCGGTTCACGACGGAAGAAAGCATGTCCCGGTTTACTGCACCGAGGACATGGTTGGACACAAGCTCGGCGAGTTCGCCCCGACCAGAACCTTTAAGGGACACGCCGGCGCAAAGAAAACGAACGCGAAATAAGGCGGCAAAGGAGGAAACAGTATGGAAGCAAGGGCATATTTGAGAGGTGCCCGCATCGCTCCCCGCAAGGTGCAGATTGTTCTCGACTTGATCCGGAACAAGCCCTGCGATCTTGCGCTGGCTACTCTGCGGCATACGCCGAAGGCTGCCAGCGAGCCCGTCGCCAAGCTCCTCAAGTCGGCGATGGCAAATGCGGAAAACAACCACAACATGTCGAAAAATGATCTTTATGTGGCCGAGTGCTTCGTCACCCCCGGCACCATCATGAAGAGAATCATGCCCCGCGCGCAGGGCCGGGCGTTTCGGATCTACAAGAGAACTTCTCACATCACCATTGTGGTGAAAGAGAAGGAATAACCGAAAGAGGAGGTAAACTATGGGCCAGAAAGTCAATCCCCACGGTCTGAGAGTGGGGGTCATCAAGGATTGGGATTCCCGCTGGTTTGCCAAGGACAACGCTTTCGGCGATATCCTTGTGGAAGATTATCAGCTCCGGAAATACCTGAAAAAGCGTCTCTACGACGCCGGCATCCCGAAGATTGAAATCGAGCGGGACGCCACCAAAGTGAAGATTCATATCCACTGCGCCCGCCCGGGCGTGGTGATCGGCCGCGGCGGCGCCGAGATTGAAAAGGTCCGTCAGGAATGCGAGAAGCTCATCAACAAGGGAAAGAGCCAGAAGCAGACGGTTCTTGTCAACGTTGTTGAAGTCCGGCAGGCCGACAAGAACGCCCAGCTCGTGGCTGAAAACATCGCCGCCCAGCTCGAGGGGCGCGTCTCGTTCCGCCGCGCGATGAAGCAGGCGATCGGCCGCGCGATGAAGCTCGGCGCGAAAGGCATCAAGGTCCAGGTTTCGGGCCGCCTCGGCGGCGCTGAAATCGCCCGGACCGAGCGCTATCACGAGGGGACCATTCCTCTGCAGACCATCCGCGCCGACATCGACTACGGTTTCGCCGAGGCGGCGACCACCTATGGAAGAATCGGCGTAAAGGTCTGGATCTACGCGGGCGAAGTCCTCAGCGAAGCGAGAGCGCCCCGCAGGGAAGGAGGCAGCAGATAATGCTTCTGCCAAAGAGAGTCAAATACCGCAGAGTCCACAGAGGCAGGCTGACAGGAAAGGCCATGCGCGGCAACACCGTTACCTACGGTGATTACGGCCTGCAGGCGCTCGAGCCGGCGTGGGTTACTTCCAACCAGATCGAGGCGGCCCGTATCGCGATGACCCGTTATATCAAGCGCGGCGGCCAGGTTTGGATCAAGATTTTCCCCGACAAGCCCGTGACCGAGAAGCCGGCCGAAACCCGAATGGGTTCCGGTAAAGGTTCGCCCGAGTACTGGGTCGCCGTCGTCAAGCCCGGCCGTGTGATGTTCGAGATCGGCGGGGTTTCCGAGGAGCTTGCGCGGGAGGCCATGCGTCTCGCCGCCCATAAGCTCCCGATCAAATGCAAATTTATCCGGAAAGAAAAAGAAGAGGAGGGTTCGGCAGAATGAAAGCAAAAGAGCTGAGAGAACTGTCTGTCGCGGAGCTCAATCAAAAGCTCTCGGATCTGAAAAGCGAACTCTTCAATCTCAGATTCCAGCATACCGTCAACCAGCTTGACAACCCCCTGCGGCTTAAGGCGGTCAAAAGGGACATCGCAAGGGTCAAGACCCTGATCGCTGAGAAAGAGATGGCCAACGGGAAGGGGCTGCTCGGCGGGCAGGACCTGAAAAAGGCGTAACGTCGGAAGGGAGTATGAGCTGTGAGCGAGAGAAATCTTAGAAAAACCAGAGGCGGCGTCGTCGTCAGCAACAAGATGGATAAAACCGTTGTCGTTGCGGTGAAAGACAGCGTGCGTCACCCGCTTTATAAAAAGATTGTCAAGCGCACCGTGAAGTTCAAAGCCCACGACGAGAACAACGAGTGCGCCATTGGCGACAAGGTGTTGATCATGGAAACCCGGCCGCTCTCGAAAGACAAGAGATGGCGCGTGGTCGAGATCACGGAAAAGGCGAAGTAAACCGCTAAAAACAACGCCGGTTTGAGCGCCCTGCGCGAATGGGCACTGGGCAGTGGGCTTTAAACGGCTCCGGCAGGCCGGCATTAACCGAAAGGAGGACCCCGCCATGATTCAGATGCAGACCTATCTGAAGGTTGCGGACAACACGGGCGCGAAAGAGCTCATGTGCATCCGCGTGCTCGGCGGTACTAGAAGAAGATACGCCAATATCGGCGATGTGATCGTCTGCTCTGTCAAGAAGGCCGCCCCCGGCGGCGCCGTCAAGAAGGGCGACGTCGTCAAGGCCGTCGTCGTGCGCTCGGCCAAGGGCCTGAGACGCGAGGACGGAACCTATATCCGGTTCGACGACAATGCGGCCGTCATTATCAAGGAAGACAAGAACCCGAGGGGAACCCGTATTTTTGGACCGGTAGCGAGAGAGCTCCGTGAAAAGGACTATCTCAAAATTTTGAGCCTCGCTCCTGAGGTTCTGTAACGGAGGTGTACGACTGGTGAACAAAATTCATGTAAAAAAAGATGACACGGTCGTCATCCTGTCCGGCAAAGAGAAGGGAAAGCAGGGCAAGGTGCTCGCCGTGAGCCCAAAAGAGAAGAAGATCATTGTTGAAGGGCTCAACATGGTCACCAAGCACGTCAAGCCCAGACGAACCGGCGAAGCGGGCGGCATTGTGAAAGCCGAAGGCGCCATGTACGCCTCGAAGGCGATGCTGGTCTGCCCCAAGTGCGGGAAACCCACCCGGCTTGCCCACGCCGTACTGGAAGACGGTACCAAAAAGCGCGTCTGCAAAAAATGCAAGGCGACTTTCTAGAGTGAGGAGGAGAACACATGGCAAGATTGAGAGACCGGTATCAGAATGAGATTGCCGGCGCGCTGTTCAAAAAGTTCGGCTATAAGAGCGTCATGCAGATTCCGAAGCTCGAGAAGGTCGTCATCAATGTCGGCAGCGGCGAAGCCAGAGACAACGCGAAGATTGTCGAAGCCATTGTCGGTGACCTGATGAAAATTACCGGCCAGAGGCCTGTGGCATGTCCGGCGAAAAAGTCGGTAGCAAACTTTAAACTTCGGGAAGGCCAGATCGTCGGCGTGAAGGTTACGCTCCGGGGCGAGAAAATGTACGAGTTTGTCGACCGCCTGTTCAGTGTCGCCCTCCCGCGCGTGCGCGACTTTCGGGGGATCAGCGCCAACGGCTTTGACGGACGCGGGAACTTTGCGTTTGGGCTGAAGGAACAGCTCGTGTTCCCGGAAATTGAATACGATAAAATCGACAAGGTCCGCGGAATGGACATCTGCTTTGTCACCACCGCGAAAACCGACGAGGAAGCCAAAGAGCTCCTGACGCAGCTCGGCGCCCCGTTTGCGAGATAAAGGAGGAGAAAAACAGTGGCAAAAACTTCGATGAAGGTAAAGCAGAAGGCCCCTGCGAAATTCTCCACCAGAGAATACAACAGGTGCAAAATCTGCGGAAGACCGCATGCGTACCTGCGCAAATACGGCGTCTGCCGTATCTGCTTCCGGGAACTCGCCTATAAGGGCCAGATCCCCGGGGTGCGCAAGGCGAGCTGGTAAGTGAAGGAGGTTAACGGCTATGCATATCACCGATACCATCGCTGATCTGCTGACTCGCATCCGCAATGCGAACTCGGCAAAACACGATACGGTCGATGTTCCCGCTTCCAACATGAAGAAAGCGATCACGCAGATTCTGCTGGACGAGGGTTATATCAAGGGCTTCACCGTTGTCGAAGACGGGAAGCAGGGGATCATCCGGATCTCCCTCAAATACGGCCAGGGCAAGAGCCCGGTGATCACGGGCCTGAGAAGAGTTTCGAAGCCCGGCCTTCGCATCTACACCAGCTGCGAGGAGATGCCCCGCGTGATGAAGGGACTTGGCATTGCCATTCTCTCTACCTCCAAGGGCGTCATGACCGACCGGGAAGCGAGAAAACAGAATGTCGGCGGCGAAGTACTCGCCTTCGTCTGGTAAGGGGGAATTGAAAGATGTCGCGTATTGGTAGAAAGCACATTGCGATTCCCGCGGGCGTTGAGGTCAAGATCGACGGCAGCACCGTCACGGTCAAGGGCCCGAAGGGCGCCCTTTCGCAGAGCTTCCGCCCGGAAATGAAAATCCAGGTGGAAGGCAACGAGATCATTGTCACCCGCCCGAACGATGAAAAAGAATACCGCAGCCTCCACGGGCTGACCAGAACGCTGGTCGCGAACATGGTCGAGGGCGTCTCGGTCGGCTTTAAGAAAGAGCTGGAGATCAACGGCGTCGGTTATCGTGCGGCCAAGCAGGGCAAAAACCTCGTGATGAACCTGGGCTTCTCGCATCAGGTGATCGTGCCGGAGATTGAAGGCATCACCATCGAGGTCCCGCAGCCCAACAGGATCAACATCCTCGGCGCCGATAAGCAGGCGGTCGGCCAGTTTGCGGCCGAAGTCCGCGAGAAGCGCCCGCCGGAACCCTATAAGGGCAAGGGCATCAAATATATCGACGAAGTCATCATCCGCAAGGAAGGCAAAGCCGGCAAGGGCAAGAAGTAGGTAAAGGAGTGAAAACGATATGGTGACAAAGCCTGACAGCAATAAAGCAAGGCTCAAACGGCATGCGAGAGTCCGCAACAAAATCAGCGGCACCGCAGAGCGTCCGCGCCTTTCGGTGTTCCGCTCCGAGAAGCACATCTATGCCCAGCTGATCGACGATGTGAAGGGGGTCACCCTCGCTTCGGCCTCTTCGCTGGAAAAGGATTTTGAAGGCAAGGGTTCGGACAAGGCGGCCGCCAGGGAGATTGGAAAGCGCCTGGCGCAGAAGGCCGCGGAAAAAGGAATCACCGCGGTGGTGTTTGACCGGAGCGGCTATATTTACCACGGCCGCGTAAAAGAACTCGCTGAGGGCGCCCGCGAGGGCGGTCTGAGCTTCTGAGAGGGAGGGATAGGATTGGCTCGTATAGACGCAGCGGCATATGAACTCACTGAAAAAGTCGTCGCCATCAACCGTGTTTCAAAGACGGTCAAGGGCGGTCGTATCTTTAAATTTGCAGCCCTCGTGGTCGTGGGCGACGGCAACGGAACCATCGGCTATGGGCTTGGAAAGGCCTCTGAAGTCCCAGACGCGATTCGCAAGGGGATTGAGGACGCGAAGAAAAACCTGGTTAAAATCAGCCTCAAGGGCACCACGATTCCGCATGAGGTGATCGGCGTGTTCGGCGCGGGGCGCGTCAAGATGCTCCCGGCCCCGAAAGGTACCGGCGTTATCGCCGGCGGCCCGGTCAGAGCGGTTCTGGAGGTTGCGGGTATCAAGGACATCCGTACCAAGTGCCTCAATTCCAACAACCCCTGCAACGTCGTCACCGCGACGGTGAACGGCCTCAAGTCCCTCAAGAACATCGACGAGGTTGCGGCAATGCGCGGCAAGTCGGTCAAGGAAATCATTGGTTAGGAGGGGTAAAACATGGCAAACCTGAAAGTGAAGCTGGTTCGCAGCCTCAACGGCTGCAAAAAGGACCAGATTGCCACGGCAGAATCCCTGGGCCTTCGGAAGATCGGTTCGGTCAGCATTCAGCCTGACAACGCCGCGACCCGTGGGAAAGTGACCAAGATTTCTCATCTCGTCGAAGTGACCGAAGGCTAAGTGAAGGAGGTGCCAAACGCATGAAACTCAGCGAGTTATCCCCGGCTCCGGGTTCTGTCAAGGCGGTTTACCGCAAGGGCAGAGGCGCCGGTTCCGGAAACGGCAAGACTGCGGGAAAAGGCCATAAGGGACAGAACGCGCGCTCCGGCGGCGGCGTCAGGCCCGGCTTTGAAGGCGGCCAGATGCCTTTGCAGAGACGTGTGCCCAAGAGAGGGTTCAACAACATCTTTGCCGCGCATTATGTCTCGATCAATGTTGACGAGCTCAACAAGCGCTTTGAAGACGGCGCCGTCGTCGACGCGAAGGCCATCAGCGACGCGGGCATCATCAAGAACACCCGCGACGGCATTAAGATCCTCGGAAGAGGCGAAGTGACCAAGAAGCTTACCGTGATTGCGACCAGTTTCTCTGCTTCGGCTAAGGAAAAAATTGAAGCGGCCGGCGGGAAGGCCGAGGTGAAGTAAGATGATCGAAACCTTTAGAAACGCATGGAAAATCGCGGACCTAAAGAAGAAGATCCTGTTCACCATAATGATCCTTGCAATCACCCGTGTCGGCTCCGCCATCCCGGTGCCGTTTCTCGATCCCACCGCCCTGCAGGCGATGCTTTCCGGCAGCGGCAACCTTCTCGGTTATCTTGACGTCCTCTCGGGCGGCGCGCTGTCGCAGAGCACCCTGTTCGCGCTTTCGATTTCGCCGTATATCACGGCCTCGATTGTCATCCAGCTCCTGACGGTTGCGATCCCGTATCTTGAGAATCTCGCCAAGGAAGGCGAGGAAGGCAAGAGACGGCTCAATAAGATTACCCGTTACACCGTTGTGGCTCTGTCGTTCCTGCAGTCGTTTGCATATACGACGCTCTTGAGCAAATCCGGCGCGATTGCATATAACGACGGCTGGGAAGGCATCTTCGTCCGGCTGATCATCCTGATGTGCTTCACCGCGGGATCGATGTTCCTCGTCTTTCTCGGTGATCAGATTAACCAGTACGGCATCGGCAACGGCATTTCGATGATCCTGTTCGTGTCGATCGTTTCTCGCGGCGGCGCGGTAGTCAAGGGTATGATCGGTTATCTCCAGTTGGCTGTGGAAGGCGCGGTTGTGTATTTCTTCTCGGTTCCGGCGATCATCGTTCTGTTTGTGTTGATGATCGGCTTCATTGTCTTCATGACCAATGCGGAGCGGCGCATCACCGTCCAATATGCGAAGAGAGTCGTGGGCCGGAAGCAGTACGGCGGCCAATCGACCTTTATTCCGATCAAGGTAAACATGTCCGGCGTGCTGCCGATCATCTTTGCCTCGACCCTTCTGGCGGTGCCGAGCACCATTGCTGGACTGATGAACCTCGATCCGCAGAGCTTCTGGGGCGGGTTGCTGTTTGCGTTCAACTATGATCGGTTTTGGTATGCGCTTTTGTATTTTATCTTCATCATGGGCTTCAACTATTTCTATGTCGCGATCCAGTACAATCCGATTGAAATTGCGAACAACCTGAGGAAGAACAGCGGAACCGTCCCGGGCATCCGTCCCGGCAAGCCCACCTCCGACTTTATCGCGAAGGTCGTCTCGAAGACCACCTTCCTCGGCGGCCTGTTCCTGGCGGTGATTGCGATCCTGCCGATCGGGCTGGGCGCTTTGACCAAGATGAACATCTCGCTCGGCGGTACCTCGATCATCATTCTGGTCGGCGTGGCGCTTGACACCGTCAAGCAGCTCGAAAGCCAGATGATGATGAGACACTACAAGGGCTTCCTTGAGTAAGGCGGTGGCGATATGAAAATCATTCTGTTGGGCGCGCCGGGCGCCGGAAAAGGCACCCAGGCGGAAATCATCGCCGAAAAGCTTGGGATCCCGGTCATCGGGACCGGCGCGATCATCCGCGAGGCGATCGCCTCGGGTTCGGAGCTTGGAAAGCAGTTTCAGTCCTACACTGAAGCCGGAAAGCTTGTCCCCGACGAGCTGGTGGTGAAGATGGTGGCCGAGCGCCTGAAGGGCGGCGACTGCAAAAAGGGCTATATCCTCGATGGCTTCCCGCGCACGGTCGTGCAGGCCGAGGCCTTCGACCGGATGGGCGGCGAGGTCGACGCCGTTTTAGATTTTGAAATCGGCGACGATGCGATAGTAAAGCGCATGTCCGGCCGCCGCGTCTGTGAAAAGTGCGGCGCGACCTATCATGTGACAAACCTTCCGCCGAAAACCGAGGGCGTCTGCGACAAATGCGGCGCTGCGCTCGCCATCCGCAAGGACGACGCGCCGGAAACGGTGCTCGAACGGCTTAAGGTTTACCACGAGCTCACAGAACCGCTGGTCGGTTATTACAAAGCGCGGGGCCTTGTCAAAACCATCGACGCGGCCGAAAGCCTTGAAACGATTACGGCGAAGACCTTCGCCGCGATCGGCGCGCCGGAGGCGTAGATGATGGTATCCCTTAAAAACAAAGAAGAACTCATTCTGATGCAGAAAGCCGGGCGGATTTCAGCCGAGGCCCTCGCAGCGGGCGGAAGGGCCGTCCAACCGGGGGTAACGACCTGGGAAATCGACCGGATCATCCATGAATGCATCACCTCTCATGGCGCAAAAGCGTCCTTTCTGGGCTATGGCGGTTTCCCCGCCAGCGCCTGCATCTCGGTTAACGACGAGGTGATTCACGGAATTCCCTCCAAAAAGCGGGTCCTCCGGGAAGGGGACATCGTGAGCATCGACGTGGGCGCTTTTATCGGCGGTTTTCACGGCGACAACGCATTTACCTTCCCCTGCGGCGAAATTTCGGCGCAGGCAAGGGCCCTGCTCGACGCGACCAACGAAAGCCTTTATGAGGCGATCCGCGCGGCTCAACCCGGAAACCGCATTGGCGACGTGTCGGCCGCGGTGCAGGGCTATGTGGAGGCGAAGGGATTTTCGGTGGTACGCGATTACGTCGGGCACGGAGTGGGACGCAAGCTCCACGAGGAACCCGAGGTTCCCAACTTTGGAAAGGCGGGGCACGGCCTGAGGCTGGCGCCGGGCATGGTCATCGCGATTGAGCCGATGATCAATGCCGGCGCGTTCCCGGTCCGCCAGCTCTCCGACGGCTGGACCGTCAAAACGCGGGACGGCTCCCTTTCCGCCCATTTTGAACACACCATTGCGATCACCGAGAACGGACCTGTGATCCTCACGAAAATTTGAGGTGCGCGGATGATTGAAAAAGGCATGGTAGTCAGAAGCAAGGCTGGGCACGACAGGGGCGGCTTCTTTCTGGTGATGGAAACCGAGGGCGATTTCGCTCTTCTGGCGGACGGGAAAAACCGGCCGCTTGACAGGCAGAAACGCAAGCGGAAAAAACACCTGGCCGAAACCCTTGTCCGGATCGATCCCGGATGCGTAAAGACCGATCGTCAGCTGAGAAGGGCGCTCGCCAAATGGAACGGCGGGCCGGATTCCGAAAAGGAGGAAAGCGACCTTGGCCAAAGATGATGTCATTGAAGTGGAAGGCATTGTGCAGGAAGCGCTGCCAAACGCGCAGTTTGTCGTCGAGATTCAGGGCGGGCACAAACTTCTCGCCCATATTTCCGGAAAGCTCAGAATGAATTTTATCCGGATTCTGCCGGGGGATAAGGTGACGCTGGAGATTTCTCCCTACGACCTGACCAAAGGCAGAATCACCTGGAGAAGCAAATAACCGGGGAATGGCCGTCCAGCCATTTTGAACCCGAGGGACGCCGCCCGAAACGGCTGGGGCGGCACGGCAGAAAGACAAAGCACGCCGTTATCCGAATGGAGGTACTCAAAATGAAAGTAAGACCTTCCGTCAAGCCGATGTGCGAGAAGTGCAAGGTGATTAAGCGCAAGGGCCGGGTCATGGTGATCTGCGTCAACCCGAAGCACAAACAGCGCCAGGGCTAAGCGACAAACCAAAACAAGTGGAGGTGTACAAAGTATGGCTCGTATTGCTGGTATTGACCTGCCCCGCGAGAAGAGAATTGAGATCGCTCTCACCTATATCTTCGGCATCGGGCGCAAAACAGCGAACGACATCCTCAAGGCGACCGGCATCAATCCCGACACCCGGGTGAAGGATCTGGCCGAGAACGACGAAGCCCTGCTTCGCGAATATATCGACAAGAACCTTTCGGTCGAGGGCGACCTGAGAAGCCGCGTCTCGCTGGACATCAAACGTCTGGTTGAAATCGGCTGCTACCGGGGCGTCCGCCACAGAAAGGGCCTTCCGGTCCGGGGTCAGAGGTCGAAGACCAACGCCCGCACCAGAAAGGGTCCGAAGAAGACCATCGCCAACAAGAAAAAGTAAAGGGAGGGACAATTAGATGGCAAAGCAGCAGGCGAAGAGAACCGCTGTCACCCGTACCAGGCGCCGCGAGCGGAAGAATATCGAGCGTGGGGCGGCGCATATCCAGTCCACCTTTAACAACACCATCGTCACCATCACCGATACCCAGGGCAATGCCCTTTCGTGGGCGTCCTCCGGCGGGCTGGGATTCAGGGGTTCGAGAAAATCGACTCCGTTTGCCGCCCAGACCGCTGCGGAGACCGCGGCACGGGCCGCGATGGAACACGGCCTTAAGACGGTCGAGGTGTATGTGAAGGGCCCCGGTTCGGGCAGGGAGGCCGCGATCCGCGCGCTTCAGGCGGCCGGACTTGAGGTGAGCCTGATTAAAGATGTGACTCCGATTCCGCACAACGGATGCCGCCCTCCGAAGAGAAGGCGCGTATAATCTTTTAAAAAAAGGAGGTTCAGTCATCAAATGGCGAATAATAAACAGCCCGTTCTGAAAAGATGCAAGGCGCTTGGAATTTCCCCGAATGTGCTCGGCATCAACAAATCGTCTATCAGAAACCCCAAGAAGAGCAGAAGGAAACAGAGCGAATACGGCCTCCAGCTTGCGGAAAAGCAGAAGGTGAAATTTATCTATAACGTCCTCGAAAAGCCGTTCCATCAATACTATGAGCGCGCGGCCAAGAGCGACGGGATCACCGGCGAAGTGCTTCTGCAGCTCCTCGAGAGAAGGCTGGACAACGTCGTGTACCGTCTCGGCTTTGCGTCGACCCGCAGAGAGGCGAGACAGCTTGTCAACCACGGCCATTTCACCCTCAACGGCGTGAAGGCGGATATCCCGAGCATGCTCGTAAAACCCGGCGACGTCATCGCGGTCAAGGAAAAGAGCCGTTCCTCGGTCAAGTTCCAGGCCCTCGCGGAGATGAACGCGACCTCGTTTGTCCCGAAATGGCTTGAGAAGGACAAGGCGAACTCCAGTGGCAAAGTTGTCGCCATGCCCGAGCGCTCCGACATCGATTTCGACGTGCAGGAACACCTCATTGTCGAGCTTTATTCGAAGTAATGAATTTCGTCAATCAACGGGGGAACGACATGGCGGTCCTTTTGGCCGCCTGAAAGGGAGGGTTTACTATAGTTAAGATTATTGAGCCGAAGGTCGAAACCGTTCAGCTTTCAAACGACGGCAGATATGGCCGCTTTGTGGCGGAACCTTTGGACCGCGGTTTTGGAACAACACTGGGAAATAGTCTCAGACGTGTGCTGCTCTCCTCGCTTCCTGGCGTGGCTGTGATATCCGTGAAGATTGACGGTATTCAGCACGAATTCTCGACGATCGAAGGGGTAAAGGAGGATGTCACCGAGATCATCCTCAACATCAAGGGGCTCAACGCGAAGCTGCACTGCGACGGCCCGAAAACCGTCCGGATTGAGGCGGAGGGCGAGTGCGAAGTCAAGGCGGGCGACATCGTCTGCGACTCCGAGGTGGAGATCCTCGACCCGGACCTTCACATCGCAACCCTCGGCGAAAATGCGAGACTTTCGATGGAGATCACCCTTCAGAAGGGGCAGGGCTATATCTCGGCCGACCGCAACAAGACGCTCGAGCTTGAAAAAGCGCCGATCGGCACCATCGCGGTGGACAGCATCTACACCCCTGTTCTCAAGGTGAACTATGTGGTCGAAAACACCCGCGTCGAGCAGATCACCGACTACGACAAACTGACGCTTGAGGTTTGGACGGACGGAACCATTTCCGCCAAAGAGGCGGTCAGTCTCGCGGCCAAGATCCTCAATAGACAACTCAACCATTTCGTTGACCTGTCGGACGAGGCCTCCGCCACCGAAATCCTCGACAAGAAAGAGGATACCGGCAAGGAAAAGGCCCTTGAGATGACCATTGAAGAGCTTGACCTGTCGGTCAGAGCGTTCAACTGCTTAAAGCGCGCCGGCGTCAACACCGTAGGCGACCTTGCCAACAAGTCGCCCGAGGAGATGATGAAGGTCCGCAACCTCGGAAAGAAATCGCTGGAAGAGGTCATTGGAAAGCTTCAGTCCCTCGGCTTCGATTTGAGCAAGGAAGAAGACTAAAGCGAAGAACGCGGGAACCGACTCCCGACCGCGCGCCGTTCCCCGTTGGAAGGCGCGCGCCAGCCTGATGCGTCAAAGGGCTTTACACGGGTCCCTTTGGGGCGCACCGCCGCTGATCCCACGGAGCAAAGCGGCATAATCACAGAGGTAAGGAGTGAAATACTATGCCAGGCACCAGAAAACTCGGCAGAACCAGCGATCATAGAATGGCGATGCTTAGAGCGATGGTTACCTACTTGATGGAGAACGGCAGGATCGAAACCACCGTGACCCGCGCGAAGGAGGTTCGCTCGGTGGCGGAAAAGATCATCACCACCGCGAAGCGGGAAGATCTCCACGCCAAGCGCCAGGTGTTCTCCTTTATCACAAAGGAAACTGTGGCGAAAAAGGTACTCGACGATATCGCTCCCAGATACCGGGAAAGAAACGGCGGCTACTGCCGTATCATCCGGACCGGCCCGCGCCGCGGCGACGCGGCCGAAATGGCGATTATCGAGCTTGTATAACCCACAAAAAGCGGTCCGGTTTTACCGGGACGACAGAACGGGGCCTTCCGGCGAGGAAGGCCCCGTTTTCCCCTTGTTTGGAAAGTGGAACGGGATCTGACAGAGACAAAATGCAAAAAAACAACGGGCTGTGCGCAGCGGATGGCCGGATCTCGTTGACAAGACGTCCGAAGCCCGGTTACAATGAACAAAAGGGGGCTGATGGTCTATGAAAACGATACCCGCCGCCGAGATCACCAAAGCGGTGAGACGGCTTTGCATCGAGGCGAATCTCCGGCTTCCGGACGACGTTCGAAAGGCGATCGCCGAAGGACGGCGCGCAGAGAGCTGGCCGGTCGCGCAGGATGTTCTCGAAAGGATTATGGAGAATTTCGAGCTCGCCGACCGGGAGGGCATCCCGATCTGCCAGGACACCGGGCTTGCCTGCGTCTTTGTGGAACTCGGACAGGAAATCCGGGTGGAGGGCGACCTCTCGGAGGCGATTCACGAGGGGGTCCGCGAAGGATACCGGGATGGGTACCTGCGCAAATCGGTGGTCGGCGATCCGCTGTTCCGGCGGGTCAACACCGGCGACAACACACCGGCGATGATCAGCTATGACGTTGTCCCGGGGGAAACGCTTAAAATTACCGTCGCGCCAAAGGGCGCGGGGAGTGAAAACATGAGCCGGATCGCGATGCTCAAACCCTCCGACGGGGTCGAGGGGGTAAAGGAGTTCGTCCTTCGCACCGTCCGGGAGGCGGGGCCGAACCCCTGCCCGCCGATTGTGGTCGGGGTTGGCCTCGGCGGGAGCTTCGACAAAGCGGCTGCGCTGGCGAAGCGGGCGCTTCTCCGGCCAGTCGGCGAACACCATCCGGATCCAGATTACATGCGCCTCGAGGCGGAGCTGCTCGAGGCGGTCAACGCTCTCGGGATTGGGCCGCAGGGTTTCGGCGGGCGGACGACGGCGCTTTGTGTGTCGGTGGAAACCTGTCCGACGCACATCGCCTGTATGCCGTGCGCGGTCAACATCAACTGCCATGTGACCCGGCACGCTTCGGCGGAACTTTGACGGGGAGGGAAAAGCGATGCAGAAACGGATTTCGGCGCCGCTCACCCGGGAGGAAGCCGACGGGCTTTCGGCGGGAGACAGCGTATTGATGACCGGCGTGGTCTATACGGCGAGAGACGCGGCGCATAAGCGCCTGACCGAGCTGATCCAGGCGGGGAAGGAGCTGCCGGTCGACCTCAGGGACGCGGTGATCTATTACGTCGGGCCCGCCCCAGCCAAACCGGGGCAGGCCGTGGGCAGCGCGGGGCCGACCACCAGCTACCGGATGGACGCCTATACGCCCCAGCTGCTGGATCTGGGGCTTCGGGGGATGATCGGGAAAGGGCTTCGGTCCCGGGAGGTGATCGACTCCATCCGGAAAAACCACGCGGTTTACTTTGCGGCGATCGGGGGCGCGGGGGCGCTGCTCTCGGCGCGGATTGTGAAATCGGAAGTGATCGCCTATCCCGATCTCGGCGCAGAGGCGATTCATCGGTTCGAGGTGCGGGATCTTCCGCTGACGGTTGTGATCGACACGAACGGAAACAATCTTTACGAGACCGGCGTGCGGGATTACCTCAAAACGCTTGAGCGGTGAAAAGGAAACGGAAACATGCAGATTCGGAAAGCGGGGCTGGTCGGCGCCGGACTTGGCGCGGGTGCGGCGGGGAGATGGCAGCTCCGGAATACGGCGCCGAACAATCCTTCAGGGCGGCCTCGAACACGGCTTTCCAATCCGGCGCTACTGCAAGGACCTTGCGATCGTGCTCGAAAAAGCCGGACGGCGCTGACCCGGTCCTATCAATCCTGTTAATCGGGCGGCGAATGAGAAAAGCGGAACGGCATTGCCGTTCCGCTTTTGTGACGTTCGCTTTAAAACCGGCCGCCCTGCGGGATACAGGAGGTCAGCGGTTCGGAGACGAGGTTGAAGCCGGCTTTCCGCAGCTCGTTCTGGATCAGCTCGACCTGCTCGAAGTTCCGGGTCTCCATCGAAATTTTGAGGAAGCAGGCGTTGATCGCCATATTCGCCTCGCCCCGGTCGTGGTGGATTGAAACGACGTTTCCGCCGCAGCGCGAGATGATGTTCGAGACCCCCTCGAGCTGGCCGGGCTTGTCAATCAGGGCGATGGTGAGGTTGGAAATACGGCCCGCCGTTACAAGGCCGCGGGTGATGACGCGGGAGAGGATATTCACGTCGATGTTGCCCCCCGAAACGAGGCAGACGACCTTTTTGCCGCGGATATCTACCTTGTTGAAGAGCGCTGCGGCCACCGCGACCGCGCCCGCGCCCTCGGCGACCATCTTCTGCTGCTCGATCAGGGCGAGGATCGCGGTGGCGATCTCGTCGTCGGTGACGGTGACGACTTCGTCGACGTATTTCTGGCAGAGCTCATAGGTCAGGTCGCCCGGGTGCTTGACGGCGATTCCGTCGGCGAAGGTGTTGGCCTGCTCGAGGGTGATCTGTTCGTGCTCTTTGAGGGAGCGGGCCATCGAAGGCGCGCCCGCCGCCTGGACGCCGTAGACCTTGCACTGGGGGTTGAGCGACTTGATCGCATACGAGACGCCGGAGATCAGCCCCCCGCCGCCGATGGGGACGATCACGGCGTTGACCTCCGGGAGCTGGTCGAGGATTTCGAGGCCGATGGTGCCCTGTCCGGCGATCACGTCCGAATCGTCGAACGGGTGGATGAAGGTGCGGCCCTGCTCCTTCTGGAGGGCCAGCGCGCGCTCGTATGCGTCGTCGTAGGCGCCCTGGACCAGCTCGATCTGGGCGCCGTAGCTCTTGGTCGCCTCGACCTTCGAGATCGGGGCGCTGTCGGGCATGCAGATCAGCGCGGGAATCCCCTCGTTCGCCGCGGCGAGGGCGACCCCCTGCGCATGGTTCCCGGCGGAACAGGCGATGACGCCCTTGGATTTTTCCTCTTCCGAAAGCTGGGAAATCTTATAGTAGGCGCCGCGCACCTTAAACGAACCGGTTACCTGAAGGTTCTCGGTCTTGAGGTAGATGTCGCTCTCCTCGTTGATGTGGGGGGCGTGGATGAGATCGGTGTAGCGGGCGACCCGCTTTAAAACATAGGCCGCGTGATAGATTTTGTCGAGTGTGACCATCGTACTTCTCCTTGCCATCTCAAAATTCTGGTTTTAATTGATGGGATACAAAAAACCTCCGCCCCTTGATTCAAGAGGCGAAGGCCGGTTCGGCTTTTCGCGGTACCACTCTTGTTCGCCGCCGGAAAAACAGCGGCCTCGCGCGTGTATCCATCAATACACTCCCCGATAACGGAGGGAATCCGGTCCGGCTTACTCCTGGGGCGTCCCCGCCCGGTTTCAGACGACTGCTCAAGGGGGATTGCATCCGGGCGGCCGCGCTGTCTTTCAGCGAACGACAGCTCTCTGTGGCGGAACCGATGGCCAGGCGCCTTGTCCCTATCAACGCATTTTTCTATTAACGCCTATCTTAAACCGAAACATTTCGTTTGTCAAGTCGAAATCCGCCGCCAAACCGCAATTTCCCGTAATCGTTTTGTAAAAAAGCCGAACGGATACCCGGCGCGGGGAGCGGAGGCGGGTTCAATTTAAAACGGTTTTGCTATTTGGGGGAGCGCTTCGCGCGCGGCGCAGAGAAGCGCCTCCCGCTCGTTCGGAAGCTCCTCAGAGATCACCCGGCCGAGAAGGGATTCCAGCATTTGCCCAAGCGCTTCGCCCGCGGGGATGCCGATCGAGAGCAGATCCTTTCCGTCGACTGCCAGCTGATCGAGGCGGCAGCAGCAGCCCGAGGCGATCACCTCCTCGGCCAGGGCGGAAAGCGCCTCAAAGCCGGGCCGGCGCGCCTGCCAGACCTCGGGACGTTTCGCGCGGTTGTCCGCGAACTTGATTTTGACCAGCCGCCGAAGGTTCTCTTCGCCGAGGCGGCCGAGCCAGCGCCGGACCTCGGCGCGGCTGTCGGGCGGGATCTTCACGTCGTGTACGGTGATCAGGGTGAGGACGGTTTTCTGGGTCTTGCGGTCGAGCCGCATCCGCTCCAGAATGCCGGCGGCGATCTTAGCGCCCTCCTCCGGGTGCCCGAAAAAGATTCCGCTCGCCTCGTTCGCGGCGGGCTTTCCAATGTCGTGGAGCAGCATCGTCAGCCGCAGGAGCGGGTCGGGTTCGATGTTTTCGACGGTGTGGATGATATGATTCCAGACGTCGTAGCAGTGATATGGATTGTTCTGGAGGCAGCCGAGGGTGGGGCGAAGCTCCGGAATCAGGGCGAAAACCACTTCGGCATACTCCTCCAGGACGGAAAGGACGTTCTTTCCGCAGAGAAGGCGCAGAAGCTCCGACGTCTTCCGCTCCTCGGAAACCCGCCCGAGCAGCGGGAGCTGGCGGAAGATCGCGGCCTTTGTGCCGCTTTCAATGGAAAAGCCGAGTTCCGACGCAAAGCGCAGCGCGCGCAGAATCCGAAGCCCGTCCTCCGAAAAACGCTGATCCGCGTCGCCGATGCAGCGGATGATCCCGTCCTCAAGGTCTTTTTCCCCGCCGACCAGATCCAGAACGCCCTCCGACGGGTTCCAGGCGAGGGCGTTGATGGTGAAATCCCGGCGGGAGACGTCCTCCCGCAGCGAACGTGTGAAGCGCACGCCGTCCGGCCGCCGCCCGTCGGAATATTCGCCGTCCACCCGGTAGGTGGTGACTTCAACCGGCTCGTCCCCGCAAAGGACGGTGACGGTTCCATGCTTGAGGCCGGTTTCGATGACCCTTTGGCCGCCGAACACCGAGAGGACCGCCTCCGGCTCGGCGTCGGTCGCGACGTCCCAGTCGTGCGGCGCGCGGCCCATCAATGAATCGCGCACGCACCCGCCGATGAGATATGCTTCATATCCGGCCGCGGCGAGGCGCTCCATCACCGCGCGCGCGCCGGCGCTTTCCAGCCGTTGCATTTACAGTCCCCCTTTTCCTGTCCTGTTGATCCATCGCCGCAGTTGCGGCTTTAAGCTGCGCCAGCCCCTATTGGAGCGGGTTGGGGTTTATTCATCCCCTGGCGTTATTATACGATATGGCAGACAAATTCGCAAACGGGCGGGGCTGTGGATTTGTGAGCCTTTTGAATTGAAAAACGGCAGGCTGGATGCTATCATAAAATCATAGGGGGCGACTGGACTTTGAGCGAGAACAATCTTGAACGAATCGGAATTGTGCGCCGCAGCGAAAAAAATCAAAAGATCTATCAGATGCTCAAAGCCGGGATTCTCGATGGGACTTATCCCGTTGGGATGAGCCTCAACGAGCAGGACATCGCAAAGGAGGCCGGGGTAGGCTCCGCTCCGGTCCGGGAGGCGTTTCGCCTGCTGGAGAGCGAGGGCCTTGTCGCGGTGCGCCCGTGGAAGGGCGTTGTGGTGCTCGAGATGTCGGACGAAGAGCTCCGGGAGCTGATGCAGTGCCGCGAGGCGGTTGAGACGATGGCGATGAAGCTCAGTTTCAACGCCTTCCGCAACGATGAGGTCCGGTTCCGGGCGCTGATGGAGATCGACGAGGCGCTGGAACAGGCGCGGAGCGTATCGGAGGAGAGCCGCGAGTTCCATCAGGACACCAACGCCGCCATTCACAATGTCTGGATCAGGAACGGTGGGAACCAGCGGCTGATCGGCATCTGCAACGAGCTTTACCAGGTGATTCGCCGCTGCAGGCCGCCCCAAAATTACACCGCGGAACGGCAGCGGGAATGCTGCGAGGAGCACAGAATGATCCGTGACGCAATCGCTGAACTGAATATCGAAAAGGCGACCGCCGCGCTGGTTTTTCATCTCCAGAACGCGACGGATTACCGGATTGAGCAGAACCGTAAGATGGCGGACTCCCTAAAATGATTGATAAATAATATACAATCGCGCGCCGGCTGCCAGCCTGGCGCGCGATCCGTTTGCGGCGTTTGAAAAGACGGTTCGATACGATGGATAGAATATGTGCAGGACTTCCAGGATGATAGAAATCCTGCATGAAAAAAACTGGCATGAAAGAGAGATTGTGGAAATTTGTTTATTTTGTACAAGTTAGACGAGTTTTTTATATAGTATTTGCCGATTTTTCTGATTGCATTTCCTTTATTAAAGAGCTATACTGTTAAAGCTCCAGAAAGATTTTTTGGGTTCTGGACTCATCGACGGGGGTGGAAAATAGGATGGAAGATTATGATTTTTTATTCCAGGTAGCGGTCATATTATGCAGCACAAAACTGCTTGGGATCCTTACCAAACGCTTTGACATGCCCCAGGTTGTCGGGGCGCTGATCAGCGGGCTGATCCTCGGCCCTTCGATTCTGGGCATTCTTCATCCGACCGACTTTTTAAATCAGCTTGCGGAGATCGGGGTTATCGTCCTGATGTTTAACGCTGGGCTTCAGACCGATATCAACGAGCTGAAGAACTCCGGCAAGTCTTCGTTTGTCATCGCGCTGGCCGGCGTTATTGTGTCGGTGGCCGGCGGATATTTCCTTGCCTTTGCCTTTAATACGGGGCATGAGAACTTTCTTCAGAACGTGTTCATCGGCGTGGTTTTGGCCTCGACCTCGGTCAGCATCACGGTCGAAACCCTTAAAGAGATGGGGAAGCTGTCAACCCGGTCCGGCAACGCGATTCTCGGCGCGGCGCTGACCGACGATATCCTCGGCATTGTTTGTCTGACCATCATGACAAGCGCGGCAGACCCAAATGTGAACATTATGATGATCGTGGTGAAAATCGTCGCGTTCTTCGTCCTGAGCGTGGTGGTGGGCATGATGCTCCACCGTTCGATTCAAAAATGGATGAGTTCCGCCGGCCGGGACAGAAAGCGCTTTGCGATTATTTTATTTGCGTTCTGCCTGATCTATTCTTATATTGCGGAGCGGTATTTTGGCATCGCGGACATCACCGGCGCGTTTATCGCGGGCCTGATCATCTCCAACACAACTCGGGCGACTTATGTCACCTCGCGGTGCGAGACCCTTTCCTACATGCTGCTTTCGCCGATTTTCTTCGCGAGCATCGGCGTGAAGGTTGAACTTCCGGAAATGAACGCGACGATTATCCTGTTCAGCGTGCTGCTTCTGCTGCTCGCAATCGCCAGCAAGGTGGTCGGCTGCGGATTGGGCGCAAGGCTCTGCCATTACTCGAACAGCGAATCCATCCGCATCGGCGTCGGCATGATCAGCCGCGGCGAGGTTACGCTGATTGTTGCGAATAAGGGCATCTCCTCCGGATTAATGAATCCGATGTTCTTCGGGCCGGTGATCATCGCAGTGGTTGCGACAGCTATCATCACCCCGATCCTGCTGCATGTGGTCTACAAATCCAAGGCGAAGGGCTACAGCGATCTTGTCGAGAGCCCGCTGGTCGAACGGTACCAGGAGGTTTCGGAATTCGATCTTGCGACCCAGACCATCCTCGATCTGCACCATCAGATGAGTGGGAATCCCGATGGCGCTGCGGAAAAGAAACAGCCTTCCAAGCCAAATAATGGCGAAACCAAATAAATTACATTCATAAAAACCCGCATCTGCCGACGCCCCCATTCGGGCGGACCCTGGCAGGTGCGGTTTTTCTTTTGAAAACGCGGATGAGAAACCGCAAGCCCGATTGGGGCCGCAAAGCGCCGGCCAAACAGTATATTCTGTCCGTACGCGGAAAAACTGTTCTTACGCTTTGAAAATCCCATTTGGAAAGGATGCGTTCTTGCTTTGAATATGACCAACAAGGATTACTCGAATCTCGCCGACCGCGAATCGGCGAAGTCCAAAAGCTATATCAACATCCCGGCGGCCTTCGTGAGCGGCGGGCTGATCTGCGTGATCGGGCAGGCGTTTATGAACGGCTATCTCGCGCTGGGGGTGGAAAAAGACGTCGCGTCAAGCGCGGCTTCCTGTACGCTGGTGTTTCTCTCGGCGCTTCTGACCGGTTTTGGCGTCTACGACGACATCGCAAAGCACGCGGGAGCCGGCACCCTGGTTCCGATCACCGGCTTTGCCAACTCGGTAGTCTCGCCGGCGCTGGAGTTCAAGAGCGAGGGGATGATCCTCGGCGTCGGCGCGAAGATGTTCGTCATCGCCGGCCCGGTAATCGTCTACGGCGTGCTCGCGTCGGTGGCCTACGGCCTGATCGCCTTTGGGCTTGGGCTATATTAGCATGGGCCGAAAGCGGTCAAAGATGTAGGGAGGAAATTCGTCATGGCACATAAACTCGGAAAATACACCTATCTGACCGACGCCGCGCCCTCAGTCCTCGCGTGGGGTTCGGTGGGTTCCAAAAAGGAAGCGCAGGGGCCGCTCGCGCCGTATTTTGACCTGCTCAATGAGGATTCGACCTTCGGGGAGCAGACCTGGGAGAAGGCGGAAAGCGAGATGCAGAAGGAGGCCATCGCAAAGGCGCTGGAAAAGGCGGGGCTCTCCGCCCCCGACCTCGACTGTATCTTCGCGGGGGACCTGTTAAACCAGTGCACCGGCTCGACCTTCGGCCTGCGGGAGCTGGGCGTGCCGTTCCTCGGGCTCTATGGCGCGTGTTCGACGATGGCGGAAGGGCTGGTCCTCTCGGCGTTCCTGCTCGACAGCGGCGCAATGCAGAAGACGGCGGTGATCACCTCGTCGCATTTCTGTTCTGCGGAGCGGCAGTACCGCTTCCCGCTGGAATACGGCGGACAGCGCACCCCCACCAGCCAGTGGACCGCGACGGCCTCGGGCGCGGCGATTCTCGGGCAGAACGTTTCGCCCCCGTATATCCGGGCGGTCTGCGTCGGGACCATCGAGGACAAGGGGATTAAGGACCAGAACAACATGGGGGCGGCAATGGCCCCAGCCGCGTTTGAGACGCTCCGGCGCTTCTTTGAGGACACCGGGACCAACCCCGACAACTACGACCTGATCCTGACCGGCGACCTCGGTAAGGTGGGAAGCCGCCTGCTCGACGACCTGATGCAGCGGGAGGGCTATCACATCGGCGGGAAGCACTCGGACTGCGGGCTGCTGCTCTACGATTCCAACAAACAGGATGTGCACGCGGGCGGTTCCGGCGCGGGATGCTGCGCCTCGGTGCTCTGCTCGTATATCCTGCCGTCGATCCGGGAGGGAAGGCTGAAAAACGTGCTGTTCATCGCGACCGGCGCGCTCCTCTCCCCGACGAGCGTGCAGCAGGGGGAGTCGATTCCTTCGGTCGCGCATCTTGTCCACTTTTCGTCGCTTCCGAACTGACAGGGCGAAAGACTGACCCGAGCGGAAGAAGGGATGCCGCCCTGATCCGCGGGAAAGGAGATTTAAACTTATGGAAATGGCAATGGAATATATCAGGGCCTTTGCAGTAGGCGGCGCGATCTGCGCCGTCGGCCAGGTGCTGATTGATTATACCAAGCTCACCCCGGCCAGGATTCTGGTGGCGTTCGTCGTCATCGGCGTTGTACTCGGCGGACTCGGGGTTTATCAGCCGCTGATCGAGTTTGCGGGGGCGGGGGCCTCGGTCCCGCTGACCGGCTTCGGCGCGCTGCTTGCGAAGGGCGTGAAAGAGGCCCTTGCCGAATATGGCATGTTCGGCGTGCTTGCAGGCGGGCTGACCGCGTCGGCTGCGGGCATCACGGCGGCCATCCTGTTCGGATTTTTGGCCGCGCTGATCTTTAAGCCCGGCGATAAAACCTGAGATCCGCCGGCCCGCGCTGTGGTTTCATTCATGGTGCGGGTTTTTGCTTTTGACGCCAAAACAAAAGACGAACGGCTTTCTCCGTTCGTCTCAACGTTTGGCTTGGGCGTTATCTTGCGAGCTTCGAGGCAAGCGCCGATTTTTTCCGGGAGGCCGCGTTCTTATGCAGGATTCCCTTTGCAGCGGCCTGATCTATCCTTTTGATCGCTTCACGGACAATTTCGGTGCTGTCCGCTTTTGCGTCGGCAAGCGAGAGCTCCGCCTTTTTGACCAGGGTTTTGAGCGCAGATTTCTGTGCCTTGTTCTGGAGAGTTTTGGCTTCAATCACCTTGACTCTTTTTTTGGCAGATTTGATGTTGGGCATTCTTACACCTCCTTACACTCGCATAACAGTACAAGTTATATTATCATTTTTCACTTCAAATTGCAAGGGATTTCCACAAAATAATTTTTACCAGCGAAAGGAAGCGGTGTTATGTATGTTGTGAGAACCGACCTCGCGATCGAGGCGGCCGACACCTCCGACGGAAAACTCCCGGAGGGCGTTTCGGTGGATCAGGATACGGCGGACGGAATCGAGCGGACCACCGTCCGCATCCGGACCGAAGGCGCGGCGGAGCGGCTTGGGCGGCCGATTGGGGATTATTACACGTTCGAGGCCCCGATTCAGCACGCGGACGAGGCGCTGGTCGCGCAGGTTTCCGAAGCGCTCGGCCAGCTTCTGCCGGAGGGGACGATCCTTGTGGTGGGGCTTGGAAACCGGTCGATCACGCCCGACGCGCTCGGGCCCGCGACGGCCCATCAGGTGATTGCGACGCGGCATATCCCGGCCGAAACCTCGCGGGCGGTCGGCCTTCCGCCGCTTAGGCCGGTCTGCTCGCTTGCGCCCGGCGTGATGGGTCAGACCGGTATCGAAACCTCCGACATCATCAAGGCGGTGGTCGCCGACGTCAAGCCCGCCGCGGTCGTGGTGGTGGATGCGCTCGCCGCCAGGGGCGTCGGGCGGCTGGGCGCGACCGTCCAGCTTTCGAACAGCGGCATCGCGCCAGGCGCGGGCGTCGAAAACTGCCGGACCGAGCTTTCGGAAAGGACGCTCGGGGTGCCGGTGCTCTCGCTGGGCATCCCGACCGTTGTCGACGGCGGGACGCTGGTGCAGGATCTTGCCGGCAAGGAGGACGTGGGCCGCGCCGCGCGGGCGCTGATGGTGACGCCGCGGGACATCGACCGGGTCATCGAAAAGGGCGCACGGGTGCTGGCGGAGGCTCTCAACCGCGCGCTGTTTCCGAATCTCGGGGCGGAGGATATCGCGCTTTTGATGGATTAGCGCCCGGTTCCTCTTCAGGCATAAATCAGGTTTTAAGGGAATAGAATGTGGGGTGAGAGGGTCTGCGCGCCTGTCCGGGTGAAGGAGGGCGGGACGGACAATCCGTAAAATGACGGCGACGGAGGTGCGGACGTGAAAAAAACGGGCAGACGGCCGGCAGGGCCGATGCTTTTGGCCGCGGCGGCGTTTCTCGCGGCCTGCGTGCTGATAGAACCCGCGATCCCCGCGCTCAAATCCCTCACGCAGCGCGCCGCGATGATTTCAGCGGTGATCACCATGCCGGAGGGAAGCCTTCTGACGCTCGAAGAGCGGTTTCACGCCGAGCCGCCGCTCGCAAAAGAGGACGAAAAGCCCCAGCCCGAATCCCAGCCGTCCGAACCGGAACCGGCGGCCTCCGAGGCGGAGGAGAAGCCGTCCTACACCTGGCCCGAGATTCCCGAGGAACAGGCGCCCCCGCCGGTCCAGCCCGAGATTCCAGAGGAATACCGGGGGGAGCTCCTGTCCGAAAACCTTGCGGGGTACGCGGGGGGGCCGTATACCATCTACCGCAACGCCTATATCCGCAACTACACCAAGCTCGCCTCTGATGAGATTTTAAACATCCTTGCGGCGCCGATGCAGATGCGTTTTGAGGAGACCGACGCGCCGCAGGTCCTGATCATGCATACCCACGCGACCGAGAGTTATGCGCCGTTTGACAGCGACGTTTACGATAAACGGTATAATTGGCGCACGACCGACAACAATAATAACGTTGTGGCGGTTGGGGCGCAGCTTGCTGAGACGCTCCGGGAGAACGGGATTTCGGTCCTGCACGACACGACCCAGCACGACTATCCGTCCTATACCGGGGCGTATGAGCGGAGCGAAAAGACGGTCCGCGCCTATCTTGAGCAGTATCCGACCATCAAGGTGGTCTTCGACGTGCACCGCGACGCGATCGAACGCGACGGCGCGGTGATTGTAAAGCCGGTAGTCGAGATAGGCGGCAAAAAAGCCGCCCAGCTGATGGTGATGGCCAACTGCGACGACGGAAGCGGCCTCATCCCGAAATGGAGCGAGAACTTCCGGTTTGCGGCGGCGATCACCGACCAGCTCCAGAAGGATTATCCGGACCTCTCGCGGCCGATTTTTTTCAGCTACCGGAAGTACAACCAGCAGCTGACGACCGGCAGCCTTCTGCTCGAATTTGGATCGCACGCGAACACCCTCGAAGAGGCGGAGTACACCGCACGGCTGGTTGGGGAGAGCGTCGCGAAGGTTCTCAATCAAACCAAAACCGGGTGATGAAGGCCCGGATTCAAAGAGGAAACGGCCCGGCCGGACTTTTGAAGGGTTCGTCCGGGCCGAAATCAAACCCCGGATGCGGACAGGCTTTTGCGGGGGAAAAGGATGTGGTGTTCTGGGAAAACGGCTGCGGCAGTTTCTGGCCGCGTTCTTTCTGACGCTGCTTGTGATCTCGACGGCGGGCGGCTTTGTCGCGGTGGATGCGGCTGCGGAGGAAACCGGCTTCGGGGGGCTCATCGATTCGTTTTCGATGGAAAAGAGCGGTGATCTGACCTATCTGGTGACGACGCGGGAGGGCCTGCACCTCCTCGATCTCACGCCGCTGAACGCCGTCGAGCAGTTTAGGCGCGACTATGAGGTCTTTACCACGCCGCGCTGGCTCAGGATCGGCGAAAAGCTTTACGCGCTTTTTCGCAGGCAGGCGGATCAATACCGCGAGTGGCGGCTGGAACGGGACTATCAGCGGACGGTCGGCGGATCCTAAAAACAAAACGGATCAAAGGCCCAAAACACATTGGACGGCGCCCGGCGACGAGACGGATTCGTTGCCGGGCGCCGGCGTTCAAAAAACCGCCTGCCGCCGCCAAAAAAACAATTGCCGGAACGGGGGCGAACCGTTATAATAAAAGAACCAAAGAGGACGGCGGAACGGCGTTCCCAGCGCGGGATAGCGGCGGAGCCGGCCGGAACAGAAAGGACCCTTGGAAGATGACCGAAAAACAGAAGCATACGCGCAACTTCTGCATCATTGCGCATATCGACCACGGCAAGAGCACCCTCGCCGACCGGATTCTGGAGAAGACCCGGACGGTCTCCGAGCGCGATATGGAGGAACAGCTTCTCGACAACATGGACATCGAGCGGGAGCGCGGCATCACCATCAAGGCGCGGGCGGTCCGGCTGATGTATGAGGCGCAGGACGGGGAGACCTATGCCCTCAACCTCATCGACACCCCCGGCCATGTGGATTTTAACTACGAGGTTTCCCGCTCGCTCGCGGCGTGCGAGGGGGCGCTGCTCGTCGTCGATGCGTCGCAGGGGATCGAGGCGCAGACCCTCGCGAACACCTACCTCGCGCTGGAACACGACCTCGAAATCGTGCCGGTGGTCAATAAGATCGACCTTCCGTCCGCCGACCCGGAGCGGGTCTGCCATGAGATCGAAGATGTGATTGGGATCCCGGCCCTTGAGGCGCCGCGCATCTCGGCGAAGCAGGGAATCGGGATTGAAGAAGTGCTCGAAAAGGTGGTCAGGGAGATCCCGCCTCCCGGCGGCGACGCCGGGGCGCCGCTTCGCGCGTTGATCTTCGATTCCTATTACGACAGCTATAAAGGGGTGATCGTCTACATCCGGGTGATGGACGGGCGCATCCGCCCCGGGATGAAAATCCGTTTGATGGCGACCGGCGCCCAGTTCCAGGTGGTCGAATGCGGCGTGCTGGGGCCGACCAGCCTGATCCCGTCTGAGGGGATCGAGGCGGGCGAGGTCGGCTATCTCGCGGCGAGCATCAAGACCGTGCGGGACACCCGGGTCGGCGACACGGTGACCGAGGCGGCGCGGCCGGCGGCGGAGCCGCTTGCGGGCTACCGGAAGGTGAACCCGATGGTCTTCTGCGGCATCTACCCGGCCGACGGGGCGAAGTACCCGGACCTTCGGGACGCGCTTGAGAAGCTCCAGCTCAACGATGCGTCGCTCTCCTTTGAGCCGGAGACCTCGCTCGCGCTTGGGTTCGGCTTCCGGTGCGGCTTTCTGGGCCTTCTGCACATGGAGATCATCCAGGAGCGGCTTGAGCGGGAATACAACCTTGACCTTGTGACCACCGCCCCGAGCGTTGTCTACCATCTTCTTTTGACCGGCGGGAAGGAGATCTGGATCGACAACCCGACCAACTACCCCGATCCGTCGCTGATCGAGGCGGCGGAGGAACCCTATATCAAGGCGAGCATTTTCACCCCGGCGGAGTACATCGGGGCGATTATGGAACTCTGCCAGGAGCGGCGCGGGGTCTATCTCGACACCAGGTACCTCGACACCGACCGGTGCGAGCTGCACTATAAACTCCCGTTAAATGAGGTCATTTACGATTTCTTCGACGCGCTCAAGTCCCGGACGAGGGGCTATGCGTCGTTTGATTACGAGCTTTCCGGGTATGAGCCGGCGAAGCTCGCGAAGCTGGACATCTTGCTTAACGGCGAGGCGGTGGACGCGCTTTCGTTCATCGTCCACGCCGACCGCGCCTACCCCCGGGCCAGGAAGATGGCCGAAAAGCTCAAGGAGCATATCCCGCGGCAGCTCTTCGAGGTGCCGATCCAGGCGGCGGTGGGCGGAAAGATCATCGCCAGGGAGACGGTCAAGGCGATGCGCAAGGACGTCCTCGCCAAGTGCTACGGCGGCGACATCACGAGAAAGAAAAAGCTGCTCGAAAAACAGAAGGAGGGCAAGAAGCGGATGCGCCAGCTCGGCTCGGTCGAGGTGCCGCAGGAGGCGTTTATGGCGGTCCTCAAGCTCGACTGATGGCGCGGGAGGAAAAGGCCGGGCTGTACATCCATGTGCCGTTCTGCAAAAGCCGCTGCGCCTACTGCGATTTTTATTCGAACGCGGGGCTGACGGAGGATGCGGCGGACCGCTACGCCGCCGCGCTGCTCCGGGCGGTTTCCGCCGCGCCGCGGGCCCAGGCCGACACCCTCTATTTCGGCGGGGGGACGCCGGCGCTGCTCGGGGCGGAGCGCCTTCTGCGGCTTAAAGCGGCCCTGGCGGAGCGGTTCGGCCTGACGGAAGATGCGGAGATCACGCTGGAGGCAAACCCCGGCGAGGTGCGGGAGGAGGAGCTCCGCCGCCTCGCGGCAGGGGGCTTTACCCGGATCTCGTTTGGGGCGCAGACCTTAAGGCCGGACCTGCTCGCGCTGCTCGGGCGGCGGCATGGGCCGGGGGAGGTCTTCGAAGCCGTGGAAGCGGCGGCGCGGGCGGGGTTTTCCCATATCTCCGCGGACCTCATCCTCGGGATTCCGGGACAGGCCGAACGGGACGTCCGGGCGGATGTGAAGACGCTGTCGGGGCTTCCGATCGACCACCTTTCCGCCTATCTGCTCAAGATCGAGGCGGGGACCCGGCTGGCGGAACGGTTCCCCGAGGGGATCGACGGGGATTTCCAGGCGGACTGCTACCTCGCGGGCTGTGAGGCGGCAGAGGAAGCGGGCTTTCGGCAGTATGAGATTTCGAACTTCGCGAGGGGCGCGGCGGTGAGCCGCCACAACCTCAAATACTGGAAGCTCGCGCCGTATCTCGGCTTCGGGCCTTCGGCGCACTCGTTTTACGGCGGGAAGCGGTTCTATTTCCCCCGGGATCTGGAGGGCTTCTGTGAGGCGGAGAACCCGTTTGCGCTCGCCGTCGGGGACGGCCCTGGCGGGGACGACGCAGAGCGGGTGCTGCTCGGGCTTCGGCTCTGCGAGGGGGTGGACCTGACCAAAACCCAGGCGGGGTTTGCGGCCGGGGTTCTGCGCAGGGCCGCGCCGCTGGAGCGGATCGGCCTTTGCAGGGCGGAGGGGAACCGGCTTTCCCTCACGCGGGCGGGGTTTCTCGTCTCGAATGCGGTGATCGCCCGGCTGCTGCCGGACTAGAGAGGAGAGGAGGGAACAGAGATGGCCGGGGAACCGAAATGGCTCGCGCTCGGCTACAGCATCCCGGCAAACCCCTCCCGGATCCGGGTCTATGTCTGGCGCAAGCTCCGCGAAATCGGGTCCGAGAACTTTAAGCCGGGGGTGGCGGTCCTGCCGAACAGCCAGGAAAACCTCGCGCGGTTTGAAGCGCTCCGGCAGGACATTCGGGACCGCGGAGGCGAGGCGTGGGTTCTTGAGATGAACTTTTCCGACGCCGGGGACGACCGGGAGATGGAAAAGCGGTTTGAGGAGAGCGCGGACCGCGAGTGCCGGGCGCTGCTCAAGGAATGCGGGGAGCTGCTTTCAAAAATGGAGGAGATGCCGCCCGGACAGAAGCGAAGCGAATTGATCGCAGGCGTGCGCAGGGCGTTATCCAAATATGAAAAGGCGAGCATGCGCAAGGAGAAAAGCCAGGTTGCGTCGGAGCTGGAGGCCGGGATGAGCGAACTGTTCAGCACCCTCCGGTCAATGCCGGGGGAACTCTCCGCCATCCTGCGCAGCGGAGACGGAAAACGAGAAAAATAACCCCGGGCCCTGGCCCGGGGTTTTGTTCTGTTTGGTTAAGGCCGAGGCCCTATTTGGCTTGGGCGGGCTGCGCCGCTTCCTCTTCCGCAGATGGAGCATCCGGAGAGGAGGGGGCCTTTTTCTCGCCGTAGAGAAACGCGCAGATCAGCGAGGTGAGCGGAAGGGCGATCAGGATGCCGAAGCTCCCGGTCAGCGACTGCAGGATCTCGACGACGATTTTCTCGCGGTTGAGGAGCGCGAGCATCGATTCGTTATAGGCGATCAGCAACAGGACCGAGGAGAGCGAGCTTCCGATGTAGGCGAGGACCAGCGTATTTGCCATCGTGCCCATGATATCCCGCCCGATGGTGACGCCCGAGCGGAACAGCAGTTCCGGCGAAGCGCCGCCGAGCTTTTCCCGCAGTTCCCAGAGAGAGGAGGAGATCGACATCGAGACGTCCATGATGGCGCCCATCGCGCCGATGATGATCGCGGCGAAGATGATCGCCTTGAGGTCGATCGGCTTTTCGGTCCCGAGATAGGAGAGGTAGGTCGATTCCTCGTTCAAAAAGCCGGTGAGACGGAGGAAATGATCCATAAAGACCGTCAGAAAGCCCGCGAACAACACCCCGCCGGTGCAGCCGAGCGCCGAGGCGAGGCTTTTTCGGTCGGCGCCCGCGACGATCAGGAGGGTCATCGCGATGACGAAAACGCAGGTTAAAACCGACCAGAAATAGATGTTTCGGCCCGAAAGGATCGACGGGATGAAGACGAGAAACACCGCCGCGCAGGTAAAGCCCAGCGAGACGATGGTGTTCAGGCCCTTTCCGCGGCCGAACAACAGGATCAGCGCGAGAAACGCCCCGAGCAGCGCCGCGAGCGCATCGGTCCGGACATATTCGCCGAGCATCCATCCGGTCGCGCCCGGCACCTCGTCCGCGCCGGTGAGCGCTGCGGTGGAGTGCAGGAGGACCTTGTCCCCGACCGCGATTTCCTTCTGCTGCATCGGGGTGAACGGATCGTTCGTCTGCACCGCCGTACAGACCTGCCCCTTGCGGGGGCCGCTGACCACCTGGGCAGAAAAGGTGATGCTCGTCCCGGTGACCGTCTGCGCCCCGCCGAGGGCGTAGGACTGGGACTCCCGCGAGAGGATTGCGATCACCTCCGCCTTTACGACTTCGGCCCGGTCGGCCCCTTCGACGGTTGGGATTCCCCCCGACGCGATTCGGTTCCCGAAAAACAGAAACAGGAACGAAAAAACGACGGTTGCAAGATAAATCAGAACCCGCCGCCGCTCCTGCTTTCCAAGTTTAAAGCGAAACGCGCTTTTTTTCGCGCCGCCGGTGAGAAACTTCTCCCGGTCTTTCCAATCAGCCACGAGCCGTCACCTGTGCCCGCATCGCCTCAAAGGCTTCCTCGCTGATGACATGCTCGATTCGGCATGCGTCCTTCTCGGCGGTCTCCGCGGAGACGCCGAGCCGGCGCAGGAAATCAGTGGTGACACGGTGCCTTTCATAGACTTTAGACGCCTTTTGGTACCCCTCTTCCGTGAGGGAGATCGTCCCGTTTTTGGGCATGTCGATGTATCCCGCCGCGCGCAGGATGCCCATCGCCCGGCTGACGCTCGCCTTGGTGAAGCCGAGCTCGGAGGCGACGTCGACCGAACGGACAAAGCCTTCGCGTCCGCCGAGGATCAGGATGGTTTCAAGGTAATTTTCGCCGGATTCCTGGATTTTCATCGAGCCTCCCCCTTCTTCCGCCGGCCTTTGCCGCGTTTTGTCGAAAGATGTTTCGATTGGATAACAGTCTATCATAAATCCGCCGCGGTTTCAAGGACGCCGGCCGCTGGGAGCCGCCGGCCGGGATCTGAAAATGCGTTTGCAAGCCGATGCATAAATGTACGATTTGTATAAAACTGAAATGTAAAAAAATGGAATATACTGCGGCGCCGCAATGTTTCCCGCCGCTTTCTTGATCTCAGCGAAATATGCATGGCGATGAATAATCACCGTTTGTAGAAAAATAAAGGCCGAGAAATTCAATATATGGGAAAAGACCGATTGACATTCTACCATATATAGTGTTAAACTGAAATTCGCTGAGAGTTATGAGAGCGCGCTGAAAGCGCTGGGGCGGCGCAAGGAGGCCGAAATATGATTGAGTCGATTATAAAGCGCGACGGGCGCACCGCCGTGTTTGATCTTGAAAAAATCACCGAGGCGATCTTCAAAGCGGCGCAGGCGCTGGGGGGAAGCGACCGGGCGACCGCGGCGGAGCTTGCGGCGCAGGTCGTCGGTTATCTGGAGGAGGAGAAGAAAGCCGTCAACCCGACCGTCGAGGAGATCCAGGACGCGGTGGAGCGGATCCTGATCCGGAACGGGCACACCCGCACCGCAAAGGAGTTCATCCTCTACCGCGCGAACCGGACCCGGATCCGCGAGATGAACACCCGGCTGATGAAAACCTATGAGGAGCTGACCTTCTGCGACGCGGCCGAGAACGACGGAAAGCGCGAGAACGCCAATATCGACGGCGACACCGCGATGGGGACGATGCTCAAATACGGCTCCGAGGGCGCGAAGCAGTTCTACGAGATGTTTATCCTAAAGCCCGAGCACTCGCGGGCGCACATGGACGGGGACATCCACATCCACGACCTCGACTTCCTGACCCTGACCACCACCTGCACCCAGATCGACCTGACCCGCCTGTTCGATGGCGGGTTTTCGACCGGGCACGGCTTTCTCAGGGAGCCGAACAGCATCCAGAGCTATTGTGCGCTCGCCTGCATCGCGATTCAGTCGAACCAGAACGACCAGCACGGCGGACAGAGCGTGCCGGCCTTCGACTACGATATGGCCGGCGGCGTTGTAAAAAGCTACCGCCGCCTCTACCGCGACAACCTTTCGAAAGCGCTTGAGATTGAAGGCGTTGAAAACGCCGCGGAGCTGGTCCGCGGGACGATGGACAGGCTCGAAGCCGAGGGGCTGACCCCGCGCCTTGCGGATGACAACGGGTATCAGGAGCGGGAGGCCGGGCTTCTCGCGGCCGCGGCGGACCGGGAGGCGGTCGGGCGGGCGCAGGGCTTCGCGCTCAAATACGCGGAGAAGGAGACCGAGCGCGCGACCTATCAGGCGATGGAGGCGCTGGTCCACAACCTCAATACCATGCACTCCCGCGCGGGGGCGCAGATCCCGTTTTCGTCGCTCAATTACGGAACCGACACCTCGCCGGAGGGGCGGATGGTGATTCGGAACCTCCTGCTCGCGACTGAGGCGGGGCTTGGCAACGGTGAGACCGCGATCTTCCCGATCCATATCTTTAAGGTGAAGGAAGGGGTCAACTACAACCCGGGCGACCCGAACTATGACCTCTTCAAGCTTGCCTGCCGCGTTTCGGCCAAGCGGCTGTTCCCGAACTTTTCGTTCCTTGACGCGCCGTTCAACCTCAAATACTACCGGCCCGGCCATCCCGAGACCGAGGCCGCCTATATGGGATGCCGCACCCGCGTCATCGGGAACGTCTACGACCCGCAGCGGGAGATCGTCACCGGGAGGGGAAACCTCTCGTTTACCTCGGTAAACCTCCCGCGGCTTGCGATTAAGGCGAACCGGAACGTCGATTTCTTTTTCGAGCAGCTCGAACGGCAGATCGACCTCGTGATCGAACAGCTGATCGACCGTTTCCGCATCCAGGCGCAGAAAAAGGTCCGGAATTACCCGTTCCTGATGGGGCAGGGCATCTGGCTCGATTCCGACAAGCTCGGGCCGGACGACACGGTTGGGGAGGTGCTCAAACACGGCACCCTGACCGTCGGCTTTATCGGCCTTGCCGAATGCCTGACCGCGCTGACCGGCAAGCACCACGGCGAATCGCGGGAGAGCCAGAACCTGGGCCTTGAGATCATCGGCTATATGAGAAAACGCATGGACGACGAAAGCCGCAGGACCGGCCTCAACTTCACCCTGATCGCCACCCCGGCCGAGGGGCTTTCCGGCCGCTTCGTGCGGATTGACCGCAAGAAGTTCGGCGAAATCCCGGGCGTCACCGATAAAGACTATTACACCAACTCGTTCCACATCCCGGTCGGCTTCCCGATCACGGCGTTCGATAAGATCCGGCTGGAGGCGCCCTATCACGCGCTGACCAACGCGGGACACATCAGCTATATCGAGCTCGACGGCGACCCGCTCAAAAATCTCGACGCCTTCGAGGCGGTGGTCCGGTATATGAAAGAGTGCGGAATCGGCTACGGCTCGATCAACCACCCGGTCGACCGGGACCCGGTCTGCGGATACACCGGGATCATCGACGACGTCTGCCCGCGCTGCGGACGGCGCGAGGGGGAGGGCGTGAGCGCGGAGAAGCTCCGCTCGCTCGGCGTCAACGTCCGGCAAAACGCCGGGACGCTCGGCTGCTGCGGCAGCCCGCAGGAGGAGGCCGACCGGCTTTCGAACCCGCTGCCCTTCAGCGGCGGAGAATTTTAACCGCAATGAAATCCAATAAGGAGGACCTGATATGAACGCCAAAACCAGCGAACAGATCATCGGGGAGGGCGTCGGCTTCGAGCGCGTCCGCCGCATCACCGGATATCTTGTCGGGACGCTCGACCGCTTCAACGACGCAAAGCGCGCCGAAGAGCGCGACCGCGTCAAGCACAGCGTCGGTTCCGAGGGGATGGAACGGCTTTGATGGAGCCGGTTCAGGTTGCGGGGATCGTCCGGGAGTCGATCGTGGACGGGCCGGGGCTGCGGTTTGTGCTGTTTGTTCAGGGCTGCCCGCACCGCTGCCCCGGGTGCCACAATCCCCAGACCCACGACCCCGCGGGCGGAAGCCCGGTCCCGCCCGAGCGGATCCTCGAGGAGTTTGACAAAAACCCGCTGGTGCGGGGGATGACCCTTTCGGGCGGAGAGCCGGTCGATCAGGCGGAGCGGCTTCTGCCGCTCTGCGACGAGGTGCTCCGGCGGGGAAAAGACCTTGTGCTGTTCACGGGGTACACCTTTGAGGAGCTGTTAAAGCTCGGCGAAGGGCGGCCGGCGGTGCTTTCGCTGCTTTTAAAATGCCGCCTTCTGATCGACGGGCGGTTTGTGGAGGCGCAGAAGGACCTTTCGCTGACCTTTGCGGGGAGCCGGAACCAGCGCCTTCTCGATCCCGCCGCCTCCCTCAGAGCGGGGCGCGCGGTTGCATTTGATTTCCAGGAAAACATTTGGGATACAAAACGGATGGCAGACTAGAAGGGCGGGGCGTGGAACCAAACGGTTCTGCGCCCCGCCTGCGCCGCGCGCCAACGCACCGCCCGCGGCAAGCCGCGGCGCGCTTTTGACCTGATTCCAGCGGGCGGCGGGCAGGACGCCGGCCAATCTGAAAAATCCGCCCGCTCGGCGGACGGATTTCGCGTTGCATAAGAATTTCCAGGGCGGCAAGGCAGGCTTCAAATTCCTCTCGCCGGAAGTCGATGCCAACTTCTGGATCCGGAATGGAATCAATCTGCACACATCGTATCAAGCAGGCCATCTTTTGCCCCGCTGAATAGTATTTGCCGGGCGTCCCGCAGCGTTTTATCATTCCGGTACCCGCAACTCCGCCGTACTGCGGCGGCAGACGCATCGGGGGACGCCGCTTGAAATTCCGCGCTGCCTGGACGCTGGCTCGCGCCGTCTGTGGGTTCCGGCGCAGTTCAATTTCCAAATGGCAACCGCGCATTATAGGGCCGAATCAAGGGGGCCTGGCCGGTAAAGCTCTGATAAAAGCTTCGCCCGCCGGGGCGGAGCGGTTTTCCCTCGCCGCCGGACAATTTACCAGCGCGGATTTCATTGGATGTTCACGATTTCGCCCGCAAAATATGGTACGATCATTTCGATAACTGATTCGGAAAGGGGGGAATCCGGTGCTCAAACGAACGGCCGGGGGGCTTCTGGCCTGTCTGGTGTTCCTTCTTCTGGCGCTTGCCGGATGCGGGGGGGAGCCGGGCGGCGGCATCTTTCGCTATGATATGCAGGCAATCCCGGCTTCGCTCGACCCGCAGCTGGCCTCCAGCGAGAGCGAGACGCTGATCCTGGCGAACGTCTTCGAAGGCCTTACGGCGCTCGGCCCCGACGGCGAAGCGGTTCCCGCCTGCGCCGAGCGGATCGAGGTGAGCGCCGACGGCCTCGTCTACACCTTTCCGCTCCGGGAGGGGCTCGTCTGGTCGGACGGATCGCCCCTGACGGCGGCCGACTTTGTGTTTGGCCTGCGGCGTCTGTTCGAGGAAGGGTTCCCTTCCCCGCACGCGGAGGAATATGCGGCGATTCAAAACGCGCCCGAGATCCTCGCGGGGGTCCGGCCGGCGGCCGATCTCGGCGTATCGGCTCCGGATGAAAGAACCGTCCGGATCGTCCTTTCGGCTCCGGACGCGGATTTTCCGGCGCTTCTCGCGCAAAGTCCGGCGATGCCCTGTAAGGAGGCGTTTTTCCGGGAGCAGAAGGGCCGCTATGGCCGGGACAGCCAGAATCTTCTCTACAACGGCCCGTTTTATGTCCGGAGCTGGACGGCCGAGAGCGTCTCGCTCCGGCGCAACGAGCGCTACCGCGCGCCTGTGGCGGCGGACGGGGTGAACCTCTACGCCGGCCGCGGCGACGCGGTCGACCGGTTCCTCGCCGGGGAGAGCGACGCCTGCCTTGTCCCGTATCACCGGCTTTCCGACAGCGGGACCGGGGGAGAGGACTATCTTTACCACCAGAGCTGGGCGCTGCTGTTCCAGTTTGACCGCCCGGCATTATCCAGCGAGGAAGTGCGGGCGGCGCTGCTCGGCGTCTTTCCAGAGGACCGGTTTTCCTCGCTTCTGCCTGCGTCGGTCCGCGCCGCTACATCGCTGATCCCGTCCGGCGCCCGGCTCTCTGGAACCCCGTGGTCGGAGCTTTCCGGCGGCGCGTCCCCGGCGGCGCGTCCGGCGGACCCGAAACAGGCGTTTTATGCGGCGCTCTCCGCGATGGATCTTGAAAAGCTCCCGAAGACCACCCTTCTCGTCCCGGATGTGGAACCGGGCACGGAAATCGGCAGCGCAATGCAGCGTGCATGGCAGACCGAACTTTCCGCCTATATCAATATGGAGCCGCTCGCCTATGACGAACTGATCCGGCGGGTAGCCGCGGGGGATTTCGACCTCGCGATTGCGCCGGTTCCCGCCTCCGGCAGCAACCCGGCGGACGTTCTCAGGTACTTCCTCGGCGGAACCGGCGAGGAAGACGGCGGCCGCCTCGCGGCCCTGCTCGCCCCGGCGGGCCGGCGGGAGGAGCCGGCCGAAACGGTTCGGCGCTATCAGCAGGCCGAACAGCTCCTGATTGACCGGTACGAAGCCTATCCGCTGTTCGAAGCGCCTTCTCTGTTCCTCACGCGGGAGGGGACGGCGGGCATCGTCTATTCTCCGGCGACCGGCGCGGTCCTGTTTTCGGCGGCGCGCCTTGTGAAGGATAGCTGAGTAGGAATTAAACAGCGCCGGCCCGCCTCTGACTGGTCTCAGGGCGGGCCGGTTTTACAGGCGGCGGAAAGCTGGGCTTTGGGCCGCCGGTCGTCGTCTCAGTGCGGCTTCTCGTCTTCTTCGTAACGCGCGAGGTATTCCTCGATCATCTGTTCCAGCTCGCGGTTGGTGGAGCGCTTGTTTTTGCGCGCGACCGCCTTGAGCCGTTCCAAAAGCTCCTGAGGGATCCTCAGAGAAAACGGGGCATTGCCCTTGGGCATACTATTCACCTCCATTATACTGCAATACTATTCTACGCCGGGAGGCGGCGGATTGCTTAACCCAAAGGACTTGGAGCGCCAAACCCAGCGGCATGATTTTGGGGAAAACGGAAAAATTAATTGAGAAGCCGCGCTGTTTGTACCAAACTGAACGGGAAACAAACTTTAAATCGGAGTGTGATTTTGTTGACCCAACGGGGCTGGTCAAGGAAGGGGTGCGCATCATGCTCGAGGAAGGGAAAGAGAACCGCTATGCCCGGCGCAGGAAGGATGCCAAGGCGATGCAGGCGGCCTTGAGTCGCTGGGTTTTGCCATCCTCGCCGGGAAGAAATACCGCGCTTACATCCCCTCGAACCAGATCTATCCGTAGGGCATCGACCATGCGAAGGCTTCCGGGGTACCCTCTATGAAGAGGGAGTCACCGCCGGCGGGGGCCTCGCGGCCTGCACGGGCAGGATGTTCCGCCTCGGCCACACGGGCAACGTCGACGGGCACGACATGGCCACGGCCGGGTATCCGGTCCAGTTTGGCGCGGGCGCCGGCGTTCTGCCGGAGGGTCTGGTAAAGCGAACCGGTCATAAAACCCCGCGCTTTTGGTATCGTCCGGAGCGCGGGGTTTTATTTCGTATTTTGAGCTGGATATGGAACCTGAATCTGGGTGCGCCCCAAAAGATAATCGGTCGATGTTTTATAAAAATCAGCCAACCGGGAAACGTATTCGGCCGGCATAGGTCGGATTCCAATTTCATAACTTGCGTAGGTGCTCCGAGCGATTCCCAAATAGTCTGCTACATCCTTTTGGCTTAGATCGTGATCTTCCCTGATCTGTTTCATTTGTATGTACGCCATAATCTCCACCTCATTTTTTATTATATCTGTTGCATGAGGTGTTATTGAATTTTGTTGCGGTACGTGACAAAATAGAGAAAAATCATGGAAAATGAAAGGATATGAAGAGAATATGGGCATACTAAACGAACTATACGAGGGCAGCATCGAAATCAACGAAAGAGCAGTACTCCGGAACGGGGAATATTATCGGACGGTCATAGAGGCGGGAAGCTGCGAGAAAATCCTGATGGAGCGGCTTTCAACAGAAGACCGGGCGGTCTTCCAGCGTTACGCTGACCTTTGTCTCGACGCATCCACGATTTACGCGCGGGATGAGTTTGCGTTCGGGTTCCGGCTCGGGGCAAAACTGCTGATCGACGTATTGACTGGAAGAAGTGATAATTTTCAGGAAAAGGGCTGAGGTGAAATGCCCGCTGGATGGAGGAAACAACAAGACCCTCCCGATTCTCATTCGGGAGGGTCTTTCAATTTGTTTCGCTTATAAGGTCGCGGGAGTTTTCTGGACAAGGGCTTTTCCCGCTTCAAACGCCTGGACGTTTAGGCCGGCGAAAGCGGGCTTGACGTTCCCGCGGATGATGGTTTCCCAGGCGATCTCCTCGAGCCCCATCAGGCGGACGGTTGCGCCGAGCAGAAGGACGTTCATGACCTTCGCGTTGCCGAGCTTTTCGGCTTCGCCGGCGGCGTCGACCAGTATGGTGTCCGCACGGGCGCAAAGCTCTTCGCCTATGCCGGCTGGGTACTCGGTTTTTCCGGAGAGCACAGGCATCGGCGGGATCTCGTAGTCATTGACGACCGCGCAGCCGCCCACTTTCAGATATTCCAGCCAGCGGAGCGCCTCCATCTTTTCAAAGGAAACGAGCAGGTCGGCGCTTCCCTTTTCGATGACCGGGGATTCGACCTTTCCGCGGCTGTAGCGCACCTGGGAGGAGACCGAGCCGCCGCGCTGGCTCATGCCGTGGATTTCGCTCATCTTTACGTCGAAGCCCGCGGCCATCAGGCCGGTCGTAAGGAGCTTCGAGGCGAGAATGGTTCCCTGGCCGCCGACGCCGACCAGAAGGATGCTCGATGTGTTGTTAAGCATGGGCTTTCTCCTCCTCCACAATCGCGGACTTCGGGCAGATCTGGCTGCAAACGCCGCAGCCGACGCACTGGTTCCGGTCGACAACCACCTGTTTTGCCGCGGGGCTGTAGGAAAGCGCCGGGCAGCCGCATTTGAGGCAGATCTTGCAGCCGATGCAGCGCGCGGGGTCGATGGCGACGCGGGTTTTGAAGGCGTCCGGGAATTCCTCGCGGTCCTCCTTCGAGAAGCGCTTGAGGACGCAGGGCCAGCGGGTGATGATCACCGAAGGCGCATCAAGGGAGAGCGCCCAGGAGAGCGTCTCGCGCACGGCGGCAAGGTCGTTCGGATTCACGACACGGACGTTTTTGATGCCGCAGGCCCGGACCATTGTCTCAAGATCGATGGCAGCGGCGGGTTCGCCCTTCGCGTTGTAGCCGCTTCCCGGGTTTTCCTGATGGCCGGTCATGCCGGTGATCCGGTTGTCGAGGATGACGTTGATCGAGTTCGAGTTGTTGTAGGCAACCTCGATCAGCGAGGGGATCCCGGTGTGGAAGAAGGTGGAATCGCCGAGCACCGCGACGACGCGGGTGCCGCAGCCCTTGTTGAGGTCAAAGACGGTCTGGGCGCCGTGGCCGGCGCTCAGGCTCGCGCCCATGCAGATGTTGAAGTCAAGCGCGTTGTAGGGCGGCGCGGAAGCGAGGGTGTAGCAGCCGATATCGCCCGCAAACATCACGTTTTTGAGCTTGCCAAGCTCATAGAAGAAGCCCCGGTGCGGGCAGCCCGCGCAGAGCATCGGCGGGCGGGGGAGGACTTTTGCCTTATCGTATTCGATCGTCTCGCGGTGGGAGCCGTAGACCGACTGGCGGATCACGTCCGGCATCAGCTCGCCGGTGAACGGGAAGGTGTCGCGCCCATGCGGATGGAAGCCGAGGCGGCGGACCTCGTCTTCGATATAGGGATCGTTTTCTTCGATGATGTAAACCGTCTCCATCTTCTCACAGAATTCGGTGATGAGACGGTCCGGGAGCGGCCAGGTGAAGCCGAGCTTTAAGTAGGAGACCGAATCGCCGAAAACCTCTTTCGCGTAGCAGCAGGCCACGCCCGAGGCGATCACGCCGGTGGTTCCGGGGTTGTATTCGGTCCGGTTCCATTCGCAGTTGTTGGAATATTCGCGCAGCGCCTCGGTCCGTTTCTCGACCGCGTAGCGCAGAACCCGCGAATGGGCGGGGACGGTGACGTATTTGTCGACGTTTTTGACGTATGGCTTGATCGGGGCTTCCTTTCTGGGGGCGCATTCGACGATGCCCTTGGAGTGGCAGACCCGGGTGGTAAGCCGGAGCATCACGGGGGTGTCGAACCGCTCGCTCAGGTCGAAGGCGGCGCGGGCCATGTCCTTGCACTCCTGGCTGTCGGACGGTTCAAGCATCGCGATCCGGGCCGCCTTGGCGTAGTTGCGGTTGTCCTGCTCGTTCTGGGACGAATGCATCCCCGGTTCATCCGCCGAGACCAGGACCATGCCGCCGTTGACGCCGGTGTAGGCGAAGGTGAAGATCGGGTCGGCGGCAACGTTGACGCCGACATGCTTCATCGAAGCCATGCTGCGCCCGCCCGCGATCGACGCGCCGATCGCCGCTTCCGCCGCGACCTTTTCGTTTGGGGCCCATTCGGCCTTGATTTCGGGATAGGACGCGAGATTTTCCATGATCTCGGTGCTCGGGGTGCCCGGGTAGGCCGATGCGAAATGCACGCCGGCTTCATATGCGCCGCGCGCGACGGCCTCGTCGCCGGTCATCAGCTGTTTCATCTGGTTCCTTCCTTTCTCTCGGAAAAGCGTCCGGCGGTTGAAGGGGCCGGCGCTTCACATCCTATGCAGGGGCAAAGCTTCCAACCGGAAACGCCCGCCGCTTACTGCGGTTTATTTCGTCAGGACCTTTTCGATTTCACCGACATAGAGCGTGTGGAAATCGAGTTTCGGGTACCAGCGCCCGATCAGGCTCTCATCAAGGAAGCAATCCGCCTTCATCTCCTGCGCGTAGAGGGAGCGGCAGAACAGGACCAGCCCCGACTCCGCAAAGTAGGGGACGCCGTCTTCGTAAAGGACAGTGAGATTCGCCTTCGCAATTTTGTCCTCATCCCGGCCCGAGACGGCGCCGAGGTACTGGAGCTCCTTGCGGTAGGCGTCGCCCGGCACGCAGAGCGAGAACCGTCCGGCCGCATCGACAAACTCTTTTGTGTAGCGGGTTGGGCGGATGACGACGGCTGCGGCGTTTTTTCCCCAGAATACGCCGAACCCGCCCCACGAGGCGGTCATGGTGTTGACTTTTCCCGCGTTTGCCGCGGTGATCAGGAGCCAGTCGGAGCCGATCAGCCGAAACGGGTTGGCGCCAATCTCTTCCGGTTTGATTTCACGAAACGCTGCCATAAAAAATCCTCCTTTTATCCAAGAGAAGGCGGCCCTAAATCACGAGGCCGCCGTTTGGGCTGATCACCTGGCCGGTGAGGAACGCCGCGCTGTCTGAGGCGAGGAAAAGCGCGGTCTCGGCGATTTCGCGCGGCGTCCCGAGCCGCCCAAGCGGCGTCTCCTCCCGGACGGCGTCGAGCGTATCCGCGCCGAGGGGCGCGTTCATCCCGGTGTCGACCGCGCCGGGGGCGATGCAGTTTACCCGGATGCCCGAGGGGCCAAGCTCTTTCGCGAGGGCTTTGGTCAGGCCGATGACGGCGGCCTTCGCCGCGGAATAATGCACCTCGCAGGAGGCCCCGCAGAGTCCCCAGATCGAGGAGATGTTCAGGATCACGCCGGACTTTTCAGCGAGGAAGTCGGGCAGCGCCTCCTGACAGCAGAGGAAAACGCCGGTCAGATCGACACCGAGCATCTGGTTCCAATCGTCATCGGTGATGTCCTGAAACTGCTTCTGCTGGGCGATCCCGGCGTTGTTGATCAGGATATCGAGCGGGCCGAACCGCTCCCTCGCTTTCCACAGCATCTGTCTGACCGCTTCGCGGCGGGAAACGTCCGCCCGCACCGGGAGTGCCCGGCCCGGGAATTCGGCCCCGAGCGCACTGCAGGGGCCGGGCGTGTGGAGATAGTTTAAAACGACCCGGTCCCCGGCCTCCAGAAACACGCGGGCCGTCTCATACCCGATTCCGCGGGAGGCGCCGGTGACCAGTACGGTTCTGTTCATGATCAGACCTCCCAGCGTCAGTAATCGACGTCCGCGTCACGGTAGCGGCGCAGTTTTTCGGCCTTTTGAAGCCGTTCGGCGGTGTAATCGCTGATAAACGGGGCGAACTGCGCGAGCAGCTCGAGTTCTTCTTCAAGGCGGAACATGCCGCCCTTTCTCCGCGCGATGCGCAGTTCCAGCATCCGTTCCTGCGCCCGGTCCAGCGGGATCCCGCAGAGCAAAGCGAGTTCGGCTGCGGTTGCAACGCCGCAGAGATGCGCGATTGGGAGCGGACAAAGGATTTCCTCCGCAAGGCGGGACAATTCCTGCGCGCCGGGTCCGGCTTTCCGCCGGCGGTCGCGTCCCTGGCGGTTCTGTGGGAGCAGCGGTTCCACCCGGCCGGAATAGAGCAGCATGCACAGCTCCCGCATGAGCACCCAGCGAAGCTGTGCGGCGTCGAGGGCCGCGCGGTAGAGAATCATCCTGCACTCCCCGTCAACCAACGCAAAGCCGTCGCGGTTGTATTTCTGTTCGAGCTGGCGCGGCGTGGTCCGGTAATATTCGCAGAATTCATCGAACGAGAGGAGCCGCACGCCGTGCTTTTCGGCGAGCAGGCAGGGGTTGACCGGAAGCGCGGCGACCTTTTCGCTAAGAAGAAATTGATTGGCGCTGACGGGAATCATCGGACCAGCCTCTCATCGCCGAACGGCTTGTGTTTTTTGAGCCGGAAAATAAGCCTGTTTTCGCCGCCGTTCCCGGCCTCGGGGGATTCGGGTTCGATGGAAGAGGAAATTTCGATGCCGCACAGCCCATGAACCATCTGAAGCACCAGTTTTTTGGCGGCAGGGCTGAGCGCCCGGAATCGATCGATCAGTTCTTCCTCATCCCGGTCCCGGTCCGGGGGCGGGGCGATGTAGCCGAAGGTTTCGAGAACGCGGTCGACCCCGTAAAAGCGGCAGAGGCAGAGAAAGGTGTCCGCGTCGGGCTGCCCTTTCGCGCATTCCCATGAGGCCACCGTGCTGCAGGCTTTTCCGGTGATCTTACCGATCTCGCTCTGTGTATAGCCGTTTTCTTCGCGCAGTTCCCGCAGTTTGTGCGCAATGCTGTACTTGGCGTCGTTCTGTTTGCGGGAAGGCTCCGACATATGGCATCCCCCTTTTGCGGCGTCCTGCTTTTCTAATACTTTAGCACGGATTGGGATAATTATCAACTAACTAAAACGAAAAATTCGTAAATATGATGGGAGTTATCATCATATTTTCGGCTGAACAGTCATATTGCAACGAAATATTCCAAGATCAGAGCCTGAAGCTTAACTTTTAGAGAGCGAGAGGCCGGCGCGGCGCACCACCTCGCTGACCGTTTTGGCGACGGCGTAGAGCAGGAGGCTTTCCAGCGGCCAGAGCATCAGGTTTTTGGTGATGCGGGCCGGGAGCATGACGGCGATCGCCTTTCCATAAAGCATGGAATGCCAGAAGGTATTGAGGGTGATGTTGACGACCAGATTGATCAGCCCTTTCGCGAGGAAACATCGCGCGAGGGTGGGTTTCTGCCGGTAAAGGACGGCGCCGTAGATAAATCCGCCGGCGATCGCGCTGATGGTATAGCCCGGGAAATAAGGGTCGCCCCGCGGCGTCGCGAGGAACGAGAGGACGTCGGTCGCAAGGCCGGCCGACATCGCCATCACCGGGCCGACGAGAAAGCCGGTCATGGCCATCGTGAGGAAGCCCACGCCAATCCGCAGCTGCGGCGTCACCTGGAGCGCCACCTTGTCGAGGACCAGGTTCAGGGCGATCAGCATGGCGACGATGGTCATTGCGCGGAGATTTCTGCAGTTTTTTGCAGAGCTTTTGAGGTTGGCGACGAAATTTGTGTACAAAAAAAACACCTCCAATGTTGGTTAGCGCTACATTGCAGAGGTGCCCCTCTATCGATGCAGCAGCGGGATGCGACATCTGCACCGCAAGTGAAACACTTTTCGTTCAGCGGCAACTCCCCGTCCGACTGACACTTCACGCGCGGATGTCTACTCTGCCTATTGGTAAAGCCATGATACCATAACGGCAGGCCCGGCTGGGCCTGCGCGCCGCGAAAGCGGCGTACAAACCGGCCCGAGGCCCAATCTGCTGCGGTTATGATACCGGATCAGGAAACCGCAAAAGCGGTTTCCCTGCGGTTATTATAGCGTATTAACCGGAAAAGGGCAACAGGAAATAAAAAAGCGCGCCGGAGCCGTGGGTTTCCGGCGCGCTTTTTTGGTCTGCATGTTTGTCAGAATTTGTCGGGTTCCTTCGCGGGGGTCCGGGCAAGCGTCGCGGCGTAGACGATTTCATAGAGCGAGAACGCGAAAATCACCGCGGTTCGGACCGAACCCGGCCCGGAAATATCTGCGCCGAGCACAAAGCGCCCCGCAAACTGCCCAACCGACAGCGCGAAGCCGACGGCCGAGCCGGTCAGCGCCCAGAGCACGCACAGCTTCCGGTTCGCGTTGATTCCTGCCATCGTCCGGGTGTGGGCGAGCAGGAACAGCGTGGTGAGGATGAGGAACATCGTCTCCAGCAGTTGATCGGAACTGGTCAGCACCTGGTGGAATTGCGAATAGCGGTGGATCATCGTCACCGTGTGCCAGATTACCGGGACCAGCGCGAGCATGCCGCGCTGCGCGCCCCGGGCCGCGCCGCTGAACAGATGAAACGAGAGGTAAAGGAAGACAAGCCCCGAAAGGCAGGACAGAACGCCGTCCGCGAGGACCACCCACTTTGGCATCGCGTTGACGGCGGTGTAGTGGAACGAGAGCCCGCGCGATGCGAGGAGCGTGCTGGCGCCGCCCGCGAGCAGGGTGAAACCGAGCAGGGCGGCCGAAAGCTCCAGCCAGCGGTTTCCGCGGGTGGAATCGATTCCGGGATCCGGCTCCCGCAGGCAGGTGAAAGCGATCAGAAAGCAAAAGCCGGCAATCGCGGCGCGGAAAACCGCCGTCAGCGCCGGCGCGCCGAGATAAAAGCCGTTTTCGGTGTCCACCACCAGGATTTTCAGCGCCGCCCGCAGCGGGATCAACACGGCATAAGCGGTATAACAGAGCTGGATACTTCGTTTGTAATGCATGTCTGGACTCCTGTGGATCAAAGCGGCGGGTACTAGTCTCAGGCCCGTCCGCATAGAGTAAAGTACCGGGATGAAAACGATTGGAAAGAGCCGTGGCGCTTCGCATTGGGGAGGCGCCGGCCTGAAGAAGCGGCCCGCCGTGCCGTAAACGCGGCCTGCGCGGGGACAGGCGGTCGATTCGGCCGGCCCTGCAGCCATTTGTTATTCTATCCCAAAGGGCCTGTGAAGTCAACAAACCCCGATGTTAAAGGAGAAGAACATGAAAGCCGCACTGTTTTTCCTGCTGATTTTCGCGGCGCTCACCCTGCTGCTGCCGATGGCGGCGATTGGTGTGCCGCTCGCCCTTCCCGATGCGCCGCCCGCTGCCGGCGGGCCCGGCTCATCCTCTTCCGAGGCCGGGCTGCCGGGACTTCCCGCGGCGCCGGAGGAAAACGCAGAGGACGCCCCCCCGGCCCAGACGCAATCCTCCGCTCCGGCGGTTTCGGCCGCCCCCGCACACGCGGGGGAGTTCCGGCGGGAATCGTTCCGGATTCTCGACCGCACGACCGGCGAGGTGAAGGAAGTCCCGCTGGCCGACTATCTGCGCGGCGCGCTCGCGAGCGAGATGCCGGCGTCTTTCCACTCCGAGGCGATGGCGGCGCAGGCGGTCGCTGCGCACAGCTATGCGCTCTATTGCGCCCGCGCGCAGGAGGCGAATCCCGACCCGGCCCTGAAAGGCGCGGATTTTTCGGCGGACCCCTCAAAGGACGAAGGGTATATCACCGAGGCACGGGCGAAGGAGCGGTACGGGGCGAACTTCGACCTCTACTGGCCGAAGATCTGCGCCGCCGCCGAGATCGCCGAGCACCATATCCTGCTGTACGGCGGTGAGCCGATTCTCGCAGCCTATCATTCGACCAGCGCGGGCGAGACCGAATCGGCGGCGAACGTCTGGGAGCACGGGCTCGATTACCTTGTGCCGGTCGAGAGCGAAGGGGACCTTCTCGCGCCGCAGTATCAGACGACGGTGACGCTGACCAAAGACGAGATGGAAAAGCGGCTGACCGCTGCGTTCCCGGAGGCGGAGCTTCCCGCTTCGCCGGGCGCATGGCTTGTCCCGGTCGAGCGGTCCGAGGGCGGGTACATCACCGAAATCAAGGTCGGCGATCAGGCCGTCCACGGAAAAGAGGTCCGGGCGGCGCTCGGCCTACGGTCCTCCTGTTTTGAGGCCGTCTATGCGAACGGGGCGTTTACCCTGACGGTGAACGGATACGGCCACGGGGTGGGGCTGAGCCAGTACGGCGCGGACTTTATGGCCCGGCAGGGGAGCGATTATGTCGATATCCTTGCCCATTATTACCCCGGGACCACCCTTGCGGAGATTTAAAGGACAAAAAACCGGCGGCGAAATCAATCGCCGCCGGTTTTGCGCAGGGTGACGTTCCCCTGCGTGAAGTTACCGTTTTTCGAGCAGTGCGAGGCGCGCCGCAAGCGCGTCGACGGCTTCCTGAAGCCGGGCGAGTTCCATCGCGACCGGGTCCGGGATGTCGGCGTGGTTGAGGTCGGCGCTTTCCTCCTCACGGCCGGACGGGATTTTCTCGCCCTGGATCCTCACCGCCTTTGCGGGGACGCCGACGGCGGTTGTGTGCGCCTCGATAGAGGTCAGCAGAACGGCGTTGGAGGCGACCTTGCTGTGATCGCCGACGGTGACCGGGCCGAGGATCTTCGCGCCGGAGCCGATCATGACCCCTTTTCCAACCGTCGGGTGACGCTTTCCCTTGTCCTTTCCGGTGCCGCCGAGGGTCGCGCCCTGGTAGATGGTGCAGTCGTCGCCGACTTCGGCGGTTTCGCCGATGACGACGCCGCTTCCGTGGTCGATGAGAATACCCCGGCCCATTTTCGCGCCGGGATGAATTTCAATTCCAGTCAGGAACTTCGCAACCTGCGAGATCAGCCGCGCGGAGAAGTAACATCGCTTCTGGTACAGCCAGTGCGCCGGACGGTGCAGCATGAGCGCGTGCAGCCCGGAGTAGAGCAGGAGGACCTCGGCGGAGTTTCTGGCCGCGGGGTCCCGGTCCTTGATCGCGCGGATGTCGTGTTTGATTCCCTCGAAGATGACGAATCCCCCCTTTATCATACTACAAAGCCATAATATGAACAAAATAGCATAATTCGTGCCAGATTTCAAGAAACGATTTGCCATTGTTTGCAGCAATATGCAAATTTCCCAAATTGAACGGGAAATAAGGGCTTTCTATTTTCAGATCGACGGATCTTTCCCCCCAAGCGCCGCACTCTGCATCTTGACGCGGGGGGCAGAGCGCTTTCTATCTGGTTCTGCCCCTCCGCTGATGTTATCATGGCCGGCCGCATTTTTCCACAAATGATCCGCCGGGAGGGAAAATATTGCAATTGACAGCGGCGAAAGCCGTTATTATACTGAAAAGCAACCCAAAATGGGAAGGAGCTGTATTGAGGACATGAGACGGATTTATAAAAATCTCACCGAGCTGGTCGGCAATACGCCGCTGATGGAGCTGCCGCGCTTTTGCCGGGAGCGGGGGATTGATACGCCGCTGATCGCGAAGCTCGAGATGATGAACCCGCTTTCCTCCGCGAAGGACCGGGTCGGCCTTGCGCTGATCGAGGATGCGGAGAAGAAGGGCCTTTTGAACAAGGACACGCTGATCCTGGAGGCGACGAGCGGGAACACCGGCGTCGGGCTGGGTTTCGTCGCGGCGGCGAAGGGATATCGGGTGGTTCTCGCGATGCCCGAGACGATGAGCATGGAGCGGCGGATGCTGCTCGCTGCGCTTGGGGCCGAGCTGATCCTCACCGACGGCGCGAAGGGGATGAAAGGTTCGATTGAAGCGATCGAGCGGATCGCGAAAGAGAATCCGAACAGCCTGATCGCCAATCAGTTCGGCAACCCCGCAAACCCCGCGGCGCACCGCGCGGGCACCGGGCCGGAAATCTGGCGGGATACCGGCGGCGAAGTCGACGCCTTCGTGTCGGCGGCCGGAACCGGCGGAACTGTCACCGGCGTGGGCGAATTCTTAAAGAGCAAAAATCCGGATATTCAGATCGTCGCGGCGGAGCCGGAGCGCTCGCCGGTGCTGTCGGGCGGAGCGCCGGGGCCGCATAAGATCCAGGGGATCGGGCCGGGCTTCGTTCCGGAGGTTCTGAACCGGGAGATCCTAGACGAGATTATTACGGTCGGCGACGGCGAAGCCTATGCGGCCTGCCGGACCCTCGCGCGGACCGAGGGACTCCTCGCCGGGATTTCGTCGGGCGCGGCGCTCTGTGCGGCGGCAAAGTTCGCCAACCGGCCCGAAAACCGGGGGAAAAAGATTGTCGTGCTTCTCCCCGACACGGGCGAGCGGTATCTCTCCTGCGGGCTGTTCGAATCGGAAGAACAGGCAGGCGCGGGCCGGCTGCGCAGTGCCGGTTCTGCAGAATAAAGCGCTGTAAACGGGACGGCGGGCAAAGCCGTCCCGCTTTTTTGCGCCTTTTTTGTGGATATGAAGCGAAGGGGGCGATGCGGCGCGGCGCTGTCACCAAACGGGCGGGGGCGGCATAATCTGATATAAAGCGAGTCCGTATTCGAATAAGCGGTTCGGCGGGCTCATACCTATAGAATACCAACGAACAGGTGGTGATACCGTTGTCCAACATGCCAAGCGGCCTTTCGCCCGAGAAGATGAACGCGCTGCTCAAGCTCGCGGGGCAGAAGCTCGGCCGGGACCCCGAAACCCTCAAAAAGCAGATCGAATCGGGACAGATGGACCAGGTGACCCAGGGGATGAGCCCCGAACAGGCCAAACAGGTTCAGAGCATGCTCCAAAACCCGAAGGCGATCGGGCAGATCCTTGAAAATCCACAGGTCAAGCGGATGCTTGGAGATTTGATGAAAGGGAAATAGCGATGGATGACCTGACCTCGATGATCACCGAGTTTCTGGGCAACGAAGAGAATATGAACCAGCTGCGCTCGGTCATGGGCTCGCTCGGGCTCGATGGGAACGAGGCGGCGTCTTCGCAAAACGCAACCGCCCGGCCCGGCGGTACGTTCCCCGGAAACGGCTCGCAGCCGGACGGGACTCAGCAGAACCCATCCGGGCTTCCGGATCTATCCGGCCTCGCGCAGCTTTTCGGCGGCAAGGGGGACGCAGCGTCTTCCGGGTCCTCCACCCCGCCGATCGACCCTGGGGCCATCGCGATGCTCTCAAAGGCGGCGTCGGCATTCTCCAGGGAGGACGAGAACACGCAGCTTCTGCGCGCTTTGAAGCCCCATTTTTCCCCAGAACGCGCAAAACGTGTGGACGATGCGATTCGAATTCTCCAGTTGATCAAACTCCTGCCGCTGATCAAAGAGATGGGGATTCTCGGGAAGGGGGACGGCAGATGAGCCCGAGCTGGAACCAGCCCGCTTATACCTCGGCCGACATGCTCACCATGCAGCAGGACGCGCTCCGCCGGGTCCGGGAAATGCAGGCCAGGGCCCGCGCCTCGGTTTCGGCTTCCAACGCCGCGAGAGCCGCGCAGGCCGCCAAAGCCGCGCAGGAAACGCAGGATGGCGCGGCGCAGCAGCCGGAACCGTCTGCGGAGACGCAGCGGCAGGCGCAGAACGCGGGGGTGAACCCGCCGGGGCAGCATGGACAGAACAGGCCCCGGCAGATGCAGGGACAGAACCCGCAGCAGCACGGCGGGCAGACGTTCTCCGGCCCGATGGGGCAGCGGATGGGTCCCGGCTTTTCCCAGAACGGAATGCCGGCGCATCCCCAGCAGAGGCGGCTGTCCCCCGGCATGTCCGGACGAAATCAAAGCCAGGGCGCGCAGCGCCCGGGGGGCCCGCCGCTTGCGCCGGGCGCCGGCGCAAACCGCCCGGCCCCGCAGCGGATGCGGGTGCAAAATCCTCTGCAGTCGCTTTCCTCGATGTTTGGAATGCAGAACCGCCGCCAGCGCGCGGACGGGTTCAAGCCGGAACCGAAGCCCGGCGACGCGATGAAATCGATTTCCACGATCATCAAGGGCCTCGGGGACAAAGGATTGGGTTCGACGGCGTCTTCGCTTGGAGACAGCCTGACCGAGGCCATCTCCTCGGTTTCGGAGCCGGTTGCAAAACTCCTCGATGCGTTCGATATCGACGGGGAAAAACTGATCATCCTGATGATCATGTTTATCATCTTTAATGAGCGCGGGGACAAAACCCTGCTGCTTGCGCTCGGTTACCTTCTGTTGTGACGGACGGTTTCCAGGGCGCGCACATAGGAAAGGGGCGGCCCCGCATTGCGGGGCCGCCCCTTTCGCCGTGCTTTTGGGAAATCAACCGGTGGCGTCTTCAATCTCCGCTGTGGGCATGACGTAGAGGACGCCGCCCGCCGTCATCGAGACGAGAAGGCCGCTGCTTTGGAGGGATTCCGCGCCCTTGAGCGCTTGCCAGCTGTTTCCGTCGGCGGAGGAGAACTCCGCGCGCACTGCGGGGTTTTCCGCGAGGGCGAGCGTGATCTTGACGCTGCCCGCGGAGGCGACCGCCTCGTATCCGGACGCCGCCCGCACGCCGAGCTCGCTCCCCTTGCGCAGCGGGGTCACAACCGCGGCGGCGAGGGCTTTGGCGGAGCCGCTCTCGCCGGATTCGCCGCTCTTTTCGCCGTCGCCGAGGGCGACGAGCTTAAAGCAGATGGATTTGCCAAGATCCCCGGCGGAAACCCGGTAGGAGTAGGACGCGGTGTTCTTCCCGATGGAGATCGGGGTCTGATCCGCGCCGTCGACGACCGGGATCAGCTCATAGCCGCCGTCGCTCTTTGCAAAGCTGACCACAATGGTATCCGCGCCGCCCGCGGAAACCGAAGGCGCCGCCGGGGCGGCGGGTTTTTGCGGCTCAGGCGGTTCGGCGTTTGCCGCGGTGGCGATTTCGGCGGAGGTCGCGAGATCGGACGAAAGGGTCAAACTCCCGTCGCCGACCGCCATCACCGAGAACGCCGCCGTCGTGCCGGGATCGGCGAGACGGCTGTCTTGATACTCCAGCGAGGTTTTGGTGATGGTCTGTGCCTTTGCGGAAAGCGGAGCGTCGTTTACGATCGGGGTCACGACATAGGATTTTGCGCCGCTGACCGCCGAGAACGAGAAGGCGACCGTGTCGTCGGATTTCTTGACCGTTGTGGGATTACCGGGTTTGGAAAGAGCGGTTACCGTCTGGGTGCCGCTCTGCGCCTCGGCCGAATCCTTCACCGGGCCGCCGTCGCCTTTCGCGGTGAGGGTGAAGGCGAAGGTTGCCCCCTGCTCGCCGACTCTCGCGTGGGAGAACGTGTAGGACTTCGCGTCCTTCCCGAGGGAGACGGCCTCTAGATTCGCGCCGTCGACGACCGGGGTGAGCGTATAACCGGCCGCGCCGGAGACCGGATTAAACGAAAAGACAAGCTGGCCGCTGCTGCCCGGGACAATCTTCAGGTTCGAGGGCGTCGAAAGCGTTTTGCTCTCGAACGGTGCGGACGCCGCGGATGGGGAATCGAGGGTGAGGACGCCGTCGCCCTTTGCGACGACACGGAACGATACCGCGGTGCCGCTTTCTCCGATCTTGTTGTTCGTGAAGGGGGCGCTGGTCTGATTCGCGCCGAGCGTGATCACGGCCTGGTCGGCAGGCTTTCCGTTGATGGTCAGGACCGGGGTCACGGTGTAGCCGGCCGCGCCAGAAACCTTGTCGAAGGTAAAGGTGGCCGTCCCGGAAGAGGCGGTGACCTGAAGGTTACCGGGGGCCGAAAGGCGTTTTACGGCGATGGTTTGGCTTTGGGCGGCTTCGGAATCCTTTTTGAGGCTGCCGTCGCCCTTTGCGGTGACGCGGAACGAGAAGGTGGCGCCCTCCTTGCCGATCTTCGTATGCGTGAGGGTATAGGAATCCGCATCCTTCCCGAGGGAGACGGCCTCTAGATTCGCGCCGTCGACGACCGGGACAAGGCTGTAGCCGGCTGCATCGGCGACCTTGTCAAACGAGAAGATCAGCTTTCCGGGACCGCCCGCCTTGATCGCAAGGCCGGTCGGGGCCTTGAGCGCCTCTGCCGCTGCGGGGCCGGAGGTCTTTTCGTCGGAATCGAGGGTAAGCTTGCCGTCGCCCAGCGCAGAGACGCGGAAGGAGAACGCATAACCCTCGGCGCCGACTTTATCGTGCTTGAACTCGCAGGTGGTTTTGTTGGGGTCGAGGCTGATCGCGGCCTGATCGGCAGGCTTCCCGCCGGTGGTGACCACCGGGACGACCTTGTAACCGGAGGCGCCGTCCACCTTTCCGAAGGAGAAGGTGAGGACGCCGGAGCCGGTGTTCCTGATCTCGAGGCCGTCCGGCGCCGCGAGGCGCTTGACTGTGACGACATCGCTTTGGACCGCCGGGGAGTCGTCTTTGAGGGAGCCGCCCCTTGCGGTGACCTCGAAGGCGAAGGTTGAGCCTTCCTTGCCGACGGTGGCCGCGTCTTTATAATCGTAACTGGTTTCGCTGGCCGAAAGGCTGCGCTCCGCAAGGCGCTTGCCGTTTACAATCGGGACGACGCGGTAGCCGGAAGCGCCGTCGACCCCGTCGAACGAGAAGCGGACGGTGCTGTCAGCGGAACCCGCCGAAACTTTCAGATTGGCCGGGGCTTCGAGCGCGCCGTCAGCGAGGACATTGCTCATGCCGGTTGAATCGAGGGTGAGCTTGCCGTCGCCCCTGGCCGTGACCTTGAACTGGATCGAAGCCCCGTCCTTCGAAAGGGCGGAGTTGGTGTAGCGCAGGGTGGTGGCGCCGGACGAAAGATTCTCCGCTTCGCCGGTCAGCTCCTTTCCGTTGAGGATCGGGGTCGCGGTGTACCCGGCCGCGCCGTCCACCTTCGTGAACGAGAGGCTGACCGCGGTGGTGGAGCCGGACACCGAAGAGACGGTGATCTTTTCCGGGATCGGGAGCGGCGCGACGGTGACCGTCTCGCTCAGGACCGGATCGGAATCCTCGTGGGAGGAATCCCCGAGCGCGATCACCTCAAAGGCGAAGGTTGAACCCTCCTTGCCGACGTTGACACTGTCTTTATAGCTATAGGAGGTCACATTGGACTTAAGGGTCTGAGCGGCCATCCGGCTCCCGTTGACGATCGGGGTGAGTTTATAACCGGTCGCGCCCGGCGCGCGGGTGAAGGAGAACGTAATGGTTTTATCCGCCGAGGCCGAAGTGATGGCGAGGCCGCTCGGCGTGCCCGTCTTTCCGGCGATATAAGTGCCGCTCCTGGCCATGTCGGAATCGTGGAGCGAGGAGCCGTTCCCGGTCGCGACAAGGGTGAAGTAGAGGGTGGCGCCGTCTTTTTCCAAAAGGCTGTTGGTGTAGGTGTATTTTGTGGTGCCCGACGAGAGAGAGGCCGTTTTCGCCTGCTCGCCGTTGACATAGATCACAAGGTCATAGCCCCTGGCGCGGGAGACCGAACTCCAGGACAGGACGACCGTTCGGGCATTGCTGCCCGCTTCGATCAAGAGGTTTTTCGGGGTGTCGAGGTCGCGAGAGGACGAAGAACCGCCGCTGTCGCTGTCGCTGCCGCCGCTGCCGCCGCCGCCGCCGGTCGGGGTCTCGCCGACCTTCAGGGTGTCTTCATACGGGTCGTTGTAGCCGTTTTTGGTGTCGATTGAGGAGGGCCGGTATTCGTAGGTGACGTCGTTTGCCGCGACGGTGAGCTTACCGACCGTGCCCTTTCCCGCGAGGTGCAGGCGGGCGTTCGCGGTGACCGCGTCGATCGAGCTGCCGGCCGGGACGGTGACGTTCGCGAGGGTATTGACGGTCAGTTTTTCAAGGTTCGCGTCCGAGAGGGTCAGTTCCTGCCAGAGACGGCTGGTTTCATTGATGGACGCGGCCTTGACGCCGGCGTAGCCGGAGGTGAGATTCGCCTCGTCGAGGGTGACATGGCCCTTGACGTTCAGCGTTTGGACGGTGGTTTTGCCGCCGACTTCAAGGACGGTGCCGCCGCCTTCATACTGGGCGACCACCTCGGGGCAGGTGACGCCGTAGAGCTTGACACGGCCGCCGCCCTGAATGATGATTTTGCCCTTGACGACGGTGTTCTGGATCAGGACGGTTCCGCCGCCGACCGACGCTTTGACGACAATATCGCCGCTGACGGTCTTATTGCGCACTCCAACGTCATCCGCGGAGATCGTGACGCTGGAATGAACCGCTGAGGTATCGTAGCTGCCCGCCTTGGTGATGTTCAGCGCGCCCGAACCGGAAGGTATGGTCACGTTTCCGCTCCCCGTAGACGGGGTGTAGGAGGCCGGAGGGGTGTAGGAGGCCGGAGGCGTGTAGCTGGACGAGGAGGACGCCGGCGCCGAAGACGGCGCCAGGGAAGAGGAGGGTTCCGGCTCTTCCGATTCGGAGGAGGATTCTTCGTCGTCCCATTCGCCGGGATCGGTGAAGGCCGGATCGTGCGGTTCTTCCTCGCTGCTTGAGGGTTCCGACGGGCTGGGGCCGGCGTCGGCGGGGCCGGCCGGCTTTGTGGCCATCAGAAAGCCGAGCACGGCCAGACAGGCCACCAGGATGATGACCAATACGGTGATGATCCAAAACTGCTTTGAGTTTCGGTATTGATCGAAAATACTCATATGTACCCTTCCTTTCAAAACGCGCCGCGGGCGTTTTCCGGGCCGTCATACGGAAAAAACCTGCCGCAGATGGTTTCCTGTGGCCTTTTTATGATAGCACAAATTGGGGGATATCGCATCCTTCCGCTGCGTTTTTTCCGGCGGAAGAGCCTTTTCACCAATAATGTGTAGCGTTGGTGACAGAATATTGCAGTCGGGCCCTTAAATTCTTTTAACGGAAAAGCGGGGGTTTCCCGGTCCCAAACCTTGAAATACCTTTTGCGATCCGGTAAAATAAGACCGGCAAAGCCTTTTCACAAACAAAACTTGGAAAGAAGGCGCTTTATCCCATGAATCTCAACAAGAAGACAGTCAGAGACCTCAACGTATCAGGCAAACGGGTGCTGGTGCGCTGCGATTTTAACGTTCCGTTGTCGGACGGCGCGATCACCGACGACAAACGCATCCGGGAGTCGCTCCCGACCATCCGGTATCTCCTCGAAAACGGGGCGGCGGTGATCCTCTGTTCCCATCTGGGGCGGCCCAAAAACGGCCCTGAGGAGAAATATTCGATGAAGCCGGTCGCAGAGCGGCTGGGCGAATTGCTGGGAAAACCGGTCGCCCTCGCGGCGGACGTCGTCGGCGGGGACGCGGCGGCAAAGGCGAAAGCCCTGAGGGCGGGGGAGGTGCTCCTGCTCGAAAACGTCAGGTTTGAAAAGGGCGAGACCAAGAACGACCCGGAACTCTCGAAGAAGCTCGCTTCGTTTGCGGACCTTTTTGTGAACGATGCCTTCGGCACCGCGCACCGGGCGCATTCCTCGACCGCGGGTATCGCCCGGTACCTTCCTGCTGTGAGCGGCTTTCTGATTGAAAAGGAGCTCAAATTCCTCGGCGGCGCGCTCGAAAACCCGGCGCGGCCGTTTGTCGCGATCCTCGGCGGGGCGAAGGTCTCCGACAAGATCGGCGTGATCGAAAGCCTGCTCGGAAAGGCGGACAGGATTCTGGTCGGCGGCGGGATGGCATATACCTTCTATAAGGCGATGGGATATCAAATCGGCGCCTCGATCTGCGAGGACGACAAGGTGGAGACGGCGAAGCGTCTGATTGACCTGGCGAAGGAAAAAAAGGTCCCGCTCCTTCTGCCGGTTGACAACGTGATCGCGGATGCGTTCTCCGCGGATGCGGCGAAAAAAACCGCCGCGCCGGCCGACGGCATCCCGGACGGCTGGATGGGCATGGACATCGGGCCGGAGACGGTGAGGGCGTTTTCCGAGGCGGTCCGCACGGCGAAGACGGTTGTCTGGAACGGGCCGATGGGCGTGTTCGAACTCGCGCCGTTCGCCGAAGGGACCCGCGCCGTCGCAAAGGCGATGGCCCAGTCCGACGCGGTGACCATCATTGGCGGCGGCGACTCGGCTGCGGCCGCGGCGCAGCTCGGTTTTGAGGAGCAGATCACCCATATCTCAACCGGCGGCGGCGCGTCGCTCGAATTCCTCGAGGGGCTGGAGCTTCCGGGCGTCGCCTGCCTCCAGGACCGGTGACGCAGCAGAAGATCGACAGAAACCGGCGCCCGGCGGAGCGAATCCCCGCGCGCATAACAGGGGGGCATTACCTTGGATAAACAGAAGAGAAAAGCGATTGTCGCCGGAAACTGGAAGATGAACATGACCCGTCCGGAGGCCGGGGAGCTGATCAAGGCGATCCGCCCGCTGGTGTCAGCGGCGGAGTGCGAGGTTGTGGTGTGCGTGCCGTTCACCGATCTCGACGCGGCGGCGAAAGCCCTCAAGGGGAGCGAAATCCGGCTTGGGGCGCAGAACTGCCACTGGGAGCCGTCGGGGGCGTACACCGGCGAAATTTCGGTTCCGATGCTCCGGGAACTTGGGGCCGAATATGTGATCGTCGGGCATTCCGAGCGGCGGCAGTACTTCGGCGAGACCGATCAGACGGCGAACCGGCGGCTCCGGGCCGCGCTGTTCGGCGGGCTCAAGGCGATTCTCTGCGTCGGGGAGACGCTTTCCCAGCGCGAAGCGAATGATACCAACGACGTGATCGCGCGGCAGGTGACCGAAGGGCTCCGCGAGGTCCCGGCGGGACGGCTTGGCGACGTGGTGATCGCGTATGAACCGGTCTGGGCGATCGGGACCGGCAAGACCGCGACAGCAGAAGAGGCGGGGCAGGCCTGCGCGTTTATCCGCGGGCTGCTGGCCGGCATCTGCGGGGACGAGGAGACCGCCTGCGGCGTTACCATCCAGTACGGCGGCTCGATGAACCCGAAAAACGCGGCTCAGCTGCTCGCGCAGTACGACATCGACGGAGGGCTGATCGGCGGGGCTTCGCTCAAAGCGGCGGATTTCGCGGCGATTGTCGAAGCGGCGTCCAAATAAAAAGCGGGGACCTGCCCTTCAAGCGGGTCCCCTTTGCTCTGTCCGCCGGCACGGGCGGAAACTCCGGCGGGAAAGGCGGCTGAAACGGCGGAGACGGGGAAAGAATAACAGATATCCGGGACGAAACCGGCGTTTAAGCGGAGATAGGAGAATGATTTTGAGGATGCAACAGACCAAAGTGCTTTTGATGATCCTTGACGGCTTCGGCCTTCGGGAGAGCGAAACGGGAAACGCGGTGAAGGCTGCGCGGACGCCGAACCTTGACCGGCTGTTTTCGACCTGGCCGACGGCGGCGCTCAGGGCGAGCGGAAGGGACGTCGGCCTCCCCGACGGCCAGATGGGAAATTCCGAGGTCGGCCACACCAATATGGGGGCGGGCCGGATTGTGTATCAGGAGCTGACCCGGATCACAAAGGCCGCCGAAGACGGCTCGTTTTTCGAAAATCCGGCGCTCTGCGGCGCGATGCGCGCGGTCCGGGACGGGGGAACGCTCCATCTGATGGGGCTCCTCTCGGACGGCGGGGTGCACAGCCATATAGGCCATCTTACCGCCCTGCTTGAACTTGCAAAGCGCGAGGGGGTCGGGAGGGTGGCGGTCCACTGCTTCCTCGACGGGCGGGACGTGTCGCCGACGTCGGGAGCGGGCTATGCCGCGCTGCTTGAGGAGCAGATCGGCCGCACCGGCGTCGGGGAGATCGCGACCCTCTGCGGGCGGTTCTATGCGATGGACCGCGACAACCGGTGGGAACGGGTGGAAGCGGCGTGGAAAGCCCTGGCGCTTGGAGAGGGCGCGGCCTTCTCCGACCCGGTCGAGGCGGTGAAGGCCTCCTATGAAAACGGGACGACCGACGAGTTCATCCCGCCGATGGTCCGGGAGGGTTATCGGGGGATGCGGGACGGGGACGCGGCGGTTTTCTATAATTTCCGCCCCGACCGGGCGAGGGAGATCACCCGCGCGATGGCCGATCCCGCGTTTTCTGCGTTCCCGGCCCGCAAAATCGCGTTTTCGCATTTTGTGACGATGACCAGTTACGACGACGAAATGCCCGGGGTGGAGGTCGCCTTCAAACCCGAGCGGATTTCCGACAGCCTGGAGGACGTTGTCGAGCGGGCGGGGCTTTCCCAGCTCCGGATTGCGGAAACCGAAAAATACGCGCATGTGACCTTCTTTTTCGGCTGCGGAAAGGAAGAAGCGCCGCCGCACGAGGACCGGATACTGGTCCCGTCGCCGAAGGTCGCGACCTACGACCAGAAGCCGGAGATGAGCGCGGGCGAGGTGACTGAAAAACTGCTCAGCGCGGCGGCCGAAACGCCGTATGACCTGATTGTGCTCAACTTTGCCAACTGCGACATGGTCGGGCACACCGGCGTTTTTGACGCGGCGGTGAAGGCGGTCGAGACGGTGGACCGCTGCGCTGGAAGGGTGGCGGAGCGGATGCTCGAACTCGGGTATACGGTTCTGATCACCGCGGACCACGGAAACGCGGAGGAGATGCTCGCCAAGGACGGCGGCCCGATGACGGCGCACACGACCAACCTGGTTCCGTTCGCGGTTGTCGGACAGCGGCGGGCGCTTCGGGAGGGCGGGAGGCTTGCCGACATCGCGCCGACGGTTCTGGAACTGCTCGGGCTGGAAAAACCGGAGGCAATGACCGGGGAAAGCCTGTTTTTACCGGAAAAATGAGCGGCAGGCTGGATAAGCTCTTGTGTTTCGGGCAAAATCAGTCTATAATCAAATCATCTTGTAAGATGAAATTCCCGCAACAATCAAGGAGGGACAGTATGAAACGATCGACTTTTATTTCGCTGCTTGCGCTGGCCGCCGCGCTGACCGGACTGGTGATCGCAGTCGCCGCGTTTCTCTATCGCAGAAGGGATCTGCTCTGTGACGACGACTTTGACGACGAACTTCTCGACTCCGACCTCGATTATTATGCGTCCCAGGTGGACGAGGCGACGCCGGAGCAGAACGACGATGCGGTCGACGGCGCATATCCGTTGGAACATGGCCTGGGCGAAAACGATTCGGCAGACTTCTATGAAGAGGACGAGAAAACCGAATAAAGGCTTTTTTGAGAACCTGAGCCTATGCCTGCAGCTTGCCAAACGGCGTCGGCGGCATATGGAAACCGGCGGCTGCCATAGGGGATTGCAATGGATAAACGGTAGAGAAGCCAAAGGCTTCTTTGCCGTTTTTCTTTCGCCTTGGGGGCCTGCCGGGAGCGCGGGCCGACGCATTGACAAGCGAGGAAAGCGGGAATATAATACCCCTAACCGTATGGGAGGGATGGGACGATGAAACAATGTATCGACGCCGGCAATCTGCACCGCAGATTGAAAAAGGTTATAGGGCAAGTGCAGGCCATTGATAGAATGATCGATGAAGATGTGCCTTGCGAGGATATTTTATCCCAGCTCAACGCCGCCAAGTCTGCGCTTCACAAATGCGGCCAAGTCGTATTGGAAGGACATATCAAGCATTGCGTGCGGGATGGTATTGAACATGGGGACGCTGACAAAACGATCGAAAGTTTTACCAAAGCGGTAGAGCGGTTTTCGAATATGGGTTAATCCTGCTAAAGCAGTTAGGAATAGCTGCTTTTTCTTTTGATCCCTTGACAAACCCATACCCCTTATCGTATGATAACCATATACCCCTATGGGTATGGAAGGGGGAGGGCCTTATGAAAACCTTTGTGGGACGGATAGAGCAAATCCTTGAAACCGGCGGAGTGAAAAAAGAGATCGCTCTTCTTTTTGTTTCTGCAATTGCCTTGGTTATCAGTATTTTTGACCTGCTCCCGCTCCCTTTTGACGCCGCCTGGATCGCCATCATCTTATGCGGCGTACCCATACTTCTTGAAGCGCTGATAGGGCTTGCAGCCCGTTTTGACATAAAGGCAGACGTGCTCGTTTCTCTTGCGCTGATCGCTTCCGTTTGCATTGGAGAGGATTTTGCGGCGGGCGAAGTCGCTTTTATCATGCAGCTTGGCGCGCTGCTGGAGGATCTGACCGTTGCAAAAGCAAGGGCGGGAATTGAAAAACTGGTGAATTTGATGCCGCGGACTGCGAGGGCGCTGCGAAACGGAACGGAAACTCTGCTCCCCGCAGAGCAGGTGCGGATCGGCGATATCCTGCGGGTTTTGCCCGGCGAAAGCGTGCCTGTCGACGGAATCATCCTATCGGGGCAAACTTCAATCAATCAAGCCGTTATGACGGGCGAACCCCTGCCCGTGGACAAAACAATCGGGGACGAGGTTTTAAGCGGGACTTTAAACCAGTTTGGCGCCTTTGAAATGAAAGCGGCAAAAGCGGGCGGGGACAGTTCCATACAGCGCATGATTCGCCTTGTCCAATCCGCAGACGCGGGGAAAGCAAAAATCGTCAGGATGGCGGACAGATGGGCTACCTGGATCGTCGTGATTGCACTGACTGCCGCCGCCCTCACATGGATTTTCACGGGCGAGACGATCCGTGCTGTTACAATCCTTGTCGTATTCTGCCCCTGCGCATTGGTCTTGGCCACGCCCGCCGCAATCATGGCGGCGATTGGGAATGCGGCAAAGCACGGTTTCCTGGTCCGCGAAGGGGACGCTTTGGAACGCCTGGCCGGCGTGCAAAAGATTGCGTTTGACAAGACGGGGACGCTCACCTATGGTACGCCGAAGGTGGTTTCTGTAAAAAGCCTTTCCGAAAAGCGCAGCGAACAAGAAATCTATGCGCTGGCTGCCGCCGCCGAACAGTTTTCGGAACATCCGCTTGGAAAAGCGGTTTTAAGTTGTTATAGAAAAGAAATATCTGACCATGTTTTGCCTGCGGCCAGCTTTGAAATGCTGCCGGGCAGGGGCGTTTCTGCAGTAGTAGAGGGCAGGGCGGTCCTTGCCGGCAATGCAGAGATGCTCACAGAACGCGGCGTTGTGATCGAGCGCCATGCGGAAATGGAATATTTTCTCCGTCATGGCTGTACCGTTATTTATATCGCTGTAAACGGGGCGCCTGCGGGTTATATCGCGCTTTCTGATACCGTCCGGCCGGAAAGCGCAGGGATGATCGACGCCCTTTCCCGGATCGGCGTCCCCGCCGTCCTTTTAACGGGGGATCATGAACTGCCGGCAGAAAGCATAGCAAGCCAGCTTCATATCAAAGAGGCGCACGCAAATTGCTTGCCGGAGGATAAGCTCAATTACATTGACCGCGCCCAAAGGGAACATATTTCGATTTGCATGATCGGGGACGGCGTCAATGACGCTCCCGCGCTCAAAAGGGCGGCTGTTGGGATCGCGATGGGCGGCGCCGGCAGCGATATCGCCGTGGACGCCGCTGACATAGCCCTTGTGGATGACGAAGTGAAAGAGCTGCCGCACCTGATTTCCCTTTCAAAGCGCATGATGAAGACGATCAAGTTAAATCTCATATTCTCGATGGGGCTCAATTTCCTTGCGATCCTGCTTGCGGCCATCGGCGCGCTGGATCCGGTTATCGGCGCCCTTGTCCACAATGCGGGGTCGGTCATTGTAATAATCAATTCCGCGTTATTGCTGAAGTGGAAAGGTTAACATTTCAATGGCCGTCCGGAGGGCTTCCCGCCGCCCCGGAAAATGAACAGAAAAACGGCGCAGCGAAAAAGCTGCGCCGTTTTTAAGGTTATTCGTTGACGCCGTTTGGTCGCGAACCGTAATGCCCTTCAATCAGTTGCTTGAGCTCTTTTGGCATATCGAGCGCGTAGACGGCGTTTTCCCCCTCGGGCTTGTCATAAAGGCTGGCGTTCCGGTAGTCGATGCGGTTGACCATGACGGTGTTGGGGTTCTGCCCCTCGAGTTCGAACCGGTACTGGACCCGTACTGTCCAGGCGTAGGGCCGGTTTCCTTTCTCCAGTGTGAGATAACTCTCGAGGTTGGAGACGGTTTGGACCACCGTCTCAGGAACCGTTTCCTCTCGGACGTAGAGCGGCTGGGATAAAGGGGTCTGACCCTCGAGCAGGGAAGCCGCCTCGCGCAAAAGCGCGGGGAGTTCCCGCCGCTCGTCCGGGAGGGATTCCCACTCCTCAACGGTGAGCGATTCCCCGCTCGCGTTCGCGGGATCGCCTTCGTGCCGGTAGACGGTGATCTTTCCACCGGTGACCGTGTCGGCCCGCTCCGGAAGAAGCGCGCCGTCGCCGCCCACCGCTGCGAAGCGGTAATGGCCCATATGGTCTTTGTAATCCGGGACAATGTAGAGGGGGAGCGTGCCCCCGGCCCCGTTGTCGAGGAGAACCGGCTCGATCAGGTCCCCGTCCGGCGTGACGAGAACGACGTGTTCGGCGCTGTTGAGGGGCACCTCCCAATAATAATACAGGGTGGAGCCGGCTTCCGTGATGCCCTGCGTGTTGTGGTCCGCGGGGTAGGAGCGGGACCAGATGCCGAATTTCCGGAAATAGGCGTAAGGGGTGGTTTTGCCGTCCTTCTCGACGAAGTAAAGCTCAAACCCGTCGGTTTTGTAGCCCTCCGTCACAGACCCGGTTCCGGCCGCTTTTTGTACTGCGTTCTGGGGATTGAAGGTGGCGTTCTTCAGAAAATCGGTTTCAAGGAATCCATATTGGAAGATGCGGAGAAGGATCAGCATCAAAGCGATGGAAAAAAAGATGGTATAGTGTCTGTTTCGGATCGAATTCATGAGGCCTGTTCCGTCCTTTCGCGCGGGCTGTGCCCGCGGGTGGGTTTTTAAAGATATCCGTTCTCGCCGCGCACCGAGACGTCGCCGACGATGACCCGTTCCGGCCCGTTCCCGAAATCGACCAACAGCGCCGCGTCGGGGTCGAGGCCGACGGCTTCGCCGGCGCGCTCGCCCGCCGAGTCGATTACGCGGACCTTCCGGCCGAGGGTGACGAGGCGGGAGCGGTAAAAATCGAGTTCCCGCGCTCCGTCTTCCGCCGTCTGACAGCCGTCCCAGGCGAGGGTCACCTCCCGGATCAGCGCAAGCGCGACCTCTTCCAGCGAAAAACGCCTGCCGCAGATGGCGGCGAGGGAATTCGCATTGGGCAGATCGGGCAGAAAGCGTTCGCGCGGGGTATTGACATTCACCCCGATGCCGGAGGCGATTCCTGCGGCTCCGCCCTCGAGCAGGATGCCGGAGATTTTAAAGCCGTCGAGGATCAAGTCGTTGACCCATTTGATTTGAACCGTCCGCCCGGTGACCGAGCCGACCGCGCGCGCCGCAGCCGCGGCGAACAGGACGGTCGGCGGAATCGCAACGCAGCAGGGCAGCGGCCGAAGGGCGATCGAAAGATAAAGCCCGTCGCCGGGCGGGGAATAAAACGCGCGGCCAAGCCGTCCGCGGCCCCCGGTCTGTCGGCCGGCGATCACCACGGCGTCAAAGTTCCCGTTTCGAAGCTGCTCCTTCACGGCGTCGAGGGTGGAGGTGGTTTCCGGCAGCCAGATGAGGCGTTCCCGGAGTTTGGGCATTTCCCGGTACAGGGTATTGAGGTCCATGTGGAACATCCCGCCTTTCCCAGAGGATTGTACCAAAACCAGCCGGCAAATGCAACGGCAATAGCCCGGATAAAGGTCCCGCGGGAGCGGATGGAAAAAAGGCGCGCAAATGTCAATAGTAAATGCGAAAAAAATATAAAAAAATATATTTAGACCGTCAGGTGAGGGCCGCGAGGCATTCCCGGAAACAAATTTCAGCGGTTTTCCAGCCCAGTATTTCCCGCGGATAGTTGTTAATCCAATCTTCCGCCCGCTTCACCGCGGCGGCGCTCACGGCTCCGAAATCCGTCCCCTTTGGAAACTTCCGGCGAATCATTTTGTTCTGGCATTCGTTGGACCCGCGTTCATAAGAGGAATACGGGTGACAGAAATAGGCCGTCGTCCGCCTCCGACCCTTCCGCACGGCGGACCGTTCCAGCCGCTCCACGTCGGAGAACTCCCCGCCGTTGTCGAACGTGATCGTTTGGAACGCCTTTGCGAAAAGGTCCGCGCCGAATCTCCGTTCGATCTGGTCCAGCGCCTTTATTACGCTGTTCGCGGTCCGGTCCTTGATTCGGGCAATAATTTCCCATCGGGTCAAACGCTCTGTCAGTACAAGCAGGGCTTTTGACCCGTCTTTTTTGCTATAAACCGTGTCCCCCTCCCAATGCCCGAACGTGGTTCGCTGGTCCACTATTTCCGGGCGCTTATCAATACTCTTTCCGTTTTGACGCTTCCCGGTCTTTTTGACGGTTCGATAGGGGCGTTTTCTTTTTGGCTTCTCCGGCAAGTCTGCGTTGGTCAGGGACAGAAAAACCCCTTTTGTGATATAGCTGTAAAGCGTGCTGACGCAGATTGACGTTTTGAACGCCTTTCCCTCTAACTTGATGTCAGCGAGGGCCGCGGCGGGTGAACGATCTTCGTCAAGAATTTTCCGTTCTATATAGTCCGCAAGTTCATAATCATTCCCAATTTTCAGGGGCGCGCCCTTTGCGGCAAGGTTTTCCCGGTATCTTTTTTCGGCTCCGTCCGGGTTGTAGCGATCTTCCACAATCCACGTGTCCCCGTCTAAATACTGCCAGCGGGCGCGCTTAATCTCCCGGTAAATCGTGCTAACATGAACGTGCAGTTCCTCCGCGATCTGTTTTTTTGAACACTTCATGTTTAGCATAGCTTCCAGCTTGTAGCGGTCGTATTTTGTCAGGTGACTAAAGCAATGTCCCATCGTCTGGCCCTCCGTATGGAGAAAGCCCGCCCAATCCGGGCGGGCTTTCGTATTTCTTTCTTCCGCGGGGTTCCCTCCGCCTTTTCGGGCATTATAACACGTTTTTTATACTAACGCAAGTATTCTTTTCAGTTCTCTTCCTGCTCTGTAAGCCATTCCATAGACACGCCCAGCACCTTTGCCAGAA
>DVKH01000019.1 GCA_018716105.1 Candidatus Fimivivens faecavium | reverse complement strand
GCTATGTGGACTGAAATTATAAAAACCGGCAGCGCCGCAGGCTATAGCCTGCGGCGCTGCCGGTTTTTATAATTTCAGTCCACATAGCCCGTTGCAGCTATCGCCGTTTTTCGTCCCTCTTGAAGCGGGGTTCCAAGGCTGTGGATAATGGTAACATCCAGACTGCGGACGCCGTTCTCTGTCGTGCGGCAACCGCCGGTTTCCAGCCTGCAATTATTCCAGTAATCCAATCGGGGGCCAACGGTTTTCTGGACAGCTCCCTTTTTTGGTTATGTGCGGAGAAGCCGCTCCAAAGCCTGCCGCAGCGCCGTAAAATCAATGGGTTTGGAAATGTGGGCGTTCATTCCCGCCGCCGCGGTGGCGGCCACATCTTCGGCAAAAGCATTGGCGGTTACCGCAATGATGGGCGTTGTCCCGGCGTCCGCCCGTTCAAGTTCCCGGATCTTCCGCGCCGCCTCACAGCCGTCCATCACCGGCATCTGCATATCCATCAGAACCGCATCATAGGTGAAGGGCGCCGCCTCCCGGAATCGCGCCACCGCTTCCGCCCCGTTCCACGCCTGGGTCACCGCGACGCCCTGCTCTCTCAGCAGTTCTGAGGCAATTTCCATGTTGATGGCGTTGTCCTCGGCCAACAGCAGACGGAGCCCCTCGAAAGAAAATGAGGCCCGCTGCTCTGCGGGTTCCGCTGCGGTCTGCGCCTCCTGGCTCTCTGCAACAGCCAGGGGAAGGACTACTGTGAAGGTGCTGCCAGTTCCCGGTGCGCTCTCCACTTGAATCTCGCCATCCATCTGGGAGATCAGGCTCTTAGTGATAGACATCCCCAGCCCTGTGCCGGAGGCCTGGCGGTTTGAAAAGCGCATTTCGCGGGCATAGGGTTCAAAAATCCGTTCGAGGAACTCCGGGGACATCCCAATCCCCGTATCGGAAACCACAAATTTATATTTGGCATAATCTCCGCCGTTGAGCTGCTGGACTGAGAGGGAGATGGTCCCATGCGCCGGCGTGAATTTAAAGGCGTTGGAAAGGAGGTTATGCAAGATCTGCTGGATACGGAACATGTCTCCCAGCAACAGGGTGTGCTCCGCCTGGAATTTCTCCCGCAGAGTTTTGCCTTCCCGCTCCGCCTGCAGGCGGAAGATCCCCAGACACTCTTCCACACAGAGCTTGAGATCGAACCTCTGACGTTCCAACTGGACCTGGCCGTGCTCCATGCGGGCCATTTCCAGGATATCGTTGATCAGCTCCAGAAGATACCGTCCGGAATGGTCGATCTTGTCCAGATACCCGGCCATCTTGACCGGATTTTCCAGATGCAGCCGGGCAAGCTCGCTGGAGCCTAAAATGGCGTTGAGCGGGGTGCGCATATCATGGGACATATTGCGGAAAAACGCCTGTTTGGCGTCCTCATTCTGTTGAGCAAGCCGGAGGGATTCCTCCAGCAGCCGGCGCTCCTGCAGCTGCCGCTGTTTCTCCCGCTCCACTTCCTGGAAAGAGAGGACAACCTCATCCGGCGCCAGCGCCTCGTCAAAGAGGATCCGCACGCTGACCCAGCGGTCTTCCTCCCCGAAGCGGCGCAGGAACTCCCCGCCGAAATCCCGCACCCGCTGGTTGACCAGTTTCCGCATGTTTTCACAGGAAAAACTCTCGGCAAAATCCTGGAAAGCGTCGGGTTCAATCACTTCACCAGCGGTGCGGATCAGATCCGCATAAGGGCCGGCGGCTGGGATGCGGCTGCGGACATAATCCGAACCCTTGATCATCTCATAGGTCTCCTGCCCGTAATCCACTCGGTAGAGGGCGTAATAGGTGTTTCCCAACACCTGCGCGGTCTCGTTGGCCCGCCTGGCACGGGCCTCCAGCCGCTGTTCCCGCCGGGCCACAGCCGTAATCGCCAGAAAAGAAATTGCGAATATCAAAGATAAAGCCCAAGCGACCCCCTGCAGGCCGCCGAGGATATTGCCGTAAGGCACTGTAACAATAGAGTACCAGCCGTTGTCCATCCGCGTATAATAAACGCCCCGGCGCTGGCCGTTCAGATCCCGGATCACCGGATGGTCATCCAAAGCCCCGGACTGGATCCGCCCTACCAGATCGGTAAGATACTCCTGAAGCTGGATCCGTGACAGATCCAGGCCGGTCTTCTGGTAGATGACCGTACCTGCGCTATCACAGAGGAAGAAAGAATCCCCTTGCGCCAGATCCACCGTATCAAAACGCAGGTGCTCCGGCAGGATGTCGAAGGCCATCACCGCTTGACCGTCCAGGCAGCTCTGGGCAGCCGTAACCACCGGGCGGCCATAGATCGCGTCGATGTACACCGGCGTGAAAATCACATCGCCATCCGCCGCTACGGCCTGCTGATACCATGCGGTTGCGTCATAGTCGTAATCCACGTCTCCCTCCCAGGGGTTGGCGGCCAGGATCTCCCCGTTGAGCACCACATAAGGATCCACCACTCCGTTCCCCAGCACGGCGTCTACCCGATGGAAGTATGTCTGCAGAAAATCCGCCACCTCGCTCCGGCTTTCTCCGGCAGCTATCCTGCCGTTTAAAGCGGACGAACCGAAGGTCAGGAGCGTCTCATACACGTTCAGGTTGCCTTGCTCCTCTGCGGCATAGCTCCGGGTCAGGGCCGTTCCCGTCTCATAAGCGTTTTGCAGCAGCGTGGTCCGGACCATCCAAATCCCGACTGCCGCAAGGCTCGCCAGGGCCAAAAAAGCGCACAGCGGAAGTTTCATATAACGCAGCACCTGCATCCAGCCTGCACGGCGATGATCATGATAACGCATCTGCGCACCCCCTGACGGCGGATATCAATGCGTCACAGGACAAAACGGGCCGCTCCCGGGGCCGGTTCGCGTTGATGCCCGCGGTTTTTTGCCGTTGAACGCGCCCCAAGTTCATACCTGTCCCCCTTTTTGGTACATCCGGGAAAGTTCCTCTTCCACCGCGAAAAAGTGCCGCAGCAGCTCGGGGTCAAATACGCCGCATTGGCCGCTGCGAATCATCTCCAACACCTGCTCCCGCGGGAAAGCGTTTTTATACACCCGCTTGCTGCTCAGGGCATCATAGACGTCCGCAAGGCCGACTATTTGGGACCATAGTGAAAGTTGGCCGCCTTTGAGCCCGTCCGGATACCCCCGGCCATCCCACCGCTCGTGGTGGTGCCGGGCGATGTCCACGGCGTAGCGGTACGCCCGGTGCTGGCGCAGCTGGGGAATCCGGCCCAGCAGCTCCGCGCCCTGGACGGTGTGCGTTTTCATCACCTCAAATTCCTCTGGCGTCAGACGGCCGGGCTTATTGAGAACCGCGTCGGGCACCGCGATCTTCCCCACGTCGTGAAGAATGGCGGCCAAGGCGATCTCCTCAATCTCGCCGCTTTCCAGGCCGCGCCCCAGCTCCGTATGGAGCAGCAGGTGTTTTGTGATGTCGTGGATCCGGCGGACATGGTCCCCGGACTCCTCGCTGCGAAACTCAATGGCGGCGGCCAGCGCCTCCACCATTCCCTGATTCAATTCGATGATCTCTTCCGCCTGGCGCAGCAGCCGCTCTTTCTGGCTCTCCACCGTACGGCTCAGCCTCCGTCTGGCCTGGAACAGCTCGATCACAGACTGCACCCGCCGCCGCACTACATACGGCACCACCGGCTTGCTGATCACATCCATCACGCCCAGGCTGTACGCCTCTTTGAGTACGCTGTCGCTGGCCTCCGCTGTGATGAGAAACACGGGCAGCCGTTCCAAAAGGTCCGTCTGGCTCAAACGGCGCAAAACCTCCAGCCCATCCATCTCCGGCATCACGACGTCCAGCAGCACCGCGCACAGCCGCTCCGGCCCAGCCAGAATCCTTTGCAAGCCGGCCCGGCCGCTCTCCGCCTCCAGCACGTCGTACTGCGGCGCGAAGATCTGCTCGAGAATGGCCCGGTTGACGGCGTCATCGTCCACGATCAAAAGGGTCTCCCGGCTTTGATTTTCCATCTTCTCCAAGCTCATATCACAATACCACATGCTCATTTTCGTTGGTTTGGGTTCCGCAGAGCCGGGCGCCCTCCAGGATCCTTTTCTGCGCTACCTCTGCGGGAAGGGGAACGGAGAAGCGAAACCCCTGGAACGCATCGCAGTGAAGCCGCCGCAGCGCCTCGATCTGCTCGTCCGTCTCGACCCCCTCCGCCAGAATCGTCATGCCAATTTGGTGGCCCGCGTCCACCAGAGCGTTTAGTATGATCCGCCCCGTTTTCGTCCACATATTGTCCACCAGCTCCTTATCCAGCTTTAGCCCGTCCATTGGGCAATCCTGCAGGTCGTGAAAGGAAGAAAAGCCCACGCCGAAGTCATCAAAGATCACCCGCGCCCCGAACTCCCGCATGGCCACGATGTTGCCAAGCATCTGCGCGGTCTCATCGCCATTGAGCTGCTGGCTCTCCGTCACTTCCAGGATCAGCAGCTTCCGGGTGAAGGAGTAACGCTGGATCACCTCGATACACCGCTGCGCGAAATCCGGGGCGCAGAGCGTCCTGCGGGCAAAGTTGCAGGATATGAAGAAATCACGGATCTGCTGACGCTCCAAATCCTCTAAAAACGCGCACGCCTTTTCCAGCCCATAAAAATCAAGCTCCCCAATCCTGCCGGATTCCTCCAGCAGCGGGATGTAGCGGTTCGGGTTTAAAAGGCCCAGCCGCGGGTGGTACCAGCGCGAGAGGGCCTCGGCGCCCACTGCCTGAAAGGTGCCGGCGTCTACAAAAAACTGCAGATAGAAAGAAAACTCCTCCTGTTTAAGGCCCGTTTCAAAGTCCTTCAGCAGCTGCCAACGCTCCCGGCGGGCGCGCAGCCGCCCCGCGTCGCACAGTTGGCAGCCCGTACCTGTCTCGACCGCGCCAAGGGCGCACTGCCTTGCGTGAAATACGGTGCGGGCGAAATCCAGGAACTCCGTCTCCAGCGCGCAGATCCCCGCCGATACGTCCCGGAGGGCCGGGCCGCCGGAAAAACCCGCCCGGATCTTTTCCAACGCCGCGGCGGCCCACCGCACCGTTTCCTGCTGATTGGGGGAGCGTTTCAGTACGAACAAATCCTCGCCGCTGCGCGCCAAGGCGTCAGACGGTTCCGCCGCCTGGCGGAGCGCCTGCGCTCCATGAGAAAGCAGCGCCCGCGCGCATTCATCCCCCCAGAGGCTTCCAACATGATCCAAGCCCAGATGAAAACAGATCAGGCTGTAGAACCGCCGGCTTTGGTCGTTTGCAATCCGGGAAAACACATCCTCTAAAGCTTCAAGCGTCCCCAGCCCGGTCTCGGTGTCGGCGCGCCCCGTCCGCGCCTTTCGTCTGCGCTCTCGCCGGAGCCGGCATGAGGATACGGCCAGCGCAGCCAGCAGCAGGAGGGAAACCAAGCCCATGCCCCACAGCATCCCCACAGGCGCCCTCTGCGGCATTTCCCCGGCGACCTGCAATAGCGCGCCGGTCCACTCTTCCTGAGAAGTTCGGGACGCATACTCACGCAGTTCAGATTGGAACCGCTCAGGGGCCGTCTGGGTAAACCAGAGCGCATAGGCCGTCTCCCCGCCCTGCGTCTCGCCGGCAAAGAGGATCAGCGGTTCCCCCGCGGTATGGGCATAGCGGCTCCCAGTTTCGCTGCCGGAGATCAAATCCACCTGCCGGTTGACCGCAAAATCCACCCGCCGGTCCTCAGAGCCGGGCTGAAGGTAGCGCAGGTCATATCCGTATTCCTGGGCAAACCGCGCAAGGAATTCAGGGACAGCCCCCTGGTAAGTCTGGCTCTCCGGGTCGTAGTATTCGATTGGATAGAGGTCCGGATTCCCGGCCACATAGATAATCTCTTCGCCTGTCTGCAAACTGCGCCCCTCTTCCCTCACTGAAACAGCGTCAGGTCTCCCGCAGGCGCCGCCTCGTATAGCTCCTCCACCTGCCGTTCCATCTCTTCTGCTTCCTGCTCCAATCCCGCCATAGCCGTTTTTATGACCTCCCGCAATGCGGCGACCTTCTCCCGGTAAACGGAAAGCTCCGCCAGTTCCCGTTCCAATGTTTTGCGGATGGTTTCCCTTGCGGCCTCCTCCTGCGCCAGGCTCTCCGCCCGCAGCACCTCCGCGCTGGAGCGGGCATCCAGGATCGCCTGGGAAATCTGTTCCTTCCGGTCTTTCAGCCGGGCCAAGTCCTCCTTCAGCATGCGGTTCTCCTGCTCCAGATCCCGGATTCGAGCCTGATCCTGCTGGATGATCCGCTCCACCTGGGCGTCCCTCTCCGTCATTTTTTGAGAAAAGGCATCCTCCAGTTGAGAGATATACTGAAAGACGGCGTCCTTTTTATAGCCCCAAAGCCCTTGTTTCAATTCTTCCAACCTCATGCGTACTGCACCTCCGCTTTTTATTTAATCACGATTTTCTGCCGCTCAATATGCCCCCAGGTACGGTTTTTCTTGCGGTATCCGAAGAGGGCGGTTATGCGAACCCAGGCCATGACGAACCGCAGGCAGGACACCTCGACCACACAAAGTCCCACCGCTTTGAGAAGGTCCGACGGGTATAGTTTGAGGTCGATGGTGTGGATCCGGGCGAAAAACGCCGTCAGGGACATAATAGCGGTATAAACCACATAGATCCCGAAAAAGAGAAGCATGAACGGGACATTGATCAGGTCCACGGCAAAAGCCAGCAGGGTGGCGAGCAGGCCGAACACCTCGATATAGGGGGAAAGCAGCTCGTAGAGCAGGAAATAAAAATAAGAGATAAAGCTCACCGCTCCATATTTTGGGTTTGCCAGGATGTTTTTATATTTGGTCATGCTTTGAAACAAGCCGATATGCCAACGCCGCCGCTGCCGGCAGAGGTCGCCGATCCGCTCCGGCACCTGGGTCCAGCAAACCGCGTCGGTGACATAGCGGATGCGGTAGCGGCGCCCGTTCTCCCGGCAGTAGACATGGAGCTTTACAGCAAGTTCCATGTCTTCGCCCATTGTGGTGTTATCATAGCCGCCGGCGGCAATGACAACGCTTTTTAAAAACAGGCCGAAGGCGCCGGAGATGATGATGTTTCCGTTAAACCGGTCGAACAGGATGCGGGAAGCCAAAAAGGAGCGGTCATACTCCAGCACCTGCATACAGGCCAACAGATTTCCGGGCATCCGGTAACGGATGACCCGGCCGTTCTCAATCTCCGCGCCATTGCAGGGGCGGACCGTGCCGCCCACCGCCACGGTGCTGGAATCCTCCAGGACCGGGCGCACGATTTTTTCCAGAGAATCATACTGGAGGACAGAGTCAGCGTCCATACAGAGGAAGTAGGGATAGCTGGAGACGTTGATGCCCATATTCAGGGCGTCCGCCTTGCCGCCGTTCTTTTTCCGCACCAGCGTGATCGGCACCTTATAGGCCCGGGTCTCATAAACCTCCTCCTCCGGCTGGCAGGGGATGCGCCGCTGAATGGGGCGTTCGATGCGCCACATTTGGAAGGTATCCCGAAGTACCTGGGTCGTGTTGTCAGTGGAGCCGTCGTCCACCACCACGATCTCATAGAGCTTGTAGTCCAGGGCGAGCAGGGAACGGACCGTAGCCTCGATGGTGATCTCCTCATTGTGTGCAGGGACCAGGATGGAGACGGGGACGTAGTAATCGTTGGCGAGCTCGTTTTTCAGCAGATTGCGCCGTTTTGCGGCGTAGAGGTCCGAAGACCCCACCGTGACAGACAGGAATAGGAAGCTGGAGTAGAGGATCATATAAAGGATAAAAAAGCCCTCCACACACAGAAGGAAAAACTGGATGAAATCTCTCATACGCTTACTGGATCCTCCTCTCGCCGCGGTGATTCTTCTTCCGCCCGCGCCGCAGCCACGAAAGCCTCTTCCTCCAGCCGCTTGGCCTTCAGGCGATAGGCCAGCATTTCCCTGGCAAAGCGGTCGTCGCCGCCCAGCACCTGAAGCATCTCCTCGTAGGTGAGGCCGTGGGCTTCCAGGCTGGCGGCAGCGTTGCTCCGAATATACCAGTTGGCGCTGCTCATGGCCCTCAGCAGGGCGTTTACCACATCCCGGCCGTCATACCTAGCCAGCGCAAAGGCGCTGATTGAGGCGAATTCCCAGCGTATTGGATCGTTATCCGACAAAAAGTCCAGCAGCAGTTTTCTCGCGGGCGGATAGGGGTAACGTCCGAAATAGCGAATCGCCGCCAGCCGGAGTTCTTTGTCCCTGCGGGGATTCTGCAGGATCTCCAGCATGCGGCCGCAGCAGGCCCCGCTCTGGAATCGGATATAGTCCAGCACGGCCCGCTGGATCTGGAGGGAGAAACGCTCCAGCTGGGACCAGAGGCGCTCGATCAAAGCTTTAATATCTCCCGTATAGTTTAGCAGCGCCTCGGTGATCACCTTCTCGTGCAGCTGGCTCCCCTGTCCTTTGCTGAGTTCCTCAAGCGCGTCGATCAGGACAGAAGGGCTTCCAAAGCTGCACAGCGCCTTTAACGCATTGATCTTGCAGTACAGGCTGTCTTTCTCAAGACAGGAGAGGACCACCTGCTGGACCTGGTCCATCTCCATGTGGCGGCGGAGCTTATGCCGGGCCAGAAAGTGGCAGAAATAGGCCGCCTGCATATTCTCCCGCTTCCAGTAGACCGTGGCTAAATACAAAAACACCGGCTGAAGCTGCTTGATGTAGATCTGACATGCTATTTCCCGCTCATCCAATTCATCCATCAGCTGATCGAACGCCAAAAGACAGTTGACACGGGAGAGGCGGCGGCGCATCCAGGTCAGATGCCTGGTCTGAACCGGATGGGACGTCCCATCCGGTGTTTCCTCGATCCGCCGCAGCTGGCTGCCCACCTGCCGGCGGAGGATAGCCGTCCGCGCTCGGAGGCGCCGGTCATCTGAACGCAGATGAAAGCTGTAGAGCAGGTTAAAGCCCAACATGCTCAGGCACACCAACCCATAGCCGTATAGCAGGTATTCCGCGCCCAACAGCGCTCGCCTCCTTTCCCGCCCGGCGGGGCGGTCAACCGTCCCGCCGCGCCCAGTATTCCTGCAGAATATAATACGACTCTTTCAACCGCTCGTGGCAGGTAACGGACTTCCCCCAGCCCTTCAGGGGAAATGCGGCCATAGGGATCCGGTAATCCTGCTCCCCGCCCCACTTGAACCCCACATACATTTCGTCAATGTGGATATACTCCACCCCATAATTCTCGTAGTAGTCATCGTGGATCAGCATTTCCGAGGGATTGGCGAAGTTCAGGAGCTGCCACGGGATCCGGAGTTCTATCCCGTTATCTGTGAACATGAAGTCGGCAAGGGAATCGAAATCATCCGACTCCGGGTTGGCGTTTCCATATCGGAGCGCCCCCGTCTCATAGGACTCATAAGTGATGGAATCATCATCCAAAAGATCCCGGTCCTCCTCAAACAGTTGGAGCACCAGTTCAATATTCGTGAACACGGGCGTATCCGCATCCACAGGATCAATATAAGGATCGAACGCCTCCGTCTCCTGAGAAAATACCGCCCGCATCACCTCATACCGCTCCTGGACCACCAGGCGGCTGTCCTCCAGCCCGTGGATATAGATCACAAAATCGCACGGCCGTTCAAACCTCAAATCGTAGTTCGCGCAGTAGGTGCTGCCCGTCTTGGGCGTGGTGTCGATTGGGATATACAAAGCGTCCTTTCCCGGTTCAAAGCCGTTGCCCTCTGCATAGAAATAGAGGAATTTTTCATCATATTTCATGGACAAACTTCCAGCACCGGTCTCCAGAACAACGTCCCCCGCGTTCCACTCAGACACGTCCCCATCCACATAGCAGACGCTCTTCTCCTCACCGGGGTCAAAGGCCAGCAGGCCGAAATACTGCTCGTTGGTCTGGTAGTCGCTCCAGTAAGGGGTGTTGTCAAGATCCACCGCGTGCATGGTGTTCCAGGTGCGTTTGAACCACTCGTCCTGCCATGTGAACACACAGCCGCCCGCGCAGCCGGCATTTATGATATCCTCATAGCAGTCGATCAGGGCGTATCCCTGCTCCCGCTCCGTCATACGGCCCTGGTTTCGCCCGGTGTAGTAGTCCCGCTGCGCCATGCCCCGTCCAGTGGAAACACCGTACTCAGAAATGACTACCGGGACCGTATGGTAGCGATTCAAGATCTTCAAATAAGCGTAATAGGTATTCAAATGCCCATCCGCGTCGTAGTAATCGACCTGCCTGTCCCCGGTCATCATCTCCTCATAGGGAACCCCGCCTTCCACTGTAAAATAGTACTCGCTCATGTCCCTTTTGCGGGAGTCGACCAGGCCGAGCGGATCCAAAACATTGTGCAGATAGTCCGGGTAATAGGGGTAAACATGGTAAGAAGCGAAATAGCCGGACAAAAAAGCGTCGGTGGTCTTAATGTGCTCCACATCCACCTGCGCGCATTTCATAAACTGAGTGGTAATGTCTGCCGGATAGAGGAAAGGGTCTGTGGTGGGCCAGTTGGAGAAAGCCACCAGCCGCTGTTCCCGGTACCGCCCTGTCTCATAAGAGATGATGCTGTCCCCCACCTGGGCCAGCATGGCCTCAAAGGGGGTGGCGTCCTCGGTGGTCACCATGTAGGCGCCGCGGTACTGGTTGCGGCCGGGATTGCTTTCATTGGTAAACGCAACCGTCACATCTTCCCATTCAACGCCAAGGATATAGGCGATCACCCACTGGGACACGTCTTTCCGGTAACTGCCGGAACCCAGCCCCCGGCCCAGGGCCAGGCTGCGTTCCCCGTGGAGGATGTCCACGAGGGTTTTGCAGTCGTCCAGCAGGGTCTGCAGAAAATCGTCGTCATAGGCGTCCCGGTGAGAGTTTTGGACATAGTCGTTCACCCACACCCCGTGGATCAGCCAGAGGGGTTCCTCCCCCGCCGTTTCCCGCTGGGTGTTGTATGCATAAAATGCGTTGTAGAAGTCGTCTTGAAGGATTGTATACACCCGGACGGTATTGGCTCCCAAATCCTGGATCTGCTCAAACCACCGCAGGTAAGTCTCCTGATCGATCGCATAATCGGTTGCAAAGTGGCCGGGAAGCCCCACCCCCATGTTGACGCCGCGGATCTCAAACGGGGCGTACGCCCCGTCCCGCTCCATGTAGATGGTGTCCTCGTCGGTCTTCATAAAGGTGGTCACCGGCGCGTCGGACTGTACCGTCACATAAAACCCCAGGTGATAGTAGGCGTAATAGCCCGCGAAAAGAAGCAGCACCACAACGCAGGCAGCTAGGATAAATTTTTTCAAAGCGGGCGCATCTCCTTCCCAGGCTCAGTGATTGTATCGCTTGTTGACGGAGGGGTGTCCATACTGCCGCACGGTTTCGATGTATTCGTCCATCCAAGCGCCCCGGTTTTGAATAAAACTCTTTAAATCTTCCACAGCCTGTTCAAAGCTGTCCGGGTTGCGGCTGTCCGGCGACAGGGGACGGTAGTCTTCAAAGGTATAGCCCCAGACCTCAAAATTACGCCCCACCGCCGGTCCCAGATAATCAAGGGTCTCGTCGATATAATTGAGCAGGTATTCCTCGCTGAGAACGCCCTTGCGCCACATCCGGTAACGGTCGATGATCCGCTGGCAGTATGCCTCGTCCTTGGTCAGCATCCACTGCCAAACCGTATCCTGTATTTGAAAGCCCGGCAGCCACGGGCGCACCTCATTGTAGTTGCCGCAGGCATTGTTGAAGTCCCAAACCGCCATCTTGTACTTTCCGCCGATATCCTTGTAGAGGAATGTCGACAGATACCCGGCGTCGTAATTTTGTGTAAACTCATTGATGATAAAATAGTCCACAAAAGAATCCGTATCGATCCAGTTTTGATAACCGTAAACCCGCGAGTCATGGTCAAAGGAGTAGAGCGCCTTTTCAAAGTTGGAAAATTCCTGCTCGATCGCGTCCGCCATTTCCGCGGTCAGAGCGCCGGCCCTGGGATATTCTATATTAAGATTCAACTTATTTTTCCTGCTGATCCGGTATGAATAATATGTGAAGTTGTTGATATTTTTCAGCTCCGTCTTGCTGCCTTGGTCCAGACGAAGCACATAACCGGTGGATGTGGTGCTGCCGATGGGTTCGGAAATATTTACCCGGCAGTCCTCCCCGTTTGTGATGGTCTCCGTCATCAGGTAGAGGCCCTGGTATTCCCCGTTCAGGATCACTTCGCAAAACCGGACGTTGGGGGCGTAACCCATCATCTCGCCGGCAATGTTGTACCACAGGTAGTTGCGGATCAGGGATTTATCCATATATGGGCCGTGAAGCGCCCACTCGTAGTGACGCTCCATTCCCATGATTTTGTAACTGGCATAGCTCCCGTCGTCGTTTGTAAAGCGCAGGAGGTAATTATGTTTGTCAAAATAGCGGGAGGAGCGCCCGCGCACACGGATAATGGCGGAACTTTCCACATCCGGTTTGTCGGAGGGGTGGTGGTTGCGTGTTTCGTCATCCAAAATGGAAATATGGACGGGCAGCATACTCTCACCGCTCGCCGTGGTGGAATAGACGGCGTCCCCATCCGCATCATGGCCCAGCGGCGTCCCCGGGATCTCGGCCCCGCCGGTTTCAATGAGGACGAGCGGCAGATGGGTGCAAAGCTCGCTGCCGTCGCAGCCGCATCCCGCATCCGGTTTCCGGGCGGCGAGGTGCTGGTGGATCCGGTACGGCCCCTCTTTTGCCTCCATCGCGGTTGCCGCCAGAGCGCAGGCCAGCATCAGCGCAGCCATGACGACGCCGAATACTCTGTATTTCACCCCTTACGCCCTCCTTCCGCCCGGCGCGCCAGTCAGCCGCCGATCTCGTCGTTTTGCAGCACGATATTAAAGTACTCGATGCCGCCGATCTCGTAGACGGCGTCGGTGATGCCCTTGCCTATTGTCTTTTCGCCCGCGGGCTTACGAAGGTATTTCCCGTTGAGTTCAAAGATGAATTCGACGCTCTCATCCGTGGTATTTTTGGCCCGGAGGATCGCCTTGCGGTCATAGTACTGGAAAATGAGCGATTCCACTTTGGGTTCGTTGACCCGCGCGGCCCGCAGAATGAGCAGCGCCCGGCTGTCATTGCGGATCCGGCCGAACAAAAGCAGAACCAGGAACACCACGGCGCTTCCCGCCGACGCGACCAGATAGTCCCCGGAGCCACAGCAGATTCCCACCACAATGGCCCAGAAGATATAGACGGTATCACGGGAGTCCTTGATAGCCGTCCGAAACCGGACAATGGATAAAGCGCCCACCATGCCGAGAGAAAGGGCGATATTGTTGCCGATGACGATCATGACCGTGGTGGTGATGACCGTCAGAGCCGCCAGAGATACGTTGAACTTGGCGCTGTAAATGCTCCCGCTGTGGGACAGGCGGTAGGACAGGAACAAAAATGCCGCAATGACCGCCGACATCGCCAGACGGATGGCGATGATTTCCGCGGTCAGCTCTCCGCCGCTGGTCTCCAGAAGCTGAAACAGATACTCTCTCATGCTGGTCTTCTCCTTCCTTTCAATTAGGCCCGTATGCCCAGGGAGACGCTGCGGGCCAGACAGTATTTGCTGACCGACAGTTCCGAGCGCTCCACCAGGTCCAGCAGATCCTTGATATAGCTGAGCAGGAACCCGTTGTACTTGACCTCCAGCACCATGCGGAACGGGTCCATCACCGGGTACATAGGCAGCCGGGCGGAAAATAGGTCGCAGTTGGACTCGGTGGCGGTGATCTGGCCGTCCAGCGTGATCCGGATATGATTTTCCCTGGCCACATAGGCATGCCGGCGGTATTCCACCACCGCCTTGGGCCTGTAGCAGCGCCAATGCATCAGGCCGTAGCACTCCGCCGCGAAGGGATCCGCGTATGCCTGCAGGGGGCGATAATCCCCCATGCACAGCCGCCGGGCCTCCTCCCGGCTGAGACGCAGGGACCGCTTGCGCTGGTATGGACCCTCCTTTTGCTTCATCTCCAGCATGGCAAAGTCCGACTGGGGGCTGTATGTACGCAGGCGGATCTTCCGCCGCAGTTCCAGGCCTTCGATCTTGCTGCTGAAATCCTCGTCGTCCGGGGTATCAAAATACAAAGAGCGGATGATATATCCCTGGGCGCCGTTGTGGGCGTCCCCGCGCATCACGGATCCCAGCCGGCTTCGCAGGGTCATTCCGTCCGAAACATTGATGGCAAATTTTTTCTCTTGGCGCAGGACATCGTTCATTGTATATCGGCCTCCGTTGTATGATGCATGGATGCGCTTGAAGGTAAAGGGAAATCTCGGCAAATGAATCGACAAGAAAAAAGAAAACGGCCTATTGCAACGCTACAGAAATCATCTGTCGCCCTCAATAGACCGGTTGCGCTACTTGGCTCCGCAGTATCAAAGCGCCCAAATAAGGATACTGCATCATTGCCTTCTATCGTTTGCTCCTCAGAAGGAATCCACAATATGATAATCAATCCGCACCGGATTGTCAAGCTTCTTGCCTTTCATTCGTCGGATGCACAATATAATTCGTTTTGGCGAAGCAAAAAGATAGAAAATAAGACCGCATTGCTCAACACCAAGGCGGTAAACATAGAAATAGGACCCCGGCAGGGATTGTTGACGCAATGCCTGCCGGGGTTCCCAGCGCGATTGAGAAGGCTTTGCCAGGGCCTCCTGCTTTTTGTATTTGCTGGCATGCGCCCCGGCTGTATTCATTTGCGCCCCGCTGTCCAGCGGAACCCAAAACCAAAGGCCTGGTCGATCTCCCGATGGCCTTTCAAGTACTGCTCTTTCCGGGTCACTTTAAGCTGGCCGCTGTCGTTTTCCAGGGTGGCGATCACGCAGAAACGTTCCCTTGACGAAGTGTTTCCCAGATGGATCTCGATATCGGGGTTCCCAATCTGTTTGAGCGTGACCGAAGCGTCGGTCGCGTTCCAGTTGGGAGCGCCCTCATAAATAAAAGTGAAGATGACGGCCAACTCGATGAGTTCCGGCCGGGTAAAAAACATATTTTCGCCATTCTGGCTGTCCCCGGTGCGGTCGTCGTGGTCGAGCCTTATGTATGGGGGAGCCGTCTCGCTTCCAAAGCTGTTCCCAAGCGCCTGCACAACGCCCATATGCCCGGTTTTCAGGCGGTACATGCAGGCGAGGTCGAGGTCAATACTATGGCTGCCGAAGATTCCGGCCTTGACCCATTGATTCCAGTTGAGATTCGCATGGATCGTGCCTTTCGTCTTGGAAAGGTTGATTTTATGCGCCTCTCCGGGCTTGGTCAGGCTGATCTTAGCAGGCTGCGCGGGATTTGCGGCAGGCGGAGCGCCGAAAGGGTCTTCCTTCGGCGCCGGAGAAGGATTCGGCTCCGGGGCGGGCGAAGGCGCTGCCGAAGCCGGTTTCGCTTCTTCCCCGCCAAAATGCGCAAGAAGCGCGGAAAGGCCGCCATTAAACCCGCCAAGGGTCGCCGACGCACGCCAAACGCCGTCTTTTTCATACAGCTCCAAAAGGATTACCGCACGTTCCCGATGAAAATCCTGTCCCGAAAACCGGCAGTCCGCCAAAACACCCTTCGCAGAGCGAATTTCAAACCGCCCGTTTCGTATGGCGCTCATCGCCTGCTCCTGGTCGCCATTCACTGTAAAAACCAACCGTTTGATTGCGGACGGAAGCCGGGACAAATCAATGCAAAACGACGTACCGTGTTCTGCCGCTTCAATCGCCTTTTCCGGGGAGGCAGTTTGATTATAGAATATAAAATACCGCTCATCAGAAAGTTTTTGTTCCGCGTCCACTCCAAAGCAGGCGAAATCAACGCCCCCAATCGCCAGTTCTGCCTGAAACGAAACCGTCAGGCATTTTTCCTGCGTAAGATCGGAAAGCTTGCATTTCTGTCCCCGCCGCATAGATACAGGCATTTTCGTCCTTCCTTTTCATTCTATTTTAACGTCGCAATGGTCACGCCGTTTTCGCCCTCGCCATAGACGCCCAGCCGGAAGGATTCCACCGAAGGATGCTGCCGCAGCCGCTGCTGAACCGCCGCGCGCAGGACGCCGGTTCCCTTGCCATGAATGATGCGCACGCTTTTGACGCCGGAAAGCACCGCGCGGTCGAGGAAGGCGTTGAGTTCCATGACGCCCTCTTCGCTGTCGCAGCCGCGGATGTCAAGTTCGGTCTGAACGTTCCGTTCCGCCTTCGAGGCGACCCCGCGAAGCGACGCACCGCGCTTTCGCGGGCCTGCGGGCTTGTCTTTCTGTTTTTTCGGCGCGCCGAGCGAGACGTCGGCGATCGGGACCGTCACCTTCAGGATTCCCGCCTGGACCTGGACGCTGTTTCCGTCCGGTTTTTTCAGGACCATCGCCTCTTTTCCAAGGGTGTGGACATAGACGATATCCCCCTTTTCCAGCGGCCGTGGAAGTCCCTGCTGCTGCGCCTCGCGGGCGACGACGGGATCCGAAAGCTCGTCGAGCTCCTTCATCGCGGAGCGGTATTCCGCCTTCGAGCGGGTGAGAAGCTTTCCGAAATCCTCTTTATCCTTCTGCTTTTTAATTTCGTCGAGTTCTTCATAGAGGATTTCGGCGCGTAGCTTCGTCTCCTCGATGATCCGCCGCGCGTCGCGGCGGGTTTTCTCCAGCTCGCGCTCGCGGTCGGCTTCCAGCTTACTGCGCTGAGCCTCCGCCTCGGCCCGGATGCGCTCCGCCTCCACCCGCGCGAGGCGGGCGGCATTGCGTTCCTCGTCAAGAGTCTGCCGGGTCCTCTCCAGCTCGGACACCACTTCCTCAAACCGGGTGTTTTCTGAAGAAATCAGCTCTTTTGCCCGCTCGATCACTGCCGGATCGAGGCCGAGGCGGCCGCTGATGAGAAATGCGTTCGACCGGCCCGGAATTCCCGTGATCAGTCGGTAGGTCGGGGAGAGGGTTTTGACGTCGAACTCGCTGCTCGCATTCTCCACCCCGGGCGTTTCAAGCGCGTACATTTTGACCTCCGGATAGTGGGTTGTGGCGGCAATTCTCGCGCCGCGCCGCCGGAGGGTTTCGATGATCGACACCGCAAGCGCCGCGCCCTCGACCGGGTCGGTCCCCGCGCCGAGCTCGTCGAGCAGCACAAGTGACCCCGGCCCCGCCTCCCGCACGATCGAGATAATGTTGACCATGTGGGAAGAGAAGGTGGAAAGGCTCTGCTCAATGCTCTGCTCGTCCCCGATGTCCGCGAGCACGCTGTCATAGACCGCGACCCGGCTCCCGTCCGAAGCGGGGATCATCAAACCGCAGGCCGCCATCAGCGAGAGAAGGCCGAGCGTCTTGATCGCGACCGTCTTTCCGCCGGTGTTCGGGCCGGTGATCACAAGCGTATCGTACTCCCCGCCGAGCGCAATGTCGATCGGTACTGCTTTATCCGCGTTGATCAGCGGATGACGCGCCTTTTTAAGCACCGTTTCACCGCCGTCGCCGAGTTCCGGGACCGATGCGCGCATCCGGTCCGCGAGGCGGGATTTTGCAAAGTAGAGATCGAGTTCGGCCGCCGCGTCGTATCCCCCGCCGATCTGGCCGGCGCACTCGCCGACCGCCGCCGAGAGTTCCGCGATGATCCGTTCGATCTCGATCCGTTCCTTGTTTTCCAGGATTTTGATTTCGTTGTTCGCCTCGACCACCGACATCGGCTCGACAAAAAAGGTTGCGCCGCTCGAGGAGGTGTCGTGGACAAGGCCCTTGATTTCACCCCGGTATTCCGCCTTGACCGGGATGACAAAACGTCCGTCACGAATGGTCACGATCGGGTCCTGAAGGTATTTCTGAATCTGGGGCGAACGGATCATCGAATCGAGCTGGCTGCGGATTTTAAGGCCGCTGTTTCGGATTTTTCGCCGGATGTCCGCGAGTTCGCCGCTTGCATTGTCGTCAAGTTCTTCCTCCGACACGATCGAATTGGTCAGCCGCGTTTCGAGCGCGTGGTTCTGATAAAGGCATTCAAACGCCGGATCAAGCGCGGTGTCCCCCTCGGCCTGCGCTTTCCAGGCGGCCAGCCCCCGGGTGGTTTTTAAAATCAGCGCGATGTCCAAAAGCTCCCGAAGGGTCAGGGAGCTGCCGAGTTCGGCGCGCTTGAGCGCGCCCGCGCAGTTCTTGATTTTATAGAAAACCGGGTAGCCAAACCGGTTTGTGAGGCGGTGCGCATCCGCTGTAAATGTCATCTCCTTTACAGCGGAAACGTAGTTGTCATGGGGCTGCAGGCCGAGCGCCCAGTCGCGGCTCTGCTCGCAGTTGGTAAAGCCGGCGAGCAGTTCCAGCACTTTTGGAAGCTCGAGCGTCTGGCAGTGCTTTGGTGTGATAGGCATATTGATTCTCCTTCTCAGGTACTGAGAAAACAAATGTCGGAAAGGCTTCGCCCGCGGTCAGAGGGCCGCGAGCGAGTGATAAAATTCGAGGGCTTTATAGCTTCTCCCCATCTGGCAGAGGAGATAGCGCTCGCTCACACGGGCCAGCAGGCGGAGGTTTCCTTCCGTAAGATGAAACGAAAACAGCCGCTCCAAATCGCTGTACAGGATATGCCTCATGGCCGCGAGGACCGGCGGCGGTAGCTCTATGGTCTCCTCAATCGATTCCGGCGGGTCCTTTGCCCGGCAGGAAAGGCAGGCCAGTTCCCCCGAAGACGGCAGAAACAGAAGACGGCCTTCGTGCGCGCCGCAGCCCCGGCAGCCGACCAGATCGGGCATAAATCCGGCCATGGTCAGCAGGCGCAGTTCAAAAATCGCTTTGAGCTGCGCGCCGGCGCGCTGACCGGTTTTGAGAAAATGCAGCGTGTTGAGCAGGAGCCGCAGATATTCTTCCGCCTCCTCCTCTTTGGGGGCGAGCTCGCAGCAGAGTTCCGCTATGTAAGAGGCAAGCGCGAGCTTGTCGAGATCCTTCCTCAGTTCGAAGAACGAGGCGTCGCACTCCGCCGCGTTGACGGTGTAGCTGTCGCGCCCTTCAAACAGAACCAGGCGAGAGTAGCAAAAAAGCTCGGTCGAGGAAGTCAGCTTCCCCTTGAGCCTCTTTGCCCCCCTCGCAAACGCATTGATAACGCCGTGGTCGCGGGTCAGAAGGGTCACAAGCCGGTCGTCGTTAACCGACCGCTCCCGGATGACGATTCCTTTGGTGGCTATCTGCATGGGCGTTTTGTGCCTCCTGTACCGCACTGGATGCCGCAGAGGGCGGTTCTTTGCCGACATAAGCGAGATAATCGTTCACCTTGCCGGTAGAACAAAACCGCTCCCAGAGCATGTCTTTTTCGTTGCTGATGTCGATCACCTCCGGTCAGTAAAGAGTATCTCCTCATGGCCGGAGCAATATCAGCGGTAAATATCGTCATTCATTTCGTCGGCGTATAACCAAAATTTTTCAGCAGATTTTCGCTGTCGCGCCAACCTTCTTTTACCTTGACCCAGCACTGGAGGTTGACCCGGATACCGAGAAAACGCTCCGCATCCCCCCGGGCTTCGGTCGCGATTTTTTTGAGCATCGCGCCCTTTTTCCCGATGATCATCCCCTTGTGGCTGTCCTTCTCGCAGTAGATGTTCACGTCGATGTCGATGAGGTCCGCCTCCTCCCGCTCGCGCATGCGTTCCACCGTCACCGCCGTCCCATGCGGGATCTCGTCCCGCATGTTGCGAAGGATCTTTTCGCGGACGATCTCCGCGACGATCGCGCGCTCCGGCTGGTCGGTAAGGGCGTCGTCCGGAAAGAAATGCGGCCCTTCGGACGCAAACGCCTCGATCTCTTTCAACAGGACGTCGACCGCATCGTTCTGTTTCGCCGAAATTGGGACGACGGCGGCAAACGGCAGGAGCGCCGAAAACGCGGCGATCTTCTCGAGCATCCGCTCTTTTTGTTCGAGCGTGTCGATTTTGTTGACCGCGAGGATCGCCGGGACGCCCGACGCGCGAAGGCTCTCGACCAGCTCTTTCTCCGTCGTTGTCACCGGGCCGTCCCATTCGGTGACCAGCACGGCCGCGTCCACATCCCCGACCGACTCGCCGACCTGGCGGACCATAAAGTTCCCGAGCTTGTTCCTCGGCTTGTGGAGGCCGGGCGTGTCAAAAAAGACGAACTGGACCGGCCCCTTTGTCAGAACGCCGGTGATCCGGTTTCGGGTCGTCTGGGGTTTATCTGAGACAATCGCCAGTTTTTCGCCGAGGATCGCGTTGAGCAGAGAGGATTTTCCGACGTTCGGCCTGCCGACGATTGCGGCAAATACGCTTTTGGTTTCCATACTTTTCTCCATCCTAATGATATGATCGGTCGGCGCGGCCGCCGTCCCCCGGAACAAAAATAAACAGAACGGCCGCCAACACAAAAAAAGCGGATGCAAAGGGGTGCGCCGCGGCGGCCGCGGCAATCGCCGCGCCCCTTCCTTCCGGCACGAACAGGCAATAGCCGACGCCGAGGCTCATCAGCGCGGCGATCAGAACCGCCGCCGCCGCACAGTCCTTCGCCGCCTTGGCGAGCGGACGCTTTTCGCTCGTCACAAGATCCACGCAGCGCTCAAGCGCGGTATTGAACGCTTCGAGGCCGAGCACAAGGGCGAACACGGCGAACAGCACAGACCATTCGCGCGCCTCCAGACGGGCAGCGCGCGCAAAGAGAACGGCGCAGAGCGCCGCCGTCAGCTCGACCCGAAAATTCCGCTCACAGCGGATCAGATAGAAAACGCCCTCAAACGCATACCGAAAAGGCCGAAGCAGCTTCAACGAAGGGTCCCGTCATCGAGCGCGGTGTAGGTCAGCTCGCGCGAGAGGCCGAGCTCCGAGAGGATTTCTTCCTCTTTTTCCCGCATGATCGTGCCTTCCAGGCCGCTTCTCTCATGGTCGTAACCGAGCAGATGCAGCATTGAATGCACCGTCAGAAAGCCGATTTCGCGCTCGAGCGAATGGCCGTAAAGACGCGCCTGCTCCACTGCGCGCTCCATTGAAATTACAATGTCGCCGAGCAGCGCCGCGCCGGTCTCGTTGTTGAGGTCGTATTTCCCATCTTCCCCAAGCGGGAAGGACAGCACGTCTGTCGGGGCGTCCTTTCCGCGGAACGAGCTGTTCAGCTCGCGGATTCCGGTGTCGTCGGTAAAACTGATGCTGATTTCGGCGGGCCGCTCAAAGCCCTCATGCGCCAAAACCGCGTGGCAGCAGCGCTTTATCAGCAGCCGCGCCCCGGTGGGAATTTTCGTTTTCTTTTGTCGGTTGGCAATCGCAACCTTGACCGATGCCATTTTCTCTCCTCCAATGTACCGATGTGTTTTGAACCCGATTAGGCTTTCCGGTGCGGGTTTTCGTAGTAACGTTCATAGGCCTTGATGATGTCCTGGATCAGGCGGTGGCGGACGACATCCCGGTCGGTGAGGTGGATCACCTTGATGTCGTCCACATTTTTTAAAATCTTGACCGCCTCGACCAGGCCGGAGCGCTTGTCCTGCAGATCGATCTGGGTGATATCCCCGGTGATCACGGCTTTTGAGTTGGTGCCGAGCCGGGTCAGGAGCATTTTCATCTGTTCCGGGGTGGTGTTCTGGGCTTCATCGAGGATGATAAACGAATCGTCGAGGGTCCGGCCGCGCATGTAAGCGAGCGGGGCAACCTCGATGTTTCCGCGCTCGACATACCGCTGGTGGTTCTCCGCCCCAAGCATGTCGAACAGCGCGTCGTAGAGCGGCCGAAGATAGGGATCCACTTTGTTCTGAAGATCGCCCGGCAGAAAACCGAGCTTTTCCCCCGCTTCCACCGCCGGGCGGGTCAGGACAATCCGGTTGATATCGTGGGCGCGGAAAGCCTTGACCGCCATCGCCACGGCGAGATAGGTTTTTCCCGTTCCGGCGGGCCCGACGCCAAAGGTGATGATGTTGTCGCGGATTGCCTCGACATATTTTTTCTGTCCGAACGTTTTCGCTTTCAGGGGCCTTCCCTTCGCCGTGATGCAGATTACATCGTCCGCGAGGACGCCCACGCGCCCCTCCTGACCGTCCCGCACAAGGCTGATAACGTAGCGGATATTCTGCTCCGTGAGGGCTTCCCCGCGGTTGATCAAGGCCAAAAGGCCCTCAACCGCCTTGACCGCGCTGTAAACGTTTTCAGCCTCGCCGGACACTTTGATATCGGTGCCCCGGCAAACGACCGTGACGTTATATTCCTGTTCGATCATTTTGATATTTCCGTCGATATTCCCAAACAGGGCGATCGCATGCTCCATTCGGTCGACGTTGATAAGCTGTTCTATCATCCGTTTCTTTCCAATGCTCCTTTGAATCTGACGGCTTTGCCTCCGATCCGCTGCAGACCGCGGCCGAAAACAGCAAAGCTGCTTTCCCTGCGGTTATGATACATGTCAGGAAACCGCAAAAGCGGCTTCCCCGCCGCGCTCGCGGCGGAAGCCGGCCGCAGCCGGGTAGATCTGGCGTAACAGGCGCAGGGCGCGGCGGCTGCCGCGCCTCTCCCGCCGAAGGCGGGGCGAATCGGGCCAAGGCCCAATTCACTGCGGTTATTATACCACACCAAAACCGGTTTTCACAAAAAGCGGCGAAAGAGCAGCTGTAAAATTCATATCATTTTTATTCTCCCCGATTTCGTTTCAATTTGAGCAGTTTTCAGTTTTCTTTTTTCTCTATAATCTCCGGAAAAACATGGATGCCTTATAACGTTATAAGAACGGGCCCCTGGCGCTGAACCTTTTAAACGGCGGGACATAAAATGAAATGAAGCCCCGATACCCTTCATGGAAGCTAAGGGACATTGATATAGATCCGAAAGGGGAATTTATCGTTTGGAACAGTGCAGACAACAGCCCTGCGGCGGCTGTAACGCAAACAATCCGGTTATGTGCGCGGCTGCCGATATCAGCGGCGGGCTTTATGCGCCGCTGGCGATGGCGTATGTGCCGAGACAGCAGTGGAATACCGTCTACGATCCCTGTCAGGCGCTTCGCAACGGAACCATTTTCCCGGAACTCAATCTTCCGTTCTGGGCGGCACAGAGAGGTGGCAGAGGATGAACAACGACCGTGAATATCTGATGCAGTGCATCTACACCGCGAATTTCGCGATCGACGATGTAAAACTGTTTCTGGATACCCATCCGTGCGATCCTTCCGCACTCGCATACTACGAGAAGATGAACGCACTGCGCCGGCGCGCGATGGACGACTACAACGCCCGGTTCGGGCCTCTGTCGGCGACCGACGTCAATGTTGCGAACGGCTGGACCTGGGTCGATAACCCGTGGCCGTGGGAAGTGGAGGCGAATTGAGTTATGTGGAGTTATGAGAGAAGGCTTCAGTACCCGGTTAAAATCAAAAACACCAACCCCCAGCTTGCCTCCATGATCATCAGCCAGTTTGGCGGACCGGACGGAGAGCTTGCCGCGTCGATGCGCTATCTTTCCCAGCGCTATTCCATGCCTTACCGCGACGTCGCGGGAGTGCTGACCGATATCGGTAGATCGGTTGCAGAATGGACCTCCATGTTCCCTCGGACGGCCCCCTGGCGTTATTCGGCCTTACGCCGGTTTGCCGCAGGGAACCGCTGTTAGGGGAAGTGGAAGAGACTTCAGGGATATCTCAATCCGGTCCCGGCCGTAAAGAACGATATGATCCAGAAGGACCCGGAAGAAGGCTTCATCCGGCAGCTCCCCGCCGAGCATCTCCCGAAGCGGGGCGTCAAGGCTCTCCAAAAAATTCCCTTTACCGTCCGGCGGCGCGCTCCGGCCGCACCGTTCCAGATCCGCCGCAGATTCGGACAGCTCCCGCTCATACTGGTCCAGAAGGCAGAGATAGTCGGATCTTGATATCTCGCCAGCAAGGTAGCCGTCGATCAGCCGCTGTTTTTTATCGGCGATCCGCCGCATCCGGTTTTGAAGCGTTTCCGCAGCCTCGCTCTTTTCAGATAGGGGCAGCGCGGTGCGTATGGTCTTGAAAAGATCCCGGAGCACCGATTCGCGGTCGAGCGGGAGGGAGCCGACGGCCCGGCACATCAGCTCCAGCAGTTCTTCATGGCCGATCTGCCGGTTATTGCAGCCGGTCGGGTTCCCCGCGGGATCGGTCTTTGGCTTTCCGTGGGCGGCGGCTTCCTGACAGCGCCATGCGCGGTAGACGCTGCCGTCCTTCCGGCGTTTGGCGCGTGGAATGAACGGCGCGCCGCAGAGGCCGCAGCGGAGTTTTCCGGAGAAGCAGTACCGGCTGGAAAAACGGGAGCGCTGTTCCCGCAGGGGGCTTCTTAGCGCGAGTTCCGCCTGCGCGCGTTCCCAGAGTTCGCGGCTGACGATCGGCGGGTGATGGCCGCGCAGAATCACAAGCTCCTCCTCGCCGCGGTTTCGCTTTTTTTCGTGGGTGAGGTAATCCGGCGTAAAGGTTTTTTTCTGAACCAGGTCCCCGCAGTATTTCTCGTTTCTCAGCGCGCGGAGAATCACCGTGCCGGACCAGCGCTTTACATCGTGGAAGGTGGGAACGCCCGCCTCCTGCAGCTCACGGGCGATTCTGTTGGCGCTTTTCTGTTCCACCGCAAATTTGTGGTAGATCTGGCGGACGATTTCGGCGCCCGCCTCGTTGACCGAGATTTTGCCGTTCTTGACGTCGTAGCCGAGCAGGCTGCGCCCGAACACAACCCCCTGTTCCATCCGCCGCTTCTGGCCCCATTTCACGCGGTCGGAGGTTTTGCGGCTCTCCTCCTGCGCGATGGAGGACATGATCGTGAGCCGAAGCTCGGCGTCGGGATCGAGGGTGTTGATGTTGTCACGCAAAAAGATGACGCCGACGCCCCAGTCCCTGAGCCTGCGGGTGTAATAGATGCTGTCGAGCGTGTTGCGCGCAAACCGGCTGATCTCTTTGGTAAGGAGCAGGTCGAACCGGCGGTTTTCCGCGTCGGCGATCATCCGGTTGAACGCGCGCCGCCTCTTGGTGCTTGTCCCGGTGATCCCTTCGTCCACATAGATTTCGGTGAGCTGCCACATGGGATTCTGCCGGATATATTCGGAAAAATAGCGTTTCTGGCTTTCGAGGGAGTTTATTTGGTCGTTCTTGTCGGTGGATACCCTGCAATAGGCCGCGACCCGCTGCATGGCGGTCAGCTCCTTTTCAATGATTTTTGGAAAGCGCCCGTACGCACCGGTCATATTGTTCCTGCGTCAGCTTCCCCTGATGGAGCAGCCCCGCCAGAAGCGCCTCTTGAAGCAGGCGGCGAAATGCGGGGTTATCCCGGATTTCGGCAGCCTGCGCCGCCCGGGCCGAAACGAACTCCATATAAGGCTTCCGGCGCATGGCTCCGCCCCCTTTCATCTCAATATCAAAATACCAGCCGCAAAAAGCGGCTGGTATTTTCTATGCCGATAGGCTTGGACGGTATGTATGAGCCGGAAGGGAAGGCGGGATGGGGCTTTCGCGCTGATCAATATGAGATTTCGCTTTCCAAAACGTATTTCCACGGCACCTGTTCACAGAGCCAGACGCCGTTTACCGAGCGGTAGAACAGAAAGCCGTCCCGCGCCATCCGCCCGGCGTCGACCGGCAGGACCGCGGGTGCGCCGTGGCGGCTCCCGACCTTCCGGGCCGTCTCAGGATCGGACGAGAGGTGAACATGCTGCCGCGACTGGCGGGTGATGCCTTCGGCGCGGATGCTCTCCAGAAAGCGCGCCGCCGTCCCGTGGTAGAGCCTGTCGGGCGGGGGCGCCTGATTAAGCCCCACGTCCACCGCGATGGAATGGCCCTGATTTGCGCGGATTTTGGTGTGATCGTCGTTAAAAGAGTATCGCTGTTTGTTATTCTCGCGGACGATTCTCTCCAGCGTTTCCCGGTCGATCCGCTTTCCCGCCCGGGCGCAGCCCGCCAGCAGGGCGTCCACGTCGGCCCAGCCGTGCGCGTCGAGCCGAATCTGCGCCGCCGCAGGGTTATGGCGAAGGACAAGGCTGAGAAAGCGCCCTGGCTCTATGTCCCGTTTTGATTGTTCCATGCCGGCGCACCTTCTTTCTATCCGGCCGGCGGATCGAACTGTTTTTGAAAGGCCCGCCAGCAGGCCTGATTTTTCGAGCTGTCCAGCACGGCGAAGAGGACGCTTTCAAACCGGTTTTGAAATTTCGCCTCGCGAAACAGCTCTTTCCACCAGCGGGAGATTTCCGCCGGGTCGTTTTGGAACACGCCGCAGCCGTAGGCGCCGAGAACCAGGTTCCGCGCGCCGAACGCCGCAAACAGCGAAAGCGACAGCCGCATCCGCTCCCGCATGACGGCTTTGGCCCGCCCGGGATCCTCGCCTTTTATAAGCGCTTGGCCGTAGTTGACGGCAGGGAGGGTCAGGACCGACGCGGTGACCGGCCGCTCCAGCAGCTCGAAAGCCTCGTCGCGGAAGAACACCACTTCCGGCGAATAGATCGCGCAGTCGGTGTAGCACATGCTTTTGCAGGCGCGGTTTCGCTCGTAGTATTCCGGATGCGCCGTCTGGGTGGGATAGAGCCCGCCCGAGGCGGCGAGGCTTTCCTCCTGCGCCATCGCGCCGTTCAGAAACCCGCCGCCGGGGTTCCTGGCGCTCGCGAAGTTGAGGACGCCGATCTGCTCCGCGCCCGCGGCGCGCAGGTCGATGACCGCGCGCACGGCGGAACAGTTCCGAAGCGTGAAGGCGGCTTCGGTTACCCGGCCGGGCGGCGGGGCAGGCAGCGCGGACCAGCCTTCCGGGAGGATCAGGCGGCTCTGCTCCACCGATTTCCGGTGAGCGGCGGAGATGTCGATCCGTCTTCCGTTTTTCTCGTAGAACCCCTTTTCCAGGATCTGCAGGGTTTCATTTGCAATTTCTTTTCGGTTCATCGTTTCACTTTCTTTCCAGAATGTCCCGCGCTTCGGTGAGCGCGAAGCCCAGTAGATTGGTCCCGCGCCATTTCATCGGGTTTCCGGCGTCGGGGTTCTGTTTTCCCATCCCAATCCCCCAGATGCGGTCGCGCGGGCTGGCCTCGACCAGGATGCGGTTTTTTGTCCCAGCGAGAAACGCCCGGAGCTCGGCGTTCTGGCCGAATTTCGCGAGATTGCCGTTTCGAACCAGCTCGTAGCAGCGCGCGGACCAGATTTTTGGATCGAAGCGTTTGACGGCGCGGCCAAAGGCCTTCATTTCCTTTGGGTGCTTCGCGCGCAGAATCGCTTCCAGCATCTCTCCGTCGCCGAACAGGCGCGCTTTCTCCGCCATCATATATTGTTCGGCGCAGGAGTATTCCACCCCTTCGACCGAGAAGCGGCACATCCACCACTGGCTCAGGCAGCTCTCGGTGATCCCTCCGCCGGCGGACGGCGTATGCCCCCAGAAGAACAGGAACTTGCACTTTTCGCCGGCAAGCCAGGCTTTTTGAAGCGATTCGAGATCATAACAGATCATGGTTTTTCCTCCTGCCTGCGCCGGTAGAGCCGCGAGGGGCGGTGTCCGGCGTTTTCGGTGTAGCGGTTGGTTTCCCGGACGAGGGGGGCGATCTTCCGCCGGAACGCGGCTTTGAGCAGCGGACGGCCGAGGATTACCTCGTAGACCTGCTGCAGCTCGGTCAGCGTAAACGCATCGGGGAGAAGGTGAAAGGCGACGGCGCCCGTTTCCAGCTCGTCCCGGAGCCGGTCCATTGCCGAGGCGATGATCTTGGCGTGGTCAAAGGCGAGGCCGCTGTTTTCGAGGATTACCCAACCCTCCGCATCCGCCGGCCTGCCCGCCGGGCGGCGTTCCAGGAGGGCGGTGAGCGAGATCCCGCCGCAGCAAAGACCAAGACGCATCCGCCGCAGCCCATTTTCCGCCGGCGGTTCCGGCTGGAACAAGACCCGGAACCAGGCGGCGTTCCTCGCGTCGTCCCCGGCCCTGACCTCTACGCGGCGGGCGTCGATCAGCGCCAGATGGGCGCAGCTCATCACCCAGGCGCGAGGATCCCGGCAGGGGTCGCTGAATACCCCAAGCTGTTCGAGATAAACCTGATCGACGCCGGTCTCCTCCAAAAGCTCCCGCGCCGCCGCCTGGCCCACCGTCTCATTGGGGCGGACAAACCCGCCGGGAAGCGCCCACCGCCCGAGAAAGGGATGGCCGCCGCGTTCGATCAACAGGAGCCGCAGCTCCTTTCCCGGCAGCCTGCGGTAGCTTTCCGCGTCGGAATTGGTAACGGTGAAGACGGCCATATCGCTGGCCACCGAGGGGCGGGGATAGTCCCCAGGCCGATATGCGGCCAAAAATTCCTGCTCGGTCAGGCCGTCTTTGTCGCGTAGCTGCATAAAAGCGCCTCCGTCTTATTATCTATTTAATAATAACAATGTGTTATTAACATTATAGACGGATTTTTCCAGTTGTCAACACATTTGACGCTACAAGCGTTCGTTTGTTTTAGGGGAAAAGCCGGCGCGGCGCGGAAAGAAGTACATTGACAAGCCCTGAGGAGCCAGAGTAGAATAAAATCGTCCGTACAATCAACAGTCCCACCAACCAGTGAAAATGCGATGGTGAAAATGAGCGACAACAAAACCAGAACGCATGACTGATTTTAAAGAGGTGAAACGAATGCATAAAGACAACATCAAAAAATTTATCGCAGTTTGGATTGCGCTTGTCCTCATCCTGCCCGGCGGCGTGACCGGCTTTGCCGCCGAAGCGGGCGAGGGGGAGGTCGTAATCTACCACACCAACGACGTTCACGGCGCAGCCGCCTGGGTGGAAGACGGCAGCATAGGGCTTGACCGGGTGGCGGCGATGAAAAAGCAGACGGAAAACGCCATACTTGTTGACGCCGGCGATGCGACGCAGGGACTCCCGTATGCTTCGCTGACACAGGGCGCGGACGTTATTGAAACGATGAACGCCGCCGGTTACGACGTGATGGCGGCGGGCAACCACGAGTTTGATTATGGTACTGAGCGGCTTCTCGCCAATGTCCAGCGGGCGGAGTTTCCCGTCCTTGCGGCGAATGTGTACAAGGATGGAGTTCCCCTGCTTTCCGGCGGAGACAGTAACGGCTGCCATACAATGATTGAGCGGGACGGCAAAAAGATCGGGTTTTTCGGCCTGACCACCGCAAGCACCGCGACCTCAACCAATCCTGCGGGGATCACGGGCGTAGAGTTTGGGAACGAGATTGAGGCCGCAAAGCGCGAGATCGACGAGCTGACGGCGGAAGGGGCGGACGCAATCATTGCCATCGCCCATCTGGGCGAATATACCAACGTTTCATGCGACAGCGCAAAGCTGGCGGAGTCTATGACAGGCGATTACAGCGGAAAGCTGGACGTCATCATCGACGGCCACAGCCATACCGAGGAAAATAAAGAGGTCAACAATATACTCATCATGCAGACGGGAACCGGCCTTGCCAACCTGGGTAAAATTACGCTGGATTTTGGCGACGACAACGTGCTGGACGCCGTCAGCGGGGAGCTGCTCACCTATGAGGAGGTAATGTCCCAAGCCGAACCGGATCCGGACGTCGCTGCGAAAATCGAAGCGGTTTCGTCGGGGATGGCGGATCTTTTGTCCGAACCGTTGGCGGACAGCGAAACCACCCTTTGGGGCGGCGCCGTTGACGGCGTGGCGGAGCCCCGTGTTGTAGAAACGAATCTTGGCAGCTTTGCGGCTGACGCCTATCGTGACGCGGCAGAGCGTTTTCTCGCCCAGGCAGCCGGAATGGAGGAATATCGGGATCTGCCGGTGATCGGCGTGGAAAACGGCGGCGGGATCCGTGCGTCTCTGCCCAACGGGACGATCAGCAAGGGGGATCTGGTGAGCGTGTTTCCCTTCTCCAACACCCTGATGATGAAGCGGGTCACCCCCTCCATCTTATACGAAGTGCTTGAGTCTTCCGTTTCCTCGATCACAGGGCAGGATCCTGAAACGGGCCTTCTCACGGGCGAACCAAACGGCGGCTTTTTACAGGTAAGCGGCATCCGGTTTGCCTACGATCCGTCGGCGCCGGCCGGGGAAAAGGTTCAGGAGGTTATGCTCGAAGAGAGCGGCGCAGCTCTTGAACGGACGGATACGGAGACCGGCCTGATGCTGGTATCCAATAACTTTATCATGAACGGGGGCAGCGGCCATGATGTGCTCGCCGGGCTTGCGCTGGTTGGCGAAATTGGCGGCGAGCTGGAGACAGTTGAAGCCTATCTGATCGAGCAGGCCGCCGGGTCGCCTTTGGCGGCGCGGGGCGTTCAGGGGCGCATTGTGGCGGCCGGCGGATATACCCCGAAAGAATATACCGCGTCCATCCTGGTGGAAAAGGAGGACGGCAGCCTGGCCGCGGATATGCCGGTTGCCTATTATCTGGATGGCGGCGAAGCCGTCGAAGGGCAAACGGACAGCGAAGGGCTTTTGCGGATTACGGTGCCGGATGGGCCGCACAGCGTCAAGCTGGCTCCGGGGCAAAGGGAAGTCTATGTAAATAACTACACCGGCGCGGGGACTGTTGAAACGGAGTATCGCGGCTTCCCCGTCCTGACTTATGAAGCCGCGGCTGCGCAGCCGGCTGCGGCTGAATCGGAGGCCCCCGCCGTGGAGAACCCTTTCTCCTGGATATGGATTGCAATCGCCGCAGCCGTGGTGTGCGCCGCCGTTTGGATGATGCTGCGTGCAAGGAAAAGACAGAGCGAATAGCGGGAAGGGACAGAAAAGCTCTCCGGCTGTTGGCCCGCAGCAGAAGCAATCTCAGTTTTGCGGATAGAAAAGGCCCCGCCGTTCGGCGGGGCCTTCCGTATGCTTATTTGATTCTTCGGAACTCGGACCCTTCATAAACCCGGACCGGGTTTCCTCGTTCGAGACGGCTGTGCTCCAGGCGGTTGAGCGCGCGGAGCGACGCTTCTCCCGCCGCATTCTGTCTGGCGAGCAGGCCGCAGAGCCGGTCGAGCGCGATCCGTTTGTTCATCTGCTGGCTGCGCGTTTCGGTGGAGACCGCCGCAAGCCCCGTGGGAAGGTAGACGGCGCGCACGCCGGTTTCCACCTTGTTCACATGCTGGCCGCCTTTCCCGCCGGAGCGAAAGGTCTCGAACCGGACAAGGTTTTCGTCATAATCCAGCTTTTCCGCCGTTGCGCAGACGCTGATATCGACGTACCAGTTCTTCCGCCTGTGCCGCGGCCGGAAGGGGCTTTGGCAGATCCACTGGACGGCGCCCTCGAGGGGAAGGAGATTTTCGTCAGATTCGCAGACTGCACTACGGAGGCAGCCGGGATTCTGGCCGCGCACCGTCTCGAGAACGGCGAGGGAGGGGAACTCCTTCTGCAGCGCGGCGAGGAGCTTTCCAACCGCCAGCTCGCATTCCGCCGGGCCGTACCCGGAACTTAGCTGTATCCGCATCATACCGCCCCCTCAGCCTTTATAGGTGATCAGCGGGCGCGGGGTTGCGGCCACCTCGGCGAGGCGGTGTTCTTCCAGCGCGGCGACGACCTGTTCGACGTTTTTATAGGCTTCGGGGGCCTCCTGATAGAGCAGCCCGGTGTCGTGGCAGACCACCCGGCTTTTGAGCGCGGTTTCCCGAATGGAATCCCGGTCGTATTTATTGCGGAGCCTGCTCCTGCAGAGCGAACGCGCCCACTTCCGCCCGGCTCCGTGCGAGAGGGAATGGGCGGACAAAGCAGTGTCGGCGGCGGGCTTTAGCAGATAGGTCAGGCTGCCCCGGCTCCCGGGGAGGACGACCAGCCCGCGTTCCGCGGAGACCGCCCCCTTCCGGTGGACAAAGCGGCCGTCCTGTTCTTCGAGGAAATTATGGGCGCAGTCGAGCGCCGGGCGGAGCGCGGAGCCAAACCCCAGCCAGCCCGCCAGCTTCTGCGCCGCTAGGAAGCGGTTGCGCTTGGCCCAAAGAAGGGCGTCTCCGTGCGCTGCAAGGTAGGCCGCGGCGCGCCCGCCCCCGGCGGGAAGGCCGCCATAGTCCAAAAATCCGGAAAAAATCCGCTGGCCGTAGCCGCGGGAGCCGCAGTGGACCAGCAGCAGAAGTTCTCCGCGGCCGATGCCGATGGATTCCAGCTCCCCGGGCATGCGGACCTCCTCGACCGCCTGGAATTCGATAAAGTGGTTACCGCCCCCGATGGTGCCGAGGTCAGAAATCGGGCTTTCCTCCGGGAAAGGGTTCTCGATGGGGAGATCCCCCAGCGCGCGGATGTGGCTGAGGCGGGAGACAAACCGCTCCTGCCGGACTTTTCGAAGCGGGACGCCGCAGGCGAACAATCCCATCCCGCAGCCGATGTCGTTGCCGATGAGATGGGGATAGAGGATCCCCTCGGTTTCGACCACTGCGCCGACCGGGGTTCTGCCCGCGTGCAGGTCCGGCAGGCCGACCGCGCGGACGGCGCCGGGGAGGGAGGCGAGGGCTTCGAGCTGGGCGAGGGCGGACTGCTCCATCCAGCATTTCTCATTGCTGATTAACGTGATTTTCTGGTTCAAAAAATTCTCCTTTTGATGTTGCAGGCCCGAAAACAGGCGCAAAAAGGCCGTGACGGAAACGCCACGGCAAAATTTTTGATTTTGGGCGCGGCAAAGCCGGCCGCCTCAAATTTCAGGCCACGGGTTTCGTTGTTATTGACTTTTCACCTCAAAACGCACCAACATAACAAATCAACCCTTTCAAAATCAAAATCAGGAAAAATCTCCGAGGAGAAATGTACCGCATTTCGGCGGCTTTGTCAAGGCGTGCTAACGGATTTCGCGCTCGACGGACAACAGCTCCGCCTCGGTGTTCGCTTCCACAAAGGCGATCACATGGTCGAGAATGCTGTCCGCCTGCGCGCGGTCCGCAGCGACCGCAGCGAAGCCGACGGCGAGGATCTGATGCGTATCCTGCTCGCCGATTTCGGCGGCGGAGACGTTGAATTTACCGCGCACCCTTGCAAGGAGGCTGCGCAGTTCCATCCGTTTCTCCTTGAGGGAATGCGCCCAGGGCGCGTGCAGCCGAATGGCCAGCGCCGCTATGGTCATGCCAGCCCCTCCTTCCATCCGGCGGCGCGCAGGAACAAGGCGTCTAGCGGTCCCCAATCCGGGTCCGGCTCTTTGGGGAGCGCGGCTGCCGCGCGTTCGGCTTGCGCGAGGCTCTCCTCAAGAAAGCGGTCGAGTTCCGGGAGGCGGGCGATCCGTCCGCCCTCCGGCAGGATATGCTTCCAGTCCAGAAGCTGTTCCACAACCGGCCGGAGCGCAGCGGGGAGCCCGCTTTTACAGAGGTCCGCGAACGCCACCGGCGGCGGCGCCTCCTTTTCCAGAATCCAGCGGCAGGCGAGCGCCGGGCGAAGGACGTAAAAATACTTTTTGGCCTGAACGGTTTCATCCCGCAGATGCTTCTGGAGATTTCCGCGCGCCATGTTCAGATAGTGATGGAGGCCCGCCCGCTTCCGATAGCACGCCCGCCCGGCGGCGCGGAGTTCTTCGGCGAACGGGGTGGTGAGATAGACCACGGGGGAGCCGAGCCATTCGAACAAGGCGGGATTGGAGCTGTGCATCAGGCGAAGCGCTTTTTGAAGATCCCAGCCGTTCACATCCCAGACCTCGTCCACCGGGTATTCCAGCACGCCGCGGGTTTTGCCCAGCCGGAGGTACCAGCGGGCGGGCCGGACATAGAGAAAGCGTACGTCGTAGTCGCTGTCGGCGGAGGCGAACCCCCAGGCGCGGCTGCCCGACTCCACCGCGTGGAGGATGGTCACATCCTCTTCAGACGCGATCTGGCGGAGCCGGGCGAGGATTTTGTTCCGCATGTCAGCCTTCACCTGCCTTAAAGTTATAGACCGGCTTGATCACCGTTTCGATTTTGACGGTCGGGCCGATGTTTTCCACGATGTCCGCCATATCCTTATAGGCCATCGGGCATTCGTCAAGGGTCGATTTCCCGACCGAGGTGGTGAAAATGCCCTCCATCTCATGGCGGAACTCGCCGACCGAAAATTTTTGCTTGGCCTTTGCGCGGCTCATCAGGCGGCCCGCCCCATGCGGCGCGGAACAGTTCCAGTCCTCGTTGCCCAGGCCGGTGCAGATAAGGCTTCCGTCCCGCATATTGATCGGGATCAGCAGGCGCTCGCCCGCTTTGGCCGAGACCGCGCCCTTTCGCAGGATCATCGAATCGACGTCGATATAGTTGTGGATGGTCGTGAATTGTTCCGCAGCATGGAGCCCGAGGCCGCTGAGCATCTCATCCATCATGGCCTGCCGGTTGAGCATGGCGAACTTCTGGACAATGCGCATGTCGTGCAGATACCGATGGAAGAGTTCGCCTTCGACATAGGCGAGTTCCATTGGAATGGCGGTCCGTTTGGTGTTTTTGAGCTTTTTGACTGCGCTTTCAATCTGACGCTCCTTTCCCTGAGCCTTCAGGGAATCGATCAGCGCCTGAACATCCTGCGGCGAGCACTCGTTGAGCGCGTCGTAGCCCATCCGCTGGTAATAGTTCGCCACCTCAAGGCCGAGATGGCGGCTCCCCGAATGGACGACCAGGTAGAGGTTTCCCGCTTCGTCCCGGTCCGCCTCGATGAAGTGGTTTCCGCCGCCGAGGGTCCCGACGCTTTTTTCCGCCCGCAGGGCGTTGATTTCGCGGAAGCAGAAAAGCGCTTTCAGATCGATCTTCGCGGCATACGGATGCGCCTTTTCCCGGATGGAAAAGCCGGACGGGATCCGCGCGTAGATCAGCCGGTCGAGTTCTTTGAAATCCAGATCGCGCTCCGCAAGGCGGACCGTTTCCATCCCGCAGCCGATGTCGACCCCGACGAGATTCGGCACGACCTTGTCGGCGATGGTCATGGTGGTTCCCACGGTGCAGCCCGCGCCCGCGTGGACGTCGGGCATCAGACGGATGCGGCTGCCCCGGGTGAACTCCTGGTTGCAGAGCTGGAGCACCTGCGCGATCGAGGACTCATCGACCACGTCGGTAAAGATTTTTGCGGTGTTGTATTTTCCTTTGACTTCAAGCACGACGGCTCACCTCGTTTCTGATGATATGGTTTGCAGGAAAAGCGGCGGCCATCCCCGATGGGCCGGAAACGGCCCCAAAATTTGCGCTGATTTTTCCAGGCTTACGCAGTGATCGCCGCGTACCGGCCGGCGCCCAGAACCTCGAGCATATAACGGTAAGGGGAGAGCTCGCCGGACATCGCCATCTCGAAGACGCGGGGGGTGCAGCCGCTCACAAGCGCGACGCCCTGTTCGTTCATGGTTACCGGCTGCTGAAGGTTCCGGGAAGCGACGTTCCAGAACACCACGCGGGGCAGCCGGAAGCCGTACCCCGCAAAACGCCGTTTGGCGTTCTCGAAATTGGCGACGCCGGCGCCGCGCGCGCAGCGGTCGAACTCCATATCCGAGATCACATAGAGCGCCGCGGGGAGATCGGACTGCCGGAGGCGGTTTTTGACCGCGGCGGAAAGGATCAGCTCAAACACGGCTTCAATGTCGGTGTTGGCGGCCTCGTTGAAGCCCGCGCAGTAACGCACCTGCTCGAAAAGGTCGCGGCCCTTGATTTCCACAAGGCGGGGACGCTCTGAAAAGGTGATGAAGTGGTTTTGGAAGGCGCCCCGATTCCGCTGTGCAAAGTAGACGCCCAGCGACAGGGCCACGGCCGCGGGGCTGGGCGAGACGCCGGCCCAGTACATCGAGCCGGAGCCGTCCACCACGGCCAGCGCGTTTTCGCCGTTCGTAAAATCGGGGAGCGCGTTCCAGGCCGTGTCGAGGGCGGCGCGCTCCTCTTGTGAAACCGGGCGGTTTGCAAGGCAGGGCGCAATCACGTCATAGGGGTAGAGGGCGCCGGTGCGCAGGACGGCCTCGCCGCTTCGGACCTTCTCCAGAAAGCCGCGGTAGCGCGCCTCGTCGTTCCGGAGGAACGCGCGGCGGTATTTGAACATCGCGCGGGAGGGCTGGCGCTCATAGTCGAAGCTGTAATCGCGCTCCCGCAGGTTGTTTTCAAGAATCGCGATCCCGGAGCGCAGGCGGGAGAGGAGCTTTCGGTATCCGGCGTCGCTGAGCTTCATGGCGCGGGCCATGCGCTTTGCGTTCGCTACGGTTTCGGCGTTCGAGGCGTTGACAGACGGCATCCACTTTGCGAGCAGGGAGAGATTGCCGCTGCCGGACTCAAGCGCCGCGGCGTCCGCTTTGAGCTGCTCCGCCGTCAGCGCGGTCATTGCGTCCTGGCACGGGGTATCCATCAGCGCGAGCAGGTCGTCGAACCGGCCGTATTCCGGGATGTTCCGCAGGTTCTTCAGAATCGTCTCCCGCTCGGTTTCCGCAAGGTAGCGCAGGATGGTGCGGAAGACCCTCCGCTCCCCGAGGCCGCCGCGCACATCGCGGGCGAAAAACAGAATCTTCAGGGCGAGGTCGGGATTTTCCGCCCACGCGCGGGAAAACCGCCGGATGATTTCGCCCTCGTCCGCCCCGCGGAGCGCTCCAATGGTGGAGAACAGGTCGAGGCAGTCGCTCATGGCGGTGGCATAGGCCGCCGCGCCGTTTTCGGTGTACGCGCGGTTCGCCTCTTCTTTCAAGTAATTCAGCACGGAAAATCCCTCCTATCTAAGATTCTGCTGAAATAGACACGCGGCGCCGTTTTTTACGAAGAGGAAATCAATCCTCGTTCGTCCCTTAAACTTCTGCGGTTGACGCCGCTCTTTTCCGCAAAGCACGATTGTTTACAGTGGCATTGTAAAATGGCTGCTGTCCGTGCTTTTCGCCGTCAAGGTACGGGCGCTGAAAACCAGCGCCGCTGCGGATTTGAACCGCTGGCCTCCGGCGGGGCCGGATGCGTTTACCATTCAATTGCTGGTTGTACCTTTGGGGCGTTCTTCAAGACGCATCCGGGGAAGGCGTTCTCCCGGGAATCCGGCGCCGTTTCTGCCGTGCGCGTCTGATTTGCGGCCCGATTCACGACGCCGTTTGCAGCGCTCTACCCGCTGAGCTACGGCAGGGGCTTTCGCCCGCGCGCCGGCCGGATTCGAACCGGCGACACCAATGTTTTTTTGCGGTTGACACCGTTCGCTGGACCGTGTTTTTATCTTATCAGCGCACCTCTCCAAAATCATCTAAAAAAAGTTGCGCACTTTTTCCAGCGCCGGTTTTCTGCTATACTGATGTTACCCCAAAAATGCTTTGGAGGCGGAAGGGAGGGGGTTTTACGGCGTTTTCCGAACTGATCAAAAACTTTGAGAAGCTTCGGGACTATATGCGGGATTTTTTGATTTATGGCTATAAAACCCGTTCCGACTACTCCAAAAAGAGCGCGCGAACCTATGACAACGAGCGGCGGCGCATCGAATCCTATCTTGGAGAATATGTGAAATGGGAGTATGGAAAGGGTGGCAAACGGGTTTTCCTGTCGGTTGACGCTGCCAAAATCCCGAGGAACCCGCTCTACCGCGCCTATCAGTCCAAGAGCTTCACCGACAACGACATCCTGCTCCATTTCTTCCTGCTGGACCTTCTCGAGGATTCGGGGCCGGTAACCGCAGGGCAGGCGGCGGACGGAATCCTCCGGCGGTATGGCGAACTCTTCGACGCGCAGACGGTGCGCGGAAAGCTCAGGGAATACGCCGGGGCCGGCCTTCTCACGGCCGAAAAGCAGGGGAGAACGGTTGTCTACCGAAAGTCCGGCATCTTCTTTTCCTCGCTGTTCCCGGATCTGGAGGACGCGCGGGATTTTCTCTCGTTTTTCAGCGAGTGCGCGCCGTTCTCCGTCGTAGGGAGCTACCTCGGGGACCGGGCGGGGCTCGAAAACACCCGGATGCTTTTTAAGCATCATTTCCTGGTCCACACCCTCGAAGACACCGTGCTTCTCCCGCTGACCGAGGCGATCACGCAGCGGCGGCGGGTGGAGATCACAAACGTCAGCGGAAAAAGCGGAGCGCGGACGGTGGCGACCGGCCTTCCGACCGCTATTTTGGTCAGCGTCCAGACTGGAAGGCGGTATCTGGTGCTGTACGGCGACAAGAGGCGGCGTTTTCACAGCTTCCGGCTCGACTATCTCGAATCGGTGAAAATGCTGGAGCCCTGCGATAATGCGGAGCGTCTCCGGCGCGAGGGGGAGGCCGTTCTGCGCTCGACCTGGGGCGCGTCCCTTTCGCACAGGCGGAGGACCGAGCGCTTCTCGATGACCCTTGAGATCGACGAAGAGCGGGAGCCATATATCCTCGGGCGGCTGGAGCGGGAAGGGCGCGGCGGCAAAATCGAAAAGCTCGCCCCAAACCGCTTCCGCTTTTCGGCGCAGGTGACCGATTCCGGCGAGCTGCTCGGCTGGGTGAAGACCTTTACAGGGCGCATCCTCTCGGTGGAGTGCGAAAACCGTGCGGTGGCCGCCCGCTTTTACCGCGACATGAGCCGGATGGCCGAACTCTATGGGGAGGAGGAGCGAGCGGATGGAGCTGTTTTCTGAAATCTACGGGCTTTACTACCGGATTGTCGGCGAACTGCTCAACCGGGCGCCGCTGACCCGGGAGGAGGTTCAGCAGGCGGCTTTGGACAGCGGTTTTGCAGAAAGCGTCCTGCATCTCGTGCCAAAACTGCTCGACGAGCGCGCCTGGCCGCTTCTGCAGGAGCGGGACGGGCTGCTGTACAGCCGGCTGCGGCATCCTGTGCGCACGCCGGTTTCGCTTTTGGAGCTTCGGTGGCTCAAGTCGGCGCTGGGCGACCCGCGGGCGCGGCTCTTTCTGGCCGACCGGGAAATCGCAAAGCTGCATGAGCTGTTATTTGACCTTCCGCCGCTGTTTGACCCGGAGGATTTTATCCCTTTCGACCGCTTCCGGGACGGGGACGACTATTTCAGCTTTGACTATATCCGTCATTTCCGGCGTGTGCTCGCCGCGCTGCGGGATCAAAAGCCGGTGAAAATTACCTATCAGACCGGGGCGCACAGCGGCGGCGTAAAAGTCCATGCCGGGGATTTTCTTCCGCTGAAGCTGGAATACTCCGAAAAAAACGACAAGTTCCGCGTCCACTCTGCGATGATCCGGTATGGAAAGCTGTCGCGGTATGCGACCATCAACCTCGGCCGGATTCTCGAAACCCAGGATTCCAGAGAACAGTACCGGGGGCGGGCCTGCGACCTCGCGGGGTGGTTCCTGCGAAATCGTTCGCCCGAGCCGGTCACGGCGGAGATCATCCCGGAGCGGAACGCCGTCGAGCGGTTTCTGCTGGAGTTTTCCGCCTATGAAAAACAGAGCGAATTCGACGGCGAAACAGGGATCTGCCGGGTTCGATTGTGGTATCCGATGCCGGATGAGACGGAACTTCTGGTCCGGATTCTCGGTTTCGGGCCTACCGTGCGCGTGACCGGGCCGGAACGGTTCGTGCGGCAGATCCGCGAGCGGGTGAGAAAACAGCGGCGGCTGATTGCAAAAGGCGCCGGGAGGGAAGCCGCGTCGGATCCGGCGGGGAGATGATCTTAAAAGGTGCGTTTTTGCGACCAATTTAGGTACGGAAGAACTTGCGCACATGGAGATGATCAGCGCGATTGTCCACCAGCTAACCCGCGACCTTTCGATGGACCAGATCGAGGGGACGAACTTTGAACCCTATTACATCGATCACACCGCCGGCCTCTGGCCGCAGGCCGCCAGCGGCGCGCCGTTCACCTCGACCTACTTCCAGTCAAAGGGCGATGCGATCACCGACCTTCACGAGGACATGGCGGCGGAACAGAAGGCGAGAACTACCTATGACAACATCATCCGCCTTGTGAAGGACGATCCGGATATCCTCGATCCGATCCGGTTCCTGCGCGAGCGCGAAATCGTCCACTATCAGAGATTCGGCGAATCGCTTGGGATTGTTCAGGATCATCTCAACTCGAAAAACTTTTACTACTTCAACCCTGAATTCGATAAGAAAATGCCGAGGTAATCGGCTTTGCGGTATGATAAAAAGCCCGGGCGGCAGGCCCGGGCTTTTTCATGTCAAAGCCTCGCAAACGCCGCATTGACATTTTCCCGGATTGCGGATAAGATTTTAGCGTGAAAGAAATCTTGACGAGGTGCTATATGCCAAAGATCGGTTTTGTCGGGGTCGCGCGGGAACGGCTCGAAAAATATCAGGATCCTTCTGACATTCCCGAGGGGAGCGAAATTGTCTTTGTTGCGCCGGGGTACACCGAAGACGAACTGGTTGAACAGGTTGGGGACGCGGAGTGCCTGGTGGTCGATCCGGTCTGTACGATCACGTCCGGGATGATCGCCCGGATGCCGAAGCTGCGTCTCGTCCACTCCGAAGGGGTCGCATTCAACAATTTTGACCTTGACGCGGCGAAGGAACGCGGCGTTTTTGTCTGCAACAACTTCGGCTGCAACGCCGCTGCGGTGGCCGAACATACGGTAATGCTGATGCTCTGCTGTCTCAAGGACATCATCGCCGCCGACCGCTCAGTGCGGGAAGGGCGGCTTTCGGAGGCAAAGCGGGCTTACATGGCGGCGGGCCCAAGGCAGCTCTCGTCTCTGCATGTGGGACTGGTCGGGTTCGGCGCGATTGCGCGCGAAACCGCGGCACGGCTCAGGGTTTTTGGAAGCCGGGTGAGCTATTACGACGTCTTCCGCAGAACGCCGGAGGATGAAGAACGTCTCGGCGTTTCATATCTGGAACTCGACGAGCTGTTCCATAAATGCGATCTGGTGAGCATCCATGTCCCGGTGACGCCGGATACGATCGGCCTTGTGGACGCGGAGCGCCTTTCGCGGATGAAGCCGACCGCATTTCTGATCAACACCTCCCGCGGCCAGACGGTGGACCAGAAAGCGCTTGCCAGCGCGATTCTGGAGGGAAAAATCGCCGGGGCCGCCCTCGATGTGCTCGATCCGGAGCCGCCGCTCCCCGACAATCCGCTCCTGAATCTGCCCGCGCCGTATGCGGATCGGATCGTCTTTACCCCCCACACAGCCGGGATCACAAGGGAGGCGTTCAAGCAGGTTTATCACGGGGCGTGGGAAAACGTGCGGCGGGTGATGAACGGCGAGAGGCCGAAAGACATTGTAAACGGGCTTTAAACAGAAAAGCGGCATGCGTCCTGGACGCATGCCGCTTTTGCAGAGGTCAGTCTTTTTTGGCTTCTTTTCGGATGAAATTCATATAGACGCGCTTTTCCGGCGCCGGCGGAGGAACGGTTTCCTTCGTCGCTTCCTTCATTTTGAGAAGCCAGGCCATGTTCCGCCCGGTCTGGCGGAGGGCGTTCGCCCCCTCGGCGTCTTCGAGCGCCTCGCCGGGGAGGCTCCCGTGGATGATGCCCGGGCCGGAGGACGGCGCGAGAATCATCTCAGACGCAAACAGGAAACGGTTGAGCTGGTTGACCGTGGTGAGCGAACCGGTCCGGCGGAGCGTGCAGAGCGAAGCGCCGATCTTGTGGCGGAAGGCGCCGGTCCTGCGGCTTTGATAGAACAGGCGGTCGAGAAAGCATTTGAGCGAGCCGGTCATGCCGCCGTAATAGGAGGGGCTTGCGAGAATCAGGCCGTCCGCCGCCTCGATCCGATCGGTCCAGGAAAGGAATTCCTCGTCCCCGAGCACGCAACGGCCCCCGTTTTTGAGGCACTTGCTGCAGCCGGCGCAGCCGTGAACCGGCCTTCCGCCGACGTCGAGGATTTCGGTTTCTATCCCTTCGGCTTCCAGGGGGCCGAGAACCATCCTGATGGCAAGATAGGTGTTTCCGCGGGGATGCGGGCTTCCGTTGACTGCCACGACTTTCATAAGACAAGAGCCTCCTTCTCCCGTTCCGATTTCTATTTAAAGTTCCCGGAGACAAAATCGCGGTAGAACCAGATCTGTTCCGGAGAAATGCGAAATTCGCGCCCGCCGAGATCGGCGAGATGTTCGAGCCGCTCATCCGGCAGAAAGCGGAGCCGGTAAGAATAAAGCGCCTGAAAACGGCAGCCGTTTTCGCGGTTGTCCCGGTTTCGGCCGTATTTTGCGTCGCCGAGAAGCGGGTGTCCCGCGTGGGCGAGATGGGCGCGGATCTGATGGGTCCGGCCGGTCAGAAGTTCCACGTCGAGCAGGGAGACCGAACCGCTGTGCTCCAGCGTCTCGTAACGGGTCAGAATGGTTTTCGCGCCGGGGCGGGGGCGGTCGAAAATCTCGACCTGGCGCCGCGCCTCATCCTTGAGCAGATAGCCCCGGAGGGTTGAAGCGGGCGGATCTGGCGCGCCGTGCACCAGGCAGAGATAGTGCTTTTCCAAAAGGCGCTCACGCAGAAGGGCGTTCATCACCCGAAGGGTCGCGGCGTTCTTTGCGGCGATCACGATCCCGCCGGTGTTCCGGTCAAGCCGGTTGCAGAGGGCGGGGGCGAAGCTGTTTTCCGCGGCAGGGTTGTACTCCCCGCGCTCGAACAGGATTCGCTGAATCCGGTTGATCAGGGTGTCGGCAGAGCCGCTGTCGTCCTCGTGCACGACAAGGCCCGGCCGTTTGTCCGCGAGGATCAGGTTCCCGTCTTCATAAACAATATCAACCGGCCCGCGCGCCGACAGAAAAGCGTTTTCCGTCTCGCTGGCCGGGGCAAAGAATTCGTCGTTGATATAGAGCGAAAGCTCGTCCCCCACCGCCAGCATAGTTCTGTTTTCACAGCGCTTTCCATTGAGCTTGATGCGTTTGGTACGGATATAGCGCTGAAGAAGGGAAGCGGGAAGCGCGGGAACCGCCTTCGAAACAAAACGGTCAACCCGCTGGCCGGCGTCGTTCTGCTGGATGCGATAGCTTTTCATTCTGCCTCCATGAAAATTGGGATGCACGGCATAACGTGCGCGGTACCGCCAAAGGCGGCTGATCGGGTTTTATAAGTTTATTACGCCATATCAGGAAACCGCTTTGGCGGTTTCCCCGCCGCGCCAGCGGCGGAACCCGGCCGCAGCCGGTTGGATCTGGCGTAACAGGCGCAGCATGCCGCATTGCGGCATAGAACCGCCTTCGGCGGCGGAAAGCAGCAAAGCTGTTTTCGCTGCGGTTATTATATCACAGGCGGGGCGGCATGAACAGAGAGGCTTTTCATTTGTGCCGGTTTCGATTATAATAGAGCGGAAACGACAGAGAGGAGGCGGGGGGATGCCAAACATGCACAGCGGGCACCGGCAGCGTCTCAAAGACCGGTTTTTCCAGGAAGGACTCGATCATTTCCCGCCGCACAACGCGCTCGAACTGCTGCTGTTTCTTTCGATTCCACGGGACGACACCAACCCGATTGCGCACCGGCTTCTCCAGAGATTCGGCTCGATCTCGAATGTTTTCGAGGCGCCGCGGGAGGAACTGTTAAAGGTGGAAGGCGTCGGGCCGCAGACCGCTTTCATGATCAGCCTCATCGCCCATATGACGCGCTACTATCTCACCGACAAATACAGCGTTGGAACCATTCTGGACACGCCGGAAAAGATCGGCGAGTTTTTAAAGGCAATGTTCATCGGCAAAAACAACGAGCATGTCTATCTGCTCTGCCTCGATAAAAAGTCGAAGCTGCTGCACTGCGAACTCCTGATGGAGGGAACGCTCGACTCGGCGCAGGTCACCATCCGCAGGATTGTGGAAACGGTAATGCGCGTTTCGGCATCTTCGGTCGTACTCGCCCATAATCATACGCAGGGCTTCGCGGTCCCGAGCAAGGCGGACGTTCAGACGACGGTCGCGGTGAAGAAAGCGCTGGCGCTGCTGTCGATCGAGCTTCTCGACCACATCATCGTCGCGAGGGACGACTATGTTTCGCTCGCCCAGTCGGGCGCGCTTGTTGAGTTTTAAAATCCCCTCCGGCGCCGCGGCGCCGGAGGGGATTTGCGTTCAAAAGCGGGAGAGCCGCTCCAGCCGGTCAAGATCGACCAGGCGGACGCCGCCCCGAAAAAGCTCCACCATACCCTCCTGCTGGAAGTAGCGGAGCATGCGGGTGACAACCTCCCGCGCGGAGCCGAGGTGTCGGGCCATCGTCTCATGGGTCATCAAGACCGTTTCGCCGCCGTCGATTCCCGCCTGCTCCAGCAGAAAGGTCGCGAGCCTCTGATCAAAGCTTGAGAACAGCACCTGATCCATCGTCCACATCACGTCGGAAAACCGGGCGGCCATTAGCTGGCTGGTGAAGTCCGCGACGGACGGGTTGGCGCGGGAAAGCCGTTCGTAAAGCGCGGTCGGAAGCAGGAGAGCGCAGGTCGGCTTTTCCGCCTCAATGTTGATGTCAAAGGTGATGTTCCGGAGCATGCAGGAGGCGGAGAAGAGGCAGATATCGCGCTCAAACAACCTGTAGAGTGTGATTTCCTTTCCGGAATCCGAGGTGATGAACACCCGGACCTGGCCCGAATAGACGAGGAAAAGTCCTGTGCAGTCCTCCCGGCCTCGGTGGATCGGCTGCCCAGCCTCGAAACATTTGGTTCCGACCCCGGCCGCCAGTTTTTCCTGTTCCTCTTCTGTCAATTCGCGCCAGAACGGGAGAAGCTCCTCGAGCAGGCCGCGCGCCGATTCAAAGTCCATCCCGTGGCCGCCTTTCGATGTTATGGTTTTGTCCGGCAAAATTCCAGCGCACGGTTTGGCAGGGGGCCGGTCCGTATCCGGTATGTTCCGGAGGGTGGAAACCAGCCCGCTGCCGAATCCCTTGATCGGAAGGCAGCAGCAGGCGGCAGCAGCTTTCCTCATACTCTGTTCCGTCCGCGGCGCGGCGGACCTGAACGGTTTTTGCCGCCGTGCCGGCCGGGACCGTTTTATTCCCGGTCCGAACGTCCGCCCGAAACGGCGCATGGAACAACTCCGGGGTTTGAAGGGCCAGCGCGGAGCGGCCGGCGAACTCGCCGCCGACGTAGCAGGGAAGGCCGCAGTTTGCAGATGAAATGTATCCGGCGCGCTCGAGAAGGGCAATCTCCGCCGCTTTATCGAGCCTTCGAAGGCGCGCCGCCGCAAAAGCGCCGCCCGCAACCCCGCCGATAAAGACTGTTTTCATTCTTTTCCCTCTTTCCACCGCCGCATCGGTCGGCTGTTTTTCGTTCCGTTTGAGAGCGCCAGGAAGGGGAATTTCCCTTGATCAGTCCCCCTTTCCAGGAGAGAATTCCGCCGAGGTCAAAGACGTTGCGAAAGCCCAGGCCGGAAAGCGTTTTGCAGGCCCGCCGGCTCCGGACGCCGCTGTGGCAGTAGGTCAACAGCGCGGTTTCCCGGTCCGGGTAGAGCGCGCGGATGCCGCCGATCCGCTCAAGCGGGACCGAAACCGCGCCCGGGATATGGCCGGAGCGGTATTCCTCCGGCGAGCGGACGTCGATCAGGACCGCGCCCCCGTCGATTAGGGGCTTCGCCTCCTTCATTGCGAGACGCCGCGCGCTTTTTCGAAAAAAGCCGAACATGTTCAGGAGACCTCCAGCAGACGTTTGACGGTGCGCTTATTCTGAAGCCCAACCAGCTCAGACTGAATCTCGCCGTCCTGGACCACAATCAGCGTCGGGATGCTCATCACGCCGAACGCCGCCGCAAGTTCCGGCTCCTCGTCGATGTTTACCTTCGCGATTGCCGCGTATTCCCCCGCCTCTTCGGCGGCCTGATCGAGAATCGCCGACATCATTTTGCAGGGGCCGCACCACGGGGCCCAGAAATCCAAAAGGACCGGGATCTTGGAATTGGCGACCAGTTCTTCAAAATTATCCAGATTAACATTAAGTACAGACATTGTGCAATCTCCTTTTCCTTGTGATAGTTTTAGTATATTCACATGGATGCACGGATTCTGTGACGTTGTCACCGAACCAGGGAGACCCCGTCTCTGGTTTGGCAAACGCTGCGCGCGGCGCGGCCGCGCCTCCGGCGGGCTGAACTGGGCCGATTCACTGCGGTTTTCGGGAATAAACGGCGGTTAACAGCCGTTTAAGTTTTCAATCTTTCGTTTTGGGCCGGAGGAAAACGTTTTGGCTCCATTTTGTCAGGCGGATTTGGCAGCCCGGCTGGGACGGCGCGTTCGGATGCGCCGTCCGGTGCACGCCTTCGTTTCATCGGCAACAGAGTGCAGAAACCAAAAGCACAAAAGCAGTGAAAAAAGCGAAGCGGCGGGCGCGGCGGTCCCAATCAGGAACATCGAACCGGTCCGGCTGAACAGCCAGGAGAGCGGGATCCGGATCAGAAAGGTCGCGGCGAGACTGTGAAGAAGCGGGAAGGAGGGGTGGCCGCAGCCGCTGAGGTAGGCGTTGATGCAGAAGACGAAGCAGACGATGACGCTGTCCGCGCTGTAGGCGCGCAGATAGCGCATTCCAGAGAGGACTACATTCTGATCCCCCGTAAACACCGAAACGAGGCCCGCGCTGTTGACCTGTGCGCATGCGAAAAAGGCGAGTCCGAACAGCAGAGAAAGGGAAACCCCGCCGCGAAGACAGCGCCGTCCCCGTTCATCCAGGCCCGCGCCGGCGTTCTGCGCCGTCATCGCCGCCACCGCCGCAGAGAACGCGGTGGCCGGAAGCATGCTGAACATGATCAGTTTTTCGACGATCCCGACCGCCGCCGAGGCATAGAGCCCCGTTCCGTTGACGATGGACGTGATGATCAGGAAGGAGACGTTGACCAGGCCCTCCTGCAGGGCGACGGGAACGCCGACCCCGAGCAGCTCCCGCGCCGCGCCGGGCCGGAACGACGGCCGAAGACGGCGATAGCGTCCGACAGTCCCCCGCCGGAGCAGGAAGGCCGCGGAAAGGGCGAGGGCCGCCGCCTGTGCGAGGACGGTGGAGACAGCGGCTCCCGGCGCGCCGAGGCCCAGCACGCCGACGAAAAGAAGATCGGTCGAAACGTTGATCAGGCAGGCGGCGGCCATGAACAGCAGCGGCGTCCTCGAGTCCCCCATGCCGCGGAGGATCCCGCTGACGACATTGAACCCGATGATGAAGACGATCCCGAAGGCGCAGATGGTCAGATAGCGCCTTGCGACGGCGCTGGCCTCAGCCGGGACCTGCATCAGGGCGCAGATTGGGCCGGCCATAAGAAGGACTAAAACCGTCAGGGCAAGCGAGAGGACCCCAAAGACGGCAAGCGCGGTTTTGACCGCATGCGCGGCCTCTCTTCTGTTTTTGGCGCCGATGTGCTTTGCGACCAAAACGGTTCCGCCGGTCGTCAGGCCGATGGCAAGGCTGGCGATGGTCTGCATCACCTGCCCGCCGGTCGCGACGGCGCATACACCCGCACTGTCCGCAAACCGGCCGACCATGAACAGATCGGAGGCGCCGTAGAGCGCCTGCAACAGGCTGGAAAGCAGAAACGGGATCGAAAACTGCAAAAGCGTGAGAAAGACGTCCCCTTCGGTGAGCGCGTTTCGCCGGCCCGTAAAATCCCCCCCGATCGAATGGCATAGTACCATTCTATTTGGGGGGATTTGGATTCATGTGATAAATCGAGGCAGGAAAAATAAAAGAAGGACCAGAATACAGGCGGACCATGCGGCGGTCCGCCAGATGCGGTACTCGCGGTCCATACGGCGGCGTTCGGCCTCATCCGGCAGATCCGCGGCGGGAAGAGAGGGCAGCCCGGTCGTTTCCCCCGCCCGGCGGAGCAGGGAATAGGCCGCAAGGCCCGCGGCGTTCCAGGCGAGCCCCGCCAGAACCGCGTTCCGGTCGAGCTGGGTCATCATCCCGAGATAGAGGACAATGCTCGCCGGTGCCAAAAAGCCGATCCACGGCGCGCGGTACGGGCGTGGAAGCGACGGGTATTTCCGCCGGAGTCCGATCGCGGACAAAATACCGATTACATAGTAAAACAGGGTTGCGAACAGAGAAAGCGACGCGATATACGGGATTGAACCGGTCAGGATCAGCACAACGGCGAGGCCGCCGAGGAACAGGAGCGCAAATGCAGGCGTTCTCCGCGCCGGGTGCAGGCGGGCAAAAGCCTTTGGCAGAACCCCATCCTGCGCCATGCTCTGCAGATACCGCGCGGGCGCGGCAAGCCCCGCGTTAAGCGTGGAAAAATCGCCGCCAAAGGCGATCCCAAAGCAGAGAAGCGCCAGCGGAAATCCCGCGATCCCGGCGATACGCATCCCGTCGGCATACGGCGCCGCCGCGAGGGCGAGTTCCGGCAGGGCGTCCGCCGGGACCAGCGCGACCAGCGCCCACTGGAACAGGCCGTTGACCGCAAAAACCACAAACGGGGCGAGCTTCATCGCACGGGGGAGGTTGATCTGCGGGCAGCGGATTTCGCCGCCCATCGCGCAGCAGGTTTCAAAGCCGGCGAAGCACCACCACACCATCGCGGCAGCAGGGAGCAGGTCCGAAGGGGAAAGCGCGGCGGACGGGCCGGAAAACGAGCTGAAACTCAGCTCAGGCAAGACGCTAAGAAACCAGACGGCGGCCACGCCCCAGAAAAAGAACAGAAACGCATTCTGCATCCTCCCAGTCAGTTCGACGCCGGACAGGCCGAGCAACAGGAAGCCGCAGAGCACGAGAACCGCGGCGGCCGTATCTCCCAGCGGAAACGTCAGGCCGAGCGCCTCGAACAGGGTGCGGAGATAAAAGCTGAAGGCGAGCGCCTCCCCGCTTGCGACCGCGACCATCGAGATCGCAAAGTTCCAACCCGCGAGCATCCCGAACGCCCGCCCGAGGCCGAACGACGCATACTGATAGCTCCCGCCTGAGAACGGAAGCGCCGCGCCCATTTCACCGTAGAGAAGCGCAGGATAGACGCTGGCCCCCAGCGCAAGGAGGGACGCCCAGATGACTGACGGGCCGAGCGCGCCCGCCGCATTGGCCCCAACGGTAAAAAGCCCGACGCCGATCACCGTGCCGGTTGTGATGGTCAGCGACTCCCGGAGGCCGAAGCACCGCTTTGGCGGGATATCTTGATTTTGACTGGAATGCTCCATACCGCTCCTCCAAACTGGCTTCGTTTTGCTGTTAACATGCTATGGCGGCGCGGGGAGAAGTGTTCAGCAGCGGCGTCTGGGGAAAACAACGGCCCACTTTTTGAAAGCGACAGAAATCGACAAATTGTCATTGGAATATGGAATAAAACCGAATAAGGGCAGTATTTTCCGGATTTTGCCGCTAGATCTTTCCTGTCTTGAAAACCGTAGTATCATGAAAGCGGTTCCCGTGGGAACGCACAGTTTTCCTTCTGCTGGGAGGGATGAAAATGTGGATCGCGCACAAAAGCGAAGATGGAACGAGAGTGCAGCCGCTGTTATGACACATGGAGCGGGTCGCAGAACTCTCAGCGGGCTTCGCCGATTTGAGGATGACAGAACGGAATGAGATTCGTTGTTCAGCAATTAATTGAGATTTGTTTACAATTTTCTCATTCTATTCTGCATAACAAACGGGGAAAACCGCCGCTTTATTTGACATACTAAGTCATTGACAAAAATGGGTCGTGATAGTAATATAGAAACAGCAAACATTTGTTCTTTGCTTTTAAAAAGAAGTTGTCCTTATAATTTCGGCCGTCTTCTTTTTGCGCAACGAGCTGATACAGGAGAAACGGAAATGAGCGAGCAGAATCAACAGGACTTCGATACCTTTCATCTTGTGTCCCCCTACCAGCCGACGGGGGATCAGCCGGAGGCGATTGCGCAGCTGGTGGAGGGGATTCGGCGCGGCGACCGGGAGCAGACGCTTCTCGGCGTCACCGGCTCGGGTAAGACGTTTACAATCGCGAACGTCATCGCCCAGGTAAATAAACCGACGCTCGTCCTCGCCCACAATAAAACCCTTGCGGCACAGCTCTGCGGGGAGTTCCGGGAGTTTTTCCCGAACAACGCGGTCGAGTATTTTGTCTCCTACTACGATTACTACCAGCCGGAAGCCTATATCGCATCAACCGATACCTATATTGAAAAGGATTCTGCGATCAACGACGAAATCGACCGGCTGCGCCATTCAGCGACTTCCGCGCTCTCGGAACGGCGCGACGTGATTATCGTCGCGTCGATTTCCTGTATCTATAACCTCGGCGACCCGATCGACTATCGGAACATGATCATTTCGCTTCGCAAGGGAATGAAAAAAGACCGGGACGAGCTTCTGAAAAAGCTGGTCGAACTCCAGTACGAGCGAAACGACGTCAATTTCATCCGAAACAAGTTTCGGGTGCGCGGCGACGTGGTCGAGGTGTTCCCGTCCTATAATCAGGACACGGCGTTCCGCATTGAGTTTTTCGGGGATGAGATCGACCGCCTGAGCGAAATCAACGTCGTGACCGGCGAGGTGAAGGTAGCCGTCACCCATCTCGCAATCTACCCGGCCTCTCACTACATTGTTCCGCCGGACAAAATGCACGCGGCGCTCGACGAGCTTCGGCGCGAACGGGATCAGCAGGTGGAATGGTTCCGCTCGCAGGGAAAACTGATCGAAGCGCAGCGGATTGCGGAGCGCGTTAATTACGACATTGAAATGCTGTCGGAGATCAGTTTTTGCAAGGGAATTGAGAACTACTCGCGGGTGCTTTCGGGGCGGCCGCCGGGTTCGAAGCCGTTTACGCTGTTCGACTACTACCCCGACGACTTTCTGTTCGTCGTCGACGAGTCGCACGTCACCCTGCCGCAGGCGCGGAGCATGTACGCGGGCGACCGGGCGAGAAAGCAAAGCTTGATCGACTATGGATTCCGTCTTCCGTCGGCGCTCGACAACCGGCCGCTCAACTTCGACGAATTCTACGAGCGGATTCACCAGGCGATCTACGTCAGCGCGACTCCCGGCGCATTTGAGCGGGAGCACAGCACGCAGGTCGTTGAGCAGGTAATCCGCCCGACCGGTTTGCTCGACCCGATAATCGAGGTCAAGCCCGTAGAGGGGCAGATCGACGATTTGCTGTCTGAGATCAACCAGCGCGCTGCGGTCGGCGAACGGGTTCTTGTCACAACCCTCACCAAAAAGATGGCGGAGGACCTCACTTCCTATCTTGAGAACATGGGTGTCAGGATCCGCTATATGCACCATGATATCGACACAATGGAGCGGATGGAGATCATCCGCGACCTTCGAAGCGGGGAGTTCGACGTCCTGGTGGGCATCAACCTCCTGCGGGAAGGCCTCGACATCCCGGAGGTGTCTCTGGTCGCCATTCTGGACGCGGACAAAGAGGGGTTTCTCCGTTCGGAAACGTCGCTGGTCCAGACCATCGGCCGCGCCGCCCGAAACGCGGGAGGCAAAGTGATCATGTACGCCGACGCGGTCACGCCTTCGATGGAGTCCGCAATCAGCGAAACCTTCCGCCGGCGCAAAATTCAGGAGGAATACAACCAAAAGCACGGGATCACTCCGGTCACCATCAAAAAGGACATCCGTGAGCTGCTGGAGATTTCGTCGAAGGAAACGGTCGAGGGCAGGACAAAAAAGAAGATGTCCGCGAAGGACCGCGAGGCTCTGATCATCCGGCTGACCAATGAGATGAAAAACGCGGCAAAGCTCCTTGAATTCGAACACGCAGCCTACCTGCGCGACAAGATCAAGAAGCTCAAAGAGGAACGATAAACACATCGGGCAGAAAGGGCCTTTAAAAACATATGGGTTTGGATAAAATCGTCATCAGAGGCGCAAAAGAACACAATCTGAAAAACATCGATCTGGCCATACCGCGGGACAAGCTCGTGGTTTTTACCGGGCTTTCCGGCTCCGGAAAAAGCTCGCTCGCGTTTGACACGCTCTATGCGGACGGGCAGCGGCGGTATATGGAAAGCCTTTCTTCTTACGCAAGACAGTTCCTCGGCCAGATGGAGAAGCCGAACGTCGACAGCATCGAGGGCCTTTCGCCGGCGATCTCCATCGACCAGAAATCCACCTCGAACAACCCGCGTTCCACCGTCGGGACGGTTACGGAGATCTATGACTATCTCCGGCTGCTCTACGCGCGGATCGGCGTCCCGCACTGTCCGGTCTGCGGGCGGGAGATCAGCCAGCAATCGGTCGACCAGATGGTGGACCGGGTGCTGGCTCTGCCGGAGGGTACGAAGATTCAGGTGCTCGCGCCGGTCGTCCGCGGCCGGAAGGGCGAGCACATGGGCGAACTCGACGCCGCGCGGAGAAGCGGCTTTGTCAGGGTCCGCTGCGACGGGAACATGTACGACCTTTCGGAAACCATCAAACTGGAAAAGAACAAAAAGCACACGATTGAAATCGTCGTCGACCGCCTTGTGGTCGGGGAATCCATCCGCTCGCGCCTGACCGGGTCGCTGGAGACGGCGATCGGCCTGACGGGCAACCTCGCGGTGGTCGACGTGATCGGCGGGGAAGAGCTGCTGTTCTCCCAAAGCTATTCCTGTCCGGTCCACGACATCAGCGTGGACGAGCTTTCGCCTCGGATGTTCTCGTTCAACAACCCCTACGGCGCCTGCGAAAAATGCACCGGCCTCGGCACCTTCATGAAGGTGGACCCTGAGATGGTCGTTCCAAATAAGAACCTTTCAATCAGGGGCGGCGCGATCAAGGCGAGCGGCTGGTATTTCGCAGACGGCGGCATCGCCCAGATGTATTACGAGGGGCTGGCGGGACGCTACGGCTTTTCGCTCGATACGCCGTTCAAAGAGCTGCCAAAAAAGATCCAGGATATCCTGTTCTATGGAACCAACGGCGAAAAGCTGACCGTGAGGCGGGAGACGGGAAGCATGAAGGGTTCTTATTTCACCGACTTTGAGGGGGTCATCAACAACCTCGAACGGCGCTTCCGCGAAACGAACAGCCAGTGGATGAAGGAGGAGATCTCCGCCTGGATGAGTTCGGTCCTCTGTCCGGACTGCCACGGCGAGCGCTTAAAACCGACCACCCTTGCGGTGACGGTCGGCGGAATCAACATCAGCCAGTTCGCGGCGATGAGCGTCAACGACGCGCTCGCATTTATCGACGGCCTGAAGCTCAGCGAGCGGGACCGTATGATAGCGGCGCAGATTTTAAAGGAAGTGCGGGAGCGGCTCGGCTTTTTAAAGAGCGTCGGCCTTGAATACCTGACCCTTTCCCGCGCGGCGAGCACCCTTTCTGGAGGGGAGAGCCAGCGGATCCGGCTCGCAACCCAGATCGGCTCTTCGCTGATGGGGGTACTGTACATCCTGGACGAACCCAGCATCGGCCTTCACCAGCGTGACAACGACCGTTTGATCGAGACCTTAAAACGGCTTCGGGACCTCGGGAATACGCTGGTCGTCGTCGAACACGACGAAGATACGATTCTCGCGGCGGATTATGTGGTGGACATCGGCCCGGGCGCGGGCGTGCACGGCGGCGAGGTCGTTTTTTCCGGCGAAGTGCCGGAACTGCTCGCCTGCGAAATGTCCGTTACCGGGCAATACCTGAGCGGAAAGAAACGGGTTCCGGTACCAACGGCCCGCCGGGAAGGGAACGGCAGCTGGCTGACCATCAAGGGAGCGCGGCAGAATAACCTCAAAGGAATCGACGTCCCGATCCCGCTCGGGACCTTTACGGCGGTCACCGGCGTCTCCGGCTCGGGGAAAAGCTCGCTGGTCAACGAAATCCTCTATAAAGCGCTCGCAGGGGAACTCAACGGCGCGCGGATGAAGCCGGGAAAGCACGAAGAGATTCTCGGGATAGAGGCGCTCGACAAGATCATCGCGATCGACCAGTCGCCGATCGGCCGGACGCCGCGCTCCAATCCCGCGACCTATACCGGCGTCTTCAACGACATCCGCGAGCTTTACGCGCAGACCAACGACGCGAAAATGCGCGGATACAACTCGGGCCGGTTTTCGTTTAACGTCAAGGGCGGCCGGTGCGAGGCCTGCGAGGGCGACGGCATCATCAAGATCGAGATGCACTTCCTCCCGGATATCTACGTCCCCTGCGAGGTCTGCAAGGGAAAACGCTACAACCGGGAAACGCTGGAAATCCATTACAAGGGGAAGAGCATCTACGACGTTCTGGAGATGACGGCGGAAGAGGCGCTTGTGTTCTTTGAAAACGTGCCGAAAATCAAACGGAAAATCCAGACGATCGTCGACGTCGGCCTCGGCTATGTCAAGCTCGGCCAGCCGGCGACCACCCTTTCGGGCGGGGAAGCGCAGCGCGTGAAGCTCGCGACCGAGCTTTCCCGCCGGGCGACGGGGCGGACGATCTATGTTCTCGACGAGCCGACAACCGGCCTTCACACAGCGGACGTCCACAAACTGATCGAAGTCCTGCAGAAGCTGGTGGACGCGGGGAATACCATCGTTGTAATTGAGCATAATTTAGACGTGATCAAAGTTGCCGACTACATTGTCGATCTCGGCCCTGAAGGAGGGGACCGCGGCGGCGAAGTCGTCGCCAGCGGAACGCCGGAACAAATTGCGGCCGCAAAAGGATCGTACACTGGAAAATACCTCAAAAAAATCCTGGAAAAAACTTGACGGCAAAGGGAAATGATCATACCATACCCGTAGGCGGTAAAAACCAAGGGCAAAAGAAAGGGGACGTTCCTGATGAAAAAGTATGTTTGTGTGATCTGCGGATACGTTTACGACGAAGCAGCCGGCGATCCCGACGGCGGGATCGCGCCTGGCACCAAGTTTGAAGATATCCCGGACGACTGGGTTTGCCCTCTCTGCGGCGTGGGCAAGGACCAGTTCGAAGAACAGTAATCCCCCCAAAGCGGCCATGCCGGGTTTTCGGCATGGCCGCTTTTTCTTGCAGGTTCAATTACCCCTGTTGTTGAGCGATTTGTTCATGGCGGACGGTCTGGCTCACGCCATCCGTTTCCGGGATCCCGGCAATTGACAGGGTTTATGGGGAAGGGTATAATATCAATATTGTCTTTCCGTACAGCCGAAGGCGGACGGAAAGCGGAAAAAACCGCGAAAACACGATGTGTCTGGAGGCGCGATGATCGGGAAATACAATGCTCTATTGGCGGATGGAAAGACGCCTCCGTCAGACGACGGGGAGTGGGTCCGCCGCTGGAATGAAGCCTATTTTGAGCGGACCGGAAGACAGCGCCTCGCCTATACCCACAGCTTCGGCTGTCAACAGAACGCCGCAGACGGTGAAAAGCTCGACGGCATCCTCGCTTCGATGGGTTTCGGCTTCACCGGCCGGAGCGAAGAGGCGGATCTGATTCTATTTAACACCTGCGCGGTGCGGGAAAGCGCCGAAGACCGCGTATTCGGCAACGTCGGCGCGCTCAAAAATCAGAAACGCTCCAACCCGAATTTGATGATCGTTCTCTGCGGCTGCATGACCCAGCGGCCTGAGGCCGCGGAAAAGCTCCGGAATAGCTATCCCTACGTTGATATCGTGTTCGGCACCGGCGCGATGGACAGGCTCCCGGCTTTCCTCAGGGAAAGGATAGAGTCGGAGAGGCGGGTGTTCTGGTCCGAACAGTCCCTAAAGCCGCTTGAGGGGCTTCCGGCGCGGCGCGCGGGCGGGCCGAAGGCGTGGCTCCCGATCATGAAGGGGTGCGACAACTTCTGCTCCTACTGCATCGTGCCCTATGTCCGCGGGCGGGAGGCGAGCCGCGCGCCGGATGAGATTGAAAAAGAGTTCCGGGAAATCCTGTCCGAAGGGTACCGGGAGGTCACCCTTCTGGGGCAGAACGTCAACTCCTATGGCAAGGGCCTTTCGGAGCCGGTCCGGTTTCCCGACCTGTTGAAACGGCTGGACCGGATCGACGGCGACTATTGGCTCCGGTTCATGACCTCGCATCCGAAGGACGCGACGAAGGGATTGATCGACGTCATCGCAAAAAGCGGTCATCTCTGCCGTCATATACACCTCCCGGTGCAGAGCGGCTCGGACCGGGTTCTCCGCGAGATGAACCGGCGCTACACCACAGCGGATTACCTTTCGCTGATCGCCTACGCGCGGGAACGCATCCCGGGAATCAGCTTTTCGAGCGACATCATCGTCGGATTTCCCGGGGAAACGAGGGAAGACTTTGAACAGACCCTCGATCTCATCCGCAGGGTCGGCTACAGCCAGCTCTACACCTTTCTCTATTCAAGGCGGAGCGGAACGCGGGCGGCGGATTTTCCCGATCCGGTCCCCGCGGCGGAAAAATCGAAGTGGTTCCGCGAACTGCTCGCGGTTCAGCAGGAGATCGGCTCCCGCTTTAACGAATCGCTGGTCGGCTCTGTCCAGAAGGTCCTGATTGATTCGGTTGGTAAAGAGGGCGGCGAAACGCTGGCCGGGCGCAGCGAAGCGAATTTGATCGTAGAAACAAAAGGTTCTTCCAATCTGATCGGCCGTTTTGCAGAGGTGAAAATCACCGGGTTTAAAAACTGGGCGGTGACGGGAGAACTACTAAAATAACAGGAGCGAACCAAACATGGAGATCATTCGGATGGCAAGAGACCTCGCAAAGGCAATTCAACAGGACGAGCGCTACCAGAGGCTGATCAAAGCGGGCGCGGCCAATGACAAAAACGAGAAGCTTCAGAGCATGATCGAGGAATTCAACAGCCTCAGGCAGGAGATTAACAACGAGCTGATGAAGGGTTCCGGCAAGGACCAGGAAAAGCTCGCCTCCTGTGATCAAAAACTCAAATCCCTCTATGGCGAAATCATGGAGACGCCCGAAATGGCGGAATACAATGCCGCCAAGGGCGAGCTTGAAACCCTGCTCAACTTTATCGGTCAGCTAATGAGCGCGGCGGCCAACGGCGAGGATCCGGAAACTTTTGAGGTCCGGGAATCCTCCTGCGGCGGAAGCTGTTCCTCCTGCGGCGGCTGCCAATAAAAGAAACCCGACAGAATTTGAGAGGTGAGACCGATGGCCCCGTTGTCCCCGATGATGCAGCAGTATTTTGAGCTCAAAGAGCGTCATAAAGATCACATCCTGTTTTTCAGGCTCGGCGATTTTTACGAGATGTTCTTCGACGACGCGCGCCTCGCGTCACAGGAACTCGATCTCACCCTGACCGGCCGGGAATGCGGCCAGGAGGAGCGCGCGCCGATGTGCGGCGTTCCCTATCACAGCTGTGAGGCGTACATCGCCCGGCTGGTCAAAAAGGGGTATAAGGTTGCGATCTGCGAACAGATCGACGACCCGAAAACGACCAGGGGGATGCTCCGGCGCGAAGTTGTCCGCGTCATCACGCCCGGAACCCTGATCGAAGACGCCATGCTTGAGGAGGGTTCGAACAACTTTATCGCTTCGGTTTTCGTCGGGGACGGAATGTTCGGCCTCGCTTTCGCGGATATCTCAACCGGCGAGGTCCACCTCAGCCAGGTGCCCGAGGAAGATGAAACCGCGCTGCAAAACGAACTCGCGCGGTTTTCGCCGAGCGAGGTGATCTTCAATTCCGATTTTCTCTCAAAGAACAAAATGGGGGCCTTTCTCAAGGACCGCCTCCGCTGCTGCGCCGACATGATCGGCGACGAGGTGTTTGAACAGAGCAACATCCAGCGGCTGCTGGAAAAGCAGTTCGGGCATACGGCTCTTGAAGGGCTTGCGCTGTTATCGAAGCGCCCGATCGCCTTCGCGCTTGGGGGGCTGGTCAGCTATCTGGAAGACACGCAGAAAACCGGGGTGGAGCGGCTTGTCTCGCTCGACCTATACAGCGACAAGCGGTTTATGAACCTCGACATCAACGCGAGGCGGAACCTCGAGCTCACCCGCACCATGCGGACCGGGGAGAAACGGGGAAGCCTTCTCTGGGTGATCGACCGGACCAGGACGGCAATGGGAAAGCGGCTTCTGCGGCTGTATCTCGAGCAGCCGCTTGTCAATCCGGTCGTGATTGAAAAGCGCCTGAACGCGGTGGAAGAACTGCTCGGCGACTCGATGCTTCGGATGGACCTCACCGGCTTTCTCGGCGGCATCCGGGATATGGAGCGGCTTCTCACCAGAATTGTCTGCCGCTCGACCACGCCCCGGGAGGTGAAAAGCCTCGAAGCAACCCTGCGGATGCTCCCTGCGGTGAGGGAACGCCTGGGCAGCGTGGCGGCGGCGTACCTGTGCGAGGTGCGGCGCGGTATCGACCCGATGGAAGATCTCGCCGGGGAGATCGGCCGGGTGATCGACGACGATCCGCCCGCACTGATGAAAGACGGCGGGTACATTAAAAAGGGGTGCGACGACGAACTCGACCGTCTGCGGGAGCTGCTCACCAACACCAAGGGCGTTCTCGCGAAGATTGAAGCGGACGAGCGCGAGCGCACCGGGATCAAATCGCTTAAAATCGGTTACAACAAGGTCTTTGGCTATTACATAGAAATTTCGAATTCCTACCTCTCGCAGGTCCCGGCCGGATACATCCGGAAACAGACCCTTACAAACGGCGAGCGGTTCATCACTGAGGAACTCAAAAACCTTGAGGAACAGATTCTGACCGCGCGCGAAAAATCGCTGGCGATCGAGGCGCGGCGCTTTGAAGAGCTTCGAAGCCGGATCAGCGAAAACGTCAGGCGCATTCAGGACACCGCCGCGGCGATCGCAAGGCTCGACGTCTTCTGCTGCTTCGCCGAAATCGCGGCCGAAAACAACTATTGCCGGCCGGAGCTTTCGACCGGCGGCGAGATTGTCATCCGCGACGGGAGGCATCCGGTGGTCGAGGTCCTGCTCGGGAGCGCCGGGCGCTTTGTCGCGAACGACGCAGAGCTTGACCTTCGGGACAACCAGATTGCAATTCTCACCGGGCCGAACATGGCGGGAAAATCGACCTACATCCGGCAGGTGGCGCTGATCGTCCTTCTGGCGCAGATCGGCTCGTTCGTCCCGGCGGCATCGGCGAAGATCGGCCTGGTCGACGGGATATACACCCGGGTAGGCGCTTCCGACGACCTTGCAACCGGACAGTCGACCTTTATGGTCGAGATGAGCGAAGTCGCCGATATCCTAAAAAACGCCACCCGAAACAGCCTTCTGATTCTCGACGAGGTAGGACGCGGAACCTCGACCTTCGACGGGATGAGCATTGCGCGCGCGATGCTGGAATACATTGCCGACCCCAAAAAACTCGGTGCAAAGACGCTTTTCGCAACCCATTATCACGAACTGACCGAGCTGGAGTCGATCTATCCCATGATCAAAAACTACAACACCGCCGTCAAAAAACGCGGGGACGATATCACCTTTCTTCGGAAGATTCTGCCTGGCGCGGTCGACGACAGCTATGGGATCGAAGTCTCAAAGCTCGCCGGGATTCCGGACTGGATCATCCGCCGCGCGCATCAGATTCTCGACGATCTGGAGGCCTCGCGCCCGGTGGAGGAGCGCCGCAAGGCGGTGACCTTCCGCGCCGCCCCGGCGCCGGAACAGATCCTGATGGTTGGAGAGCGCTCAAAGGTTGAGGAAGAGCTCGAAAAGGTAGACGTCAACGTTCTCACGCCGCTGGAAGCGCTCAATAAGCTCTATGAGCTCAAAGCCCTTTTAAACGCGCAGGCGGCGAAGGTTTAAAGCGACATTCCGGCGGCGCCTGCAAGCGCCGCTGTTTCCATTTCGTCTGGTTGGGAGGTGACGGAGATGCCGAAAATCAATCTGCTCGGGCCGGAAGTATCCGAGCTGATCGCCGCGGGCGAGGTCGTGGACCGGCCGGCTTCGGTGATCAAAGAGCTTGTGGAAAACGCGATCGACGCGGGGGCGACCAGGGTGACGGTCGAGATCCGCAGGGGCGGCGTCACTTTTCTGAAAGTTTCGGACAACGGCTGCGGTATCCTTCGGGAAGATGTTCGAAATGCGTTTGTCCGCCACGCGACCAGCAAGATCAAAACGGCGGACGACCTCGATTCCATCTTCACGCTGGGCTTTCGGGGCGAGGCGCTTGCTTCGATCGCGGCAGTGAGCCGGATTGAGCTGATCACCCGGACGGACGGCGACATCTCGGGAACCCATTACCGCGCCGAAGGCGGGAGGGAGACGCTGTTCGCGGACATCGGCTGCCCGGTCGGTACCTCGATCGCTGTGGAGGATCTCTTTTACAATACCCCCGCGCGGATGAAATTCCTCAAAAAGGATCTTTCGGAGGGAAATGCGGTCGCGGGATTAATCGACCGGCTTGCGCTTGGGAACCCCTCGGTCGCGTTCACCTTTCTCCGGGATGGGGTGAAGAAGCTCCAGACGCCGGGCGACGGAAACCTTTTGACGGCCATCCGGCTGATCCTTGGAACGGAGGTCGCGGCCGGGATGCTTCCATGCGGTTTTTCGCGGGACGGAATCGAGGTGGCCGGCTTTCTGTCGAAGCCGTCGGTCAGCCGCGCAAGCCGTTCACTGCAGTCGTTTTATATCAATTCCCGCTGCATCCGCTCGAAAACCCTGGTGAGCGCGCTGGAAGAGGCCTATCGGAACCGGCTGATGGGCGGGCGGTTCCCGGCCTGCGTACTGAACCTCTCGATGGACGCGGCGAACCTTGACGTCAACGTCCATCCAGCAAAGCTCGAGGTCCGGTTTTCCGACGAGAGAAGGGTGTTCGGCGCGGTATATGCGGCCTGTGTGTCGGCGCTCGACACGGAAAACCTGCCGCAGCCTGCCCCAAAGGCTAAAATAACCCCTTTTTCGCTCCAGGATTTCGATTATACTGAAAAACAGGTAAAATTAACCAGCGCAACTCAACCGGACAAGCCCCTTTCTCTGGCGGACCCGACGTCTGGCACGTCCCGGCTCCGCCCGGTCTCGATCGATATCGAGGTGGACAAAAAGGCGCCCTCGCCCAAAACCGGGCGGTCCGGAGCGGCATCACCCGCCACCGCGGCGGAGCTGCTGTTCGGCGCTGCGCGCACCGTCCCAGCGCCGAAGCCGCGAGAGGGACCGCTTACAGGAGCCTGGGAAGACCCGGCGGAATGCTCCGGCTCACCGCCGGCGCGTCCGGCGGCGGTTGAACCGCGCAGTTTCAGCGTGCCAAAGGGTACCGCACAGGCGGATGCGCCAAAGGCGGCGGAACCGGTCTCCTACCGGGTGATCGGCGAGGCGTTTGAGACTTACATTATCATCCAGCAGGGCGGCGAACTTGTCTTAATAGACAAACACGCGGCGCACGAGCGCTATATCTATGAAAAGATCAAACACATCGATGTTTCCGGCGAGCGGCAGCAGCTTTTAACCCCGCTGACCGTGACCTTGCCGCGGGAGGAATATTCCGCCGTCGCCGAGCACACCGATCTGTTCCGCCAGATGGGCTTTGGGGTCGAGGATTTCGGCGACGGGACCCTTCTGGTGCGGGAAATCCCGATGGTTCTCGACGGCTGCGACATCGCGGACCTGCTGGGCCAGTCGGCGGCCAAGCTCCTGCGGAGCAAAGAGAGGATCACGCCCGACACGCTCGACGAGCTTCTATATTCGGTCTCCTGCCGCTCGGCGGTAATGGCGGGGAGGCGTTCACGGATGCCGGAACTTAAGAGGCTCGCGGAGATGGTGCTGGGCGAAAACGGCGTGCGCAGCTGCCCGCACGGCAGGCCCTGCCTGCTGCGCTTTCCACGGCGGGAGATTGAGAAAATGTTTGGAAGATTGGGGTAGGGCGATGGAAAACGGCATTCCGGTGCTGGCGGTTGTGGGACCCACGGCCTCCGGCAAAACAAAGCTTGGGGTGGAGCTCGCGCTCGCCCTGAACGGCGAGGTGGTTTCCGCCGATTCGATGCAGATCTACCAGGGCATGGACATCGCGACTGCAAAACCAAACGAAGCGGAACAAAAAGGGATTATGCACCATCTGATCGGGTTTCTGCCTCCCGGCGAACGCTACAGCGTCGCGCGGTATGTCGAGGACGCGGGCCGCGTGATCCGGGAGATTCACGGCCGCGGAAAGCTTCCGGTTCTGGTGGGCGGAACCGGGCTTTACATCTCGTCCCTGCTCGACAACATCCGCTTCGCCGAAGAGGAAGGAAACCCCTCGCTCCGAATAAGACTTCGGGCGTTCGCAGAGCGGGAAGGGCAGGCGGCGCTTCACGCGAGGCTCTCGCAAATCGACCCCGAATACGCGCGTACGCTCCACCCGAACAACCTAGGGCGGGTGATCCGTGCGATTGAGATCTTCGAAACAACCGGAAAGCCGATGAGCGCGCATCTACGGGAGTCAAAAGCCGAACCAAGCCCCTACCGGCCGGTGCTGCTCGGCCTTCGCTTCGGCGACCGGCAAAAGCTTTACGACAGGATCAATGAACGGGTGGACCGGATGGTGGAAGCCGGCCTTCTGGACGAAGCGCGGGCCGCCCTCCCGGAGGCGGGAAGCACCGCGGCGCAGGCGATTGGCTGCAAGGAGCTGCTCCCCTTTCTCGAAGGGAAAGCCCCTCTCGAAGATTGTCTGGAAGAGCTGAAGAAAGCGACCCGGCGCTATGCAAAACGCCAGCTCTCGTGGTTCCAGCGGGATGAACGGATTCACTGGCTGGAATGCGACCGCTACGACAGCTTTGAGGCCCTTTTTGATCAAGCGTTGAAAACTGCGGCGGCCGCTTTGGCTCCATCAGCGGCAGGCCGCCTGTAATCCCGGGGCAAGAGGAAACAAAAATCAATGAACAGAACCATTCGAAAACTTTTAACAGCTCTTCTCGTGCTGTTTATGCTCAGTTACTGCGGATACACGCTCTATCGTTATCTTTACGACCCCTATAAAACCGAGACCGCCTATGAACACACCGTTTCAGATTCCTTCCGCGCAAAAGCGGTGATGCTCCGGGATGAGGCGCTGGTTTTTTCTGATACGACCGGCGTCATCAGCTATACGCGGCCGGACGCTTCGGTCGTGGTGCCGGGGAGCGAGGTCGCGTCCATTTACGCCGAAGAAGCTGACTTGAGGCTCCAGGAAGTCGAGAGCTTTTACGACCGGGAACTCAACGACCTCATCGACGTCCAGAATTCGACAACCCAGTATCTCGGGACCGACACCATCTCAAAACAGATTGACGACTCCATCGGCACGCTGGTCGACCGGCTTTGGCACAGCGACCTCAGCGAAATAGCGGAACAGCGCGCGGCGCTTCAAAAGCTCCTGAACCGGAAGCAGGTCTCAATTGGTAAGGAAAGCGGCTTTTCAGAGCGGATTTCCTATCTCCAGGCGGAACGGGACTATGCCAGAAACAACGTCAACCCGCCGATCGGAACCATCGCATCGCCCGCATCCGGCTATTTCTGCAGCAAAGTGGACGGGTTTGAGGCGCTGCTGCCCGCGGCAAAACGTGAAGAGATCCCAATTGAGGACTATAAACGGGCGGTCAACCAGACCATGCAGCCGGAGGCAACCGATGCGGTCGGCCGGGTGATGCAGGGCCACAACTGGTATATCGCGGTCGTGGTCCCCGACGAAGAGATCAAACGCTTTGAAGTCGGCGCAATGGTGTCGGTGGATTTCGGCTTCAGCGGCCATGAGGAGGTTTACGCCTCGATTGATGAGATCCTTTCTGAGGAGGGGACGAGCGACCATGTGGTCATCCTCAAAACCGACCGCATCACCGAGGAGCTGATCGGCCTTCGAAACGCGACGGTGAGCGTCAACTTCAAGGCTTACACCGGGCTCCGCGTGCGGCGGGAGGCGATCCGCTTTGACGGGCAGACCGAGGGCGTTTACGTCATCGAGGGCGGGGTGATCGTCTTTAAACCCATTGAGAAGCTCTATGAAGACGAAAGCTATGTGCTCTGCGCGTCCAACTCCGATTTTGAAAATCCGCTCAAATTGTTTGATGAAGTCATTGTAGGGGGAACGAATATCAGTGCTGGAAAAATCGTTCGATAGCCGGAACATCGAAGAAAACGTAAGGCGGGTTTTGGCCGAAGTAGAGGAAGCCGCCCTGCGCGCCGGGAGAGATCCGAATGAAATCCAGGTGATGGCCGTCACCAAAACCAACCCGCCAGAGGCGATCAACCGTGCGATCAGGAGCGGCATCAAGCTGATCGGGGAAAACAGGGTCCAGGAGATGCTCTCCAAAATCGACGGGATCGCATTGGGGGACTGTGCGCTCCACCTGATCGGCCATCTTCAAACCAACAAGGTGAAGCTGGCGGCGCCGCATGTTTCGATGATCGAATCGGTGGACAGCGTCCGGCTCGCCCGCGAAATCTCGGTTTGCAGCGAAAAACTGGGGAAGCGGATGCCCGTCCTTGTTGAGGTCAACATCGGCCGGGAGGAATCGAAATCCGGCATCCTTCCGGAAGCGCTTTTCGATTTCCTGTGCGAGATTGCAGAGTTCCCCGGTATATCGGTTCAGGGACTCATGGCAATTCCGCCAATTACAGACGATCTCGTGCAAAATGAGCAGTTTTTTGAGCTGATGCACGGTCATTTTATTGACATGCAGGCGAAAAAAATAGATAATATTAATATGACAGTTTTGTCTATGGGTATGTCCCGCGATTACCCGCTCGCCGTCCGTCATGGGAGCGGCATTGTTCGGGTGGGCCGGGCCATATTCGGAGAAAGAAATTGAGGTGGTTGAATGGGCATGATGGACAAGCTCAGAAACTTTATGGGAATGCCTGAGGACGACTATGAGGACGAGGAAGAGGAACTCGACTACATCCCTTCCAAATCACAGCAGCGGAGCGCCGCCCGCGACGTTTCCGATTTTGACGACGACGCCACAGTCATCAAACGCTCCAACAAGGTCGTCAACATTGCGGCCACGACGCAGCTCCAGGTTGTGCTCGTAAAGCCTGAACGCTTTGAGGATGCGAGTTCAATCGCCGATCATCTCAATGCGAAACACACGGTTGTTCTGAATCTGGAATCGACCAATAAGGATGTTTCGCGCCGTCTGATCGACTTTTTAAGCGGCGTCGCCTATGCGAACGAAGGTCAGATTAAGCGGGTTGCAAACAGCACCTTTATCATCACCCCCTATAATGTCGATTTTGTCGGGGATCTTCTCGACGAACTGGAAAATAACGGCGTTTACTTTTAATTGACCGATGAATGCACAGATTTCTCATCTCAATCCCACAGAGAAGGAAAGGTCCTTTGCCGGAAGGATAGAGGACCTTTTTGTTCTTGCCCGGGAAAAAAACCGGACGCGGTTTTCGCTGTTTCTCGACGAGCGCCAGAAAAGAATCGCCGAAGCGGTATCCCAGGGATTTGGCGGCGTGCCGTTTCAGTTCTATGGCGGGTTTCCAGACGCGGAACGGGTGATGCTCGGCGTTTTTTCGGAATATGAAGAGCCGGATGAGGCCCTATTTCCGATTGTTCCGGTCACCTTCCGGTTCCGCAGAGAGGATGCGCTTTCCCACCGGGATGTTCTCGGCTCCCTGATGGCGCTTAAGATAAGACGCGAAACCATCGGCGATATCCTGGTCGGGGAAGGCGCCGCGGCTGTATTCGCCGCAGAATCGGTTTCGCCTCTTCTCATCGATGCCGTCCGAAAGATCGGACGGGTCGGCGTCGAGGCCGAGGCGGGCCTTCCAGACCCGCTTCCCAAAGCGCATCGCTTTGAGGCGCGCGAGGGCGTGGTGTCCTCCATGCGCCTCGACTGCATCGTGTCGATGATCGCGGGCCTGAGCCGCGCGGAATCAGAGCGTTTGATCCGCGCGTCGCTGGTTTTTCGCAATTCTGAGCCTATCACCTCCCCCTCCAAAGAGATTTGCCCAGGTGACCGAATCTCGGTGCGTGAATATGGCAAATATAGGATTGGAGAGCCCGGGGGCGCCACCAAAAAGGGAAGAATCCACTTGGAATATCAAAAATATGTGTAAGGGGGAAACCGACGGATGCTGACTCCGGCTGAAATAAAGAGCAAGACCTTTGACAAAACCTTTGGGCGCGGCTATCGGATGGACGACGTCGAGAGCTACCTCGAAACCGTCGCGGATTCGATGAGCGATCTGCTCTCGCAGAACGCCGATCTCGAAAAAAAACTGGAGATCCTTGCCGACAAGCTGACCGAATACCGCGAGGATGAGGAAAGCCTTAGGACAGCGCTGCTGGGCGCGCAGAAACTGGGGGACAGCGTGATCCGCGAGTCGAAAACAAAAGCGGAGATCATCATGAGGGACGCGACCATTAAGGCGGACACCATGATCAACAACGCGAAACACCAGATCGAACGGGAACAGGACACGCTGCTCTCGCTTCAAAAGGAGGTCGCCTCGTTCAAAAACAGGCTGATTGCACTGTATAAGCAGCATCTTGAGCTTGTGAGCGCGCTGCCGGGCGAGGTTGAGGAACGGGCGCTGGACGAGAAGAAGACCGAACAGGTGGAAGAAAAATCAGCCGCCGGGACCATGTCCGCCCCGAGCGAGAAAGAACCGGTTCCGCCGGAATCCACCGAAGAGGAGAATGGGTATTCCCGTCCGTTGACCGAAGAGGAAAACGAAGAGGTGGAAGAGGCGCTGGCCGATTCCTTTGACGAGGACGATGAGGAGCCCCCGCGCGGCCCGCTGGATTTTCTGCCGGACGAGGGCTACGTCAGCGATTCAGAGGAAGAGGACGACGATTCCGAAGAACCGGCGTTCTCGTCCCTTTCCGGCGGCGCCCAAAGCCGATTTGGAGAACTCAAGTTTGGAGAGGCGTTTCAGCTCAAACGGGAATCCCCGAAACACCACGGCAAAAAACGCAAGAAGTAGCCCCTGCGCGTACTATGACCGGCCGGCCTGCGGCGGCCATAACCCATCAATCTTTAAAAACATAGAGCCGCGCCGGGCGCTTATGGCGCTGATACGCGGCTTTTTGTTTTCATTTGTTTCTGTGTATTGGAACGGGACAGGGCGTTTTCCGCTATAATGGTATTACCCTGACTTCATAAATGAAAAACCGCGCCGGGGATGAGGCGCGGGGATGCGAGGCACTATGACAATTTCGTTTGCATTTCTCCTTTCGGCGGCGCTGATCGCAATCGACCGGGTGATCAAGTCCTGGGTTCTTTCGAATCTCGCGCCGGTCGGCACGATCCCGCTGATACCCGGTATTCTAAAGCTGACCTATGTCGAAAACTATGGCGCGGCGTTCGGCATCCTGCACGGGAAGCGGATGCTGCTTCTCCTTGTCACCGGGGCGATAATCGCCGCGGCCTGCTGGCTTCTTCTCTCAAAGCGCCTGACCCATCCGGCGGCGGTGCTCTGCACGTCGCTGATCATTGCAGGAGGGACGGGAAACCTCATCGACCGGGCGATGTACGGCTTCGTCGTCGATTATATTGACATCAACGAGCTGTTCTCCTACCCAATGTTCAATTTCGCCGACTGCTGCGTGGTGATCGGCGCGGTTCTTCTGGCATACTATGCGCTAGTGATCGAAGGCAGACAGAAACAGGCGGGACCGAAAGCTGAAGAGAAACCGGAAGGGAAGGCATAATGGAATACCTTCTGACTGCGGCGGAGGACGGCGTCCGGGTCGATCAATTTGTCGCGGGAGAAACAGAACTGAGCCGCTCTGCCGTACAGCAGCTCTGCGAGGCGGGGACGGTGCTGGTTGACGGGCGGCCCGCAGTAAAAAACCGCAGGCTCAAACGCGGCGAGGAAGTCCGCGTCATGGTTCCAGAACCGGAACCGCTGGAGGCCGGGCCGGAGAATATCCCGGTCGAGATCGTCTATGAGGACGAAAGCCTTCTCGTCGTCAACAAACCCAAGGGGATGGTGGTCCACCCGGCGCCGGGGAACGAATCCGGCACGCTGGTCAACGCCCTGCTGTACCGCTGCGCCGGACGGCTTTCGTCGGTCAACGGCGTGATCCGGCCCGGCATCGTCCACCGGATCGACAAGGACACAAGCGGGCTGCTCGTCGTCGCCAAAACCGATGCGGCCCATCTTTCACTCGCCGCACAGATCCAGGCGCACAGCCTCGACCGGTTTTACCTCGCCGTCGTTTACGGCGGGTTTGGCGACGACAGCGGCAGGGTGGAGGCGCCGATCGGCCGTCATCCGGCGGACCGGAAGAAAATGTGCGTCCAAAGGCAGCCGGGACGGGACGCCCGGGACGCGGCCACAAACTATATCGTTTTGGAGCGATTTCGCGGCTTCTCCTATTTAAAACTGCAGCTCGAAACCGGACGGACGCATCAAATCAGGGTTCACATGGCCCACATCGGCCACCCGGTCGCGGGGGATCCGCTCTACGGGCCCTCAAAGATTCTGACCGAACTGAAAGGGCAGTGTCTGCATGCGGCCGCGATCGGGTTTGATCATCCGCTGACTGGGGAACGGCTCCGGTTTGAGGTGGAGCCGCCTGCGGTTTTTCTGAAATTTTTGGACAAACTCAGACGGGAGAGCGGCATATGAGCAGAGGCCTCGGCGAAGTTTTGTATTTATTCAGCGACGTGGATGGAACGCTGATCACGGACGATGGGATCATACCGGATAAAAATTTCGAGGCGATCCGGCGTTTTACCGCAGAAGGCGGGCGATTTTCGCTCGCGACCGGGCGGGTTCTGGTTTCGACCCGCGCGCTCGCGGCTTCGCTCGGCGTAAACGCGCCCTGCATTCTCTACAACGGCGCGCTGATCTATGATTATCAAACCGGCCGAACCCTTCATCAGGCCTTTTTGCCAAGTTCATTTCGAAGCGATCTTGCTGAGATCATGCATCGGTTTCCATTTCTGAGGGTGATGGTCGCGCTGCTGGAGGGAAATTTCGAGGTCGGCGCAAGGGTCTGTCAGCCGCACAATCCAGTCTACGCAAAAGCGGACGAACTGACAAAGCCCTGGGTGAAGGTTCTGCTGGTCGTCCCAGACCGCGCACAAAAGCGGCCGGTGATGCAGTGGATCACTGAGATCCTGCGGCCGGAAGGCGCCGCCGTCACCTCATCGAGCGACTGGTTTATCGAAATCCTCCCCGCGGGATGCTCGAAAGGAAACGGCATCCGGCTATTCTGCGGATTGATGAAAGCGCCGGCGGATGCGGTCGCGGTGATTGGAGACTACTATAACGACTGGGAGATGCTCAGAGAAGCGAGGCATGCAGCCTGTCCGATGCAGGCGCCCGACGAAATCAAAAAACTGTGCGGCGATATCGTCTGCCCGGTAGAAGAAGGCGCGGTCGCCGATTACATCAACCGGATTCTCAAGCAGCGTCTGCCGGTAGGACAATAGGGGGGGACAGTTTGGAAACAAAACGGGTGACCCAGTTTCTGCTTGGGGCGTCGGTTTCGATCTGTATGCTGCTGTCGGTTGTCGCCTATTCCGATAATACCGGGAGCGGAGCGCCGGCCGGGCTGATTGAATTTACATCCGAGACCCTCCTTGCACAGAAAAGCGAGGAGGCTCAGCTGGTGGTCGATATCAACCACTGTGGCAAGGACGAGCTGATGCTTCTCCCAAGGGTCGGGGAAGTAATCGCCCAGCGGATTCTGGACGACCGGGCGGCAAACGGACCCTACTCCTCCGCCGAAGATCTTTTGCGGGTGAAAGGAATCGGCGATGCGACGCTGGAACAGATTCGCCCGCACATTGAGATCAAATAAAGCCGGGGCGTGCATAGCATGTCCCGGCTTTTCATTATAATTTCAGCTCCTTGCTGAAATCGCGCGCGATGTCGGCGAATTCGTCGTTGCTCAGCGGCACGTTGCCTTTTCCCAGCTCTTCTATCTGTGAGATCGCCTGCGTCTGGAAAGCGCCGGTCAGCAGTTCCGAGCCCGCCGGAAGGGTGGTCTGATTGCCCTTTAAAATCCGCTTTTGATTCATTTTCTACACCTCCTTATCGTTAGGGTTCGCGTTTCTCCCGGCGGTATCCTGTTAATAAAAAGCAATTCTATTACCAAAATATTGGTGAAAGCAGTTGACATTTGAAGGATTTTTGCGTATAATAAATAGCGTCGCCTATATATGCAGGCGAAAGGGACTGATCTGAATTCGTTTGGTCTCAGATTATTGTGGAACAAGTCTCAGTTTCCAAGGGCATACGATCATGGCCCGGTAGTTCAGTTGGTTAGAACGCTAGCCTGTCACGCTAGAGGTCGTGGGTTCGAGCCCCATCCGGGTCGCCAAAAATGCCTTTGTAGCTCAGTTGGTAGAGCAGAG
>DVKH01000018.1 GCA_018716105.1 Candidatus Fimivivens faecavium | reverse complement strand
GGCATCATGTCCATGCTCATCTCAATGATCGTCGGGGCCTGTACGGTATCCGGCAGCGAATTTCGGATGGTGTCGAGCTTTTCCTGCAGGTCCATGTGCGCGGTGTCCATGTTGGTGCCGTACTCATATTGGAGCATGACCATCGACATGTTTTCCGAGGACTGCGACTGAATGGTTTTGACGCCCGACAGCGAGCCGATGGCCGATTCGATGTCGCTTGTGACCAGTTCTTCTACCTCTTCCGGGCCGGCGCCCGGGTAGACGGTGAGGACGAGCATAACCGGCATATCCATGTCCGGCGTCAGTTCTATCGGGGTGGAGAGAATCGAGGAAGCGCCGAAGACGATCAGCGCGATGAGGCAGATTAGAACGGCCACCGGCCGTTTGAGAACGGTTTTGGTAATGTTCATGCAATCACCACCTACTTTTCTGCGGCGGCGGAATCGGAATATCCGGTCTCACCGCCGGAGGGTTCCTCTTCTCCGGCCGGGGACTGCGGCCCGGCTTCCGGCGCGGAAGAGGCGGCCGCGCCGCCGTTCGCTTCGGTGACGACAGCGCCGTCGGTCAGGCTCGGGTGCCAGGTGAGAATCACCTTGTCGCCGGCGGAGACGCCGCTGACGATTTCAACCTCGTCAGTGGACGCGACGCCAGTCTGGATTTCACGCTTGACGGTCACGCCGTCCTGGTAAAGGTAAACATAGGGCTGGTTATTATCGTAGTAAACCGCGTCCAGCGGGAGGATCAGCGCGTTGTCGGTCTTCTGGGTGGTGGCGATGACCTTGACCGAAGTCCCCGAAAGCACCGCGCCGTCTGCGGACATGGCGGCCTTCACCTGGAACAGGCCGCTCTGCGCGTCGACCATTGTGCTCACTTCGGTGATGGTCGCCTCGTAGGTTGCGCCTGCGCTTTCAACCGTGACGCTGTCGCCGATCTCAAGATAGGGGACGGCGTTCGCCGGGACCGAGAAGGTGACGTTCATCGCGTTCTTGTTCGAGATCACGAACGCCGGGCTGGAAGGGGAGGTCATGTCGTTTTTATCGACCAGCCGCTGCTCGATCACGCCGTCGATCGGCGCGGTCACGATGGTGTAGTCGAGGGCGGACTTCGCCTGGTTGAGCTGCGCCTCGGCTGAGGCGAGGCCCGCCTCAATCGCGGCCTGGCTTTCGGGCGTCACCTGGGAGTCGTTGATCTCAAATGCGTCGCGGGCCGCCTGATAGGCGTTGTAGGCCTGGTCTTTCGCGATCTCAAGCTGCGTATAGGTCGCGTCGTTCGCGCTCATCAGGTAAGCCGCTCTCGCGTTTTCGTAATCTTCTTTGGCGTCGTCGCGGGCGTCCTGGGCCGCTGTGTACTGCTCGTAAAGCGCGACTTTTTCCTCGCTTCCATCCGCGGCCGCTTCCCACTGCTGTTTCAGGTCGCGGACCAGGTCTTCGGCGTCGTTGAGGATCTCCTGCTTTTCGTTCATCTGCTTGCGCTCATAGGCGGTCGAAGTAGAATGGCCGTCCGAGTAGGAGTCGAAGGCGTCCTTCGCCTGATCGTAGGCGGATTTCGCGGAGCGGAGGTTGGCTTCAAGCTGGACGCGGTTCATGTCCATCGAACCGCTGAGCTGGGCGTTGGCCTGCGCGACGGCGGAATTGTATCCTGCCTCCGCCACGGCATACTGGAGCTGGACGTCCTCGTCGTCGATGGTGTAAAGGATGTCGCCCTTATGGACAACGTCCCCGGCCTGTACGCGGATATCGGTGATCTTTCCGCTCATCTTCGGGGTGACCATCACCGATTCAAACGGTTCCACTTTTCCTATGTACGAGCTGGTGACCGAGAGAGAACCCGTCTCCGGCGTCCCGGTCTCCACCAGGACCTGGTTGACTTCCGGCGCCATGACCGGTTGTTCCTTGGTCATGACCCGGTATACGGCGGCTGACGCAACCGCCAGAACCACCAGTATCAGTCCGATTTTTACGCTCTTCTTCACTGAATCTTTCCTCCTTATTGATCGATCGTACAGCGCGGCCCGGATGATGGGCCCCGGCTGTTTTTCTGAATCCATTGGGCCGGGAGAAGCTCCTCGGCCGGGGGCAGTTTCGACATGTTCCGGCTGATCAGACGGTTAAGGCGGCTGAACCCGTCGATAATTATACGTTTGTCCTCTTCGCTCGCGCCGGAAAGCAGGCAGAGATTCTGTTCGTCCTCGCGGATTGTGTCAGCCGTCTTTTTTGCATAGTGCGTCAGCGCAACCCTGACGGTTCTCTGATCGCTGACGTCCCTTGTCCGGGTGAGGAAGCCGCCTTTTTCCAGCCGCTTGCAGATCGCCGAGACGTTGCTGTTCGTAAAACCGAGCCGGCGCGCCAATTCGCTGATGGAGATTTCGTCGTGCTCCGCCAGCTCTTTGAGGATGAGCGCCTGCGGCCAGGTGATGCCCAGCGGCTGGCAGTATTGATTGACGACGGCGCCGAGTTGTCCATGTAAACTGCGGAATAATCCGATTATCTGCGTCTGAAAGTCATCATACAACGAAATCCCTCCAAACAATAATATTCAACGCATTCAATAATAGCACGGGAGTCTGTGTTTGGCAACGCTAACTGCCCCGTCTATCTGTAAATAATTTATGAAGTAAAGAATAAAAATATGTCAATTTGACCAATGAATTCCAAAAACGCTTGACAATTGACCGAAATTAAAATAAAATTCAGTAAATTAGTAAATTACTAAATTTGCATTTGAAAAGAGAGATAAGATGAACATCCCAACCTCACTGAAACATAAGCCCGTGGTGGTTTCCGAAAACTACGAGCGCGTCGATGGAAAAGAAGCCTATCGCTCCGATGCGAAAGGGCTTTCGCTCGGCCTGGCGCAGTGGAACGACCGCGGAAAAGTCGACATCTCGGCGAAGGTCTGGCGCTACACCGGGGAAAAGTGGTCGCGGCAGTCGGAGGAACTTCCGCTCCACCGGGTGATCGACCTTGCGATCCTGATCGTCCGCTCCAAACGCTATTTTTCGGAAGCCTACCGTTTTCCGAAGCTGGTCGATCCGAACCATCCGCTCATCGACCGGATCGGCCTTCAGGGCGATGCGATGACGGTGGAGTTCTGTACCGGCAATGAAAAGCTTTTGGAAGACGCTGAACTGTTCCGCGAAGCGCTCGAGGCAAACGACGAGTTTTTGAGCGAGAGGCTCCGCGTGCTCTCGCGCCTGTTAAAAGACGCGGGGTACTGAGCGGATTGAAGAAAGGATGTCTTTTTGTGGACAAAAACGATCGGAAAGCGGCGCTGGCTGCGTATAAACAGAGAAAAATAACCGGCGGCGTGTTCCAGATTGTGAACATCAAAACCGGCCGGCGCCTTTTGATGTCCGACGCCGATCTCAAAGGATCGGAAAACCGCTTCCGTTTTTCTCAGATGACTGGTTCCTGCACCTACGGCAGGCTGACGGCGGATTGGCTCCGCTTCGGCGCAGAGGCGTTCCGCTTTGAAACGCTCGAAGAGTTGGAAAAAAAGGAGGATCAGACCGACGAGGCGTTTCGGGAGGATCTCGCCCTGCTGGAAGAGATCTGGCGGGAGCGAAACCGGGGCGAAACACTTTATTAACATTAATCTTTGCCTGGCAGATGATGGGCAGCCTGGAGAAAACTGCATAAAACGGCCCGCCTTTCCTTTTAAAAGGCGGGCTGTTTTCGCAGAAAATTGCTCTGCAATCAGAAAACCGATGTCCGACGTCTCTGGTAGGAGGCGGGATTCATTTGTGAACTTTTTGAAGCATTTCACGCCAAGTTTCACGAAAAAATTTGTATTTGTCTCTAAAAAGGAACCGCCGGCCGGCGTCTTCCTTGACATCCCATGTGCGGCGGAGTATAATCCTCTTCATAGCAAACGCGGTTTTCGAATGACAGTGAGGGAACCGCGTCATTTCTTACCGTTGTCTGTCCTCCCTGCGCAGACAGCAGTTCACCTGCGGAGGGAGGATTCCGCAATCCGGCGGTATCGAGACAGGATATGACAGGAGCCATTTCCGCGGGCCGGCTTTCCGGCTGCGGCTGTGGCAGAGTAAGAGGAGGAAGAAAAACATGAGAAAAGCATTGTCATTGGTTGCCGCGGCTCTGATGCTGACGAGCCTTGCGGCCTGCGGCGGCGGGACGTCGTCCTCGCAGCCGGCGGAGAACCCTTCCGGTTCCAGCGAAAGCGCCCCGGCGGAGAATTCGGGCACGTCCGAAGGCGGGGAAATCCTGATCGGCGTGATTACCCCGCAGACCGGTTCGGTTGCGATCTACGGCCAGGCGGTTGAAAACGGCGTCAGAATGGCGTTTGAAGAGATCAACGAGGCTGGCGGCGTCGCGGGCAAGACCTTTAGGCTCGAGGTTCTCGACGACAAGGGCGACCCGATCGAGTCGACCAACGCCTACAACATGCTGATGGACGAGGAGATCGACTTCCTGCTCGGCCCGGTCACCTCGAAGCCGGCGCTCGCCGTGATGGAGCTGGCCGCTGAGGACGGGATCCCGGTCCTGACCGCGTCCGCAACCCAGGCCGACGTCACCAGCTATGGCGACAACATCTTCCGCACCTGCTTCACCGACCCGTTCCAGGGTTCCGTTCTCGCGAACTTCACCAAGAACAACCTGAACCTGACCAAGTGCGCGGTCCTCTACAACACCTCGGACGACTATTCTGCCGGCATTGCGAACTCCTTCCAGAACAAGGCCGGCGAACTCGGCCTTGAGGTTGTCAGCTTCGAAGGCTACGGCGCGACCGACAAGGACTTTAAAACCCAGCTCACCAACATCCAGAGCGCGGGGGCCGAGGTCCTGATCCTGCCCGACTACTACCAGACCGCCGCCCTCGTCATCGCCCAGGCGAGAGAGATCGGCCTCGACATCCCGGTTCTCGGACCGGACGGCTTTGACGGCGTCCTCGACGTGGTCAACGAGTCGGATGTCGCGATCCTCAACAACGTCTACTTCACCGGCCACTATTTCACCGGCGACACCGACGAGAAGGTTGCGAACTTCGTCCAGTCGTACACCGAGAAATACAACACCTCCCCGGTCGCGTTTGCGGCGCTTGGCTATGACTCGGCTTATATCATCGCCGAAGCGTATAAAGCCACCAATGGCGACACCGATTTCGCGGCGGTCGTCGACGCTATGAAGCAGACCAATTACCCCGGCGTTGCCGGCAATGTCAAGTACGGCGACAACGGCGACCCGATCAAGAGCGTTTCGGTGATCGAGATTGTCGACGGCGCATATCAGCTCTCCGCGAAGGTCGAGGGCTGATCACGGGGATCGAAAGCATCCCGCTGATATCCGTTTGATCTGACGCCAAGGGCGGAGCCGCGATGCTGCTCTGCCCTTGCGCCTTATCGCAGGCGCGGGACCCTTTGGACAACGAGCGGTCCCGTTTCTGCGATAAAGCGGCGGGCAAACCGGAAAAGCTTTAGGAGAGGAAAGAGGATTCTATGATGGACCAACTGCTGGACCTCACGCGCCAGCTCTTAAACGGCCTTCAGGTCGGCTCGATCTACGCGCTTGTCGCGCTCGGCTACACGATGGTATACGGCATCGTCAAGCTGATCAATTTTGCTCACGGCGATTTCATCATGGTCGGCGGCTATGTGTCGATCGTCGCAATTCCAATGCTGGTCTCAAACGGGCTTCCGGCATGGCTCTGCGTTGTGGCGGCGGTCGCGGTGTGCTCGATTATCGGCGTCGTCAGCGAGCGGGCCGCTTATAAGCCGCTGCGCGAAGCGCCGCGCATCTCGGCGCTGATCACCGCGATCGGCGTGAGCCTCTTTCTCCAGAACCTGTTTATGATCATCTTTACGCCCAACGGCATGCCGTTCCCGAACCTGTTTGACAAGACGCCGATCATACTCGGGAAAATCCAGGTCAGTAAGGTGACGCTGATTACCATTGTGGTCAGCATCCTTCTGATGGTCGGGCTCAATCTCTTTGTCAAGCGCACCCGCGTCGGAAAGGCGATGCGGGCCGTCTCCGAGGACGCGGGCGCGGCGCGGCTGATGGGCATCAGCGTCAACGCCACGATTTCCGCGACCTTCGCGATCGGCTCCGGCCTTGCGGCGGTCGCCTCGGTGCTCTATTGTTCGTCCTATCCGCTGGTCGATCCGAACATCGGCTCGATGCTCGGCCTCAAGGCCTTTGTTGCGGCGGTGCTCGGCGGCATCGGCATCATCCCGGGCGCGATGCTCGGCGGCCTGGCGCTCGGCATTGCCGAAAGCCTGACCAAGGCGTACATATCCTCAAAGGTCGCCGACGCGGTAGTGTTCGGCATTCTCGTCGTCGTGCTGCTGGTGAAGCCCTCGGGCATCCTCGGCAAAAACGTCGGCGAAAAAGTGTAAGGCGGTGGCGGCATGGATCGAAAACAACATTTCAAAGCCTGTACCCTCAACACCGCCGGCGTGCTCGCACTCTTTGCGCTGCTGGCCCTGTTGATTCATTTTGACGTTCTCAGCCGCTATCACCAGGGGATCCTGGTTTTGGTCGGCATCAACATCATTCTCACAGTGAGCCTCAACCTCGCGACCGGCTTTCTCGGCCAGCTTGCGCTCGGCCATGCCGGGTTTATGTCGGTGGGGGCGTATACCGCGGCGATCTTTACGAAGGCTTTCCCCGACATTCCGGAGCTGCCCCGGCTTTTGATCGGCCTTCTGCTCGGGGCGCTGCTCGCGGGCATCTTCGGCCTGATCGTCGGCATCCCGGCGCTTCGCCTCAAGGGCGACTATCTTGCGATCATCACCCTGGGCTTCGGCGAAATCATCCGTGTGGTTATTGAAAATATCTCGATCACCGGCGGCGCGCAGGGGCTTCGCGGCATTAAAAAACTGTCCACCCCCTATGTGGTGTTTTGGGTTACGGTGATCATCGTCGCGCTTCTGTACTGCCTCATCCGCTCGCGCCACGGCCGGGCGATCATGGCGATCCGTGAGGATGAAATTGCGGCCGAATCGAGCGGGATCAACCTGACCTACTACCGCACCTTCGCTTTCACCATTTCGGCGATGCTCGCGGGGGTCGCTGGCGGCCTTTATGCGCACCACATCTCGATTCTCGGCGCGAGCAATTTCGGCTTCATGCGTTCGGTCGAGATCGTCGTCATGGTGGTCCTCGGCGGCATGGGGAGCTTTACCGGATCGATCCTCTCGGCAGCAACCCTTACGATCCTGCCGGAGGCGCTCCGGAGCTTTTCGACCTACCGGATGCTGATCTATTCGATCGCGCTGGTCGCGATGATGATCTTTAAACCCTCCGGACTGCTCGGCACCTATGAATTCTCGCTGACCCGCGTTTTACAGAAGGCGGGACGGCTTTTCAGCGGCAAAAAGGCGCAGGAGGCGAAGGCCCCCGTGCCCGAAGCCGCGGCGTCCGGAAAGGAGGGCAAGGCCTGATGGCGGCGATTTTAAAGGCCGAAGAAATCTCGGTTGTGTTCGGCGGCCTGCGGGCGGTCGATCATTTCAACATCGAAATCGGGGAAGGCGAGCTGGTCGGCCTGATCGGGCCGAACGGCGCGGGCAAAACCACCGTCTTCAACCTCCTCACCGGAGTTTATCAGCCGACCGAGGGGAAGATCTTTCTCGCGGACCGCGCCGGCCATAAACTTCAGGAGATTACCGGCAAAAAGCCGCATCAGATTGTGAAGGCGGGCGCGGCCCGTACCTTCCAGAACATCCGTCTGTTTAAACAGCTGACCGTTCTCGACAACGTAAAGGTTGCGTTCAACCAGAACATGAGCTATTCGATTGTGTCGGCCCTGGTTCGCGGCCCGAAGTACTGGAAAGAGGAGCGGGAAGCCGAGGAGAAGGCGATGGAGCTGCTCGGCGTGTTTGGAATGGAGGGCCTTCGCGATCACATCGCCGACAACCTCCCCTACGGCCAGCAGAGAAAGCTGGAGATCGCCCGCGCGCTCGCGACCTCGCCCACCCTTCTGCTGCTCGACGAACCCGCGGCGGGGATGAACCCGACCGAGACAGCCGAGCTGATGGAGACAATCAGCCTGATCCGGAACCGGTTCAAGATCGCAATCCTCCTGATTGAACACGACATGAGCCTCGTCATGGGCATCTGCGAGCGCGTGCTGGTGCTCGACTACGGCCATGTGATCGCCTTCGGCACGCCGAAGGAGGTCACAAGCGATCCGAGGGTCATCGAGGCCTATCTCGGCGAATAGGAGGAGAGCGCAGTGTTAACCGTCAACAATCTCAACGTGAGCTACGGCTCGATTCACGCCGTCCACGATGTCAGCCTCAAGGTGAAAAAAGGGGAGATCGTTTCCCTGATCGGCGCGAACGGCGCGGGAAAGACCACTATTCTACACACCATTTCCGGCCTCAAGCGCCCCGACAGCGGCGAGGTCACCTTCAACGGCGAAAACCTTCTAAAGGTCGAGCCGCATAAAATCCTTTCCAAAGGCATGGCGCACGTCCCGGAGGGAAGGCGGATTTTCGCCCAGCTCACCGTGCGCGAAAACCTGGAACTCGGCGCCTATATCCTGAAGGATAAAAAGCAGATCGAGGAGAACGTCCAAAAGGTGTTCGAGCGGTTTCCGCGCCTTCGGGAGCGGCAGAAGCAGTTTGCGGGGACCCTTTCGGGCGGCGAGCAGCAGATGCTGGCGACCGGGCGGGCGCTGATGACCGGCGCGGAGATCATCCTGATGGATGAACCTTCGATGGGGCTTTCGCCTCTGCTGGTCAAGGAAATTTTCCATATCATCACCGAGATCAACAAACAGGGGATGACCGTCCTTTTGGTCGAACAGAACGCGCGGATGGCGCTTTCGGTTGCGAACCGCGCCTATGTCCTCGAAACCGGAAGGATCGTCATGAGCGGGGAAGCCGGGGCGCTCCTCGAGAACGCAGAGGTCCGAAAAGCCTATCTCGGCGCCTGATGGAAACCGTATGTCCGGAAATTGCTTGTACCGTCCAAAGGATTCAAAGGGAGCGGCCAGCGCTGGCCGCTCCCTTTTTTCATTTGCAGAGCCTGATCTTTTACTCAAGAGCGCGAATGCGGATTCTCCTGCCGTCCATCCATCCTTCGGGATACTCGATTTATATCGAAGGGTCGGGTCATAGGTTTTCCGCACGCCATTTAGGCGGCTGATCCTCTCGGTTTCCGGCGGGACGACGAGGAACAGTTCCCCGCTGTCCGCGTCCAAATCCTGAAAAACAAAGTCCCTTCTTTTTATCGAAACCCTTGTTCCTTTCGCAGAAAACGGGTAGAATGGAAACAAGACGGCGCGAAAGGGGACTTTCGGCGATGACCCTCATCGAATTTTATGACAGCGAACCGATTAAAAACGTCATGGCGGCGATGGCGCTCCGACCCGACCATGTGGTCTATATCTGCGACCGGAAGATGATCAGCGACCGCCGACGCGAGGCGGTTAAGCTCCTTCTGAAGCGGCGCGGCCTCGACACGACGGTCAACTTCTACAACGTCAACGCTTCGAGCCCTGAGGCGATCCGCGAGATCTTGGAGCGGGCACGGCGGCTGTTTGAAGGCTGCGTGGTCGACTTCACCGGCGGGCGGGAGCTGATGCTGCTGGAGGCCGGAATCTTTTGCAAGGAAAACCATCTGCCCGGATTTTACATCGACCTTCAGAACAGCCGCTTCATCAATGTGTTCGGCTGTGAGGAACTCGGCCGGCAGTTCCAGTGGCCCTCGTTCTATGTCGAGGACATGCTCTGCGCCTCGGGCGCGTCGATGGACGGCTATGGGCACTATCTGCCCGACTTCGCCGAACCCGATATGGCGCGGGATATCGACGCGGTCTTCGACCTGATTCTCCGCCACGGCAGCAGTTGGGCGGGGATGGTTTCGTTCCTGCAGCAGGCTGTGAAGCTCGCGAACGAGCGCGGCGAGCATCAACTCGAGGTGGACTGCCCGCGGGCGCTCGAGGTGCATTCGCGTCTGACCGTCACCTGCAACCCGCGGCTGATGGCGCTGCTCTATGATACAGGCGTGGTGATCGAGCTTCCGGCGAAGCCGGGGCGGATCCGCTTCCGGTTTAAGAACGAGGCGATGAAGAAATGCCTCCCGAACCACGGCATCTGGCTCGAACTTTTCGCCTATCAAACAGCGAAGCGGCTTCACTATTTTGACGATGTGAGGAACAGCGTCGTGATCGACTGGGACGGATCGTATGTCGATTTCTGCGATGCGAAGAACGAAGTCGATCTGCTTCTCATCCGCGGGGTGAAGCCGGTCTTCGTCTCCTGCAAGATGGGGGTTCCGACGCCGCTCGCGCTGAGCGAAATCAGGCTCCTGTCTGAGCGTTTCGGCGGGACGCTCGCAAAAACCGTCCTTCTGACCGCGACCGATGTGGTCCATTCAAACCCGTCGATCTATAAGCGTGCCAAGGAGCTCGGCGTCGCGGTGATCGACCAAAACGATCTGAAGAATAGAAAGCTCGGCGAACAGCTTCTTGCCGTCGCGGAAAATGCCTTTTGCTACCGGCTTTGACACAAAAACATCCCGGCGCCAGGCGCCGGGATGTTTTTTCTGCCGTTCAGCGGTGTCCGCAGGCGCCGAGGCCGCCGCAGGCGCGCCCCTCTTCGCCGTGGTGATGGCCGCAGGTCCCAGCGGGATCGTTTTTGAGTTCCCCCGAGAGATAGGCGAGCGCCGCCTGCTCGACATCGCCGGAAGCGCCCGCGACGAGAATGACGCCCGCCGCCTCAAGCGCGCGCTTCGCGCCGTCGCCGATTCCGCCGCAGATCACAACCTGCGCGCCGAGATCCTTTAAAAACCCGGCGAGCGCGCCGTGGCCGGTCCCGTTGGTCGGGATAATCTGCTTTGAAAGCACCTTTCCGTCGCCGGTCTCAAAAACCGCGAACGATTCGGTTTTTCCAAAATGGCCGAACACCTGTCCATTTTCGTGCGTCACTGCGATTTTCATTTGATAACGCTCCCATCGTCAGAGTTTTTCAATCGTTTCCACCGCTTCGTCGAGCCAGTTCCCGTCCACCAGCTCCACCAGTCCCTTGTCGCAGGCGGAGGCGATCTTCGGATCGATCGGGATCCGCGCCAGCACCGAAAGGCCGTACTGCTTCGCGGTTTCCTCGATTTTGCTCTCGCCGAAAACAGAAATCCGCTTTCCGCAGTCGGGGCATTCGATATAGCTCATGTTTTCGATCAGTCCGAGTATCGGAATGGACATCATCTGCGCCATCTTCACCGCCTTTTCGACGATCATCGAAACCAGATCCTGCGGAGAAGCGACGACCACGATCCCGTCAAGCGGGATCGACTGGAAGACGGTCATCGGGACGTCGCCGGTTCCCGGCGGCATATCCACAAACAGATAATCGACGTCCTGCCAGATCACGTCGGTCCAGAACTGCTTGACCGTCCCGGCGAGAATCGGCCCGCGCCAGAGCACCGGATCGGTGTCCTTCTCAAGCAGGAGGTTGATCGACATCACGTCGATCCCCGTTTTGGATTTCACCGGCAGAATGCCGTCTTCGCCGCCGGTCGCCTTTTGCCGGATGCCAAAGGCCTTTGGGATCGAGGGTCCGGTGATGTCGGCGTCGAGAATCGCAGTGTGCGCGCCGCGGCGGTTGAGCAGCACGGCCAACATCGAGGTCACAAGGCTTTTGCCCACCCCGCCCTTGCCGCTCACCACGCCGATCACCTTTTTGATGCTGCTGCGCCCATGCGGCGCTTCGAGAAAATTCGGCTGTTCGGTCCGTTCGCCGCAGCTGGCGGAAGGACAGCTTCCGCAATCGTGGTTACAGGATTCACTCATCGTTTCGCTCTCCTTTTTTCATATACCGGCAGTGCCGGCAGATGCGCTGGCTGGTTTCGCCCCCGGTCATCCGCGGGCAGTCCTCGGCCACCTCGTAGTTTCCGCCCTCGATCAGGAGCGGGGCGCCGCCCACAAGGGCCTCCGCCGAATGCCGCCGCGCCGAATAGAGAATGCGCTGAAAGGTCCCGCGCGAGACGTTCATCCGGTCGGCTGCGGCGTCCTGGTCCAGACCTTCGAGGTCGCATAGCCTCAGGCTCTCCAGTTCTTCGACGGTCATGACAACCTGGCGCCCCGACGCCTGTTCGGGTGAAAACAGGCGGCAGGCCGGTTCAGAGCAGACGCGCCTGCATTTTGAGTTCCGCGGCATCGGCCAACCCTCCGTTTCCATTATGGGTTTTATAATGTGCATACGCACAAATCGATTATAACGGGCATATGCACAAAAGTCAACGGTAAAACCAAACCTTTCGCGTTATGCGAATTTTTGTGATATAATAACCGCAGAAAATTGGGCCAAGGCCCAATCCGCCCCGCTAAAAGCGGGGCCTGCGCGGCGGACGCCGTGCGCTGCGCTTGCTGCATCTCATCCGCCCGGCTGCGGCCGGGCCCGCTGCATTGGCAGCGGGCGAACCGCTTTGCGGCCCGCTGATTTGATGCAATAACCGCGGGGAAAACGGCCCTTGTTTTCAGCCGCCTTCTGCGGCTATGGCCTGTCAATAGGAAGGCCTGCCGGCGGAGGCCGAACACCGGGAAAAAGAACTGCGCTGTCGTTCTGCCAGAAAGGAAAGGAGGGCCGCGCCGCTGTGCGGCCGGGGAATTGGTTATGCTGTTGCTGCGGCTTCCCGTTGGGGAAAACGAGACTTCGCTCACACTGGAATATCAGCTTGTCCGTTCGGACCGGCGCACCGTCTCGCTCGAGCTTCTGCCGGATGGGACGGCGGTCGTCCGTGCGCCGAAACGGCTTGCGCAGGCGCAGATCGACCGCTTCGTGGTCGAAAAGGCCGAGTGGATCGAGAAAAAGCGCCGCCTCCTCGCGGAGCGGGAGCGCACGGTTCCCGCCGGTCCCGTCAAAGCGGGAACCGAGATCCCGTTTCTGGGCAGGCCGCTGATGGCGGTGCTGGACCCGCGGCTCTCGCGGGCCGAGCGCCGCGGGGCGGCGCTCGCTCTGCCGGCCGAACATGTGGAGGAAGCCGGACGGGAGTGGCTCTCGCGGGAGGCGCGCGCGTTTTTCCCGGACCGCGTTCGGGAACTGGCGGAAGGATGCGGCTTTGCCTTCGGCAAAATTCGCATCACCGGGGCGAGGACCCGGTGGGGTTCCTGCGCCGCGAGCAACAACCTGAATTTTAGCTGCCGCCTGATGCTCTGTCCGCCGGACGTGGTCGATTATGTCATCCTGCATGAGCTTTGCCACACTGTCCACCACAACCACTCCGCCGCGTTCTGGGCGCTGGTGGGACAGCACTGCCCCGACTATCGGGAGAAACGCGCGTGGCTCGCGGCGCACCAGGGGCTGATGCGGTTATTTTAACTGTTTTTTCCGAAAGTATGTCACGTTGGGGGAATGGGTCATGAAGCTGAACGCCAAACAGAAGGGGATCGCGCTGATGGTTCTCTCGGCGTTTTCGTTTTCGTTGATGCAGATCTGCGTCAGGGTCAGCGGAAAGCGCATCCCGCTGTTTGAGCAGCTATTCTTCCGCAACTCCATCAGCCTTTTGCTCTGCGGATTCCTCGCGGCGCGGGCGAAGCTCCCGCTGTTCGGCGCGCGGCGGGACCAGTTCTGGCTGCTGGGCCGTTCGCTGTTCGGTTATCTCGGGCTGATCCTCACTTTCTACGCCTCGGCGAAGGCGGCCAGCCAGGCCGACGTTTCGATTCTGACCCAGATGTCGCCGTTTGTCACAACCCTGTTTGCGGTTGTGTTTCTGAAAGAGACGCTTTCAAAGGTGCAGCTCCCGGCGCTCCTGATCGCGTCCGCCGGTGCGTTTCTGGTGGTCAATCCCCGGTTTGAGTCGAACTGGGTACCGCTTGCGATGGCGCTGCTGTCCTGCTTTGCGTCGGGAAGCGCATATACGCTGCTCTCTTTTCTCAAGGGGCGGGTTCCGGCGCTCTCGATTATCGTCTATTTTTCGACCTTCAGCGCCGTTGTGAGCCTTCCGTTTATGATCGCGGAATTCGTCGTCCCAACCCCGCTGGAGCTGGTTCTGCTGCTGCTGATCGGCGCCGGCGGCTCGTTTGGTCAGATCGCCATCACCTATGCTTATCGCTTTGCCCCGGCGGCCGAGGTCAGCATCTTCAACTTCACCGGCATCCTGTTCACCGTTTTGTTCAGCACGTTGCTGCTTGGCGAACAGATAAAGCCCAATTCCATCGCCGGCGCGCTGCTCGTTCTCGCCGCGTCGCTTCTCGTCTATTGGCACGGGAACCAGAAACCGCCTTCGCCGCCGTCGCAGCCGAAAACCCAGGATTGACGCGGCGCCTGCCGCCCAGCCGGATCTTTCAAAAGAAAACGCCGTCCCGACAAATCGAGCTGCGGGGCGGCGTTTTTGCCTTGATGCATCTGGCCGGGCGGGGCGGGAATACTGTGGAAAGCGATTCGCCGGCGGTTCTGCTCTTTTGGTTTTCCGCTTGACATAGCCGGCCGGCGGTGGTATAGTATCAACATACACCCCCCGTGGGTGGGGGGTTAATGACAAGCGCCGCTTGTCCGCGGCAGCGGAAAGAGGGGAAGAAATGCATCGAAAATTCAATGTCACAGGCATGACCTGCTCGGCCTGCTCGGCTCACGTCGAAAAAGCGGTTGGAAAACTCGAGGGGGTCGGCCAGGTCAGCGTCAGCCTTCTGACCAACAGCATGACTGTCGATTACGACGGCGAAAAACTCAGCGACCGCGAGATCATCGCCGCGGTCGAGGATGCGGGTTACGGCGCGTCGGAGGCGGAAAGCGCCGCGAAGCGGAGCGCGGGGGGCGCGCCCGCCCCGGACCCGAACGCGCGCCTCGCTGACGAGATCAGGCAGATGAAAACCCGCGTGGCCTGGTCGTTTGTCTTTCTGATCCCGCTGTTTTATATCTCGATGGGCCACATGATGGGGCTTCCGCTTCCGCATTTTATGCACGGAAACGCGAATGCGGCAGCCTTTGCGTTCACCCAGTTCCTGCTGTGCCTCCCGATCGTCTATCTCAACCGGAAATACTTTCAGGTCGGCTTCAAAACGCTCTGGAAGCGTTCGCCGAACATGGACTCGCTGATTGCGATCGGCTCCGCCGCCGCGCTGGCCTACGGCGTGTTCGCGATCTACCAGATCGGCTATGGCCTCGGCCACGGCGACGCGGAGCGGGTCTCGCGCTACTCGATGGACCTCTATTTTGAATCCGCGGCGATGATCCTGACGCTGATCACCCTCGGAAAATTCCTTGAGATCCGTTCGCGCGGAAAGACCAGCGAGGCGATCCAGAAGCTGATGGACCTCGCCCCGAAGACGGCGGTGGTCCTTCGGGACGGAGCGGAAATCGAAATCCCGATCGAAGAAGTGGCGGTCGGGGACCTGCTTGTGGTCAGGCCCGGCCAGAGCGTCCCGGTCGACGGCGTGATTACCGAGGGCGAATCCTCGCTCGATGAGTCGGCGCTGACCGGCGAGAGCATCCCGGTCCAAAAGGCCGCGGGGGACCGCGTCTCGGCGGCGGCCATCAACAAAACCGGTTCGTTCACCTTCCGCGCCGAAAAGGTCGGCGACGACACCACCCTCGCGCAGATCATCCGCCTTGTGGAGGAGGCGAGCGCTTCGAAGGCGCCGATCGCGAAGCTTGCCGACAAGATCAGCGGCGTCTTTGTCCCGACGGTGATTCTGATCGCGCTCGCCGCGACAGCGGCCTGGCTGTTCCTCGGGGCGAGCTTCACCTTCGCTCTCTCGATCGGGATCGCGGTCCTGGTCATCTCCTGCCCCTGCGCGCTCGGCCTCGCAACACCGGTCGCGATCATGGTCGGCACCGGCAAGGGCGCGGAAAACGGCATCCTGATCAAATCGGCCGAGGCACTTGAAACCCTTCACGCCGTCGATACGGTCGTGATGGACAAAACCGGCACCATCACCAACGGAAAACCGCAGGTTACGGACGTCCTCGTATTCGGCGCGATGACCGCAGACCGTCTGGTTTCAATTGCGGCCTCGATGGAAAAGCCGAGCGAGCATCCGCTCGCGGAGGCGGTGGTCGAATACGCCGCCGAACGGGGCGCGCCGCTTTGGAAGATCACGCAGTTTGAAGCCGTCTCCGGGCAGGGGATCCGCGCTTCAATCGACGGCGCGCGCCTGCTTGCCGGGAACCTTCGGATGATGCAGGAAAACGGCGTTTCCGTGTCGGAGGCCGAACAGCGGAGCCGCGCCCTCGCGGACGAGGGGAAGACGCCGCTCTATTTTGCGGATGAAAACGGCCTGATCGGCCTGATCGCGGTCGCCGACGTCGCCAAGCCCACCAGCCGGGGGGCTATCCGGGCCTTTGAGTCGATGGGGATCGACGTTGTCATGCTCACCGGCGACAACCGCCGGACCGCCGAAGCGGTTGGCCGGGAACTCGGCGTGACAAAGGTGATCGCCGAAGTGCTGCCCGAGGACAAGGAATCGAAGATCCGCGCCCTCCAGGAAGAGGGCAAGAAGGTCGCGATGATCGGCGACGGCATCAACGACGCCCCCGCCCTCGCGCGGGCGGACGTCGGCGTCGCGATCGGCGCGGGAACCGACGTCGCGATCGAGTCGGCGGATATCGTCCTGATGAAGAGCGACCTTGCCGACGCGGTGACCGCAGTGGAGCTCTCCCGCGCGGTGATCCGGAACATCCGCGAAAACCTGTTCTGGGCGTTTTTCTATAATACCATCGGCATTCCGGTTGCGGCCGGCCTTCTCTATCCAATGTTTCATCTCACCCTCAACCCCATGATCGCGGCGGCCGCCATGAGCCTTTCCTCGGTCTGCGTGGTTTCCAACGCGCTGCGGCTCAAGTTCTTCAAGGGGCGCGCGGCGGGTTTTACGGCGGATGAAACAGACGGAAACGGAAATACCGCCAAAGCCGCACCGGCAGAACCAAAATACGAGAGACAAATCAAAGGAGGAAGCAACATGAAAAAAACCATTATGATCGAAGGGATGTCCTGCGGGCATTGCTCCGCACGGGTGGAAAAGGCGCTGAACGCCCTCGACGGGGTGGAGGCGAAGGTGAATCTCGAGGCGAAAAGCGCCGAGGTGACCCTTTCGAAAGAGGTTCCGGACGGCGCGCTGAGAAAAGCGGTCGAAGACGCGGGCTATGAGGTAAAGGCGGTTGAGTAGGAGGGCGCTCGGTTGAAAGCGGATAAGGCGAAAGTAACCCGGCTGCTCAAAACGGCGCGCGGCCAGCTCGACGGCATCCTCAGGATGGTGGAAGACGACCGCTACTGCGTCGAAATCTCCCACCAGCTGATGGCGACCCAGTCAATCCTCACCAAGATCAACAAGGAGATCATCCGGGCGCATATGGAACACTGCGTTCGGGAGGCGTTCGAGGCCGGCGGCGGCGAAGAGAAAATCGAAGAACTGATGGAACTGTTCGATCAGGTCTCGCGGTAGCAAAAAAGATAAACGCATGGGCGGTTTTGCCCATGCGTTTATCTTTTTGTTGTAGAGCGTCAGCAGGCAAGGGGAAATAGACGCGCAGCGGCTGCTTTAGCCTTGTACGGCTATTTTTATCGTTCCCCGCTCTCCCACCGCTCCAGAAACACCGTGAGCGCGAGCAGGTCGGCGCAGCCGCCCGGACTCAGGTTCCGCTCGATGAAGATGAGGTCGAGCGCGCCGAGCGCCGCGCGCCCCTCCTCGCACAGCGCGCCGCCAAGAGCGAGAATCCGCCCCGCTTCCCGCTGGGCGAAGGAGAGCCCTTCCGTTCCGCCGCGGGATAGCAGGTTGGTGTCGGTGACCGAGGCCATCAGGGTCAGAAGCACCTGCAGCAGGATTTCGTCTTCGCCGTGTTTCCCTTCCCGGCGAAGCCGCCTCATGAGCGGGAGCGCCCGGTCCCGGACCTCCGGAAATCCCGCGGCGGCCTCGCCCCGGACGCCGGCCACGCCCTGCTCCCGGTAAAGGCGTTCGCCGTTGGTCGCCGGCGCCTCCAGAAGGCGCCCTAATTCCTTTTCGGCGGGCGCAGCGATTTTTGCGGCCGCGCCGAGAAGATCCTCCGCCCGGCGGGAGCCGTTTTGGGACAAAACCAGCCCGGCGGCGGCCGAGAGCACCCCGAGCGAGAAAATCGCGCCTTTGTGGGTGTTCACCCCGCCGGTCGCGCAGTTCATTGCACGCTCCGCCGCGATCCCGATCGGCCGGATCGAGGCGAGAAGCGTTTTTGCGTCCGCGCCCGGTTCGGCGCCGGCAGCGGCCATCCTCCCGAAATAGGGCGCGATGGCTATGGCGCTGTCGAGAAAGGTGTAGAAGCCCATGTCCCGGTGCGCGCCGTTGTTCCGCCGGTCCACAAGGCCCGGCTTCGGCGTCGCGGCCGCCTCCCGCAGAAGAGCGCGGAGCGCGGCGGAGGAAACCGCTTCCTGCAGAAGCGGGGCGGGGATCAAAGAGCCGGTTGGTTCCTGCATGGCGTTTCCCTCCCGATGACAAAACAAAATAGGATTCAGCGGGATTCTACCACAGAGCGCCCGCGCTGTCAAAACAACGGCGATGATCTTCGTATTTTTCCAGCGGGCGCGCAAAGAATAATCGGGTATCGGTTCTTTCTAGGCCGATTGTGTTTGCTGCATGGGGGATATGGACATTTGACGGCTGCGCCGTCCGCGCCCATGCAGCTAAAATATCCGCAAAACGGATGCGATTACCAATCATGGCCAACGCCTCGCCGGCTTTCGCGGAAATTCCGGCCCGTCTGCGCTATGCGTAATTCGCGTCGGGAAAGCATTCACCTGTGGGAGAGGTGAAGCCCGGCTCAGGCGGAAAGACCAAACGGAACCAAGTGAAGGGGTGACGGCAACATGGAACTTGTGAAAACGGCCGCTGCGGGCACGCTGGAATCCAGCGATGTCATGGTGACCCTCGGGCCTGGGAATGCCGGGATCGAAATCGAACTGACGAGCACTGTCGAAAAACAGTTCGGCAAACAGATCCGAAAGGTCGTGGAGGAGACGGTCTGCAAAGCGAACGTAAAAAACGTCAGGATTCAGCTCAACGACCGGGGCGCGCTCGACTGCACCATCCGCGCAAGGGTGGAAGCGGCGCTCTACCGGGCAGCCGGTTCGACCGATTACAAGTGGGGGGAATGAAAATGGCGCTCGTCAGGGAACGTTTGAGACGGACCATGATGTTTGTGCCCGGCAACAACCCGGGTCTGATGCGGGACGCGCATATCTTCGGCGCGGACTCGCTGATGTTCGACCTTGAAGACTCGGTCAAGGCCACGGAAAAGGACGCGGCGCGTTTTTTGGTCTATCACGCGCTGACCACCATCGACTACGGCGGCGTTGAAAAGGTCGTCCGCGTCAATCCCCTGTCGTCCGGGCACGGCCGCGCCGATATTGAGGCGATGGTGAAGGCCGGCGCCGACGTCATCCGCCTGCCGAAATCTGAAACCGCGGAGGACGTCGTCGAGGCCGACAGGCTGATCGGCGAGTTCGAGGAGAAATACGGCCTCCAAAAGGGGAGCGTCGGCATGATGGCCGCGATTGAAAGCGGACTTGGCATCATCAACGCCTATGAAATCGCCTCTGCAAGCCCGCGGCTGATCGGCATGGCCATCGGCGCGGAGGACTATGTCGCCGACCTAAAGACCACGCGCTCGCCCGAGGGGTTCGAGCTTTCGTTTGCGCGCGGCATGATCATCAACGCCGCACGCGCCGCCGGGATCGCCGCCCTCGACACCGTCTACAGCGACGTCAACAACGAAGAGGGCTTTAAAAACGAGGTCAGGCTGATCAAGCAGCTCGGCTTCGACGGAAAATCAGTCATCAACCCGCGCCAGATCCGCCCGGTGATCGAGATCTACACCCCGAGCGAGAAGGAAATCAACCATGCGCTCGGCGTGATCGGCGCGATCAGAGAGGCGAACGAAAAGGGCCTCGGGGTCATCGCCTACAACGGGAAGATGGTCGACAAGCCGGTTGTCGACCGCGCCGAGCGGATCCTGATGCTCGCAAAGGCCGCCGGCATCCCGTTGGCCGGAACGGACGGAGGCGGAAAGGAGTGACCGGACGATGAAAAACATTCTGGGTGTGGATCTGCCGGAGCGGATCGAGGGCGTCGGCCCGCTTCGCCCCTACGACGGAAAGCGCTTTGGGGGGACGCCGTTTGAAGCCGGCCTCAAGGCGCCTGTCAAGGAAACCCGAAAGCTTCTCGACAGCCTGGAGGAGGCGATCCGCCTCTCGGGCCTCAAAGACGGCATGACGATTTCATTCCACCACCATTTTCGAAACGGCGATTATATCGTCAACATGGTGGTCGACAAGCTCGCGGAGATGGGCTTTCGGGATCTCGCCATCGCGGCGAGTTCCCTTTCCGACTGCCACGCGCCGCTGATCGGGCATATCAGGAACGGCGTCATCCGCCGGATCGAGACCAGCGGCATGCGCGGAGAACTCGCGAACGCGGTTTCAAACGGCCTGATGGACACGCCTGCCGTCTTCCGCTCCCACGGCGGGCGCGCCTGGGCCATCGCGAACGGCAGCCTCAAGATCGACGTCGCGTTCCTCGGCGTCCCGTCGAGCGACCCCGCCGGCAACGCGAACGGCTTTTCGCGCGAGGGGGACAACTCCACCGCCTGCGGCTCCCTCGGCTATGCGATGGTGGACGCGCACTACGCGCAGAAGACCATTCTGCTCACCAACAACGTCGTCTCCTATCCCAACACCCCCTGCCAGATCCCGCAGACCGACGTCGACTACGTCGTCCGGGTCGATGAGATCGGCAATCCCAAGGGAATCGCCTCCGGCGCGACCCGCTTTACCACCAACCCGAAGGAACTCATGATCGCCGAAAAGACAGCCGCCGTCATGGAGGCGTCCGGCTATCTCAAAGACGGCTTCTCGTTCCAGACCGGAACCGGCGGAGCCTCGCTCGCGGTGACGCGCTTTCTGCGCGACAAGATGCTTGAAGAGGGCATCACCGCGAACTTCGCCCTCGGCGGCATCACCGGCGCGATTGTGAAGCTCCATGAGGAGGGCCTCATCAAAAAGCTGCTCGACGTGCAGGACTTCGACCTCGACGCGGTCCGCTCCGCACAGGAGAACCCGTTCCACACCGTTGTGAGCGCCCACCATTACGCGGGCCCCGGGCTTGAGGGCTCGGCGGTCGATTCGGTCGATATGGTGGTCCTGAGCGCGCTTGAAATCGACACGGACTTTAACGTCAACGTCCTGACCGGCTCGGACGGCGTCATCCGCGGCGCGATCGGCGGCCACCCGGACACAGCCGCCGGTTCGTCTCTCACCATCATCACCGCGCCGCTCATCCGCGGGCGCATCCCGACCATCCTCGACCGGGTGAACACCGTCGTCACCCCAGGGGTCAGCGTTGACGTCCTCGTGACCGAAGCTGGCGTCGCGGTCAACCCCGCGCGGAGAGATTTGATCGGGCGGCTCGCCGCCGCCGGCATCGAGACCACCCCGATCGAGGTCCTCAAAGAGCGGGCGGAAGCGGTGGTTGGAAAACCGGAGCCGGTCGAGTATGGGGACAAGGTCGTCGGCGTCGTCACCTACCGGGACGGAACAGTGATCGACCTGATCCGAAACGTAAAATAAACCGGCGCGGCGCCATCCCGCCGCGCTTACATAAAGGGGAGAACAGCGATGATTAAAATTAGCGGCGCCGGCGTTCGCCTCGTCGGCGGAAAGGATGCGGCGGGCCCAAGCCGTACGCCAATCAGTTTTTTACAGCAGATGCCCTGGGAAAACACCGGCGCATGCATCAGCGCCGCGTCGATCGCCCCGCGCATAAGCAGGTCTTCCGGCGGAGCCGGCCCGGTTTCCGTCACCGGCGCCTCGATCTGCGGGGACAGGTGCGCTTAAAGACGCCCGTCCCGAGTTCCGATTCGGCGTTCCCAACCAGACGGCTGGGCTCAGGCGGGGAGACTTAGAGTTTTTCAGACGCCCGGGAGATGGCGCCATGCCCGGCGGCGGTGATGGAAACGAATTTTTATGTTTACTGGGCCGCAATTTTTATTGCGCTTAAACCGGAATCATTTGAGCATCATCGCCTTTTGGGATATAATAACCGCAGGGAATCGGGCCAAAGCCCAAACCACCCCTCCATAGGCGGGGCGGGCGCGGCAGACGCCGCGCGCTGCGCTTGAGACGCCGCATGAACCCGGCTGCGGCCGGGTTCCGCTGCATCCGCAGCGGGCGAACCGCTCTGCGGCCCGCCGATGCGCCGTCATAACCGCAGGGAATCGGGCCAAAGCCCAATTCACACCCGCCATAGGCGGGGCGGGCGCGGCAGACGCCGCGCGCTGCGCTTGAGACGCCGCATGAACCCGGCTGCGGCCGGGTCCCGCTGCATCCGCAGCGGGCGAACCGCTCTGCGGCCCGCAGGCCCTTTGGGCCTGCCGTTATCATATAATAAGCATAAGCGTTTGATAGAAAAACGTCAGAAAACGCCGCGCGGAAGCGACCGCGCCGGACATTGGAGGGACAGCCCTGTGTATACGGAAAGAACCATCCGCGACCGCCAAAGGATTCTGCCGCTGCTCGCCGCGTGCGGCCTCACCCTGGGCGGGGGCGCGGACGAGACCGTTGGAATTTTTGACGAAGCGGACGAGTTGATCGCAACTGGTTCGCTCAACGGCAACATGATCCAGATGGTCGCGGTGTCTCCCGCACATCAGGGAGAGGATCTCACCGCGCGGGTGCTCACCCATCTGGTCAACCGCGCGATGGAAAAGGGCCTTTCCTCCCTTTACCTGTTCACGAAGCCCGAAAAGGCGGATCAGTTTTCCTCGCTCGGGTTTCGGAAGGTGGCCGTCGCCCGGCCCTATGCCGCGCTGCTCGAGTGGGGGAGCGGGGGGATCGAACCCTACTGCGAGACCCTTCGCCGGATTGCCGCCGAAAACGGGGATGTGGACAGCGCGGCCGTGGTGATGAACTGCAATCCGTTTACCCTCGGCCATCGGTATCTGGTGGAAACCGCCGCTTGCCGGTCGGAGCGGGTCTACCTGCTCGCCGTAGAGGAGGAGAAAAGCGAGTTTTCGTTTGAAGACAGGCTCCTGATGATCCGGCACGGCGTCGCCCATCTTCCAAACGTCACCGTCGTCCCCGGCGGGCGCTATGTCGTGTCCTCCCTGACTTTTCCCTCTTATTTTACTAAGGAAATCAATCTGGCAAAAGCCCATTGCTCGATTGATCTCGAAATTTTCATCCGCTATATCGCCCCGGCGCTCCATATCCGCCGCCGTTTCGTCGGGTCGGAGCCGCTTTCGCCCGTTACCGGCGTCTATAACCAGACCATGAAACAGATCCTTCCCCCGGCGGGGATCGAGGTCATCGAGCTGGCGCGCAAGGAGCTTTTGGGAGTTCCGGTCAGCGCGTCGCGCGTCCGGGCGCTGCTCGGCGCGGGCGACTGGGATTCGGCCCGCGCTTTGGTGCCGGAGACGACCTTTGCCCATCTCCAAAGCCCGGCCTGTGCGGAAGCGATCCGCATCCTTCAGGAAAAAGCCGGAAGGGAGCCGGCCAAATGAACGGCGGGAAAGGTTCTTCCGGCGCGCCGGACGGCGGCCGGCAGAACCAGGGTCCCGGCGGTATCCCGCTCACCCGGAAAGAGCGGCTTTCCCGCGCCTGGGAGATCTTTGTGGTGATGCTCCGGACCGGCCTTTTCACCTTTGGCGGCGGCTGGAGCATCGTCTCGGAACTCGAGCTCCAGTTCATTGCCAAGCGCGGCTGGATGACGAAGGAGGATCTCCTCGACTATATATCCATCGGCAAATCTATCCCCGGCGTCATGGTCGTCAACCTCGGCGTGCTGTTGGGCTACCGGTTCGGAGGGCCGCTCTGTGCGGCTGCGGCGGCGTTCGGGCTGACTCTTCCGGCGCTCGCGGTGATCGCAGCCGTCGCGCTGTTCTATGAGAATATCCGGACCAATCCCTATATCGCAAAGGCGCTTTCCGGCGTCCGCGCGGCGGTTATCGCGATCATTTTCAACGCCGCCCGAAAGCTCTGGAAGCCCGCGGTCGCCGACGGATGGTGCTTTCTGCTGTTTGCGGCGGCGCTTTTCTTCTGCGTGTTCACCGATCTCAATCTGCTTGTCCTTGTCCTGACGGGCGCGGCGGCGGGCCTGATTCTCAAGGGGGTGAAGCCGAATGATCCTCGCTGAGCTGTTTCTGGTGTTCGCAAAGGTAGGATTCTGCTCGTTCGGGGCCTACAGCATGATCCCGGTCATCAACGATGAGATGACGGCGCACGGCTGGATGACCGTCGCCGAGGTCGGGGACATCCTCGCGATCGCCGAGATGACTCCCGGCTCGGTCGCCCTCAACTGCGCGAGCTTTGTCGGCATGCGGACCGCCGGAATCGCCGGCTCCGTGGCCGCGACCCTCGGGGTGATAACGCCGGCGCTGACCCTCTGCATGCTCGCCGCGCATTTTATCCGCCTGTTCCAGTCGAACAAATATGTCGGCATGGCGCTCTACGGCGTCCGTCCGGTCTGCATCGCGATGATTCTTTCGGCAATCGCCTCGATGGGCCAGGCGGTCTTTTTGGAGAGTCCGGTTCCTTGGCTCAATTCCATCGTGATCATTCTGGCCGCGGGCTATCTTCTGATCCGGCGCCAGTGGACCATTCCGCGGGTGGTCTTCCTTGCGGCGGCGCTTGGGCTGTTTCTGTGCTGAAAACAGGACGAAAGGGGAGGGCGGCCTCCCCTTTTCTATTTCCGCTGTCAAAGCAGGCGGGACATCCATTCCGCGAGCCTTCCGGTCCGCCCGCAGGAGGCGGAGCGGCAGAGCGCGCCGGTGAACTTCCCGAATTTCTGGTAAAAGAGGTTGAACAGGAGATAGGGGACGGCCTGCCGCCCGGTTTTGGGGATTCGGCGCAGGATGTTCGGAAGCGAAAAACCTCCCGGTAAACGGTGCGTTCCCGTTCAAAAAGGCCGAGGGACGGCGCCATCCTGGTTTTGAGCGCTGTGTCCACCGGCCGCATAGCCATTTTGGGCTGGATGAGTTTGATGACCATAACAAAAACCGCTTTTTAAAAAGGATCCTGCCTTTCGCGCGGGCGCGGAGCGCCCTTTTATCACGTTTCCTCTTCAATCCTGACGAAGCGCGGCTGCCGGACGCCGCCGCGTTCGACGATCTCATCCCACATCGACGCGGGCCGGACCCAGACGCCGTGTTCGCCGTAAAGCGCCTCGTAGACGACCATTTCCTCGAGGGTTTCAGAGTGGCGCGCGACAAAGAGGACCCTGTATTCGTTCCCCTTAAAATGCCGGTAGCGCCCGGGAAGGATGGTCTCGCTCATGCCCTGTCTCCTTTTCCGCCCTTTTTCTGAAGTTTGGTTTTATTTCCGTGCCCGTCCACGATCCAGGTGTTGTCGAGGGTTTGCTGGAGGCTTCTGCGGAACGCCGCGACATATTCCTGCTGAAGCGACCGGTGTTCCCGATGCTCTTCTTCCGTAAGGCCCTCGGCCTTTTTCTTTTTCGCAAGCTCGTTGATCCGGTCGATTTTATGCTGTTCCATGTGGTTTTCCTTTCTGCCCGGCAGGCATGTGTTGATCTGGTTCGCTGAGAAGGGGAAGGATCGCCCGGTAGGCGTCCAGAATCTGCCCATAGGTGAAAAAGCGGCAGTTTGCCGGGCTGGTGGAAGGCAGGGGGACGCAGTCCATCCCGGTTTTTGCGGCCAGGTGCTTTCGGTAGAGCCTTGACGCCGCGCCGCCGGTCGTGAACACCGCGCGGATGTCTGCGGCGGCGAAGATCGGGGAGAGGTCGTTCGGCGCCGCGTCGCGGATGCTCCCGTCGTCCGCGCCCTCGATGGTGCAGGACGAGAGCACGTCCCAGAGGGCGATCCGATGGCAAAGCGCAAACGCCCGCCGCGCATTTCGCCCGACGGGAAGCGGTTCGCCGAACAGCTCGGCCAGCACGGGCCAGAACCGGTTCTGCGGGTGGGCGTAGAAAAAACCCTCCTCCCGTGATTTCGGCGAGGGCATCGTCCCGAGGATCAGAATCCGGGAGCGGCTGTCGAAAACCGGCTCGATGGTGTGAAAAATCCGTTCCGGCATATGCGTTCGTCCTTTCTTCCCATTGACGGCAAAAGTCCCCGCGCAGCGGATTGGGCGCGGGGAGCGGCCGCCCGTCAGGCGTGTTCTTCCGCAGCGAAAACCAGCTCGCGGTAGAGCGCCGCCGGATCCTCCCGGCCGGCCCGAGCGAGGAACGCCGCGCGGTTCGGGTGCGTCCTGGCGGACTGGGTTGCGGATTGGTTGTAGCGGACCGCGTCGGCGGGGTCCGCCTCTGCGAGATCGAGGGAATCTCGGATTTCATCGAGCATCCGCTCCCCCCGCGGCGTGTGGACCAGCAGGAGCGAGGTCCCTTTGTTGTCGTCGAGCGCGGGGAGAAACTTGTTCACCCCCCAGAAATCCGCGAGGGTGATATCGCTGACCCGGCCGAGGGTCTTGAACGCGCAGTCATAACAGGACGGCCGGCTGATCGCATCCTTTAAAAAGGATTGGAGATAGGGATCTTCTTTGAAGGTTTTTCGGTATTCGGCCCCGTTTTCAAAGGCGACCGCCATCGAAAACCGGCGCCAGCCCTCGTCCTTCCGGCGGAACGAGACGGCCGCCGCGCGGCTTTCGGCTTCCCGCTCGCGGCATGCGAGGAATCTGCGCCACGCCCTGGGCGAAGGGACGCCGTGGCAGATGATGTCAAGCGCAGAAAGATTGTCGTAATCCCGCCCGAGAAAGGTGCGAAGCCCCGCGATCTGGCAGGGCGTCCCGGTGAACAGCACCTCCCGCCCTTCGCGGAGGAGTTCCTCCGCCCGGAGATAGGCGTCCCCGATCCGGCTCTGGACGTATTTGGAGCCGCGCAGCCGGGAGAGTTCCGCCGCAGTTTCGGCGGCGGTATGACGGACTTCAAACGCCTCGTCGAACGCGGCCCCGAACACCACGCCGCCCCGGCTGAGCGTCTTTTCCGCCAAGAGCGAAAAGCTCCCGCCCGAGGAGGAAGCCGCCCTTGCCGCCCCGTCTCGACTGACCGCCGCGAAAGCGCGCGGCGTCCCCGGCGGCTCGGGCGTATGGATCAGCGGGCATGCTTCCTCGCAGCGACCGCATTCGATGCAGTGTTCCGGATTGGCCTCGGGGTAGAGAAACCCCTCCGCGTCCTCCTTCATCCCGATGCATTCCCACGGGCAGGCGCCCACGCAGGCGTGGCAGCCGCAGCACCGGGCTTTGTCGGTGATCCTGATCATGGACAAGAACAGCCTCCTTTTCCTAGAGTATAGCAAAACCGCCTCTTTTACGCAATCGTCCCGGGGTGGAATTTCGATACTGAAACCGCCCGCCCCTCTCATATAGATAGAGGGAATGGTCGGCGCTGATGCGCGCCGTTTTGCTGTCACAATGGGGGGAACGGTATGCAGAACAAGAATGGACAAACCGCAAAGCGGGCGCTGCTCGTCGGCGCGGGGGAAGGGGCGAAGCTCCTCGTCGGCGAGCTTTCCCGTTCGCCTCTCCCGCCGTTTCTGCCGGTCTGTCTCGCAGACGACGACCCGATGAAGCGGGGCCTCGTCCTCGGCGGCGCGCCGGTCGCCGGAACGACTGCCCAGATTCCGGCGCTCTGCGCGCAGTACCGGGCGGAGGTCATCCTCCTCTGCATGCCTTCTGTCGAGGGGGCGGACCGAAGGCGGATCTTAAAATCCTGCCTTGAGACCGGCTGCCGGATCATGAGCATGCCCAACCTCCTCGGCCTTCTGCAGGAGCGGGGGGACCTTCTCGGCTCGATCCGGCAGCTTGGGATCGAAGAGCTTCTCGGCCGGCCGGCCGCCCGTCCCGCTTTCGGCCGCTCCGCCGGCTGCGTCCGCGGAAAAACGGTGCTGGTGACCGGCGGGGGCGGCTCGATCGGGAGCGAACTCTGCCGCCAGCTCGCCTTACTCGGGCCGAAACGGCTGATCCTCCTCGACATCTATGAAAACAACGCCTATCAGGTCCAGCAGGAGCTTCTGCGCCGGCATGGCGGCGCCCTTCCGCTGAAGGTCGTGATCGCCTCGGTGCGGGACTATGCGCGGCTGGAAGGCATCTTCCGGTCCCAGCGCCCGCAGATCGTCTTCCATGCCGCGGCGCACAAGCATGTCCCGCTGATGGAAGACTGCCCCTGCGAGGCGGTCAAGAACAACGTCGGCGGAACCCTCAACGCGGCGCGGCTGGCGCGTCTCTACGGGGCGGAGCGTTTCCTGCTCGTCTCCACCGACAAGGCCGTCCACCCCGCGAACGTCATGGGTGCGACCAAACGCCTCTGCGAGATGGTTATTCAGGCGATGGGTTCAGGAGGGACGACCGTCTTCTCCGCCGTCCGGTTTGGGAATGTGCTCGGCTCAAACGGTTCGGTGATCCCGCTCTTTGAGGAACAGATCGCCGCGGGCGGTCCGGTCACCGTAACCGATCCGGACATGGTCCGTTACTTTATGACCATCCCCGAGGCGGTCACACTCCTGCTTGAAGCGGGTTCGATGGCGAAAAACGGCGAGATTTTTATCCTCGACATGGGCCAGCCGGTGCGGATCCTCGACCTCGCGCGCCGGATGATCCGGCTCGCGGGCTTTCGGCCGGAGATCGATATCCCGATCCGGATCATCGGCCTTCGGCCCGGCGAAAAGCTCCGGGAGCAGCTCCTCCTCGAGGGCGAGCGGATGGAACCGACCGGCTGCGACCGGGTCTACCGCGCGTCGCCGCTCCGCGTCGATCCGGCCCTGCCGGAGCGGATCGCGCGGCTGCTGGCGGCGGCGGAACAGAACGACGAGACGCGCTGCCGGGCGCTGCTGCGGGAGGCGGTCGCCCAAGCGGAGGCCGTCCAGGCGGCCGCGCCGGTTCCTGCCCCCTGCCGGTGACGACGGAAAACGGACGCGCCAGCGCGCGTCCGTTTTATTTGAAAGTGGATTTTCCGCGGTCTTTGATCCGATAGAGCGCGGCGGAAGCGAGGGAAAGCAGCAGCATCGCCCCGAACAAAACGAGGAACGGCGGCGAAAGCGGCTCCCCGAGATGCCGGCCCATCAGCGTCTGGAGCACCATCCCTGGCGCGAGGCCGAGCAGCGAACCGAAAAGGAACGGCCGGTAAGAAATCCGCGCCGCGCCGAGCGCCATGCTCGTCAGGTCGAGATTCAGGATTCCGACGGCGCGGAGCAGGTAACTTGTAAAAAACTCGTTGTGATTTGCGATCTCAATCGCACGCTTTATCTTTGGGCGCTTTGCGGCGAGCTGGACGAACAGCTCTTCGCCCGAATACCGGCCGATGGCATACTGGAGGCTCACGCTCACCGTCAGCCCGGCAAGGTTGACGAGCATGGCCAGAGCGGGATGGAACATCACCCCCGCCGCGAGAAACAGAAGGGTGAGCGGGAACACCATCGAGAGGGATTTGGCCGCGTAGGCGAGGAGAAGCGCCGCCGCCGCGGCCAGCCGAGAAGAGGGGAGATAGCGCACCAGATCCTCGATTCCCATGTCCCGAAGGGCCAGCCCGCAGAAGGCGGCGAGCAGAACGGTCATCGCCGGCGGGATGATCTGGACGATTCGGTTTTTTGGTTTCGGCCCGCATCTGCGCTCAGTCATGGGGACGCCCCGGCTCCGGGCGGTCCTGTCCGCGTTCCTCCCGCAGGCGGCGCTGGATGTCGCGCCGCCCGCCCGGGCAGGCCGCCCCTTCTGTCGAGAGGACCGCGCCGTTTTCGATCTCCGCGCGGATGCGGCAGCCGTTTGGGCAGCCTTCGCAGATCATTTCACGAATCACAAAAGCGTCTCCTTTCGCATTATTGAAAAGGTCATGGTTTGAGAAAACCCGCGTTGCCGTGTGGACTTTACCTGTATTTTAGGGCAAGCGCCGGCCGGTGTCAATCGCGCGCGTTTGCCCGGAATCATTTGACAGCAAAACCGCGATCGAATAAAATAAGGATTCCAAGGCGAAGTTACTTGTGGCAGACGAATAGCCTGGACAGGCTTTCATTTGGGAGGGATGGCAATGAGCAGCGCGCAGGGGAAGAGATCCGCCGGGATGGCCGGCCGCGCCGTCTGGGCGGCGGTCGCCGTCCTTGCCGCCGCATCGGCGGCCATGCTCTGGGCGCGGCAGGAACGGGGGCAGGGCGCGACGGCGGTTCTTTGGATCGACGGCGCAGAGGCCGCAACCTTTTCGCTTGCCCCGGGCCGTGAGGAAAAGGCCGACCTCCATGAGGCCTACGGCCTCCCCATGCATATTGAGATCAAAGACGGTGCGATCCGCTTTTACGACGTCGCCTGCCCGGATCAAATCTGCGTCGCAACCGGCTTCATCAGCCGCGACGGCGAGGTAGCGGTCTGCATGCCGAACCGGGCCGCGCTCACCGTGGTGGATGAGGCGGGCTGACCTTCGTTTTCGAACGGCCGTGTCCCCGGGATGCCGGGGATACGGCCGTTGCTGATGGTGCGGTTTCGCGCGCGGGGACGGCTAAATTTTGGAGCTTTTTCCTTCACAGAACAAAAACAAAATCTCGGAAACTTATTAAAATCCCTGTCAAACGCCAATCACAAACGGCCGGTATACTAAAGCCAGAACTTAACACAAGGAGTGATTAGAATATGAATCACGAGCATGAAAACTTTGACAACCATGATCGGGAGAATCGGACGGACAATCCCTCCGATAGCATAGAGAAACGCACTGCGGACAACCGGTTTTCCCATGCCGGTGGACAGGGAGGATATCAAAACGATCCATACCAGGAGCCGCCGGTTTATCATTACGATCCTTCGCGGGGCTTCACCCTTGAGCCGCCCAGAAAGAAAAAAAGCGGCAGGGGAAAAGCCGCCCTGCTGCTCGCGGGATGCATGGCGTTTTCAGCGCTGTTCGGTTTCGGCGGCGGCGTGGCCGCGATGAAGCTGATGGGCCAGAACCAGACCGTTCTCTACCGCCCGGCCGAGAACACCGTTTCGGATTCGGGCGCGGCGGCGCAGGGGACGGCCCTCTCCACCTCAGAAATCGCGGCGCTTGCGGCGAACTCGGTGGTGGAGATCACAACCGAATCGACCCGCAGCGACTTCTGGCTCCAGCAGTATGTCCAGGAAGGCGCGGGCAGCGGGGTGATCTTCTCGTCTGACGGCTATATCGTCACCAACAACCATGTGATCAGCGGCGCGAACAAAATCACCGTCCGGCTGAAAAACGGCGAAAGCTACGATGCAAAGCTGATTGGGACCGACGCCAAAACCGACGTCGCGGTGGTTAAAATTGAGGCGGAGAACCTCCAGCCGGCGGTTCTCGGCAGCTCTGCGGATCTGCAGGTCGGCGAGTTCGCCCTTGCGATCGGCAACCCCCTCGGCTCCCTTGGCGGGACCGTGACCGACGGCATTATCAGCGCGCTCAACCGCGATATCATCATCGACGGCGAAACGATGAACCTTCTCCAGACCAACGCGGCGGTCAACCCCGGCAATTCCGGCGGGGGCCTGTTTAACGAGCGGGGGGAGCTCATCGGCATCATCAATGCGAAATCCTCGGGCAGCAATGTCGAAGGCCTCGGCTTCGCCATCCCGATCGATACGGTCAAAACGGTGTTTGAGCAGCTTGTCACCAACGGCTATGTCAGCGGGAGGGCGGCCCTCGGGGTGAGCGTCATTGAGATCAGCGACGCCCAGACCGCGATGCAGCACCGCGTCCAGCGCTACGGAGTCTATGTGGTAGCCGTGACCCCCGGCGAGGCCGCGGAGAGGGCCGGAATTGAAGCCGGCGACTGCATCGCCTCAATCGATGGAACGGTGGTTTCGAGCCTTTCGGACCTCAAAGCCGAGCTTTCGAACCACTCGGTTGGAGACACCATCAAGGTGGGCGTCATCCGCGGCAACAAGATGGCGGATTTTGATGTGACCTTGACCGAGCAGAAGCCGGCGGAATAAATCGCTTCCCTTCGCTCGTAACGACGGTACCGTCTGTTTGCGCTTCCTTTGCAAGCGCAGGCGGTTGACGATACATCCTCCTATTATCCCTCTTCCCGCCCTCCGCCGGGCCGAGAGCGGGCCGGCGGAGGGCAAATTCCCCAACGGTGCCAATCTCCAAGCCAACACCAGCATACTTCTTTCCCACTCCTATTTCATGTTTACTGTCACTCCCGTCCGGCGGTCGGAATACCGGCCGGACGGGGAGGGCAGGACCAAAACGTTACCGCGCTTTTTCATGCGCGGCTGTTTTTTATTTTGTAAAAAATTTTCTTCTATTATGGCCGCCGCCCAGAGCGGGCCTGATGGCCGAAAACAGCCTCATAGCGGCTGCTTTTACCGCAGGGCGCCGGCGGGGCCGTCAAAATGGGCGTGGCCGGAATCCGGCCTGTCAAACAGGGAAAAAGCCGCACAGCGGCTGTTTTCCGTCAAACGTCTGGGGCGCCCCCCGGGGTTGTAGGGGAGGGCGGAGCGAAAATTCTCTGTCAGGCGTTGACAGCGCCGGCATCCAGTCAATACTGGTTGCGTGGAACTGTGAAAAATGCTATGATTTGAACCGGACAACATTACGGTAAAAGGGGCAGTGACATGCTGATATACGGGATCAATCTGACGCTTGCGCTTGGATTGGGAATTCTGCTGTGTGAATTTAGGCCGAATCAAAGGAAAAAAATTGCATATCTGGCTGCCGCGTTTGGGTTCATGTGGTTTCTTGGGACCTTCCGCGACGGGACCGGATACGATTACGAGTCCTATATCAACATTTTTTCCGATTGTATTGCATTTTCCTGGGGTGAGATGTTCGAGCGTGTCAATTTTGAGCCGGGTTTTTTGATCCTCACCAAACTGATGACGTACTTTGTGGATAACTCGATTTTGATGTACGGCATCTATACGGCGCTGATTCTGGTCCCCGTTGCCGTTTTTCTCTACCGCTATTCCGATAATCTTTGGCTTTCGACCTATCTGTTCATCGCGCTGACCTTCTTTGCAACGTCGATGAACTTCATCCGTCAGAGCATTGCGGCTTCGATTGTTCTGTGGTGTTATCCGTTTTTAAAGCGGAAAAAAATCGTCCCCTATCTGTTTGTGGTCCTATTGGCGTCTTTGTTCCACCGCACTGCGCTGATCATGATTCCGGTCTACTTTTTCGCCCAGCTTCGGCTCTCCAAAGGGCTTCTGGCGTTTTACGGCGTTTCGGTCGGCGTTGTGTACCTGTTTTCGGAGCAGATTCTCTCGCTGGTGACAAAGCTGGCGGCCAGCGGTTATGAAGGCACGATCTATCTGGAGGAAGGGCTTGAGCCGCTCCACGTCGTCATCCCGGCCCTGGTTTTTGCGTTTCTGATGATGATGCGAAAGTCGATGGCCGAACGCTTTGACGAGCGGGATGCGATCCTGCTGACGAATCTCGCGCTGTTTGCGATGGTGATCTACCTGTTCATCACAAAGCACTTTATTCTCGAGCGGTTTTCCATCTATGTCAACCAGTTTGTGATGATCAGCCTTCCGATGGCCTGCGCCTGCTTCAAGCCGGCGCCGGGCCTGATCGAATACCGCGACTCCCTGGCAGATGAGATCGAACGCTCAAAAGGCGGGGAGGGGAAGAACCTCGCGCTGAAGTTCCGTGAATGCCAAAAGCAGATCAGCGCCGCGTTTTCCACTTACTACGGCGCGGCGGCGCTCTGTGTGGCGGGAACGATCTGGTACTACCTGTTCGGCCTGACCGACGGGGAGCGGGGTTTCCACGGGATTGTCCCCTACCTCTCGGTTTTCGATTGGATTTCCCAACTGCCGTAAACTCTCCCTGAAAGGAGGCGTGATCATCCGTGAACCGGATTCCGCGCTATAAACGGACAACCATGTTCTGCACGATTATGATCGCGCTGGCCGCTTTCACCTATTTCTATGCCCTGGTCTGGGACCGGTTCTACAGCGAGGCCATCGTGTTTCCGTTCTACCGAAGAGGGAACTGGCTGGTCGTCGCGATTTATGCGCTCCTGCTCTATGTCTGCACCTCTCTTTACGGCGGTTATAAAGTCGGCGCCTCCCGGGTGTCGGAGCTGATCTATTCCCAGACTCTCTCGGTTCTGTTCGTCAATTTTCTCACCTTTCTCCAGATCAGTTTGGTAGGCCGCAAATGGCTCGATTTTCGGCCGATGCTGGTCCTGACGGCTGCGGAGGTGGCCGCGGCTGTCGTATGGGCCTGGGGGGCGAACCGGATCTACCTTTCCATTTACCCGCCGCATCAGATCCTGATGATCTATGGAAGCGACCTGGTCGACCTGGTGACCCAGAAAATGCGCCGCCGCCCGGAGCGCTATCGGATTATGGAGTCGATCAGCATCGACGAGGGGCTCGACCGGGTCCTGGAGCGGGCAAAGGGATTTGAAACGGTCGCCCTCTGCGACGTCCGGAGCGAGATGCGCAATAAAATCGTCAAATACTGTTTTGATAACTCGATCCGGATTTATATCGTCCCGAAAATTTCCGACATCCTTCTGCGCGGCTCGCAGGAGATCCAGTTGTTTGACACGCCGCTGCTCCTCTGCAACAACGAGGGGATCGGCATGGAACAGCGGATCGCAAAGCGCGCGATCGACCTTCTGTTCTGCATTCCTGCGCTGGTGGCCTCCCTGCCGTTTATGGCGGCGACGGCCGCGGCCATCTGGCTGTACGACCGGGGGCCCGTCCTGTTCCGGCAGAAACGCCTGACCCTCGACGGGAAGGAATTCACCGTCTATAAGTTCCGCAGCATGGTGGTCGACGCCGAGCGGGACGGGGTCGCGCGGCTTGCCCGCGAGGGCGACAGCCGGATCACCCCGGTCGGGAAAATCATCCGGAAAATCCGATTCGACGAGCTGCCGCAGCTCTTCAATATCCTCTCCGGCGACATGTCGATCGTCGGCCCGCGCCCGGAACGGCCTGAGATTGCCCGCCAGTATCAGGAGGATATGCCGGAATTCAATCTCCGCCTCAAGGTGAAAGCCGGACTCACCGGTTATGCGCAGGTGCTTGGAAAGTACAACACCACCCCCTATGATAAGCTCAAGCTCGATCTCATGTATATCCAGAACTACTCGATTCTGCTGGATCTCAAGATCATGATGATGACGGTCAAAATCCTGTTCCTCCCCGACAGCACCGAGGGCGTCGGCGGGGAGATGACCACGGCCGCCCGCACGGCGCGTCCTTCCGCAGCAAAGGCGGACGAGGGCGCGCGGGATTCGGCGAAGGCCGCGGCCCCCGCAGGCCAGAAATAACCCCGCTTCCTTTCCGCCGGCAGGACGGGAATACGTCGTAATCGGAACGGCAGGAAGTACGGCTGGGGAAATGACCGAAGAGAAAAATCAGACAGCTTAATCACAGTGTGAGAAAAGAGCGAAGGGGAACCTCCTTCGCTCTTTTAATCAGGCTTTTCGGCCAAGGGCGCATAAGCCCGCTTTTTGCGCCGTCAAAGCCGTCCCGCCGCTGCCGGATCGGAAATTTTCCGCAAAAACGCCCGAAATCACATCTAAACCGCCCTTCCCCCGCATATAGTTTTACCAAGACTTGACGCGGGGAGGGCAACGGTTTGAAAGGATTACCCGAGGAGCGCGCGGTGACACTCGCTCTTTACATAGTTGAAAACAACGCGACGGTGCGGCAGACGGCGAAAAAGTTTGACATCTCAAAATCAACCGTCCATAAAGATGTGAGCGAGCGCCTCAAAATGCTCTCACCCACCCTCTATGAGCAGTGCCGGGCCGTGCTGGACCGGAATAAGCAGGAACGCCATATCCGCGGCGGCATGGCGACAAAACACAAGTATGAAGAAAAGCGCCTCCACTGATCCCTCGCGAAATTTCAAATGGCCCAAATAAATCCGAGACCGCCCTTCTCAGAGGGACGGCCCCGGATTTTCGTTTGGCTTCGGCGGGGGACAGCCGCCCCGCTTTTTTCCCGGATGACCTGCCGGATGTTATGCTTCATCCGGATCAGAAGGCTGCGGGTGAGGCGGATTTCGGCTTCGTCAAAGCCCTCATATAGAATTTGATGGTATTCCTCGATGACGGCGGCCAGGTTTGGAATCAGCGCCCTGGCTTTTTCGGTGACGCAGACATGCCGGCGCCGTCCGTCCGATTCGTCCTCGTCGCGGCGGATGTTTCCCTCCGCCTCCAGCTTTTTCAGCGCCCGCGCCGCCGTCCCTTTGTCCATCCCGGCCTGCACCGAGAGCGCCTCCTGCGTGATGCCGGGGGATTGGTAGGAGCAGAACAGAAACGGCATCGCCCCGAGCTCGAAGCCGAGCCCGGTTTCGCGCAGCCGCTGTGCGAAATAGCGCTGGCCGCAGCGGTAAAGAATCGAAATCGCCTGGTTTGCGTAAAGTTCCCTCATGCCGTTTTCCCCTGTGCGTCCCGGAGGGAGGCGAGTTCCCGCAGTTTGCGGGTCCCGATGAACAGCGACAGGCAGAGGGTGCAGATATCGGCGGCCGGCTGGCAGAGCTGGACGCCGAGAATGCCGATGATCGGGGGCAGCGCCATGATCACCGGGACAAAGAACAGCCCCTGCCGCGACATCGCGAGGATGGAGGCGTTGCGGCCGTCCCCGATCGACTGGAGCAGCATGTTGGTCATGATCACCCATCCCGTCGCCGGAAGGAGCAGGCACTGCAGCCGCATGGCAAGGGAACCGATTTGAATGACCTCCATGTCGCCCTTGCGGAACAGCGACATCACCGACGGCGCGCCGAGGAAGAAGATCACCGCGAGCGCGGCCAGCGCAGCCAGAGCAACCTTCAGGCAGAACCAGAACGCCTCGAGCACCCGGTCGTAGCGCTTTGCGCCGTAGTTAAAGCCGCAGACCGGCTGGAATCCCTGGCCGAAGCCAATCAGGGCCGAACCGATGAACATCATCACGCGGGAGACGATCGTCATCGCCGCGATCGCCGCGTCGCCGAACGGGCCGGCGTAGACATTGAGAAGCACCGCCGAGAGGCTCGCGAGGCCCTGCCGGTAGAACGAGGGGATCCCCACGCGGACAATCTCGGAACAGAGCGCACGCGAAGGTTTAAAATGTTTGATGGAAATCGGGAGGTTCCCCCGCATGCCGAGGGAATAGAACATAAGGATGCAGAAGCTGATCAGCTGGCTGAGGTTGGTCGCGATCGCCGCGCCGCCGATGCCCATCCCGAAACCGAAGATAAAGATCGGGTCGAGCGCGATATTGAGAACGCCGCCAGCCGTGATGCCGATCATCGCGAAGAAGGCGCTCCCCTGGCTGCGGAGCTGGGTGTTGAGCACGAACGACGCCGTCATATACGGCGCGCCGATGAGGATGTACTGCGCATAGTCTTTGGCGTATGGGTAGATTGTGTCGGTCGCGCCGAGCAGGCGGACAAGCTGGTCGATGAAGAGAAGGCCGGACACCGCGATCAGAACCCCAACCCCGAGCGCGGTGAAGAAACCGACCGACGCGGCCCGCAGCGCGGTTTCCCGGTCCTTTTGCCCAAGCATCCGGGAGACGAGGTTCCCGCTCCCCATCCCAAGGGTAAAGCCGACCGCCTGAATGATCGCCATCAGCGAAAAAACGATGCCGACCGCGGCCGAAGCGCTGGTCCCGATCTGGCTGACAAAATAGGTGTCGGCCATGTTGTAGATCGAGGTGATCAGCATGCTGACGATGGTCGGAACTGCCAGGCGGGAGATCAGCCTTGGCACAGGAGCCTCGGTCATCTGTTTGAACTTTGCATCTTGAATCTCGTCAAAATCCATACGCTTCACCCCATTCTTGTTAAAATATTGACTTATTTTATTATACACCAATTCGTTGGGCGCGCAATTCGTTTTGGCGACTTCGGCAATTCCGACAAAATAAAACTGAAAAACTATACATCGAGAAAAAGCGGTGGTATACTGGACGGGTACTCCCCCGCGGGAAACGCCGGGGGAGAAACCGTCAAAAGGCTGCCAGGAGGGGGTTTCATATGCGTTTTAAGGGGAAATCGGCGATCGTCACCGGCGCCGCTTCGGGAATCGGGCGCGCCTGCGCCGAAAAACTTGCGCGGGAGGGCGCACGGGTCCTGCTTGCAGACATCGGGGAACAGGGCCTGCAGGAGACGGAGGCTGCGATCCGCGCCGCAGGGGGCGAAGCGCTTGCGGCCGTCTGCGACGTTTCCGACGAGACGGCGGTTAAAGCCGCGGTTAAAACCGCCGTGAAGCGGTTCGGGGCGGTCGATGCTCTGGTGAACGTCGCGGGGGTTCAGGTGACAAAGCTGCTGGTCGACACCACCTATGCGGACTACCGGAAGATGACCGACGTGAACCTCGGGGGGACCTTCCTGATGATGCGCGAGGTGCTTCCGCTCATGAAACGGCAGAGGAGCGGCGCGATTGTCAACGTCGCGTCAGAGCTCGCCTTTGTCGGCTATCACGAGCTCGCCTGCTATACCGCGACCAAGGGCGCGATGGTTTCGCTGACCCGTTCGGTCTCGCTCGAGGCGATCCCGTTCGGCGTGCGGGTCAACTGCGTCTGTCCCGGCGCGACCGACACCCCGATCTTCTGGGAGGGCGAAACCGACCCGGAAAAGCGGCAGAGGATGCTCGACCAGGTGAATGTTGAAAAACCGATCGGCCGTCTGATCACGACCGAAGAGGTGGCGAACGGCGTCGCGTTTATGGCGTCTGAGGACGCTTCCGGCGTGGTGGGAACCTGCCTTGTCATCGACGGGGGCTTCACCGCGCAGTAATGCCAGAGTATACATTATTACAGCATAATATGCATAAACGCCGCAAATCCGGCGGACAGGAGGAAACCACAATGGAACGGGAACTGCTCTATGAAGTCCGCGGCCCCAAGAACATCACCGAGATGACGGCGGCCGAACTCGAAGAACGCCTCAAAGAAACTGATATGATCGTCTTTTCGTTCGGGGCGATTGAAAATCACGGAAAGCACCTTCCGCTCGGCTGCGACAGCTTCCAGGGGAACGTCCTCGTGCGCCGCGTGGCTGAAAAGCTCGCGGAAAAGGGGCTTCCGGCGGTGCCGGGCTTCGCAATGCCGTTCGGCGTGCAGACCAATCAGTTCGAGCGGTGCGAAAACTTCGGCAACTGCTATGTGAGCCAGAAGACGCTGATCGCAATGACCGAGGAACTGGTGCTGTCCCTGACGAAGAGCGGTTTCAAAAAATTTGTCTTCTGTGTTTCCCACGCGGAGAACCTCGCCTCGATGCACGTTGCGGCGAAGGACCTCGCCGACAACCACGGCGTCACCTGCATCGTCTGCAACTGGATCCCGCCGATGAACGACGAGTGGCCGAAGTTCCTCAAAAATCCGGAGCATCAGGGCCACGGCGGCGAGGACGAGACCTCCTGCACGATGGTCGCGGTCCCGAAGCTGGTGAACCTTGACAATCTTCCGGGCTGGTATCCGCCCGAGGCGGCGGAGCATTACAAGCTGGACGGGCTTGAATACTATGGCGGCGCGGTTGGGATCTATGCCCCGCTCGGCTCCGCCCAGTGCCCCGGCTATGTCGGGAATCCCGCCGACGCCACCGCCGAGGCGGGAGAAAAGTGCTACGACCTCTATGCGGAATGGATCGCGTCGGTCGTCAAAAAGTATCTGGGTTAACCGCGTATCTTTGAGGAAAGGGGAGAGGCGGCATGCAGGGACCCCTTCGCGCCAGGCGGGTCAAACTCGGCCCGCTGGCTGTCTCGCAGGTCTGCTTCGGCACCGAGCACATCAACCGCAGCGTCCCGGAGTACGGCGGGGACATCCTCGCCGACGCCGCACGGCTCCACGGCGTCTTCTTCTGGGACACCGACAACGCCTACGGCAGCCATACGCAGGTGGCGGCGGGCCTCAAGAAGCAGCCGCGCGATCAGATTGTGGTCTGCTCCAAGACCTATGGGCGCAGCCGCGAGGAGGCGGAATACGACCTCGAGCGGACGCTCCGGGAGCTGGACACGCCCTATCTCGACCTCTGCCTGCTGCACGAGGTCGCGGCGGGGACCTTTGACGAAAAGCTGCCCGCGCTCGAGGTCCTGCTCCGCGCGAAGGCCGAGGGAAAGGTCCGCGCCGTCGGGCTCTCGACCCACTCGGCCGGGATCGTTTCCCGCGGTGCGGACTGCGAGGGGATTGAGGTCGTCTGCGCGCCGTTCAACCGGGAGGGCTCGCGGATTGAGGAGGGAACCCTCCCCGAAATGGAGGCGGCGCTCAAAAAAGCGCACCGGAACGGGAAGGGCGTCTATGTGATAAAAGTCCTCGGCAAAGGGGAACTCACCTATGACATCCGCGGCGCGCTGGAATGGGCCGTCGAGCGGGGGGACTTTATCGACGTCTATAACCTCGGGGTCGCGAACCTTTCGGAGCTTCGGCAGAACCTCGCGGCGGTCAACGACTGCTGTCGGAGACGGGAGGGCGGACGATGAGAACGCTGGTCAGGAACGGCCTGGTCATTTCGCTTATCCACGAGGGCTACCATTCGATCAAGATGAAATACGCCGACCTCCTGATCGAGAACGGCGCGTTCGCCGATATCCGGGAGAGCATCCCCGCCTCTGCGGCGGATGAGGTGATCGACGCAGCGGGGAAATGGGTGCTGCCCGGGCTGGTCAACACCGGCGCCTCGCTGATTGCGGCGAAGCTCTGCGGCGGCCTTATCGCCGACTACCCCCGCCAGAACTGGCAGGGTTCGATGCTCTACCATCGGGTCCTTCCGATGCTTCGGATCGCGGACGGGCTGCTGACCCCGGAGGAAAAACGGGATCTCGCGCGGTGGGCGCTTGCCGACGCGCTGGCCGCGGGCACAACTGCCGTTGTGGACCTCGAGCGCCCCGGCTTTGCAGACGCGGTTTCGCAGGCCGCAAAGGAACTTGGCGTGCGGGCGTACGTCGTCTCAATGCGCACAGCCTGCGGCTTTCCGGAGGCGGAACAGGACGGGCGGCTTCTCTGCCCGGAGCCGGCCGGCGGCGAATTTGCCGCCGGCGCGGCAGCGGATGGAACCGTGTCCCGGCTCGACGGGCTCTATTCGGTGGAGACGACGTCAGGGGACCTCTGGCGGCTGGCGGCGCAGGCGGCCGAAACCCAGCCGCTGTTCCTCTATTCGGGGTACAGCCGGTATGAAGAGAGCCTTTCCCGCGTGCGGTACGGAAAATCGCCGGTTGCAGCCGCCGGGGATGCGGGCGCGCTGACCGGCCGGACCGTGCTGCTCCAGAGCGTGTTCACCGACTTTTACGACCGCGAGCGGATCCGGACCGCGGGCGCGAGCGTCGCCCTTTCGGCCGTCTCGGCGATGCAGGACGCGCTGCCGTTCCCGGCGGTTGCGTTTTTGCGCCAGGATATCAACACGGCGCTCGGCACTGGGTATTACGGCGTTTCGATGCTCGAGGAGATGAAGGCCGCGGCCTTCGGCGCAAAGCTCCAGACCGGGAACGCCGCGCAGTATCAGGCCTCGGATGCGTTCTACGCCGCGACCATCGCGGGGGCCCAGGCCCTCGGCGAGCCGCTCGGGCGGATTGAACCCGGGTTCAAGGCCGATCTGCTGATCGTAAACCCCGCCCGCCTGCGGCCGCACAACTATCCGCTGATCAACTTCGTTTACGGCGCGTCGCCGGATGAGATTGAAACGGCGCTCGTCGGCGGAAGAACCGTCCGGACCCGCGAATGCGCCGGAAGGGATGCGGCGTTTGCCGAAGCCGCGGAACGGGCAGCAGCCCGTGCCTGGGCGAAAGCGCGGGAAACCGTGCTCTAAAATGTATAAATGCATATTATTTAGATAAAATAGAATATTTTAAGAAAATATTCGAAAATACTTGCGTTCTTATTGCATGGCGTGTATAATGACAACATCAAAGATTGAATAGGAGATGCCAGATATGAAAAAAACGAGCAAAACGGCCGCTCTGGCCCTTGCGATGCTGTTTGGCCTGTCGGCCCTCGCGGGCTGCGGCGGCGGGACGTCTTCTTCGGCGGCCCCTTCCGAGTCCGGATCCACCCCGCCCTCTTCGTCTGAAGCGGCGGAGACCCCGACCATTGACAAGATCAAGGAGAAGGGAACCCTCGTCTTCGGAACGGAGTCGACCTATCCGCCGTTCGAATTTATCGTTGTGGAGGACGGGCAGTCGGTCGGCGTCGGCATGGACGTGGACCTCGGCAGGAAGATCGCCGAAAAACTCGGGGTCGAGCTTGTCACCTCTGAGATGGCATTTGATTCGCTGATCCCCTCGCTTCAGTCCGGCGCGATCGACATTGCCGGTTCGATGACCCCGAGCGAAGATCGGAAGGAAGTCATTGACTTCTCGGATCTCTACTACGATTCCACCAACTGCTTTATCGTCCTCAAGGAGAACGCCGACCAGTACCAGACCAGAGAAGATTTTAAAGATAAGACCATCGGCGCCCAGCTTGGCACCGTGCAGAACACCCTCCTGGTCGAGGAATTCACCGATGCGAAAAACCTCATCCTCCCCAAAGTCAGCACCCTGGTGCAGGAGCTGAAAAACGGCAACATCGACGCCATCTGCGTCGAGGCCCCGGTTGCGGACTGCTATGTCGCGGCCCTTTCGGAAGAGCTTGCGATCGCGCCGTATGAAGTCCTGGACGAGGACGGCGGCGTTGCAATCACTATGGCAAAGGGATCCGATGACCTGATGGCCGTCGTCAATGAGGTTATCCAGGAGATGATCGCGAGCGGCGAGATGCAGGAGATCTACGATGCGAACATCGAGCTGGCGAAAGAGCAGATTGTCAACGACTAATTGGTTTTGTCGGGGCCTGCGGCCCTGGAGTGGAATGCGGACTGGCGCGAATCTCTGCCGGTCCGCATCGCTGTGACTTTTAAGATTTTGGGGCATTCTATTTCTGACAGGGGTTTTGTCTAAGAGCGCAGGGCATGCCGCCCGAAAGCCGCGCGGACCGGACAAAACACTCCGGCCTGTGTGAAAGGGGCACAACGCATGGATTTAAACTTTTCCTTTCTGCCGAAATACTGGCCGATGTTCGTCAATGGCGCAAAGACGACGCTGCTCCTCTCGCTTGCGACCATTCTGATCGGCGTCGTGGTCGGCGTGTTTCTGGCGATTCTGCGGCTCTCCAAATGGTATCCGCTCAAATTTCTCGAGCGTTTCGGCCTTCGGCGGGCTGCGCGCTTTAATCCGCTGTCGTTCCTGTCGGCGTTCTATGTCGAATTCATCCGTGGAACGCCGCTGATGGTGCAGATTTTCTTTATCTTCTACGCGCTTCCCCAGATGGGCCTGCGCTTTCCGAACATCACCGGCCTTGGGTTCGACTTTCCGCGCTTCGCGTCCGGTATCCTTGCGCTTGGCCTCAACTCCGGCGCATACATTGCCGAGATCGTCCGCGCGGGCATTCAGGCGGTCGACAGGGGCCAGACCGAGGCGGCGCGTTCGCTCGGCATGACCGGGGGGCAGGCCATGCGCCATATCGTCCTCCCGCAGGCGTTTAAAAACATCCTGCCCGCGCTTGGAAACGAGTTTGTCACCCTGATCAAGGAGTCGTCGATCGTCATGGTCATCGGCATCACCGAGCTGATGTTCAATACTTCGCAGGTGTATTCGAGTTCCTACCGCTACTTTGAATCGCTGATCGTCTGCGCGGTCATCTACTTCGTGATGACCTTCACGACCTCGCGGCTGATGGGGCTTGTCGAAAGGAGGCTGCGCGCGGATGAACACTGAAAAACAAATCGGCGACGTGATTCTCGAGGTCAAAGACCTCAACATGGGTTTCGGCCATCTCCATGTCCTCAAGGGGATCGACACCGTTATCCGGAAAGGCGAGGTGGTCGTTGTGATCGGCGCGTCCGGCGCGGGGAAATCGACCTTTCTCCGCTGCCTCAACCGCCTCGAAACCCCGACCGGCGGCGACATCCTGTTCCACGGGGAATCGCTGATGCGGGCGGGGCACAACCTCAACCATCTGCGCGAGAAGATGGGAATGGTGTTCCAGCAGTTTAACCTCTTCAATAACCTCACCGTCCTCGACAACATCACCCTCGCCCCGCGGATCGTCAAAAAGCAGAAGCCCGCCCAGGCGGAGGCCGAGGCGAAAAAGCTGCTCGAGCGGGTCGGCCTCGCCGACAAGGCGTCGGCCTATCCGTCCCAGCTTTCCGGCGGCCAGCGGCAGCGGATCGCAATTGTCCGCGCGCTCGCGATGAACCCGGACGTGATGCTCTTTGACGAGCCGACCAGCGCGCTCGACCCCGAGATGGTCGGCGAGGTTCTCGACGTCATGCGCTCGCTTGCGGAGTCGGGGATGACGATGGTGGTCGTCTCGCACGAGATGGGTTTCGCCCGGCAGGTCGCGAACCGCATCCTCTTCATGGAGGGCGGGCGGATCGCTGAGGACGGGACCCCGGACGAGGTGTTCGGGAACCCGAAAAACAGCCGGCTCCGGGAATTCCTCGGAAAAGTCCTTCACTGAAAAAACAGCGGGCTTCCGCGCGGGTATTCTGCGCGGAAGCCCTTTTGCGGACGGAGGGAAATGGAATATGATAGAACGCATCCGCCTCGCCGGCGGGACGGGGCACAACCCCTATGATAACCTCGCGCTCGAAGCCGCTCTGCTTGAAGCGGTCGGGGAGGGGGAGTGCATCCTCTATCTCTGGCAGAACGCGAAGACGGTGGTGATCGGCCGGAACCAGAACGCCTGGAAGGAGTGCCGCGCGGCCGAACTGGAGGCGGACGGCGGGCGCCTCGCGCGGCGGCTTTCGGGCGGCGGCGCGGTCTACCACGACCTTGGGAACCTCAACTTCACCTTCCTTGTCAAAAAGAAGGACTACGACCTCGGCCGCCAGCTGGAGGTCATTCTCCGCGCGGCGCGCCTGCTCGGGATCGAAGCCGAAAAGACCGGCCGGAACGACGTGACCGCCGGCGGGCGGAAGTTTTCGGGGAACGCCTTCTATACCCACGGCGAAAACGCCTACCATCACGGAACCATCCTCGTCGATGTGGACGGGGAGGCGCTTTCAAAATACCTCACCGTCTCGCGGAAAAAGCTCGAATCGAAGGGAGTTGATTCGGTCCGCTCGCGGATAGTGAACCTCAGCGAACTCAATCCCGGCGTGACGGTGGAGGAGGTGCGCGCGGCGATGAAGACGGCGTTCGGCGGAGTTTACGGCCTTTTGCCCGAACCGCTCCCGGCAGAGCGGATCGACCGGACGCGGCTCGAGGCGCTGACCGAACAATTTTCCGCCTGGGGATGGCGGTATGGCAGAAAGCTCGCCTTCACCGCGTCGGCATCCGGCCGCTTTTCCTGGGGCGAGGCGGAAATTCAGTTCGAGATCGGCGAGGGCGTCGTCAGACGCTGCGAAATCTATTCCGACGCGATGGCGGCGGAGCCGTTTTCGGTCTTCGCGCACGCGCTCGAGGGCTGCCCGTTTTCCTCCCGTCTCCTGGCTGATCGGCTCTCGGCGCTCTCTTCGCTTGGCTGCGAGGAGATGGTCCGCGACCTCTGCGCCCTGATTGAAGGGGAGAGGTATTAGTTTTAAATTCGCAGTTGGCCAAAAGAACCCAATTCCTGATCGTTTTAACTGCGATCATCAGTAAAATGAGCGACTTGCCGCCCTGATCCCCACGGGGACAGGGCGTTTTTTCCACCTTCCGGGCGGTCCCGCCAGAGCCGGATTGGCCGGCGGGGGCAATCTTGACGCCATTGGCGCTTCGCTTTGACGCGCCTCGGCTTAAAAGATGAAGCCAGGCCGCTTGCGCATCCAGCGGTCGGGCGAATGCCATCGACCGCTTTCTTCTCCGGGGGTGACAGGAGGTTTTTAGAGCCGAAGGCGGAGAAAACCGACGTCAAGAGGGGGCAGAGCCCCCTATGAAAAAGTCCCGGCGCGGCGGGGAGCCGTGGCGGGACTTTTGCCGTGCCGGGATCTTTTAATTTGCTTTACATAAACAGAACGGATGACCTGCCGGGTCGATCATGGTGGTGAAATTGTCGCCGCCGTACTGCGCATCGGCCTTTTTCGCCCCGAGCGATTCCGCCTTTTCGACCGCCGCGGCCACGTCCGGCACGAGGAAGTCAAAATGCAGCTGCTTCTGCGGCTTTCCCGGCGCTTCTGGCCAAACGGGCGGCTCGTACTGGAAATCGTCCTTAACAAACGCGAACATCACGCCGTTTTCGCTCACCACGGCGGGGTGGCCGAACAGCTCCGACCGTTTCCAGCCGAGCAGCCCCTCATAAAACGCGCAGAGCTTTTCCTCGTCCGGACAGTCCACAACCACGTCCGCAAGCCGAATTTTGTCTGCCATTTTACATTCCTCCCATTGTCGTTTTCCTTTAGCATACTACGAAGACCCGCGCCCGGCAATCACTGTCTGGATGGGACGCCGCGCGCGTCCAGCGGTCGGGCGGAAGCCATCGACCGCTTTCGCCTTTGGAGGTGACAGCAGCATTTGCATAGCGGCAAGCGGCTCATATGCTGCGTCAAGAGGGGACGGCGCCCCTATGAAAAATGAGACAAAGCCCACGATGCAAATCGGCACAACTTGTTGCGCCTCGTTTTTAACGTCTGGGCGGGGCCGCGTGGATCGCCTTTCCGCTGGCAGCCTCGACCGCCTCCGTCACCGCCTCGCAGAAGGTCGGATGCGGCCGGATCACCGAGGCGAGCTGCCGCCCGGTGAGGCCGTTTGCGATCGCGGCCGCAAGCTCTGAGATCAGGTCGGTCGCCCGCGGGCACATGAGCTGCGCGCCGAGAAGCCGGTCGTCCTCCGCCGAAAAAACGAGCTTCACAAAGCTCCGGTCCGCCCCCTCGATCAGCGTCTTGCCGTTCGCTGTCATGATGAATTTGCCGGTCTTGACGGCAGCCCCGCGCTGTTTCGCCTCGTCGGCGGTGATCCCGGCGCTGGCGATCTCCGGCTCGGTGTAGATGCAGGAGGGGACGACCGAGAGGTTGACCGACGGCGCTTCCCCGGCCATCCCCTCGACCGCCGCGATCCCCTCGGCAGAGGCCGCGTGAGCGAGCTGGACGCCGCCGAAGATTACGTCCCCGATCGCGTAGACGCCGGGAAGCGAGGTTTCAAACCGCTCGTTTACCTTGACGGCGCCGCGTTCGGTCTCGACCGAGACGCCTTCGGCGAAGAGTCCCTCGGTCGCCGCCCGCCGGCCGATCGCGAGCAGAATCCGCTCGGCCGCGGCCTCGCCGGGCTTTCCCTTTTCGGTGAAGCGGCAGACGAGGGCCTCGCCCTCCTGTACGATCTCTTCCACCCGCGCCGAGGTGTGGACCGAGACGCCGCGCTTTTTGAAGATCATCGAAAGGTTCTGGCTGATCTCCCGGTCCATGTTTGGCAGGAGCCGGTCGAGCGCCTCGACAATCGTCACTTCGCACCCGAGCCGCTGATAGAGGCTCGCGAACTCGACCCCGATCACCCCGCCGCCGATGATCAGCAGCCGTTTGGGATCCGCCGGCCCGGCGAGAAGGCCGTCGCTGGTCAGAACGCCCGGCAGGTCCAGACCCGGGACCGGCGGGACGGCGGGCTTTGAGCCGGTTGCGATCAGGATTTTCCCGGCCTCAACCGTCTCTTCGCTTCCTTCGCCTTTGACGGCGACCGCCCCGGCTGAAAGAATGATCCCGGTTCCGCGGTAAAGGTCGATTTTGTTGGCCCTAAACAGCTGCTCGATGCCGGAGCGGAGCTGCCCGACAATCTCGTTTTTCCGGGCGTGCATCTTCTCCATGTCGTAACCGCAGCCGGACACCGAGAGGCCGAGCGCCTCGCAGTGGCGCATCCGGTCAAAGGCTTCGGCGGAGTGCAGCAGCGTTTTGGTTGGGATGCAGCCGCGGTTGAGGCAGGTTCCGCCCGCCTCGCGGCTTTCGATGACGGCGACCTTCATCCCGAGCTGCGCCGCGCGGATGGCGGCGACGTAGCCGCCGGGTCCGGCCCCGATGACGGCGAGATCATAGCGCATGGTTGCTTCCTCCCTCTCTGGGGTTCCAAAAAGCCGCGAATCGGCTTCGCGGCTTTTTGGAACTTGGATGGTTATTCGAATTCGTAGCGGATCTTCGGGTTTCTGGCCGCGCCGACCTCGTCGAGGCGGCGGACCGGTGTGTGAAGCGGCATCTCGTGGAGGGCGGCGGGGTTTTTCTGCGCCTCCTCCCAGATCGAGGCGAAGACCCCGGCGACTTCGTCGAGCGTCTCCTTCGGCTCGGTCTCGGTCGGCTCGACCATCAGCGCCTCGTGCACAATCAGCGGGAAGTACATCGTCGGCGGATGGATGCCGTGATCGAGAAGCGCCTTCGCCACGTCCATCGCCGAGACGCCCTTCTCCTTCTTGAGGCGTTCGAGCGTTATGACGAACTCGTGCATGCAGCGCCCGGAGGCCATGTCATAGTGTTCGGAGAGCTTTTTCATGAGATAGTTGGCGGCCAGGACGGCGTTCTTCGCCGCCTCGGGAATGCCCTCTTTCCCGAGCGTCAGGATATAAGCCAGCGCCCGGACGTCCACCAGGAAGTTCCCATAGAACTCCTTGACCGCGCCCGCCGACTGCGGGAGGTCGCGCTCGAAGCGGAAACTCCCGTCCTCGTTTTTGATCACGCGGGGGGAGGGGAGGAACGGCGTCAGGAACGCCTTGCACCCGACCGGGCCCGAACCGGGGCCGCCGCCGCCGTGCGGGGTGGAGAAGGTCTTGTGGAGGTTCAGATGGACCACGTCGAAGCCCATGTCGCCGGGCCGGGCGACGCCCATGACGGCGTTGAGATTCGCGCCGTCGTAGTAGACCAGGCCTCCCGCGTCGTGGACGATCTTCGTGATTTCGAGGATGTCCTTCTCAAACAGGCCGAGGGTGTTCGGGTTGGTGAGCATCAGGCCCGCCGTGTCCTCGCCGGCCGCGGCGCGGAGCTTTTCGAGGTCCACGCAGCCGTCCTCGCCCGACGGGATCGAGACGACGGTGAAGCCCGCCATCGCCGCCGTGGCCGGATTGGTGCCGTGGGCCGAATCGGGGACAATGATCTTGGTGCGCTTTTCGTCGCCGCGCGACTTATGATAGGCTTTGACCAGCAGGATGCCGGTGAATTCCCCGTGCGCGCCCGCCGCGGGCTGGAAGGTCATGTTGTCCATGCCGGTGATTTCGCACAGAAGCTGCTCCGCGCGCCAGAGGACTTCAAGGCAGCCCTGGGCGGTGCGCTCCGGCTGGAGCGGGTGGATCTGGGTAAACTGCGGGAGGGCGGCCATCTCCTCGTTGATCCGGGGGTTGTATTTCATCGTGCAGGAGCCGAGCGGGTAGAACCCGTCGTTGACGCCGTAGGTGCGCTTTACAAGGGTTTTATAATGCCGGCTGATTTCCGTTTCCGAAAGCTCCGGCAGGCGCGGGGCCGTTTTGCGGCCGAAGCCGTCGGGGAGCGCCGCCTCCGGCACGTCGAGCGCCGGGAGAAGGCCGAGGCCCTTCCCCTCGCAGCTGCGCTCAAAGATCAGTTTCACATCGTTCATTTCCCGCACACCTCCTGCACCGCGTCCACAAGCGCGTCGATTTCTTCTCTGGAATTCATCTCGGTGCAGCACCAGAGGATGCAGCCCGCCTGATCGCCCTCAAGCGGAAGGCCGCCGAGGATGCCCTTTGCCTCCAGCGCCGCCGTCAGCTTTTCCGGATCGACCGGGCAGAAGGTGACGAACTCATGGAAGAACGGCGAGGGAAATCTAAGGCCGAAGCCTTCGATTCCGCCGAGCTTTCCGGCGAGATAGTGCGCCTTCGCGTGGCACTGGCGCGCCGCCTCCTGGAGGCCCTGCGGCCCCATCGCCGCCAGGTAGGCCGAGGCTGTCAGGGCGCAGTTCGCCTGGTTGGAGCAGATATTGGACGAGGCCTTTTCGCGCCGGATGTGCTGTTCCCGCGCCTGGAGCGTGAGGACGAAGGCGCGCCTGCCGTCCACGTCGGTCGTCTCGCCGACGATCCGGCCGGGGAGCTTGCGCATCATCGCGGCCTTGCAGGCCATGAAGCCGAGGTACGGCCCGCCGAACGAGAGCGGCATGCCGAGCGGCTGCCCCTCGCCGACCGCGATGTCCGCGCCCGCATCCGCCGGGGTTTTGAGGATTGCGGCGGCGATCGGGTTTACGCCGAGGATCAGCTTCGCCCCGGCGGCGTGCGCCGCGCCGGCGAAGCCTTCGGCCTCTTCGAGGCAGCCATAGAAGTTCGGCTGCGCAAGGTAAACAGAGGCGACGTCCGGCCCGAGCATCGACGAAAGGGCCGAAAGATCGGTCCGGCCGTCCTTGACCGGGATCAGCTCCACCTCGGTCCCGGCGGCGAACGCATAGGTGCGCATCGTCCGGATCACGTCGGGGTGGGCGGCGGCCGAGACGAGGGCGCGGGTACGCTTTCGGTCGCGGCACATGGCGGCGGCTTCGGCGGCCGCGCTCGCGCCGTCGTAGACCGAGGCGTTTGAAGCGTCCATGCCGGTCAGTTCGCAGATCATGGTCTGGTATTCGAAGATTGACTGTAAAAGCCCCTGGCTGATCTCCGCCTGATAGGGGGTATAGGAGGTCAGGAATTCCTCCTTGGCCGCGATGCTTTTGACGATCGAGGGGATGTAGTGATTGTAGGCGCCCGCGCCGCGGAAGACGCTTGGGAAGACGGTGTTCTTCGCGGCAATCTTTCTCATCTCGCGCGAGACCTCGAGCTCCGATTTCCCGTCTGGAAGGTTCAGCCCTTTACAGCGCACCGACGCGGGGACTTCCGCGAACAGCTCGTCGGCGGAGGAAACGCCGACCGCGCGGAGCATCTCCTCCCGCTGGGCGGGGGTGGAGGGGATGTAACTGCCCATGAACTCAGCCCTCCTTCTGGCAGAGTTCTTCGTATTGCGCCTCGGTCAGGAACTCTTCCCGGCCGGTGATCCCGCCGACCTCGAACAGCCAGGTTTCATAGGGGGATTCGTTGATCATCTGCGGCGCGTCGAGCACGGCTTCGTTGACGGCGGTGATGGTGCCCGTCACAGGCGAGAAAACGTCCGAAACGGCCTTGACGCTCTCGACGTCGGCGACCGCCGCGCCGGCCTCGGCCTCGTCGCCCTCGGACGGGAGGTTCACGAACACGAGATCGCCGAGCTGCTTCTGGGCGTAGTCGGTCAGGCCGACCTTCGCGGTCTTATCGTCGGAAAAGAGAACCCATTCGTGGCTTTTGGTGTAGAGAAGTTCGTTCGCGCTCATATCAATTTCTCCTTTGTTTCGTTTATAGTGATGCCGGCCGGCATCCCGGCCTTTCGCGGGCGGAAATGGGCGGACTTGCCGGCTGATTCCGGCAAGCGGCCGCGGCGCGCCCGTTTCCGTAAGACGGACGCTGTTCCTCTTCCAGGGGAAGAGGCCGGAAACGCCGGCGGTCCGGGGAACAGGTAGCATGACAATTGTTTGGTCAGGTCCGTTCAGAGATCGGATACATAAACAACGTTATCAAATAAAAGGAACATCTTAGCGTTACAGGATGAAACGATCCATCCGGGTATAAAAGCATCATGAAGGCGTACTGCCCGGTGGGCCGAGGCGGCTGCGCTCCGGTCAGGGGCGTTTATAGAACGGAAGCGCCACGACCTCGGCTGGGATTTTCCGGCCGCGCACGTCGATCTCGACTGCGGCGCCCGGTTCGGTGTGGGCGATGTCGAGCAGCGCCATCGCGGCGGGTTTTGCGAGGAACGGAAGATGGGTGCCGGAAGTGGTGCGGCCGATCTCGGCGCCGCCGAGGTAGACCGGGCAGTTCTCCCGCGCGATGCCCCGGCCGGTGACGAGGAGGCCGACCCGCTTTCTCGTGAGGGGGCCGCGCGCTTCAATCGCGCTCTTGCCGATGAAGTCGGGCTTCTTCATCTTGACGGCGAAGCCCAGGCCCGCTTCCAGCGGCGTGATCCCGTCATCCATCTCGTGGCCGTAGAGCGGCATCGCCGCCTCAAGGCGGAGGGTATCCCGCGCGCCGAGGCCGCAGGGGATGAGGCCCTCTTCGCGCCCTGCCTCGAGCAGCGCGTTCCAAAGCTTTGCGGCGTGGGCGGGTTTACAGTAGAGTTCGTAGCCGTGCTCGCCGGTGTAGCCGGTCTGGGAGACGATGCAGGGGATTTTGGCGACCTCGCCGTTCTCAATAAAGGTATAGTATTTTTCGGGGATCGAGGATGCGCCGGCGAGCTTCGCGAGGATATCGCGGGAGCGGGGGCCCTGGAGCGCGATCTGCGCCCAGTCGTCCGACGCATCCTCGAACAAGACCGAACCCGAGAGGCGGTCCCGCATCCAGGCGGCGTCCTTCTGGCGGTTTGCGGCGTTGACCACGACCATGTACCGCTCGGCGTTCATCCGGTAGACGATGAGATCGTCGACGATGCCGCCGTTTTCGTTGCACATCAGGCTGTAGCGGACCTGGCCGTCGGTCATAGAGGTGAAGTCGTTGGTCATCAAGCGGTTGAGGTTCGACAGCGCGTCCGGGCCGGAAAGGAAGACTTCGCCCATGTGCGAGACGTCGAAGAGGCCGGCCTTCTGCCGCACCGCCATATGTTCGGCGATCACGCCGGAGGGGTACTGGACGGGGAGAAGATAGCCCGCGAACGGGACGATTTTCCCGCTGAGCGCCACATGGCAGTCGTAGAGCGGCGTTTTGAGTTCCATAATCGTTTCCCTCGTTTCTGAATGTGATGATAGGGGTGATAAAATCCGCCCGCCGGGGGCGGAGAAGGGCCAAGTGAAGTGAAACGGCCGTGAGGCAAACGCCGGAAGGCGCCACGGAGAGGCCGTATCGTCCGCCGGGGACGGGCGGAGCGGTCAGGTGTTCCGGCCTGATTTTGGGAGAGGCAAAGTGAAAATAAACGGCGCTTCCAATCCGGCGGAACAAAATTTTTGACTGGACGCGGCGCGTAAATTGAGGGGGTATGGGATTTGCGTTTCAACGCGCCGGCGCCGGAAAAGGGGGATCAAAAAGGCGCGCCGAACAGCGGCGCGCCTCCGTCGTGGAACCTGAAAGATTCTCCCGGCCGCAGGAAAACGGGCGCGGAATTGCTTCTTCGGTGACAAAAGCGAGACCGCTTTCATCTTTCCAGAGTTTCGTCAAAGCCCGGTACTTTTGCCTGAGAGTTTGGTTGCGCACTGTCCCCTTCGGCGCCGCGGAACGCGGCCTCTCCCGGACTCCTCATCCGAATATGCAGTTTTCGTGTTCAGTATATCCGATTGGAAATTCGATGTCAATCGAAACAGGGAAGTTCCCCCAAGAAAAGCGCGCGATGTTTTGGACACCGGGCCGAACTGCGGCGCCGCCAGGGGCCGGGCCGGACGGATGGCGGGCGCGCTATAGGCGGGTTCTCCGGAACCGGAGCGCGGGAAAAGCGTGCGGTTCGCGACGGCTGACGCCGGGCCTGCCGCGCGCCCGAAAAAGGGGAAGGGCGCAAAGCTGGGCGCGGCCGCATGCCGTTTGGCTCTGCGGGATCCCGTCAGGGGGCGGCTTTTGCCCCGGGGGCCGATGACGCGCCCTCGCAGAAGGCGCGCCACTGCGCTTTGGTCTGGCGGGTGAAGAATTCCGTGCGCACGTCGCCCATTGGGGAGACGCCCTCCGACGTGTGGTGGGGGACGAAGCCGCATTTCTCCTGCACCCGCCGGGATTGCTCGTTCCCGCCGTAGTACCCGCACCAGACGGCGGTGCAGCCGAGGCTGTCGAAGCAGCGCCCGAGCAGGCATAGAACCGCCTCCGGGATCAGCCCCTGCCCCCAGAAAGGGACGCCGATCCAGTAGCCGATCTCCGCTTCGGTTTCAGCCATCGGGGCGGAACCCTGTCCCGCCCGCATGATCCCGGCGCTGCCGGCCGGCTTTCCGGTGCTTTTGAGGACGACCGCGTAGGTCTCCGGCGCGGAGAGCACGGTCCGGATGATTTCGAGGCTGTTTTCGACGCTGGTGTGCGGCGGCCATCCGGCGATGGGGCCGATCCGCGGGTCTTTGGCGTATCGGTAGCATTCCTCCGCGTCCGCGTCTTCCCACGGGCGGAGGATCAGGCGTTCGGTTTCCAGGATCATCGATTTTAAACTCCTTATTGCTGCCCCCGCGGGGCCGTTTCTGCGATGCGCCGGCGCATCGTGTTTGCAGCTCATGCGCCGTCATAACTCGATTTCCACGCGGTATGGCCGGTCGATCAAAAGAAAATCGCAGCCGTGCTGCCTGCATTTCTCGAGGTTGTCCCGGTTTTCCCGCAGGAGAAGCTCCTTTGTACAGTGCGAATCCGCCCCCCGCCGTTCAATTGCGTCTGCGTGACGGACGATGTCGCCGTAGTGGTTTTGAATATAACTCTCCGAAAAGATCAGACAAAGAAAGCGGATCTGTTCCAGGTAAGCCTTTTCAAAGTCTTTTTTCCAATCGAACGGAAGGTAGCATCCTTCGACCACCAGGTTCTGCCCGTTTTCGACCGCGGTTTTGATGATCTCCCGTACAATGTTCCAAAGATATGGGGTCAGTTCTTCATCCGGGCTTTCGGGCGTAAGCGGACAAATCCCGCTGCGGATGAGGCCCATTTTTAGATGATCGATCGAGAGATAAGGAAAGGCGTACCGTTCAAGCACCCGCTGCGCCGCGAGCGTTTTTCCGGTGTGCGAACTCCCGGCAATCAGCAAAATCATCTAAGGGACCTTCCTTCCGGCCGTTTTCTTTCCCGCCAGGAGAGGAACGGGACAGGCGTCTGGATTTATCTTATCAGATGACGCCGCCTTTTGCAACAAACGGGGACTTCAGTCCGGTTTCGCCTGCGTGCCGCAGAATTCCCCCGGCCGCCGCACCCTGTTGGCGAAGGGAACGCATCGGCCGGCTGCGCCGTCTGGCACGCCGTGCCCATCCCGAAGCGGATCATGACGGCGGAGCGGGAAGGCGGGGACTGAAAGCCGGCGTTTTTTTGGCCCAGCGCGTTGACAGCCAGTCCCTCCGGTGCTATAATTACCCACGAACGGGGCGGAGATCCGCTCCCAAACAACTGAATTGTTCCGGGGTGCTTGTGTGTGCAGGCTGAGAGTAAACCAAAAGGTTTTAACCCGTTGACCTGATTTGGATAATGCCAACGTAGGGAAACACCAAAAGAGCTTATCATGCTTTGATGGAGCGCGCCATAACGTTTGGCGCGCTTCTTTTTTGTCAAGCGCGCCCGGCCCGTTTTTTGGAGGGCCGAAGGCGGAACCGGATCGGGACAGCCAACCGCAGCCGGAACAAGCCAGCCGGAAAGGAGGGAACAAGATGCCGAATGCAAGCGTTGCCATTCAGGTGCTCCCGAAGAACGCCGGGGCCGAGATGCTCGCCGTTGTGGACGAGGTGATCGCATATCTCAGGGGGACCGGCCTGAAGAGCTTTGTCGGCCCGTTTGAGACGGCGCTCGAGGGGGATCTCGACGAGCTGATGGAGGTTGTCAAGGAATGCCAGAAGATCGCAGTCCGCGCGGGATCGCCAGGGGTGCTGTCCTTCGTGAAGATCTCATACCGGCCCGAAGGGGTCCCTGGGATCGAGGAGAAGACGGCAAAACACCTCGCGGAAAACAAGCTTTGACAGACGAAACGGAGGGAACCCTATGAAATCGGAAGCGGCAGGTTTGACCAGGGCCAGGGTTTCGGTCAAAAAGATGATTCTGACCGCGTTGTTCGGCGCGCTCGGCTATGTGCTGAGCACCTTTGTGTATTTTCCGGCGATGGCGCCGTTCCAGCATTTTGTAAACGTCCTCGCGGCGGTTTTCGTCGGGCCGTGGTACGGCTTTGCGGCGGCGTTGATCACGGCGAGCCTTAGGATGCTCAGCGGGCGGACGCTCCTCGCGCTGATCGGCGCGGTGTTCGGGGCGTTTCTCTCGGGCTTTCTGTACCGGAGATTCCAAAAGCTCTATTGGGCGGTGATCGGCGAGGTGGTGGGGACCGGCATCATCAGCGCGGTTGTCGCCTGCCCGGTGATGAACCTGGTCTACGGGACGGACTTTACCTCGCCGTTCTATTACATCCCCTTCTTCATCCCGGCCTCGATGGTGGGGTCGTTCCTCGCGGTGCTGGCGCTTGGGAGCCTTCGGAAGATGAAGCTGCTCGACCGCTTGCTCTCGCAGATCAACCAGTAGGGGGCGCCGCCGTGGAGAGGGAAGAAATTTTTCTTAGGGTGCGCGGGCGCGCGCCGCTGGTCCACTGCATCACCAACACGGTGACCATCAACGACTGCGCGAACATCGTCCTGGCGGCGGGAGGGTCGCCGACTATGGCGAACAACCCGCAGGAGGTGGAGGAGATCACCGGGCGGTGCGACGCGCTGGTGCTCAACCTCGGCCAGATCGACGGGGAGCGGGTGAAGGCGATGCTGCTTGCAGGGCGGCGGGCCAACGAGCTTGGGCATCCGGTGGTGCTCGATCCGGTGGGGGCCGGGGCCTCGCGCCTTCGAAGCGAGACGGCGGCGCGGCTTTTGGGTGAACTGCGCTTTTCGCTGATCCGGGGGAACGCCTCTGAGATCCTCTCGCTTCTTGGAAAAAGCGAAGCGACCCGCGGCGTGGACGCTGCCGAGGGCGACCTCGTCTGTGAGGAAAACCTCCGCGAGCGGGCGCGCGCCGCACAGGCGCTGGCGGAAAAGACCGGCGCCGTCGTCGCGGTAAGCGGGGCGATCGATCTCGTCGCGGGGGCGGAGAAAACAGCCGCCGTGCGGAACGGCCATCCGATGATGGCGCGGATCACCGGGAGCGGGTGCATGCTCGGCTGCCTCGCGGGGGCTTTCCTCGGGGCATGTCCGCAGGAGCCGTTTGAGGCGTCTTTGGCCGCAGTGGCGGCGATGGGCGTCTGCGGCGAGATTGCGGCGGAGAAAACCCTTCAAAGCGGCGCGGGGACGGGAACGTTTCGGATGCATCTGCTCGACGCGGCCAGCACCCTCGGAACGGCGGAATATAACCGCCGGACGCGTGTGGAATACATATTATAAGCGGGAAATGAACCCAACCCGTTCCTCCAGGCGGCGGAAGGGGAAATTCAAAAGCCCGGCGAGGCGAAGAACAAGGACGGCGCAGAGGGAACCGCCAAACCCGCGCCGGGGGCCAGGGCGCTGGCCATACCGGCGAACGGGGGGCTCGGCGTCTCGAGAGGGACTTTTTGAGAGAAATTAGCCTTTACAATGGAAAACGGCGGCCGCGTATCGGAAAGATACGCGGCCGCCGTTTTTTTGCTGTGCGGGAAGAAGCGGCTACGCTTTTTCGCGCCGCAGCAGCGGAACCTCCCGCCGGATCCGGGCGAGGAGGAACAGCGAAGCGCCCGCAGCGATGGCTTCCGCGAGCGGAAACGAAATCCAGACCCCGGTAAGGCCGAGCGCCGGCGCGAGCAGAAATGCGAACAATAGTGTCAGCAGAAGCTGCCGCAGAAGCGAGATCAGGAGGCTGTAGAAGCCGCGGCCGATCGCCTGAAAGAGGGTTGAAATAATAAAGCTGACGGCGGCGGGCAGATAGGATAGGCAGATGATCCGAAGCGCCGGGACGCCTGCCGCGAGCATCTCCTTGGAGGCGTCGAACCAGAGAAGAAGCCCGGCAGGAAACAGAAGAAAGACCGCGGCGCCAGCCGCCATGATCAGCGCGGCGACGAGCAGCGAGGCTGAAAGGGCGTCCTGGAGGCGCTTTCGGTTTCCGGCGCCGTAGTTATAGCCCATGATTGGCATTGCGCCCTGGATGAGGCCGCTCACGGGCATGAAGACGAAGGACTGGAGCTTAAAGTAGACGCCGAACAGCGAGACGGCCATGTTCGAAAAGCCGACGAGGATGCCGTTGAGGCCCATGACAAGGACCGAGCCGAGCGAATTCATCACGATCGACGGAAAGCCGACGGCGTAGACATCTCGGACGGTGCGTGCATGGAACCGAAAGCCGCGAAGGCGGAGCGCGACGGCGTGTTCCCGGCTGAGCAGGAACCAGAACGAGAGCCCCATCGAGGCGAGCTGGCCGATCACCGTGGCGATTGCCGCGCCATTGACCCCGAGCGCCGGCGCGCCGAAAAGGCCGAAGATCAGGATCGGGTCGAGGATGATGTTGACGATCGCGCCAACCGCCTGCATTACCATCGGGTAGACCATGTTGCCGGTCGCCTGGAGGACCTTTTCAATGACGATGTGGAGCTGCATGCCAAAACAGGCGCAGGTGACGATTTGGGTGTAGCCGACGCCGAGGGCGAGGACGGTTTCGCTGTCAGTGTAGAGCGAGAAGAACGGGCGGATGAACAAAAGCCCGAGGATAACGAAGGCGGCGGAGGAGAGGAGCGCGAGCAGAAGGCCGTGGGATACGGCGCTGTCGGCTTCCGGCTGATTCCCCTCGCCGAGCTTTCGTGAGATGTAGGAGTTGACGCCGACGCCGGTTCCGACCGCGACGGCCAGCAGGAGGTTCTGGATCGGGAAGGCGAGCGAGACGGCGGTCAGCGCATCCTCGCCGATCCGGGCGACGAACATGCTGTCGACGACGTTGTACATCGACTGGATGAACATCGAGAGCATCGCGGGGAAGGCCATCGAGAGAAGGAGCGGGAAAACCGGGCGGGTGCCCATTTTGTTTTCCGGCAGATTTGAAATCGGTTTCAAGTGACGGTTCAGCCTTTCTGTTTCTGTTTTTCCGCAAAAAAAGGCCCCCTTTTCTGTTTGGACGCCCAGAAACAGAAAAATTGGGGCCATCGGTGCGATGGATTTTGTTGCGGATTCTATTTTAGCAGATTGGTTTCCGGTTTGCAACCGGTTTCGGCTGGAAACTGCGCGGGGGGCGGCGAGACGGGAATGTAGAGAAACGCGCGGCCGCATTTTCCCTCCTGGCGCACAACCCCGGCGGCTAAGAGCACCCGGAGCGCGGACGCGGCGCCGCGCGGCGAGAGGCGGCCGGCTTTTTGCAGGTCCTTCGCCGTGAAGGGGCTTGGAAGGCCCGGGAGAAACGCGGCGGCATAGTCGCCGGGGGAGCAAAGCGCGATGTCGCCCGACAGTTCCAGCGGAATCCGGTCCGCGCGGGAGGAGCCGCGCTTTCCGCCGTTCCCCCAGCCGTCCAGCAGCCGGATTTCGACGAGGTCGATGAAGATAAGGCGGACGGCAAGGCGCGGGTCTGACAGGCACCCGGCCAGCCAGAACAGCTCCGGCAGGGCGTCGAGCGGGCCGTAGGTCTTGCCCGAGCGGCGCCTTGGGGACGCTTCGCCGGTTTTTGGATCGACCCAGACGAGCCATTTCAGGCGGGGGAGCGGATAGACCACAGTGACCGGCGTGAGGGCGAGCAGCGAGGGGAGCTTTTTCCCGAGGCGGTAAAAGCCGCGGGTCTGGATTTCGAACGCGCCCTGCCCGTTTAAAATGTCGGCGACGTAGGGGCCGATCTTCTGCTCGTGGAGGGCTTCGTCCGGCTCGAGAAACAGCTTTACCGCGCGGTGGAGCGTCTTTTCGCCGAGGAGGCCGACCGACGCGGGGGAGGCGGGGAGGGTTCCCTGCGCGGCGCGCGCGGCGGCCTGCCGGAACGCGGCGCGCGCGGCCTCGTCAGGTGTTGTGATCGCTGACATGGAAGGTTTTAAGGTTGCCGATTTTCCGGCTCCGCTCGGCGAGGACGGCTTCGACCGCTTCGAGTTCGATCCCCTCGTTCACCATCAGGACGGTGAGGTGGTAGAGGAGATCGGAAATTTCGCCGGCCGTTTCCTCCTGATTTTTGTTTTTGGCCGCGATGATGACCTCGCTGCATTCCTCGCCGCATTTTTTGAGGATCTTATCGAGGCCCTGATCGAACAGATAGCAGGTGTAGGAACCCTCCTGGGGGTGCGCTTTCCGGCCGCGGACTACCTCGTAAAGCGCGCGGATGGTGTCTTCCATATGGTTATTCCTCCTTCGTTACGGTTAAAATCATCTGGAATAACCATACCCTGTTTGGAGGAAAAATGCAAATGAAAGGTGATTGTCCGGCACTATGCATGAGAAGCGGAGTGTGCTAAAATATAACCACAGGAGAGAGGATGGCTTGCGATGGCGGAAAGCTGCAAAAATGGGGCGGAGAACAGGGGGCCGCTGCGGTGGGTTCTGCGGGCGCTCCCGCTCTTTGTGATGGCGGCGATCTTTCTGTTTTCCTCCCAGACCGGGGAGGAATCCACCGGGGTGAGCAACGGCGTGATCGAGGCGGTGGCCCGCGCCGTGAGGCCGCTGGCCGGCGAGGCCGAGCTGGCCCGGTTGGCCGAAAGCCTGTCGTTCGCTGTGCGCAAGGCCGCGCACGCCTGCATCTATGCGGCGCTGGGGCTCTGCACCATGCTCGCGATGCTGACTTATCCCTTTTCAATGCGGCTCAGGGCGCGCGCTGCGATCCTGATCTGCGCCGCCTATGCGGCGGGTGACGAAATTCACCAGTTGTTTGTCCCGGGGCGCAGCGGCGAGGTCCGGGACGTGATGATCGACACCGCGGGCGCGGCGGCGGGCATCCTCCTGGCGCTGGCCGGGACGGCGCTCTGGCGGCGGTGGAAGAACGGGCGGGGAAAGCTTCCCGGCTGAAGGACAATGCGAAAGGGCGGAAACGATGTCGGAGCGGTTTTTGGCGGCGGCGGTCCAGATGGATTCCGGCGCGGACAAGGGACAGAACCTTCGGACGGCCGAACGGCTGGTCCGGGAGGCGGCGGAGAAGGGCGCAAAGCTGATTGCGCTCCCGGAAAACATGAACTTTATCGGTTTTGGCGCCAGGGAGCAGGCGGAGCCGGTCCCGGGGGGCGAAACGTCGGCGCTTTTGTCCGGGCTCGCGAGGGAATACGGCGTCTGGCTGCTGGGCGGGAGCTTCTTCGAAAACGGAGGGGCGGACCGGCCGTTTAATACGGCCCCGTTCTTTGCGCCGGACGGGACGCTTCGATTTTCGTACCGAAAGCTCCATCTCTTCGACGTTTTGGGCGAGCATCCGGGCGGATCGCGGGAATCGAAAAACACCGCGCCGGGGGATGGAATCAGAACGGCGCCCGATGTCCTGGGCGGGATCGGCGCGGCGGTTTGCTATGACCTGCGGTTCCCGGAGCTGTTTCAGAGGCTCGCGCTCGAGGGGGCGCGGACGGTTGTCCTGCCCTCGAACTTTACGGAAGGGACCGGCAAGGCGCACTGGGAAATTCTTGTGCGGGCGCGGGCGATTGAAACCGGCTGCTTTGTCATAGCGCCCGCGCAGGCGGGACAGAAGCCCAGGTTCAGGGCGTTCGGGCATTCGATGATCGCCGGGCCGTGGGGCGAGGTGCTCGCCGAAGCGGACGGCGAAAGCGAGGCGGTGATTCTAGCGGAGATCGACCCGGCGAAGGCGGACGAAGCCAGAGAGAAGATCCCGGCGCTCAATAACCGGCGGGACGATGTTTACGGCGGCCTTCCCAGATGACGGGAACCGGAAAGGACGGAAAAGATGAACCGATATCAAAAAAAGAGAATTGTTTTGGCGCTGGCGCTGTCCGCCGCGGTTCTGTTCGCGGCGGGATGCGAGCGGGGGGACGTCCAGCCGGGCGGCGGGGAACCGGAGAGCAGCGGGGGCGAAAGCGCCTCGGCCCCGGCAGAGACGCTCCCGTCCTCGTCGGAGGCTGATTCCTCCTCCGAGCCGGAGGAGGAAGGGGAAAAGGTCCGGTATCCGGGCGAGGTGCCCGAGGAGATCGCGGAGTCGGCCTCCTACAGGGAGGCGCTTGAAATGGCGGACGTCATTCTTGTGCGGGGAGTCCCGGTGACGGGCGGGGAGCGGCCGAAGGCCTTCCTCGACGCGATTGAGGCGGGGGAGACGGCTTCGCTCCTCGTTTACTCCTACGGCTGGGACGGACAGTATCAGACCGCGGCGTTTTCGGGGGCGAAGGGCGCGGTCGTCTGCACCTCGACCTGGTTTATGCAGTATGATTCGGTCAGGGGCGGACAGGTGACCAAAGAGAACTGCGGGATCCTGGAGCTGAGCGAGTACGGTTATCTTTCCTGGGCGCCCGGCGCGGGTTATGAGCTGTCGGCGCTCCAGGTGGTCAACGACAGCGAAATTTTTGCGGACGACGCCCAGCGCAAGGAGATCTACAACACCTACTTAAAACCGTTTATCCAGTGCGGCGCGCTGGCGCAGGAGTGGACAAACGCGGATGAACTCCCTTCGATCACCTTCCTTTACCTCTTTGAAGACATCAACGGGCCGCAGGTCTGGCAGGAATACGGCTCCGAATTCCCGTTCGAGAAGGTTAAGGAGACGGCTCTGCGGTATTTTGAGGTGTCGGATGATACGCTCCGGGACAACAAATTTTATAAGCAGGAGCTAGATGCGTTTGAGTATGAGGGCGGCCGCGGCGGCGGCCCGGTCTGTATCCGCGCGGTCTCGGCCGCTGAGCGCGGCGGCATGACCGAGATCGACTACGAATGGTATTCCCCGACGACCGGCGCCCCGACGGCCGATATGCGTTTTCGGCTGACGGCGGAGAAAACCGGAGACGGGTTCCGGCTGGTGTCGAACGCGAAGATTACGGCCTGAAAGCAGAAAAAGGCGGCTGGGAAGGCGTTCCCGGCCGCTTTTCTTTTGGTAATTTAGATCCGGATGATGCCCAGGATGATGCCGGAGACCAGACAGACCAGCGAGACGCCCCAGATCCAGAAGAACGAGACCTTGATGTGGTCCTTGATCTCGACGCCCGCAAGGCCGCAGCCGAGATAGGTTGCGGGGACGACCGGGCTGATGAAGGTTGCGCAGTTCCGGCAGACGACCAGGGCGATCGCCACATCGACGGGGTTGACGCCGAAGCTCTCGCCGATGCCGACAACGATCGGCAGGACCCCGTAGAAATAGGAGTCGGTGTCGAACGCCAGGGCGAGCGGGACCGAGAGAATGCCGAAGATGATCGCGATATACGGGCCCATGAAGGAGGGGATGACGCTGACCATCGCGGTCGCCATCGCGTCCATGATACCGCTTTCGCCGAGGATGCCGAGCAGCACGCCCGCGGCGAGCAGGGTCGAGGCCATTGTGATCGCGGCGCTGGAATGCGCTTTGATAATCTTGTTCTGGAGCTTGGAGCCGGGATAGTTGACCAGGAGCGCGATTGCGACGCCGATCATAAAGACGTAGTAAGACGGGATATCGGCGAAAGAGAGAACCAGGATCAGCGCGATGGTCAAAATCAGGTTGAACCAGAACAGCTTTGGACGGACAAGTTCTTTTTTCTTCTCGCCGCTGACGGCGGATTCTTCGGCGCTGGCGACGATCTTCCGGTTCGGGTCGAAGCCCGCTCCGTTTTTGATCTCAAGACGGCCCATGATCACGGCGATGGCAAAGCAGATGACGAGGCCGACGGCCTGCATTGGGATCAGAGTGGTCCAGAGGTCGGTTGGGTCGACGCCGACCACGGTGGCGGCGCGCATCGTCGGGCCGCCCCAGGGCATCAGGTTCATGACGCCCATCGCCGAGGTGCAGATCAGCATCAGGGTGGTCGCGCGCATGCCGAGTTTTTGATAGATCGGCAGCATGGCCGGGATGGTGATCAGAAAGGTGGATGCGCCCGAGCCGTCGAGGTGGCCGATGCAGGCGATGACCGCGGTCAGAACGGTGATGGCCACGACATTGTTTCCCGCCCTGCCGACCAGCGCGTCAATGATGCGGTCAAACATGCCCGCGTCGGTCATGATGCCGAAAAAGGTGATGGAAAAGATAAACAGCGCCGCCATCGAAGAGGTGCTCGCGACGCCTTTTTTGACGAATCCGCCGATCTCCCCGACCGAAAAGCCCGCGATGAGCGCCATCACCGTCGGGACGGCGACAAACGCGATGGCGGGGATGGTTTTCGAACGCAGGAGCAGCAGAATGATGATTGCCATAGTCAGGAAACCGATGAGTCCTAACATATCGTTCACGTTCCTTGCCTGTGAAATGCTCCGGACGGGCCAGGGCGCCCCGGAGTTTGGTTCCCGTGTTATGAAATTCGGTCACAACAATTTTAACCACAGGCTCCTTAGAAATTCATTTCGTCTGATTTTGACCGGTTCCGGCAGAAAGCGGACGGCAAAAATGCCGTCCGCTTTCATTTGTTATTT
>DVKH01000017.1 GCA_018716105.1 Candidatus Fimivivens faecavium | reverse complement strand
TCTGTGTGTGGGGGTCACTGTCCCAGGGGAGGGACGACCCGGATCGTGTCCGTGTGCTTGTGGAGGATGACGAGCTCCCCGTTCTGCTTCTGCTTCACGACGAGCCAGTTCTCCGGCGAGAGGCCCGCTTGTCCGAGCCGGATCTTCTGCTTCCTGGTTGGCTTCTTGCCGTTTCTCATGGTCGGCCTCCTTTGCGTTTTGACGTGGCATGTGGTAGAGTAAAAGCGGGCGGCGAGAGCCGCAAACAATGAGAGGGATTTCCATTCGCAAGAAAACGAGCCGCTTCGGGGGCGTGCCACCGATCCCCGAGGCTTTGATTGATGCCGCTTTGCGGTGTTCACGTCCCGAGGCGGAGGTTCGCCAAAACCTCCGGCCCCAGGGGGTCGCGGTAGAGCGAAAGCGGGCGGCGAGGGTCGCCTATTATGAAAAAGAATATTCTCACCGATGCCCTGGGGAGTTGCCCCTCCCTCAAGGACTTTGTCGCCGCAATTCTTAGAACTGACGCCTATATTCGGTGGAAGCTCGTCTCCGCCTCTTGCGAGGGGGAGAGCTGCCGCGCCGAGTTCGTCTCCCCTGCCGGGGAGCCGGGCCTCGTGTTCTGCCTCACCGCCGAGAGCGGGCCTCCTGGGTTCCGTTCTCATATTTCGATCCGCTGTCCCGATGACGTGGACGCCTTGAATAAATTGAGCGTGTAAAGGGGGTGAAAGACCCTCGCCGCTCGCTTTTACTCTACCGCCGCCTCCTTTGGTCTTTCCTTTTGGTGGGTGGTGTGCTATGCTTGATGTGCTTAAATTTTTAATCTACCCATATTATAGTCGCAAACTATCTACTTGTCAATAGAGAACTTGCGACTTTCTAGAAAGGAGTAGCACAATGTCTATCGTTGACCGTCTGCAAAGCATTGTTAAAGAACGAGGAACCACATTCAAGCAATTAGAGCGGGATGTGGGTCTTGGGAATGGCACTATAAGAAGATGGGAGGAGCAGAGTCCTCGCCTCGATAAACTCACAAAAGTCGCGGATTATCTACACGTTTCGCTTGACTTCCTCGTTTATGGTCGTAGCGTTTCGGAGCCTGCCGCCAGTAGCAAACTCGAGCTTGACCTTCGGGCAGAAAAAGAGCGAGGAGGGCTTACATGCGACGGCCTTCCTCTGTCCGAGGATGAGGTGGATCTCATCGCTATGTATAGGCTCCTTCCGCCCTCCCACCGCGAGGAGCTTTTTGACCTGGCCTACTTCAAATACAAGCGCGTCGTCGAACAGAAAAAAGAATCTATTTATTCAACATACTTCGACGGGAGCGACGACGGTAAAAGCGGCCCCGCCGAGAGCCGTGAAGCCCGCGACGGAACCGCCTGATTTTTTTGCCCTTCTATGATTAAAAACTAAATCAAAATGCTGTCACTTTGCCCGAGCATGGATAAACCGCCCAGAACGCCCGGAAACCCCGGTATTTCTGGCAAAGTGACAGGGTGACACGATTTCGCTCAAAATGTCACTTTGAAAAGGGCGGGTTTTGCCGTGCCTGGGCCCGATCGCCGCCGTCGTCGTAACGCCTGGAATAACGGTTCGTAACGCTCCCGGCTCGCCGATCTGCGCCGTCGAACCCCTGTTTTTGCCCCCTGCCGTTAATTTATGCACGGATTAACGCCCCGTTTGCACAGCTCGCCCGCTTGCCTTCCGGGGCCGTCTCTGCTATACTGTGACCATGGGCCGCGAAGCCCGTCCTCTTTGTCTGCTGCTGTGACTTCCGGGACGGGCCGAGCGGCCCTCTTTTTGCCCTCAAATGCCCTTGTTTCAAGGGTTTCGCCCCGTTGTGGGTACGATATGCCCCAGCAGCGCCGCCGCCGTTGTAGGGCCTCCCAGGGCCTCCCAGGGCATGAAAAAAGGACGACGACCGCGTCGACGCCCTCGTCTCAAGTTGTCTGATAGAGCCGGGCCGGATCAATGCCCTGTCCCGGGTGAAAATGCCCTGTTTCCCGCACAAATAGCGGGTTTTCTCGCGGTCTCCCGTCCTGTCCCGGTTTATCCCGTGTTTCTCAAATACGTTGTCTCCGTACAATTACCGACGCGAAGCTCTACACCTACGGCGTCGAACGCCCGCTCGCCGCGATTGAAAATCTGACGGCGACCACCCTTCGAAACATCATTGGCGAGATGGAACTCGATCACACACTCACCTCCCGCGACGTGATCAACACCAAAATCACCGCGACGCTCGACACCGCCACCGACAAGTGGGGCATCAAGGTCAACCGCGTTGAACTCAAGAACATCATCCCACCCAAGGAAATCCAGGACGCTATGGAAAAACAGATGAAGGCGGAGCGCGAGCGCCGCGAATCCATCCTCCGCGCAGAGGGTGAAAAGCGCAGCCAGATCCTGGTCGCCGAAGGCGAAAAGGAATCGGCGATCCTGCGCGCGCAGGCGGAAAAGGAATCGGCGATCCTGCGCGCGGACGCGGTCCGGGAGCAGAAGATCCGCGAGGCGCAGGGCGAGGCCGAAGCCATCATGATGGTCCAGAAAGCGCTCGCCGACTCGATCACGCTGCTCAACGAGGCTTCCCCGACTGACCGCGTGCTGACCATCAAGAGCCTTGAGGCGTTTGAGAAGGCGGCGGACGGCAAGGCGACCAAGCTGATCATCCCGTCCAATATCGCGTCGCTGGCCGGGCTTGCGGCCTCTTTTAAAGAGATGGTCACCGATCTTCCGAAAGAATGATTCGTCATTTTGGTTAAGAATATGACATTATTTATGGGGCAATGCACAAGGCATACAATCTTCAAAAATCTCCATGCAAGCTGATTGAATTTTGCCGTCGTTTCGTTTAGAATGAAAACAATGGGATGAGTTGTTTTTCCCGTTGGACGGACGTTACGGCGGACATCAGGATGTTGAGATAGGAGTCGATTGTGTTGCTGTTCCTTACCGGTCGGTCGCTGCGGCGCCCCTGTTCTTCGGCATCGGTGCGCGAAAACGGACACCGTGACGGGAAAAGAGCATCCCTGTGCGCTTTTAAGCGGAAATAAGAAACAAAAAACCAAGCTGCGGGCCTCCCGCAGCTTGGTTTTTTGCCTTTTCCGGAAACGGAACCCCGGTGCGGTGCGGCTTCCGGCGACATAGGAAAGGATGGTAAGGATTAATGAAAAAAGTGGCGGTTGTGATGGGGAGCGACAGTGATCTTCCGGTGATGAAGCCCTGTATCAAGACCCTGCGCGGATTGGGCGTCCCATTTGTGGTCCGGGTGATGAGCGCCCACCGGACGCCCGACGCGGCGGCGCAGTTTTCCAAATCCGCGGCGGAAAACGGGTTTGGCGTGATCATATCGGCGGCGGGCAAGGCGGCCCACCTCGGCGGAGTCCTCGCGGCGCATACGACCCTTCCGATCATCGGGGTGCCGATCAAGTCCTCGACGCTCGACGGGCTCGACGCGCTGCTCTCGACGGTTCAGATGCCGTCCGGCGTTCCGGTCGCGTCGGTTGCGATCGACGGGGCGAAGAACGCGGCGCTGCTCGCGGCCGAGATTCTGGCCCTTGGGGACGAGGGGCTTTCGAAAAAGCTTTTGGCGGAAAAGGAAAAGATGGCCAGAGAGGTGGAAGCGAAGGACGCGGCGCTCGATATCGAGGCGCTGCTGGGCGAGTGAGAAACAATACGCAGAGTTGCGCATGAAATAAGGAGGAGCAGAAGCATGGCACAGTATCAGAAGGGCGAGCAGCTTTACGAGGGTAAGGCCAAGAAGGTCTACGCCACCAACGATCCCGAGGTCTATATCGTCGAATATAAGGACGACGCGACCGCGTTCAACGGCCTCAAAAAGGGGACCATCGCCGGCAAGGGTGCGATCAACAACAGGGTTTCGAACCACATGATGAAGCTCCTGACCGAGGTGGCCGGGGTTCCGACCCATTTCATCGAGCAGCTTTCCGACCGGGAAACCGCGGTGCGCAAGGTGGAGATCGTCCCGCTGGAGGTGATCGTCCGCAACGTCGCCGCCGGCTCGATGGCAAAGCGCCTCGGCATGGAGGAGGGCGCCCCGCTCAAGACCACCGTGCTGGAGTTCAGCTACAAGGACGACGAACTGGGCGATCCGCTGATCAACCACTATCACGCGCTCGGGATGGGGATCGCAACCCAGGAGGACATCGACGCCATCAGCGGCTATGCGTTCCGGGTCAATAACTTCATGAAGGCTTATTTAAAGGCGCTGGGCATCGACCTGATCGACTTTAAGCTCGAGTTCGGCAAGACCAGCGACGGGACGATCATCCTCGCGGATGAGATTTCGCCCGACACCTGCCGGTTCTGGGATTCCAAGACCCATGAGCATCTGGACAAAGACCGCTTCCGCCGCGATCTCGGCAATGTCGAGGACGCATATCATGAGATCTTAAAGCGCCTGATCGGGGAATAAGACGGAAAAAACGGCTGGTTAGGAAAGAAAGGCGGAAATCCGATGTTTGATCAAATCCATGAGGAGTGCGGGGTGTTCGGCATCCGCTCCCCCATCCGCTGCGACGTTGCGGCGAGCGCGTACTATGCGCTCTACGCGCTCCAGCACCGCGGCCAGGAGAGCTGCGGCATCGCGGTCAACGACCGCGGCATCATCAAATGCCATGCCGACCTGGGCCTTGTGCCGGAGGTTTTCACCGAGCGGAACCTGGGGGCGCTTGGGCTGGGGTCGATGGCGGTGGGCCACACCCGCTATTCCACCACCGGCGCCGTTTCCCGCGTCAATTGTCAGCCGCTTGTGGTGCGGCATGTCAAGGGGCCGATGGCCCTTGCGCACAACGGGAATATCGCCAACGCGGCGCTTTTAAAGCGCGAGCTGGAGCTTTCGGGCGCGATCTTCCACACCACCAACGACAGCGAGGTGATCTCGTATATCATCACCCAGGCGCGCCTGGCCGCGCCGTCGATCGAAAAGGCGATTGAAAACGCGATGCCGCGCCTCGAGGGCGCCTACTCGCTGGTCATCATGTCGCCGAGAAAACTGATCGCGGTGCGCGACCCGCACGGTTTCCGACCGCTCTGCATGGGAATGACCGAGGACGGGGCGGTTGTCTTCGCGAGCGAGAGCTGCGCGCTCGACAGCATCGGCGCTGCGTTTATCCGCGACCTGGAGGCGGGGGAGATCGTCGTCGCGGACGACGGGGGCGTGCGCTCGATCAAGACCCACTGCGGGCAGGAGCACGCGGTCTGCGTCTTTGAATACGTCTATTTCGCCCGTCCCGATTCGGTGATCGACGGGGCGAGCGTCCACCGGGCGCGGCTGAAGGCGGGGGAACTCCTCGCGAAAGAGCATCCGGTGGAGGCGGACGTCGTCGTCGGCGTGCCGGACTCGGGGCTTGACGCGGCGCTCGGCTATTCAAGGGCGTCGGGCATCCCCTACGGCGTCGGCTTTATCAAGAACCGCTATATCGGCCGGACCTTCATCCAGCCGACCCAGGGCGCCAGGGAGGACGCGGTGCGCATTAAGCTCAACGTCCTCGCGGATACGGTGAAGGGAAAGCGGGTGATCCTGATCGACGATTCGATTGTGCGCGGCACCACCAGCGCGAACATCATCAAGATGCTCCGCAGGGCGGGAGCGACCGAAGTCCATATGCGGATTTCCTGTCCGCCGTTCACCAACCCCTGTTATTTTGGAACCGACATCGACAGCAAGGACAAGCTGATTGCCTGTCAGATGACGACCGGGGAGATCGCCAGGAAGATTTCGGCCGACTCTTTGGGCTATCTCAGCCTCGAGGGGGTCAGGTCGATCGCCGATACCAGGCAGCACGGCTTCTGCGTCGGATGCTTTACCGGCGAATACCCGATCAGGATCCCGGAGAACCTTCCGCTCGATAAATTCCAGTTCGAACTTCCGATGGGATCGGAGTGCAAAAAGCGCGCGAGACAGACTGTGATGGAGTAAGGAGAAGCGAAATGCAGAAAAGCTTCAGCGACAGCTATAAAGCCGCGGGGGTCGACGTGACCGCGGGATACCGGGCCGTGGAACTGATGAAGGCGCATGTCGCCCGGACCCTTGCCGGGCACAGCGTCCCGGACGGGATCGGGGGTTTCGGCGGGATGTATGAGCTGGATCTCGCCGGGATCAGCCGGCCGGTGCTGGTATCGGGGACCGACGGCGTCGGGACCAAGCTCAAAATCGCCTTTCTGATGGACAAGCACGACACGGTCGGGATCGACTGCGTCGCGATGTGCGTCAACGATATCGTCTGCTGCGGCGCCAGGCCGCTTTTGTTCCTCGACTATGTCGCGGTCGGCAAAAACCTGCCGGAGCGGGTAGCCGAAATCGTCTCCGGCGTCGCGGAGGGGTGCGTGCGCGCGGGCTGCGCCCTTGTCGGCGGGGAGACGGCCGAGATGCCGGGCTTTTACCCGGAGGATGAATACGATCTCGCCGGGTTCTCGGTCGGCGTCGTGGACCGGGAAAAGGTCCTTTCGCCCAAGAGCGTGCAGGCGGGGGACGTGCTGGTGGGCGTCGCGTCCTCCGGCGTCCATTCCAACGGCTTTTCGCTGGTGCGGAAAGTCTTCGGCATCGATGAAAAGACGGTCGGGAGGCAATGCCCCGAGCTTGGGACGACGCTCGGCGAGGCGCTTCTCACCCCGACAAAAATCTATGTGAAGCCCATGCTTGAGGCTGCGGCCGCCGGCGGGGTGAAGTCGGTTTCGCACATCACAGGCGGCGGTTTTTATGAGAACATCCCGCGGGCGCTTCCGAAGGGCCTCTTTGCGGCGATCGAGAAAAAAGCGGTTCCGGTGCTCCCGGTTTTCGAAATGATCGAGAAAGCCGGCAAAATCCCGGAGCGGGATATGTATAACACCTTCAACATGGGCGTGGGCCTGTGCATCATCGCCGAAAAGACGGCGGCGGACAAGGTCATCGGCGTTTTCCGGGCGCACGGCGAAAAGGCGTTTGTACTCGGCGAAGTGCGGGAAGGCGAGACGGGGGTTGAACTGTGGTAAAGATTGCGGTCCTCGTTTCCGGCGGCGGAACCAATTTTCAGGCGCTGATTGACGCCGAAAAGGCAGGGGGCATTCCGGACGGGAAGATCGCGCTCTGCGTCTCGTCGTCGAAGAACGCCTATGCGCTCACCCGCGCGGCGGAAAATGGGATCGAGGCGGCGGTTCTCAGGCCGCGCGACTTTGAAAGCCGGGACGCCTATGCCGAGGCGCTGCTGCGGCTCCTTCGGGAAAAGGAGATCGGCCTCGTTGTGCTCGCGGGCTTTCTGGTGATCCTGCCGGAAAAGCTGATCGAAGCGTACCGGGGGCGGATTGTCAATGTACACCCTTCGCTGATCCCGTCGTTCTGCGGGGAGGGGTTCTATGGCCTAAAGGTCCATGAGGCCGCGCTTTCCTATGGGGTCAGGGTGACCGGCGCGACGGTCCATCTCGTCAGCGAAGTGGTCGACGGCGGGCGGATCCTCTACCAGAAGGCGGTTGAGGTCAAAGCTGGCGACACGCCCGAAACGCTCCAGCGGCGGGTGATGGAGGAAGCCGAATGGAAGCTGCTGCCGCTGGCGGTGGCGGACCTCTGCCGGGAGCTGTCCCGGGAGGAAAAACAGGGTTTGCAAGGAAAAGGAAACTGACGCCCGCCTTTGAAACGGGCGGTGGAAAGAGGAGAGACGGATGAAAAGAAGAGCGATCATCAGCGTTTCCGACAAAACCGGCGTTGTGGAATTTGCAAAGGGCCTGGAGGAGCTTGGCTTTGAGGTTGTTTCGACCGGCGGGACCCAGAAGGCGCTCGCTGAGGCCGGCGTCAGGGTGACCGGCATCAGCGAGATCACGGGATTCCCGGAATGCCTCGACGGGCGGGTGAAAACCCTCCATCCAATGGTGCACGCGGGCATTCTCGCGATGCGGCGGAACCCCGAACACATGAAGCAGGTCGAGGCGCTTGGGGTTGTGCCGGTCGACGTCGTGGCCATCAACCTCTATCCGTTCAAGGCGACCATCCTCAAACCTGGCGTGGAGCTTGAGGACGCGATTGAGAACATCGACATCGGCGGCCCTACCATGATCCGCGCCGCGGCGAAAAACTGGCAGGACGTGGCGGTGGTGGTCGATCCGGCGGATTACGGCCCGGTGCTCGCGGCGCTGGGCAAAGGGGGCCTTAGCCGGGCGGCGAAGTTCGACCTCGCGCTGAAGGTTTTCGAGCACACGGCGGCCTATGACGCGCTGATCGCCTCCTATCTCCGCAAACAGGCGGAAAAGGGCCCGTTCCCCGAAAACCTGACCCTCACCTATGAGAAGGTGCAGGACCTGCGCTACGGTGAGAACCCGCACCAGACGGCGGCGTTTTACCGCGAGGTCGGGAATTTTGACAACACCCTTGCGACGGCAAAGCAGCTCCACGGGAAAGAACTCTCCTACAACAACATCAACGACGCGAACGGCGCGCTCGACACCCTCAAGGAGTTCGGGGCGGAGCGGCCCTGCGCGGTCGCGGTAAAGCACGCCAACCCCTGCGGCGTGGGGATCGGCGACACCATTCTTGACGCATATCTCCGGGCCTATGAGGCGGACCCGGTCTCGATCTTCGGCGGAATCGTCGCCCTCAACCGCGAGGTGGACCGGGAAACCGCGCAGGAGCTTTCGAAGATTTTTCTTGAGATCATCATCGCGCCGTCCTTCAGCCCCGAGGCGATGGAGATCCTTACCAGGAAAAAGAACATCCGCCTGCTGGAGCTTCCGGGCTGCATGAAGGCGAACCGGCCTGGCGCGCTCGACATGAAAAAGGTGGCGGGGGGCCTTCTGGTTCAGGAGCTTGACACCGAAATGTTCCGGGAAGAGAACTTAAAGGTCGTCACAAAGCGCGCGCCGACCGAGGAAGAGATGAAACAGCTTCGGATCGCGATGAAGGTGGTCAAGCACGTCCGCTCGAACGGCATCTGCCTGGTGAAAGATGAGACGACCGTTGGGGTCGGGCCGGGACAGACCAACCGGATAACGGCGCTGGAACTCTGCGTCAAATACGCCGGCGAGAGGGCGAAGGGTTCGGTGATGGGTTCCGATGCGTTTTTCCCGTTCCGGGACTGCGTGGACCTTGCCGCGAAGGCCGGCATCACCGCCATCATCCAGCCGGGCGGCTCGGTGCGCGACCAGGAGAGCATAGACGCCTGCGACGAGGCGGGGATCGCGATGGTCTTCACCGGTATGCGCCACTTTAAGCACTGATCAAAGGACCAGCGCCGCGCCGCGGCCCCGACAGGAGCATGGCGGCGCGGCGCTTTTTCGCCGCCAGAAGGAGGAAAACGGATGGATATTTTAGTGGTTGGCTCAGGCGGGCGGGAACACGCCGTCATCCGAAAGCTGAAGGAGAGCAAAAATGCGGGGACCATCTACTGCTGCCCCGGCAACGGCGGAATCGCGGCGGACGCGGCCTGCGTCGACGTCTCTGCGACCGACATTCCGGGCGTCGCCGCGCTCGCAAAGGAGAAGAAGGTCGGCCTTGTCGTGGTGACGCCGGACGATCCGCTTGTGCTCGGGATGGCGGACGCGCTGGAGGCGCAGGGGATCCCTGCCTTCGGCCCGTCGAAGCGCGCCGCGGCGATCGAGGGAAGCAAGGTGTTTTCGAAGGACCTGATGCGGCGGTATGGGATTCCGACCGCGCGGTATGAGAGCTTCGACGATCCGGCGAGGGCGGCCGCTTACCTGCGGGCGCAGAACCGGTATCCGGCGGTGATCAAGGCGGATGGCCTTGCGCTGGGAAAGGGCGTCGTCATCGCGAAGGACGAGAACGAGGCGTTGGAAGCGGTCCGCTCGATGATGGAGGACAAGAAGTTCGGCGAGAGCGGGTCGAGGGTCGTCATCGAGGAATTCCTCGAGGGCGTCGAGGTCTCGGTGCTCGCGTTTACCGATTCGGTTTCGGTTGTGCCGATGGCGCCGTCGATGGACCACAAGCGCGCGCTCGACGGGGACGAGGGGCCCAACACCGGCGGGATGGGAACCATCGCGCCTCACCCGCTTTACACCCCGGAGGTGGAAAAACGGTGCATGGAGGAGATCTTTCTCCCTACCATCCGGGCGATGAACGCCGAGGGAAGGCCGTTTCAGGGGGTGCTCTATTTCGGGCTGATGCTGACCGGGCGCGGGCCGGTTGTGATCGAATACAACTGCCGCTTCGGCGACCCGGAAACGCAGGTGGTCCTGCCGCTGCTCGAGGGGGATCTTCTTGAAATCATGCTCGCGGTGCGGGAGAAACGGCTCGCTTCGGTTTCGGCCGGCCGGAAGGAGGGCTGCGCGGCCTGCGTCGTTCTTGCGAGCGGCGGCTATCCCGTCTCCTATCAAAAGGGGTTCCCAATCCGGGGGCTTGACCCGGACGGGCAGGTCCCGGGCGCGGTCGTCTATCACGCGGGGACGGTGCGCGCGGCGGACGGGGGCTTTCTCACCGGCGGCGGTCGGGTGCTCGGCGTGACGGCGCTTGGGGAGACGCTTCCCGAGGCGCTGGACCGGTCCTACGCCGCGCTGCGCAAAATTTCATTTGAGGGGGCGTTCTGCCGCTCCGACATCGGGCAAAAGGTTTTATAGGTCTTGGCAAGCGGCAGCCGGGGTATTCCCGGCGGCCGCTTTGTGTTTGGAACCGGACAAAACGGGGAACGCTAAATTCAGTTTGAACGGCCCGCGGCTGCGCCGGCAGAAGGCATGACATCAATATTCGAACAAGGAGAGTATGGCGCTATGAACCAATCTTTCAACCAGGAACTCAAAGCGGAAATAGAAGAGTTTCGCGCATTCGGACACCGGTTTCTGAAAAAGGAGGTTACCGCCGCGGAGTTTAAGGCGAAGTCGGGCGGGATGGGCGTTTATGCGCAGCGCGGCGGCGAATTGTTTATGATCCGCCTCAGAATGCCGTCCGGCGTCGTGTCCAGGGAACATCTTGAGCTGATCCATCACTATGCGCAAACCTACGGGTTGGAAAAGGTCCATCTGACAACCCGGCAGACCTTCCAGCTCCATCACCTTCCGATTGACGCGGTCTGCGATATCATGGAGGATGCGCTTGACCACGGCCTGTACACCCGCGGCGGCGGCGGGAACTATCCGCGCAACGTCGCGCTTTCGCCGCTCTCGGGCGTGGAGCCGGGAGAAGCGTTTGACGTGACGCCGTTCGCGCTGCTTGCCGGCGAATATTTTCTTTCTCAGATCACCTCCTATCGGCTGCCGAGGAAATTAAAGGTCGCGTTCTCGAATTCGCGGCGGGACACCGCAAACGCACGGGCGACCGATCTTGGCTTTCTCGCGGTGCAGGAGAACGGCGCGCCGCGGTTTGAGGTCTGGCTCGCCGGGGGGCTGGGAAACGGCTATGCGGCGGGGATCCCGCTGGGGGAGACGATCGACCCGCGGGAAGCGCTCTATCATGTCGAGGCGGTCACCCGGCTGTTCATCGCAGAGGGCGACTACGAGAACAGGGCGAGGGCGCGCCTGCGGTACCTCCCCGCGAAAATGGGGGCGGAGGGCTTCCTCAGCCGTTACCGGGAGCATCTCGCGGCGGTCAAGGCCGAGTGCCGGTTCCCGGAGCTGGCCGCCGGCGCTCAGGAAAATGAGATTGAACAGGCGCCGGAATCCGACGACCTGTGCCTGCTGCCGCAGAAGCAGAAGGGAAAGTATACGGTGCTGATCCACCCGCGCGGCGGACAGCTCGGGACCGGGGAACTCAATGCGGTGCTCGAATTCCTCCGTCCGCTGGAGGAAGCGGAGGTGCGCCTGACGATGGAGGAGAGCATGGCGGTGCGGAACCTCAGCGAGCAAAAGGCGAGGGAACTCCTCGCGCTGACGAAAGGATTCCGCGCCGGGACGCGGGTGGAGCAGAGCGTTAGCTGCATCGGCGTGCCGACCTGTCAGATCGGCATTGAAAAGAGCGAGGCGCTGTTGTCGGCGATTCTCGGCGAGCTGGCTCGTAACGCCGAAGGGGCGCGTCTCCTCCCGCAAATTCACATTTCCGGGTGCCAGAATTCCTGTGCGCGGCACCAGCTTGCGTCCATCGGCTTTTCCGGCAAGCGAAAACGCATGGGGGAAGAGGTTGTGGACGCATACGAGCTGTTTCTGGGCGGCGGCGCCGGATCGGAGGATTTCCGGCTTGCGCGGCCGGCGGGGACGATCCCCGCGGCGGAGATCCCGAAAATGATCGGTGAAATCGCCGGCGTGCTCCAGAAAAAGGGGCTCGCGTTTGGGGACTGTCTCGCGGCGCAGGAGGGTGAACTGGAAGCGCTGATTTCACGCTATCGGATTTGAGGACAGCCGTTTTCCGGCCCGGGGTTTTCCCGGGCCGGATTTTGCTCTATCCGGTTCCAAGTCGTCGTGCGGCCGTGTATTTCCCCTGCTGCCCGTCAAGAATAAAGGATAGGATAAGACCGGGAGGCGACGGGAATGATGAAACGCACGCTTGTAGCCTTTGGCTGCATGATTTTTCTGTTCGGGATGCTGGTGATCCGGCTTTCGTTCCTGACGAGCGGGACGGGGCTGTCAAAGGCTGCCGCGCAGCAGTCGAACTATGTCCTGAACGTGGGGACGACGAGAGGGATTATCTATGACTGCAACATGGAACGCCTCACCAACCGCGACAAAAAATATCTGGCGGCGGTGATGCCCTGCCCGCAGGCTGCGGACGCGCTGATGGAGGCGACGCCGGTTTCCGGCCGCGCGGCGCTTTTAAAGCGGCTGGAAGAACTCACGCCGTTTGTCTGCGAGGTGAACCGCGAAGATATCTACGCGAAAGGGGTCGAGGTGTTCGAAACCCACGAGCGTTATGACGATGACCAGCTCGCGGTGCACATCATCGGGCAGATCGACCCGGCGACGGGACAGGGCGGTTCCGGGATTGAAAAGGCGCTCGACGAATACCTGGGCGCGACGGGCGGCTCGCTGAAGGTTCGGTACGCCACCGACGCCGCAAACCGCGCGCTCGCCGGAACCGCGCCGGAAGTGGTGGACACCGGGTATTCCTCCGGCGCGGGCGTGGTGCTGACCCTCGACGCGGGGATCCAGGCGGTCGCAGAGGAGGCGGCAAAGTCGATTGAACGCGGCGCCGTTGTGGTGATGGATGCGTTTACCGGCGACATCAAGGCGTCGGTCAGCCGCCCGGCCTATAATCCAAACGACATGGCCGACGCGCTCAACGACAAAAACTCGCCGTTTATCAACCGGCCGTTCTACGCCTACAGCGTGGGCTCTACCTTTAAGCTTTTGGTGGCCGCGACCGCGCTTGAGCAGGGATATCCGGTCAACCGCAAATACGACTGCCAGGGATTGGTCGAGGTCGGGGATCAGGTGTTCCACTGCCACAATCTCAACGGGCACGGGGTGCTCGATATGACCGGCGCGCTCGAAAAATCCTGCAACCCCTATTTTATCACCCTCGCGCTTCAGATCGGGGGGCCGACGCTCGCATACAAAGCGCAGGAACTCGGCTTTGGGCGTCCGGCGGAGTTTGCGCCCGGCTACCGCACCCAGAGCGGAAATCTCCCGACCTATGACGAGCTATCCTCGCCCGCCGCGGTCGCAAACCTCGGATTCGGGCAGGGGCAGCTTTTGGCGACCCCGATCCAGATGGCGACGCTGATCAGCGCGATCGCCAACGGCGGAAACGCCGTTGTCCCCCGGTTGGTGGAGGGCTATACCGACGACGGAGAGACCATCTCGTCACACACGCCGGTCTATGCGCAGAACGCGGTGTTCACCCGCGCGGCCTCGACGACGGTCCGTTCTCTGATGGTCTCGGTTGTCGAGGAGGGGAGCGGCAAGAAGGCGAAGCCCGAGACCGGCGGCGCGGGCGGGAAGACCGCCTCGGCCCAGACGGGACAGTATGTCGACGGCGCCGAGGTGGTGCATGCGTGGTTCGCGGGGTTCTACCCGGCGGAAAACCCGCTTTATACGATCGTCGTATTGGTGGAGGGCGGCGATTCCGGCTCCGACACCGCCTGCCCGGTCTTTAAGCAGATTGCGGATGGAATCGCCCGGCTAAACGGCTGGCTTGAACCGGAAATCGATGTTGATGCGGAACCCGCCGAGCCGATCCCATTCCCCGACGCGGTGAGCATTCCGGAAGCGCGGCCGTCCCGGCCCGACGCAGTGCGGATCCCTGACGGGGAAGAAGCGCAGGAAGGCGAAGATTCCTCTGGGCCTATAGAAGAACCGGAGGGCGAAGACGGGACTCAGCGGGAGGATGAGCCGGCGAACGCGCCGGAAACAGAGCCGGAAGATGAGGCGGGAGAACAAGCGGAGCCGCCGTCATCCGCGCCGGAGCAGGAGCCGGGAAGCGGCGCTTCTGAACTTTTTGAAGAGGAGCCGCAAGCCCCTCAATCCGGGACGGTCTCCGCGGCTCAGTCGCAGGCGGCGGGAGAAGGCGAGATTTCCGCCGCGGGATCCCGCTGATCCGGCCCGCCCGGAAAACCAATATCAAAGGCGGCGGAGTCCCGCGGCGGGGAGCTGGCGGGACTCCGGGGGGAAAAGCGGGGCGGAATTTTCCGCGAGATTCGTTCTTGTGTTTTTGAAGGTTTTCGTTTATAATATACCGCAGGGAAAACGCAACCAAATCGGCAAGGCCGATTCCCGGATTCCAAATATGGTATCACAACCGCAGCGAATTGGGCTTTGGCCCAATTTGCCCCGCGTTTGGCGGGGCCAGCGCGGCTGACGCCGCGCCCTGCGCTTGTTACACCAGGAACCCAAATCGTTTTTGAGACGATTTATACGCCGCTTCCGCGGCGCGCGGACCCAATTGGGGCCGCCGTTTGGTTATTATAATAAAATCGGCTTTTGGCCGGAAAAACAGGCAGGACAGGCATATGCTTTGTCATGCGGGTGTACGGGTCCTGTGCGACGAAGCTCCGTGAACCATGTCAGGCGGGGAACCGAGCAGCATTAAGCGGTACGTTTTGTGCGCCGCGGGTAATCTGTGCATCCGCGTGAGAGCGCATATGCGCCCGCCTGTTTTTTGTATGGGATGAAGAAAACGGCGGGAGGTGGGCCAAAATGGCGCAGGCGCTTTATCGAAAATACCGGCCGAAGGATTTTGACAATGTGGTGGGGCAGGAGCATATTACGACGGTGCTGAAAAATGAGATGGCGGCCGGAAAGCCGGCTCACGCTTATCTGTTTGTCGGCTCGCGGGGAACTGGAAAGACAAGCTGCGCAAAGATTGTTGCGAAAGCGGTCAACTGCCTCAATCCAAAGGATGGGAACCCCTGCGGGGAATGCGAGATCTGCCGCGGCATCGACAGCGGGGCGATTCTTGACGTCGAGGAGATCGACGCGGCCTCGAACAACGGCGTGGACAGCATCCGGGATCTGCGGGATGAAGCGGCGTTTACCCCGGCGGTGGCAAAATACCGCGTTTATATCATCGACGAAGTTCACATGCTTTCGACCAGTGCGTTCAACGCGCTTTTGAAAATCCTTGAGGAGCCGCCGGAGCATATCATTTTTATCCTGGCGACGACGGAGATTCAAAAGGTGCTTCCGACCATCATCTCCCGCTGCCAGCGGTTCGATTTCCGCAGGATTGAATCGGACGTCATCGCCGGCCGGCTGGAAACGGTCTGCCGTGCGGAGGGGGTTGAACTTGACCGGGATGCGGCGATCCTGATCGCGCGGCTGTCGGACGGCGGAATGAGAGACGCGCTGAGCCTTCTGGACGTCTGCGTTTCCCGCTCCGGCGCGGTTTCGGCGGAGACGGTCGCTCAGGCTGCGGGCCTTGCCGGATCGGAGCATTTATTTGACCTCGCGGAGCTGATGATTGAGAAGGATCCGGGAAAACTGTTGGAGAAGGCTTCTGAACTGTTCCAGAAATCGATGGAGCCGCAGCGGCTCTGCGAGCAGCTGGCCGGCCATTTCCGAAATCTGATGCTGGCCAAGACCATCCCTGATCCGTCCGACCTGATCAGCTGCCTTCCCAGTGAAATCGGCCGGCTCCGGGAGCAGGCAGGGAAACTCTCGCTCGCGGAGATCATGAACGGCCTTTCGGCGTTCCAGGAGGCGCTCGCGAAGATGAGCCGTTCTACTGTCAAGCGCGCGGAACTGGAGCTTTCGCTGATCCGCCTCTGTTCCCCCATGCGGGACGGCGGAGCCGGAGCTGGGGCCGCGGGATTGGCGGCGCTGCTCGAACGGGTTGAGCGGCTGGAAGCGGCCTTGGCGGACGGCGCGGCGGAGGGCCGGCTGAAACCGGCGCCGGCGTCCGCGCGGCTGAAGGAACCGGACGGCATCCCCCAACCGCCCGCCGGGACGGATTCGCTGCACGGCCTGGAAAAGCCGCCCGCGGAAAGAGCTTCCCGCGGGAAGGCGGCGGAGGCTGTCCCGTTCGCGGCCTGGCCGGAAGTATTGGACGCGCTGTCGGAGCTCAACCCCTCGGTGTCGGGAATGCTGGCGGGTTCGAAGGCGTTTGACGATGGGAGAAGAATCCTGATCGATGTGCAGAATCCAATCCTGCTCGACATGCTCAAGAGCAATGAGTACACCAAAACGGTGATCAAACAGGCGATCAGTATGGCGACCGGGAGAAGCTGCGGCCTCGGACCCTACCGGCGGCCGAAGGAAGAAAAAAAGAAAGACCCGCTCGAGGATCTGATCAATTCCCTCCCCGAGCATGAAAATATTAAAATAATCTGATTGGAGAGAGCAAAACATGAAGGCAAGGCTGCCACAGGGCTTCGGCGGAGGCCCCGCCAATATGAACTCTATGATCAAGCAGGCGCAGAAGATGCAGGAGCTGGTTGAGGCGAAACAGGCCGAGCTGGAAGCGCGCGAATTCCGCGTCACCTCCGGCGGAGGCATGGTTGAAGTAGCGGTCAACGGCAAAAAAGAATTGTTGGAGCTTCACATCAAGCCCGAGATCGTGGATCCTGAAGACGTCGAGGTACTCGAGGACACCATCCGGGCGGCGGTCAACGAGGCGATCCGCCAGGTGGAGGAAACCGCCAACGCGGAGATCTCGAAGATTACCGGAAACCTCAACGTCCCCGGTTTTTTCTAAGCGATGGGGTACAATGTCCTGCCTCTGACCAGGCTGATTGAGCAGTTCGAGCGGATTCCGGGCGTGGGGCGGAAAAGCGCGCAGCGGATGGCGTTTTACCTTTTAAATCAGCCGCCTGAGCGCGCTAAGGAATTCGCGGACGCGATTCTGGATGCGAGCCGGAACATCAAGCGGTGCGCCGTCTGCCAGAACCTGACCGACGCTCAGCTGTGCCCGGTCTGCCAGGCGCCGGGGCGCGACAAAAGCATCATCTGTGTGGTGAGCGACCCGCGCGATGTGATCGCGTTTGAGCGGACGAGGGAATTTAAGGGCCTTTATCACGTCCTGCACGGCCTCATCTCCCCGATGGACGGGGTCGGGCCGGAGGAGCTGACCGTCAAGGAGCTTCTTGCCCGGCTCGGGCCGGAGGTGGAAGAGGTCGTCATGGCGACTAACCCAACTGTTGAAGGGGAGGCGACCGCCATGTACTTATCGCGGCTCATAAAGCCCATGGGCATCCGCGTGTCGAGGCTCGCATACGGCATCCCTGTCGGCGGAAACCTTGAATATGCGGACGATGTGACGCTGACGAGGGCGCTGGAAGGACGAAACGAAATGTGATGAAGAAAGACGGGGCATGCCGCCCCGCCTTTTTTATTTCAAATTGGGATTAGCACTCTTATGTATAGAGTGCTAAAATTAATAAAAATGTCATCTTTTGTCCGCAAAAAAATCACAGAAGCCTTCTATAATAAAATCGTCAACATAAGAAGACAGAAAGAGATGGTTCCGATGGAAACGGTTATATAAGTTTCGTTGGCCTTGATAAAGTAATGTTGATTTTAAGGAGGTTTTCTTGATGTTTGATCTGATGCCTTTTGATTCGGAAAGAGGGCTTCTTCGCTCGTTTGACCAGTTTGAAAAGAACTTTTTCCGGGAGATGGACCGCACCTTCGGCGGGTTTAAAACCGATATTCAGGACAAGGGCGACCGGTATGTGATGGAAGCCGAACTCCCGGGTTTTGAGAAGGAGGATATTCGCCTCTCGGTTGAAAACGGATACCTCACCATTTCGGCGGAGCACAGAGAAGAAGCTTCGGACGATAAAAAGCAGTATATCCGCCGGGAGCGGAAATATGGCTCGTTCGCGAGAAGCTTTTCGATTGAAGGGGTGGATACCGAAAAAATTTCGGCCGAATATAAGAACGGCGTGCTGGTCATTGACCTGCCCAAGCGGACCCCGGCGGTTCCGCCGTCCCAGCGGATTGAAATCCGCTAATAAAAAACAGCCGCAAAAGCGGCTGTTTTTTAAGTAAGAGGGGGGATATGGGATTTTGCCTGGACAGCCTGAAGAGAAATGAAATATGCACAAGGAATCAAGGAATAAATCAAAAAGCGCTGCCTGGAACTGCGGCCCCTGGCCGGCGTTCGGGACGCGGGATGCAGGCCATGTCCTATGCCAAAGCGGAGATGGAAACCAATGCCAGACGGATTGGATTTTTGACCAACGGCTTTCCGGCGTTCTGGAAAAACGGCTCCTGCAATTGTAAAACAGTGGATTCCATTGACTATTTTAAAGAAACTATGATATACTATAATACCAAAAAGGCGATCGGCAAAAGGAGGTGTCTCGTTGGGAAAGGAGAGCACAAAGACCATCGCGGTCAACCGCCGGGCGAGACATGAATATTTTGTTGAGGAAGCCTTTGAGGCGGGGATCGAACTATTCGGGACTGAGGTCAAGAGCCTTCGAAAGGGGTCGGTGAACCTTCGGGACGGATGGTGCGACGTCAGTTCGGGCGAGTTGGTTTTAAAGCAGGTGCACATCGGCCCGTATGAGCAGGGGAATATTTTCAACCGCGATCCGATGCGGGAGCGAAAGCTCCTCGTACACCGAAAAGAAATCAACCGTTTATACGGACTGATCAAACAGCAGCAGGGCCTGACGCTCATCCCGCTATCCCTTTATTTCAAGGGATCGCTGGTCAAGGTTCAGGTCGGGGTCTGCAAGGGCAAAAAGCTCTACGACAAACGCGAAGACGCAGCAAAACGCGACGCGAAGCGGGATATCGACCGCGCGATGAAAGAGCGCTCCCGATAACGGAGCGAAACGCGGGGACGTACTGGTTTCGACGGGGGTCTTGAAGCGCAGATAGCGGGCAGCGGGCGGGACCGCTTAAATACCCGAACCTAACAAATTAAACGCGAACGATAATTACGCGTACGCGGCCTAATTAGGCCGCCGTCTTACCGCGGAGCACCACGGCTGCGGTTAAGGCGTCGATGAGTGGTTAACGAGATCAGGAATTTCCTCGCACTGATCCCGTATTAGAGGATACCGAAGACGGAAGCCTGTTTGCCGGCGTCCGTCCGGGGGAATCTTAAAATGACAAACTGCGCCCGGAGAAGTCTGTGTGAATGGGTTCTCGGACAGGGGTTCGACTCCCCTCGTCTCCACCAAATCAATATAATCCGAACCTTTATCCAATCGGAAACGGGTTCGGATTTATTGTTTATATTGAGGAAATTGAAGATTGGTAAATACAAGAAAGGGAGGACTGCCGCGTATGGCAATCCTCCCGCTGTCTTTATGTAGTGTTGCTTCTCTCAGCGTCCTTCTTCTGTTTCCACTCTGAAAAAGCTCGTTTGCCCTCGTCACTTTCATAATACTTCTGAATGACCGGAAGAAGACTTCTTGCTAAAGATTCATATACAAACTCTGGAACTTCGGCAGTGTCAATTTCGCTTGTCTCAATGGTGTTTCTTTTATCCATCCGTTGCCTCCCTTCACGGCGTACAGGCGCGTTTTGCAGCGCGGATAAGTAAAGATATGCCCACCGCGTTTGAAGCGCTTACAGGGCACAAAACGTTTGATTTTCGACCTTTATCCTGACAGTATTTCGCCCGTCTCCTTTGGCTGGATCAGCTTTGCGCTGGACGGGTAATTGAGTGTGATCAATGCGGGCTTACCAAGTCCCTGCTTCTTTCTGCAGATCAAGCCGCAGGATTCCAGTTCCCTGAATATCCGCGTCACGCATTGCCGGCTGCGGTGCAGTTTCTTCTGTGCCTGTTCAACAGTGAAATAAAGACGAATCGTGCCGTCTGCCTCGATAAAGCCATTGATCTTTGAAATGCTGGCTCTATCCAGCATGAGTGCATACAGCACTTTTGCATCGTTGGATATATCCGCCAGGCTATCCTCCATGAGAAACCGTGGAAACGGTATGTAAGATGCTGAGAGGCTATCGATGGTAAAGCGTAAAAAGTTCTCTGTCATTGCGATCTCCTATCCCATCCTATCCATCAAAAGATTGTATTGATAGATTGATGGATGACTATATTGAGAGTTGGTTTCTTTCTTGTTGATTTGGGTATGAATTTCATCCTCTGTGACCGGTCAGAAATCCACCGTCTTGCAATCCAATAACGGAACGTCTGGGCAGTCAGTCTATCCATCGCCTGAAAACCCAGCAACGGAAAATCCATATGTGGATAATCTGATGTGGCTATAACTCGTTCTTTTGACATTGCTTCAGCAGTTTCCATATCTCAGATTGCTTGGCTTTCAGTTCTGAAATATCGTCCTCGTAAAAATGCCCAGTGCTGTTGATACGACGACAGATGTGATTGATATTTGCGGCGGCACGACTGACAGCGGCGGCGAGTTTCTTTTGCTCGGTGTAGTCCACCTTGATGATGTAAACGTCAATGGCCATTTTGCGGAAATAGGCGCTCATATTCCGGGCGCCAAGCTGCGCCATTTTGTGGCGAATCAAATTGCGTTCCTGCTCGGTGACACACACCTCAATGCGGATGGGTCTGGTACGGTCTGCCATGGCAAATAACCTCCTTTCACCTTACAACGGACATTTTTTCTGCGTTTGATGAGTACCGGCCAAAAAATATTTTTTAGTTTTCATGAATAGGAAAGCCCCGGAACGGTGGTGTTCCGGGGCGGCGGGTATCTGTGGATATGAGATTTTAGAGGAATAGCAAGCACAGCCGGTGTTGCCACACGCAGCGAAACTGGGCAGAACAGCCTTGCGGCCAGTCTGCCCAGTTTGACTTGTTGGGGTCATCCCAAACCCTTATAGCAGCGGATGGAAACCGCTTTTGGAATGATGAAAAAGAGGACTTGATTTTATTCGTTTTTCCGATTATACTTAAATTGAGTTATTGTATCTATCGAACGGTGCAAAGGAGTGCGGCATGAAATATCTCTCTGTCACACAGACCGCCCAGCGGTGGGGCATCTCCACTCGGCGCATACAGATTTTGTGCGGCCAAGGACGAGTCCCCGGTGCAATCCGGGTCGGGAAATTCTGGGTCATTCCAGACGATGAACCAAAGCCCGCCGATGCGAGGATCAAGAGCGGGAAATACATCAAGAGCCGCCATGAAGATAAAGGAGCAAGGGACGCATATGAAAACAAATGACAGACCGCTTACTGATTTGATGAAAGCCGTGGACACTGGCGCGGCACAGCTCCCTGATTTTCAAAGAGGATGGGTGTGGGATGATGGGCGGATCAGAGCGCTTATACTCAGCATGATTCACAATTTCCCAGTAGGTGCGGCAATATTTCTGGAATAAGGAAAAAACCGAAACGGATTTGCCCCCAAGTTGAACCGAGGGTCATTCGCCGCAGTTTTGCATCCGCTTCTGCTATGCAGAATGTAGACCTCCCCAGACGGGAAAGGTCATTCGCCATAAAAGTAACACGGAGGTGTATCATGCCTACACTAAACAAAATATTTGACAAGTGCGGCGTTGCACTTTACCAGAATGAGAGCCTCGATCTCGATCATTACTACCAAGAGCCGTATCAGGATGAGGGTGATGAAATCAAGGTGATTGGAGAGCCGTTCGAAACGGATAAATCCAAAAAAATCAGAAAGTATGACCTTTTTGCAGAAGATCGCAGCTTCTCAAATTTTACATTCTTCATGGATGGCTCGCGTAGAACCTACAAAATTGGCGATATTGTGATTGATGGCAAGAAGATTTATCCGGTTGTCGTTGCTCAAATCCGTGCTGGCTGCACAGAACGAGATGGTCAGAAAAAACTTCATTCCTACCAGTCACATCAAACGATACAGAGAAAGAATCTTTTGCTGTTGAGCGATAAGGTGAATACGGTAGATTTCAAAGAAATCCAGCAGCGGATCACTCGGACAAAAGTTGCGCACGAAATGTTTCTGGAAGTGGTTGATTATCGCTTTGAGCCGGAAAAACACAACATTCCTGTTAATGCGGCAATCGCAAAAGCTAATACCATGATGCACGATATGGAAATTGGTATTCTTTCAGATATGGTTAAATCCGGAACCTTGGATACGGATCGGATGCTGGTGGTTGACGGTCCGCTTCAATTTCTCCGGCAAGACACCGGCAAACCGGAATTCGCCGACTTGTTTTACAATGTGATCGGCGTTTCAAAAAGCTTCAATCCTATGCTCCCGACATCCAGCAAATCCAAACGTGGAGGAGCACAAATTGGTGCAGAACTTTTGAAACTTGAATATGGGGAACGCACCCCTGTGTTCCTGAAAGAGAATGATCGGGGTAGAAGGTTTGGCGTATGGTATTTAAGGATTCGTCCAAAGAATAGAGTGTCAAATCCGCTTGAAGGGATCATCAAGATTGAGAAAATGGCGTTGGCGGACTATTACGATAGTGGAATTCCAACAGATGTTGTTGACACGATTTCATTGTCGCTGCTTAATGAGTGTTCGCCTACTTGCTATGGGCGAGATGAACGATGGGCAAGTCACCTATACCCAGTATATCTGACGGAAACGCTTATCAAGTCTACATTTGAAAGCGATTTGGTGTTCATCAATAATTTCAGAAGAGATTTTCGGTAATAAGGAGATAGAAAAATGAGTACAAGAAAACTGATCGGCAAGGTGTCTGCCACAGAAAAGAATCCTTCCTCCTGTGATGAATTCCAATTCTGGCTGTCCGATGATACGATTTTAAGTCCGTTCGACATTGTCCTTGTGCATAACAAAACAGATGATTCGATCACGTATGGCGTTGTTCAAGATATTTTCCACATTACAGATGGAACAGGACATATTAGCAACTATGTTTCCTCCGATTTCGGCAATGTGGATATTTCCCCTATGACAAGACGGCTGTCGCTTTCATATGCAAAAGTGTCTGTCATTCATAACACAAAGGAAAACTTTATGCCTGTATTTGAAGGCTCAGCTGTATACACCGCAGACGAAGATGATATTCAGGTTGCGCTCGGTCTCGACAATATTGACGAGAAGACTGCAATTCCAGCGGGTCTTATGAAAGCAGGAAATAATGTATCTGTTCCGATCAAATACAATGGAGACTTTCTTATCGGTCCAGAAGGTGCGCATATGAACATTTCCGGCATTTCCGGATTGGCGACAAAGACCAGCTATGTCATGTTCCTTTTGAAAGCAATTCAGCACAAATGCAAAGATGACGTTGCCATCATTGTGATGAATGTAAAGGGTGATGATTTGCTTCATGTGCATCAGCCCAATGAAAAGATTACAGATGCGCAGCGTCAAGACTGGGAGGATCTGGGCGTACCTTGCACACCATTTGAGAATGTAAAATATCTGTACCCCTACAGGCAGCAGAAGGACAAGCTGTATGCAAATACTGCGTTACCAACTGAGGATTTAGCCGAGCAATTCGATCAAGAGCAGGCGGCAAACTTTGTTTATACATTTGAACACGATATCAATAAAGTGGACATGCTGTTTGCTAATGTTGATGATCCCAACTATACCATCGAATCCATTTTGAACTATATTGATTATGGTCCGGAATTCAAGGGTGATTTAAGCTGGGCTAATTTCAAGGATGTGTTGAAGGAATTTTGCAGTAAAGGCAGCGAAAAAAAAGACAACTCCAGCATTTTAATTCAGTCCTGGCAGCGTTTCCGTCGTCTGATTAACAACTCTATCAACGACGATATTTTTGTTAATGCAAAGTCCAGTAAGAAGGAACAGCATCAGGTATATTTGTCTGACGAAGTACTGAATATCAACGGCGGCGAAATGATGGTTGTAGATATTGCGGGACTCACCGAGCAACTCCAATGCCTTGTTTTCGGTGATATTATTCGTTCTGTCTATTCTTTGAAACACGGGGATTTTGATCAGGATGATCGTATCAGCGACAAGCCTGTCCCCAAGAAAGTCATCATTTTTGTGGATGAGCTGAATAAGTACGCGCCCTCTACTTCCAGTAAGAATTCTCCCTTGCTTGCAAATTTGCTGGATATTACAGAGCGCGGACGTTCTGAGGGTGTAATTCTGTTTTCTGCCGAGCAGTTTAGAAGCGCGATTCATGACCGCATTAAGGGAAATTGTGGAACAAATATTTATGGACGCACCAATGCCATCGAAGTATCTCGTCCTGATTACAAATTTGTTCCGTCAGTTTACGCCAATATGATGACACGCTTGAAAAAGGGCGATTTGATTGTCCACCATCCCGTATTCAAGACGCTGTTGAAAATTCAATTTCCATTCCCGTCCTACAATCAAGGAGGTAGCAAGTAATGAGTGAGCCTATTGCCGGAAAATTTCTTCTGGAAATATTGACAAAAGGAATGTATTCAAACCCGATGCACGTTTATCGTGAATACATTCAGAATTCCTCTGATTCAATCGACAAGGCAATAGCAGGAGGCATTCTACAAACTGCAGAAGCTGAGATACATATTTTCATCGATAACAAAAAGCGTAATATTGTTATCAGAGATAATGGGCTTGGAATACCGCAGGATATTGCAAGGATAAAACTGATGAACATCGGTGCGTCCGATAAAGACGGGGTTACAGAACGAGGCTTCCGTGGCATCGGTCGTTTAGGCGGACTTGCATATGCAGAAAAAGTACAGTTTATCACTTCTGCCCTTGGAGACGCCACAAAAACCATTATGACCTGTGACTGCGTTCGAATGCAACAACTACTTCAAAAATCAAACAACGAAACATCAGATATCATGGAAACATTCAAAGCTATCAGTATGTTTGACGAACAGCCGGAGGATGCCGCGAAACACTATTTTGAAGTACGCTTGATCGGTGTGCCGAAGGAATCAGGGCTGTTAGATGAAGAAGATGCTGTTCGATATCTTGCAGAAACTGCACCCATTGATTTTGACAGCCAGCAGTTTGTTCAAGCACGAAAAATTCGGGAACATTTTTCTGAAAAAGGGTTTCCGATTACTTGCTACAAGATTCTTCGTGGGGCGCGAAGAAAGCCGATTTATAAGCTGTATTCTCGTAGTATGACAACCGGTAAGCAGGAACGCACAAAAACGAAAGATTATGTTCGCGATGTGGAGTTCATTTACCAAGAAGCATCTGACGGCAAGCCGTTGTATATCGGATGGTTGGCTATTACCGATTTCTCAGGTGTCATTTCCGATGAAGCTGTACAAGGAATCCGTTTCCGTAAAGGAAATATTCTTGTCGGAAACGGAACCACTTTTGCAAAATTCTTCCCATCCGAAGGTCACAATGCAAACAGAATGTTTGCGGGAGAGATCCATGTGCTTCACGATGAATTAGTTCCGAACTCGCAGAGAGATGATTTTGAGCCAAGCGCGGTCTACAATGAAATGAGGAAAGCTCTGTCTGAGTGGGCAGGATCCATCAACAAAAAGTATCGTCGCGGAACATCAGAGGCAACCTCTGCGCTTCGTAATCTCAAAAAACTGAACGAAGAGCAGAAGGAGTTGGAAGAAAAAATTGACTCCGGTGCAATTACTTCTGACGAAAAAAGAGAACAGATTGCTGACCGTCTTGAAAAAATCGCCCGTTCTCGTGAAAAAGAAGAAAAGACTGTACGCAAAGCATTAGAGCGTGGTACATTTGACGACGAGCGCAAAGAAACCGTAGAAAAAGCCCTTTCTCAGACGGAAACTGCAACAAAAAAAGTGACTGCGCTGAACAAAAAAATTGTCAATGCAGAATATGCAACAAAAAATGATTTGCCTTCCTCGTATAGTAGGAATGAGCGTAAATTGTATCAGCGCATTATTTCCGTGATAGATACTTACTTCACGGATGATCCTAAAACTGCCGAGGCATTACGCGAGAAGATAAAATCTGAACTGAGCGTGAAGAAAAAATGAGAGTATTATTAGTTGAGCCAAATTATAAGAATAAATATCCCCCAATGGGATTGATGAAAATAAGCACCTACCACAAAATGCTTGGCGACGAAGTGCATTTCGTCAAGGGTACAAAGCCAAGTATCGATGCAGAGGTCTGGGACAGGATTTATGTAACTACACTGTTCACCTTTGATTTCGCAATATCAGTAGAGACTATCAATCACTATATGCGACTTGTTGATAATGTTGATTCACTGTATGTTGGTGGCATTATGGCATCCCTTATGCCGGACAGAGTAGTCAAAGCCACAGGAATTGCGCGTTCGCATATTTTAACGGGTCTTTTCACTGATACTTCCGTAGTGGGAGATGACAATAATATCAATGTGGATCAATTGCCATTGGACTACGATATTTTGGAAGAAACCGATTATGAATATCCGGCAGGAGACAACTATTTTGCCTATACAACACGTGGTTGTCCTAACCATTGTTCCTTTTGCGCAGTTCCGATTTTGGAACCAAATTTCCATGTTACCAACAATATCATCGAACAAATTAATACGATTGATCGAAAATATGGTCCAAAGCAGCATCTTCTTTTGTTGGATAATAACGTGCTAAATACACCTAATCTTGAGGCATTGGTCGATGATCTATGTGCTGCTGGATTTGGACGCGGGGCAAAATATGTTGATCCGGGTGCCTATAACATAGTTATGATGCGCTATCATAACGGGGATCGCGCTGATTTTCTCGACAATAAGATGATAGCATATTTGGAGAAATTCAAAAAGCGCATTAAGTCCACAGAAATGCTTGATACTTTTCTCCAAATTGTTATTGGAGCAGAAGATACAGAGAATTTTGCAGAATATATGCTTGAACATGAAGCCAAATTAACTCCGATTATTGAAAAATATCGCAGCAAAACAGCAAAATCACGTTATTTGGATTTCAATCAAGGCGTTGACGGCAGAAAGATCAATGATGAGAATATGGCGCAGCTTGCTCGTCTTGCAATCAAACCACTGCGAATCGCCTTTGATGATGTTAAGTTAAAAGATAAATATTGTGCTGCTGTTCGTACTGCTTACAAGCATGGAATAAAAGAGATATCCAACTATATCCTTTTCAATTATAAGGATAAGCCGGAGGAACTCTATGAACGCTTGCGTATCAATATTGAACTTAATAGAGAGCTTGGTATCCAAATTTTCTCCTTCCCGATGAAGTATTCACCTATTGATCGTACCGACCGCGATTATATCGGCGTGAATTGGACAAAAAAATCCATTCGCGCAATTTCAGCTATTTTGCAGGTAACAAAGGGTGTTGTGGCAGCCGGATCGGATTTCTTTTATAAAGCATTTGGCAGAACACTTGATGAATACTTTGAATTGTTGGCAATGCCTCGGGAACTGATTATGTTCCGTTACCATTTTGAAGGTAATGGGACAACTGCTCAGTGGCAGAAACTATACCGGGCTTTGAATGAGGAGCAGAAGAAAGAACTTATGCTTTTTGTTTCTCATACGGTTTCTGAATTGAGAGTACTTCCTTGTCCAGAGCAATTTAAAGAAATACTGCCATTTTACCTAATAAAGTACAATGGTAAAAAAGAACAGTTGTCAAACGGTGCTGTTCAGCTTTCCTTCATGGATGACAGTGATGTTGTGATTGAAGAAGAATAAACTGTAAAATCCGGAATTCACGCATAAATTTCAAAATCCGGGTTGACATTATCCCGGATTTTGATTATACTATATTTAACCCGAGAAGGAGGTTGCTTTTGATGAAACAACTGGGTAACAGACTGCGTTCCCTACGCGAGAGTATCGGCCTTTCTCAGGCGAAGTTTGCCGATGTAATCGGATCTACGCAGTCCAGTATCAACCGATATGAAAACGGACAAGCGACACCGACTGTGGAGCTTTTACGGAAATATGCAGATTATTTCGATGTTTCAATGGACTATATTTTTGCCCGCTGCGACGAACCGCAGGGGAAGCTGTATCAGGCAAAGCCCCCAGTTGGCAAGGACAATCCAGAGCTTGCGCAATTTGTGGAGATGTGCTTTGATCCGTCTTCTCCGCTGAACGATAAACTAAAGAAAACACTGATACAAATGCTTGGGGAGGTGAAAACATGAGCAAGGAATTAACCCCGAAAACGGGACAGTTTGATGAAATTATTTCTATCATCGACAATGCCCGCACCCGCGCAATGAAAGCGGTCAATGCGGAACTGATTCAGATGTACTGGGAAATCGGCGCGTATGTCAGCGAAAGAGTGAAAGACGGCGGCTGGGGCAAGAGCATCGTCGCGGATTTTTCTGCATTTCTGCAAACCCATTATCCGACTGTGAAAGGCTTTTCGGCACAGAATATCTGGCGCATGAAACAGTTTTATGAAACCTATTGTGACAACGAAAAACTCTCACCACTGGTGAGAGAAATTCCGTGGACAAATAATCTGCTGATTATGACAGGATGCAAAACCGATGAAGCCCGCGAATTTTATCTGCGTCTGTGTATTGCCAACCGTTATACAAAGCGTGAACTGGATCGTCAAATCGGTAGTATGCTCTATGAGCGCACTATGCTTTCCGATGCAAAGCACAAGGAATTGGTCGCGGGAAACGGAGGATTGGCTGCACTGCGTGATTCCTATGTGTTTGAATTTCTCGATCTTAACGAGCCGTATAAGGAAAGGGATTTGCGCCGTCAAATTGTTTCCCACTTGAAGGATTTTATTTTGGAATTTGGGCACGACTTTACTTTTGTTGGTGAGGAATACCGCGTTCAAGTTGGTAACACCGATTTCTTCATTGACTTGTTATTCTACAACCGCGCTCTGACCTGTCTTGTGGCAATCGAATTGAAGATTGATGTGTTTCGCCCGGAGCATATGGGACAGCTGAATTTCTATTTGGAAGCCCTTGATCGTGATGTAAGAAAGCCAAACGAAAATCCAAGCGTTGGTTTGATTCTCTGCACAGGCAAGGATGATACCGTCGTTGAATACGCACTCAGCAGAACCATGTCCCCCACAATGGTTGCAGATTATACACTGCATCTGCCTGACAAGCAACTGCTGCAAAATAAGCTGCGTGAATTGACCGAGCTTGCGCTGGAAAGCGGTGCAGGTGATGAAGAATGAACGCGGTAATCTATGCCCGCTATTCCTCTGACAGTCAGCGGGAAGAATCGATTGAAGGTCAGCTCCGCGAGTGTACTGATTATGCCGAGCGCAACGGTATGACCATCGTCGGCAGCTATATTGACCGCGCATTATCCGCAAAGACTGCTGACCGCCCGGAGTTCCAGCATATGATCAAGGACAGCGCAAAGGGACTCTTTGAAATCGTGCTTGTCTGGAAGCTCGACCGCTTCTCCCGTGACCGTTACGACAGCGCACACTACAAGCACATTCTGAAAAAGAACGGCGTAAAGGTTGTGTCCGCGAAAGAACATATATCTGACGGACCGGAGGGTATCATTCTCGAATCCATGCTGGAAGGTTATGCCGAGTTTTACTCAGCAGAACTGTCCGAGAAAATACATCGCGGGCAAAAGGAAAATGCACTCAAAGGCAAGAACAACGGCGGCGGGATTCCTCTCGGTTATCTGCTGGACAAGCAGACTCAGAAGCTGGTTATCGATCCTGAGACCGCTCCGCTGGTGGTAGAAATTTTTGAACGGTATTCCGAGGGTGCAACGGTTCGCTCCATCGTCGAGGATTTCAATTCGCGTGGACTGACAACGAAACGCGGCAAGCCGTTCAATATGAACAGCTTCAATGCACTGCTCAAGAATCGCAAGTACATTGGTGAGTATAGCTATCAGGATGTGGTCATTCCCGGCGGCGTTCCTGCCATCGTGCCGGAAGATTTGTTTTATCGTGTTCAGCAGCGTATGGAGAAAAACAAACGAGCCCCTGCGATGGCGAAAGCACATGAAGATTTTCTGCTGACCACGAAACTATTCTGTGGAAAATGCGAGCGCATGATGGTAGGCGAAAGCGGCAAGAGTCACACCGGAGCAATGCATTATTACTACAAATGCGGCAATGCCAAGCGTAAAAAAGGCTGTGACAAAAAAGCGGTCAAGAAGGACTGGATCGAACGTGCTGTTGTCCGGCTGACAATGGAACGGGTGCTGAATGAGGAAAAGATAAGTAAGATCATTGACGCGCTGCTTGCCATGCAGGAGCGCGAGGATGTGACTATCCTTGCTCTGCGCCGTCAGCTTGCCGAAACGGAAAAGGGCATCGAAAATATGCTCAATGCCATCCAGCAGGGGATATTTACTGTTTCCACAAAACAGAGGCTTGAAGAATTGGAAAAGCAGCGCAAGGATCTGTCAATCAGCATCACAACGGCAGAACTGCAAAAGCCGAAGCTGACGCGAGAGTATATGGAGCATTGGTTTTCTCAGTTCCGGTACGGAAATCCCAATGACCGAGATTTCCAGAAACGGCTGGTTGATACCTTTGTCAATTCCGTGTATGTGTATGACGATAAGCTGGTGCTGACCTACAACTATCAGCACGGTACACAGACAATCACGCTAAAGGAAGTCGAGGACTTTCTGGGTTCGGATTTGGTTGGCCTGTCTCCACCAACAAAAACCGCTTTGGAAAGCCAATTCCAGAGCGGTTTATTTTTGTTTTAAGCCACTTTCAAACCCACTTGCTTTTAACCCGTTATATTTGATAGATTGCACCGAGGCTTTCGGCTGCTTTTTGGTCGGCTCCTGTGATCTTGTGGCCGTAAATTCCAAAGGTATCCATATCCTTGCTATGGCCGGCAATAGGCTATACAAGGCCCTCTGGAAGGCGCTTAGCCAAGCTTACAAAGGTATGCCGCAGCTCATATAAGTTGACCGGCGACATGCCGTTGGCGGCGCAGTATCGTTTCCACGCCATGAAAAGCTGCGCCCAGTGCGGTTCATAAAGTGCGGGGCGTTATCTTGGATGGAGATGCCGCAACTGCGAAGATTGGCAAGCTGATCCGCGCGCTCGTTTTCTTTGGTTTTGATCTGTGTCAGAGGGGTGGGAGCGGGGATATCCTCGCCGTCCTCTTCCAGCCCGTGCAGGACGCAGCCCAAACATTCGCGGGATGACAACAGTGCGTCATCCGGTAGACAACATGCTATCTCTATTTTATAATACTTCCATAAAGATTTTAACGATAAGAAAGAAGGGGGGGCGTAGCGCCGAGAGAACCCGCAGACCCCAACGATATAAAAAGAAGCAGGACATCGACCGGCCTGCGGCGCAGAGGATAATTGCCCGGGCGATAGAGGGGCGGCGTCAACTGTTCTGAACCCGCCTGGCGCTACCACGACGGGGAGAGCGAAGGCTTTCCCGGCGAGGCGCTCAGCCGGTAGCTGAGGGAATCGTATCGCCTTGCCACAAAGACGCCGGCCTGGGAAATTATGCACGCCAAAGAGGATTTGGAGCGGATCTTCAAAGAACAGCTCCGCCGGTGCAGGACGGATTATCTCGATTTTACCTGCTCCGCTGTTTTGGGGAGGGACGCTCGGTTACACAACAGGAAAGCCATAAAAAACGGCGTATATTTTTCTCTATGATGCGGTTGAGGCGGGGCTGCCGATACCGTTATTCAGCAGGCGTTTGAGAATTATACAAGAGTACAGAGCTATCCAGACACGGAGGGGACAAAATGCTTGAAATTATACCATCCCAATCAGCTATGACTGAATTGCTCGGACAAGTTTTGTTTGAAGTCTGGCAAGCGTTATGTTCGGCTATTGATGAAAAATACGAAATGGAAAAAGTGTGGAATTCCGGCGGTAAGAATTGGACCTACGAGTATAAATATCGGAGAGGCGGCAAAACACTTTGCTGCCTGTACGCAAAAAAGAATTGCGTTGGTTTCATGATCATCTTTGGGAAAGACGAAAGAACACGATTTGAAGATATAAGGCATACTCTTTCTGATGCCGTTTGCAGGCAGTATGATGAAGCAAAAACCTATCATGATGGAAAATGGGTAATGTTTGAACCGACCAATACTGATGAATTTGATGATTATATGAAATTGCTGGGTATTAAAAGAAAACCAAATCGGAAATAACAATCCCTTTCGTAGGGATGACGGCAAAGCCGGTCGGGCCAGCCAACGGCGGCGCATTTATACGCCGCCGTTGGCTGGGCGGCAAGGTTTATTCCGGATTGCTTTATTGTGCTTACTGGATTTTCAGGACGGGAATGGACAAACCGTTGGACGGCAAAGAAAAAGCAGGGCGGCGCAGCTTTGGGTCATTCCGCCCTGCGGCCGCGAAATAACTTCTTAATGGGCGTTTCGCTTTATAGCGAGCGTTTTTTTGAAAATCTACTGTCGCAAATCCGACGGGGGCGCTGTGTTCCGCAACCGGGACATCTTGCGCCTGAAACTCACGGGAATTTCCGGCATCCTTCTGAATCTGAACGGGGATTCCGTTGATGGCGGCGGCGGGTTCCTGGACGGCTGAGGCTTTTCGGCCGCTCCCTGAGAGAGCGCCTGTGCGCTCTGCCCGATGCGATTTACCGCGGCGGATATTGAGACAATGTATAAAACCAGGATCATTGCGAACGCCACAGGTAGGTCGACGCCCGCTATCAGGCTTTCCTTTAAAAAATCCCCCTTACATCCGATTGCAGTTTGTGCATAGTAGCAATTGCGGGTGTTGCTTTACACAACATCAGGATTCCTCTAGAGGATATTACACATATTCTGGAGAAAAAAGGAGAGATTTAGGGAAACAGGTTTTTTGCGGCTGAATATGAAAGCGGCCGCAGGCGTTTCGGCGTGGGTCTTATGTTTATAAAAATCATAAAACCAAATTGCAAATATTAAAATAATTGCTATAATATCATTTAGAAAGAAATTCAGGGAGGAGGATGTCCAATGCGAAAGACCGCGGGAGATGAAAAGATCACGCGCCCGAATCAGTCCTCCGAAAAACTGCTGAATATTTTGGAGATGCTTTCGGAGCAGGAAGAGCCGGTTCGGCTTCAAGATATCGCGCGGCTGGTGGAGATGAACACGAGTACGGCGCTGCGGTTTATCACGACGCTTCAAAAAAAGGGGTATGTCGCACAGGATTTTGACACTGGAAGATATTTCCTTACATATAAAATCTGTGCGGTTGCTTCCAATGTCAGCAGCCGGAAGGGCCTTCGCGATATCTCTGTCCCATTTCTTCGCAGCGTCTCTCATATCTTCAACGAGTCCGCCAATATTGCGGAGGAGCATGACATGTCGGTGGTTTACATCGAGGCGGTGGCCGGGCCGAAGACCATGCTGATGACCACGCAGCGGATTGGGAATATCGCGCCGATGCACTGCACCGGCGTTGGCAAGCTCCTCCTGCTTAATTACACCGAGCCGCAGATCGACCATTTGATCGCCACCAAGGGGATGACCCGGTTTACCGACCACACCCTGACGACCAAAGAGGAGCTGATGGCCGAGCTTGAACAGGTCCGGCGCCAGGATTATGCCTTCGACAACGAGGAATGCGAGTCGGGCGCGCGCTGCATTGCCGCCCCGGTGCGGGATTTCACCGGCAAGGTGATCGCGGGGCTATCAGTGAGCGGGCCGGCAACCCGGATGACCGACGAGCACATTTACGACAAGCTGCCGTTTTTGCTCGACGCCGCGCAGCAGGTTTCGTTCCGGCTTGGCTATGATCCGGGAAAACACAAGCATGCTGCTGGTAAGGCCGGCTAAAACTTGATATTTTCAGGCCCCGCGGGCGGTTTTCTGTTGGAAAATGGAAGGCTGCCCGTAATTTTTTGGATAAGACAGGAGAAAGCCCTTGCATTCGCCGAAGGTTCTGTAGTATTATTAAATATAGAAACAATATTTTAATTATTAAAATTAATATGATCAAAAGGGTGAAAGCATGAAAATGAAAGCTTCCGAAGCCATCGTCCGCATTTTGGAGATGGAGGGGATCACCGACGCTTTTGGGATCCCGGGCGCGGGGATCAACGGCCTTTATAAGCACATGGCCGAGACCAAAAAGATCAAACACTATTGCCACCGCCACGAGGAGTGCTGCGTCCATGCGGCGGGCGGCTATTACCGCGCGAGCGGACGGATTGCCGTTGCGCTCTGCACTTCCGGCCCCGGCGCGACCAACTTCACCACCGGGCTTTACACCTGCCAGATCGACAGCATCCCGGTGATCGCGATCACAGGCCAGGCCGTGACGGCGCAGCTTGGGAAAGATGCGTTCCAGTGCGTCGATATGAAAAAAATCGCCGAGCCGGTCACCAAGAAATCCTACTGCGTCACCGACCCGAACCAGGTGGCGGAGACCTTCCGCGAGGCGTTCTGGCTCGCGAGGGAGGGGAAACCCGGCCCGGTGCTGATCGACCTTCCGCTGGACGTGCAGAACGCCGACATCGAGTTCGACCCCGATTCCTATTCCCCCAAGCCGGTTGTCGCGCCCGCGCCGAAGGCCGAGGAGGTCGAGCAGGCGCTCGACATGGTCGCGGCGGCGAAGAACCCGATCCTCCTGATGGGCGGCGGCGTGATGCAGTCGGACTCCACGGAGAGCTGTGTAAAGCTCGCGGAACTGCTGAACCTGCCGGTCATCACGACCTATATGGCCAAGGGCGGCATCCCGGTCGATCACCCGCTCAACGCCGGCCACGCCGGGATTCAGGTCGGCCAGCCGGTCGGAAATAAGGTTTTCCTCTCTTCCGACGTCGTGCTCGCCATCGGGTGCCGGTTCACCGACCGCCACACCGGCGACATCAGGGTCTACCGGGGCGGCCGGAAATTCATCCATATCAACATCGAGCCGTCTGAGATCGGAAAGATCTTCCCGGCGGACCTCGGCATTGTCGCCGATGCGAAGATCGCGATCAAGATGCTCCTCGCGGCGGCCGAAAAGCGCGGCTGGAAAAACGCCTCCGACCTTCCCGCCAAGATCCCTGCGATGCGCAAAGAGCTCCACCGCAAAATGGATTATGACTGCAAACCCATTAATCCGCACCGCGTGTTTGAAGAGCTGAACAAATTCTTCGGCGAGAACGCCGTCTTTACAACCGGCTGCGGCATCACCCAGATCTGGTCCGGCCAGCTTCAGGACGTCGGCTCCCCGAGAAACTATCTCCCGAGCGGCGGCGCCGGCTGCCTCGGCTACGACATTCCCGCCGCGTTCGGCGCGGGCATTGCGACCGGAAAGCAGACCGTCGCGGTGATGGGAGACTTCGGCTTCACCTTCCATGTGCAGGAGCTTGCGGTCTGCGCGAAGTTCGGCGTCCCGGTGATCGTCGTTGTGGTCAACAACGCCTATCTCGGCCTCATCCGCCAGAACCAGAAATACGCCTATGGCTATGAGTATGCCGTTGAGATGCACGAGAACCAGGGCATGATAGACTATGTGAAGGTCGCGGAGGGCTTCGCCTGCTACGGCGAGCGCGTTTTTGACCCCGACGAGATCGGCGCGGCGTTAAAGCGCGCTAAGGAAAGCGGGAAGCCCGCGGTCATCGACATCGTCTGCGATCCGGACGTGGACTGCTCGATGGGCAACGCCATTGACAGCGTGCGGGAATTCGTGTACTGATCTGGAACAGGCTGACTCCTTTTCTGCGGGGCGGACTTTTTGCCGCTCCGCAGGGGCGTCTAAACGGAAAGCCAAACAGACTGCGGAAAGAGGTGCGATTAGATGAAGGATTCCATTCACAAATATTTTCAGGTCGGCACAATCCAATGGATGAGCCATCCCTCGCCGGCGTACGAGGCGCTTGATTCGATTAAAACCATCGCCTGCGACGATTTTTTTGACGCGATTGAGGTCGGAAAATTCGCCGACGACGCCACGCGCGCAAAGGCGAAAAGAATACTTGAACAGTCCCACCTGAAGGTCTGCTACGGCGCGCAGCCGCGCCTGCTCGGGCCGAAGCTCAACCCCAACGACCTCGATGAAGAGGGCCGTAAAAAGGCGGAGGCGACCCTTCTCGAGGCGGTCGACGAGGCGGAATACCTCGGCGCGAAGGGGATTGCCTTCCTCGCCGGGAAGTGGGAGCCCGCGACCAGGGACCAGGCGTTTGCCCAGCTTGTGAAGACGGCCAAGGCCGTCTGCGATTATGCGGCGGCCAAGGGCATGACGGTCAACCTCGAGGTGTTCGACTTCGACATGGCGAAGGCCGCGCTGATCGGCCCGGCGCCCTATGCGGCGAAGTTTGCGGCCGAGATGCGGACCCTTTGCCCGAACTTCGGGCTTTTGGTCGACCTCTCCCATTTCCCGACTACCTATGAGACTTCAAAATTCGTCATCCGGACCCTGCGCCCCTATATCAATCATTTCCACATCGGAAACGCGGTTGTGAAAAAAGGATGCGAGGCCTACGGCGACGAGCATCCGCGCTTCGGCTTCCCGAACAGCGCGAACGACACCCCCGAACTTCTCGACTTCTTCCGCGTCCTCAAGGAAGAGGGCTTCTTCAACGCCGAAGAGCCGTATGTCCTCTCGTTTGAGGTAAAGCCCTGGGGCGACGAGGATGGGGATATCATCCTCGCGAACACCAAGCGGGTGATAAACCGCGCGTGGGCGCTGCTCGAGGATTAAGCCCTCCGGAAAAGGGCCAAACTCTCAACTGAAATGGAGGAACTCCACATGAAGATTGTGATTCTCGACGGCTACACCGAGAACCCCGGGGACCTCTCCTGGGAGGGCTTTGAGGCTCTTGGCGAGCTGACCGTCTACGACCGCACCCCCGCCGGCAAGATTGTCGAGCGGATTGGCGACGCGGACGCGGTGATCGTCAACAAGGTCCCGCTGACACGCGAGACCTTCGAGGCCTGCCCGTCGATCAAGTATGTCGGCGTGCTCGCCACCGGCTACGACGTCGTGGACGTGGCCTGCGCAAAGGAGCGCGGCATCCCGGTCTGCAACATCCCGACCTACGGCACAACCGCGGTTTCGCAGTATGTGTTCGCGCTGCTGCTCGAGATCTGCCACCATGTCTGGCTGCACAGCGAGGCCTGCCACAGCGGCGAGTGGGAGCGCAACGGCGACTGGTGCTTCTGGAAGCGCCCGCTGATCGAGCTTGCCGGCAAGACGATGGGAATCATCGGCTTCGGACGGATCGGCCGGATGGCTGGAAAGATCGCCCAGGCGTTTGGGATGAACGTGCTCGCGTTCGGAGGCCGCCCGGACAGGGCGCTCGAATCCGAGACGTTAAAATACGCCGGGCTCGACGAGCTGCTCGCCAAATCCGACGTGATTTCGCTCCACTGCCCGCTGTTCCCCGAGACCCGGGGCATCATCAACAAGGAGAACATCGCGAAGATGAAGGACGGCGTGATCATCATCAACACCTCCCGCGGGCCGCTGATCAACGAGGCCGACCTGGCCGAGGCGCTCAACTCCGGCAAGGTGTTCGGCGCGGCGGTCGACGTGGTTTCGGCCGAGCCGATCCAGGGCGGCAACCCGCTTCTGACGGCGAAGAACTGCATTATCACCCCGCACATTGCCTGGGCGCCGAAGGAGAGCCGCCAGCGCCTGATGGACATCGCAGCGGATGATCTCAAAGCGTTTATCGACGGAAAACCGATCAACGTTGTGAACCCGTAAACTGCCATTTTCAACTCTTTTCTAATAGACAAACGCCCCGCGAAGATGCGCGGGGCGTTTGTCCTTCATAGGAGGCCCTGCAAAAATAAGACGTATTTGTTGTACTGGTTGTTTGGTGTGATTCGTCTCATTTTTTCATAGGGGGCGCCGCCCCCTTTTGACGCAGCGTTTTTTCGGCCGGCCGCTCAAAAATGTTGCTGTCGCCCCCTCTTGACGTCGGATTTCCTCGCTTGCCGCTCGAAAATCCTCCTGTCACCCCCGAAGGAGAAAGCGAATGATGCCATTCGGCCATTCGCTGGTACGCGGGGGCGTTACGTTCGCCCTGAAGGGGGAGCGGTCGACGCCATATGGCTGTTCGCAGGGACGGAGAGCGGCGTTTCGATTTTTCCCAAAAGAAAGAGGCCGTTGCTATTCGGCGATTCGCGGAAAGCTTTGAAACCGTCAGATATTTGGGGCTTGCCCTGCGGCCGGCTGTCTGATCCTGAAGCGCCGGTCAGATTTTGCCGCCGGCTTCACCTTTTCGGCCGTCCGTCCGGGATTCTGGCGCCGGAGACCGAATAGGCGGGGTATTCGCGGCCGGGGCGGTAGCCGAGCTGTTCGGCGAGCGCGAGGGATTCGCGGTTCGCGGCGTCCCAGCCCGGGTAGACGCCGCGGTCGAGGCAGGCGAGAATCAGCTTCGCCGCCGCCGCGCGGGCGAGGCCGCGCCTGCGGTGGTCCGCCCTGGTGTCGATCTCGATCTCAATCGCATCCGACGAGGCGGCATACGAGGCTGCGCCGCAGACGGGTTCACCCTCCTTCAAAACCACGAAGCCGGCGCCGAACGCCTGCCAGGCGTCCCACGAGGGGAAGTTGGAGCAGAGGTCCCGCGACCACTCCTGCGCGAGGGCGGCGCGGTGAAGGGCCCTGTCGATCGGCCGGATGCCATAGAAGACCGGGAGCTTCTTCACGAAGCCCGCGAGCCGTTCGCGGTCGAAGGCGGCGGGGTCCCGCGCCGTCGCATAACGGGGAAAGCGGGCGAAGCGCCCGGCGAACTCCGATTCGATCAGCGCTTCCCAGGCGCGGCCCTCCGGGATCAGGATCAGGTTCGGGCGCTCTGTCGCGGTGGGGAGGCCGCGCAGGAGCGCGGGGTTCGCCTCGCCCGCCAAATGGCAGAAGTCCCCGACGATGGTGCGGGCCGAGACGGGTTTTCCCTCCCGGTCGAACAGCGCCGAGACCTTCCCGAGGATCCCCTCCAGGCAGGCGCGGACGATGACATCGTCCGGGTTGAAAAGGCGCTGGATCCCCGACAGGCCGTCGCGCGCAGGCATAATCATGAGGCGTTCTCCTTTCAAAGGGGCGTTTCAGCTCAGCGGATGGTCGTAAAAGGTGACGGTGACGGCGCGGACCGAATCATAGCCTTCGAGCGTTTCCGGCTTCGAGAATACGGCGTCCGGGCTGCAGGCGGCGAGGGAATTGCCTGAAGAAGCATATTCTATCATCAAAGGGAGCGGGACGTTCGGCGCGATGGCGAGGCTGTCCTCCCAGGCGGCGGCGCGGCCGATTCCTTCCAAAGGCTCGTGCGGCTGCGCGCCCGAATCCCACGCGGTAAAGCCGCTTCCGTCCGAGAGGGCGATCCGGCGGCTCCCGTCTTCCCGGAACGTGAGGGCGATTCTTCCCGACGGGGAATCGAGCGAGAAAGCGGAGCCGGCCTCCCGCTTCCACGCGCCGTCCTGGAGGAGGAGCAACGCGATCTCGGCCGACTGGATTTCTTCCCCGGCGTGGAAGGAATAGAGATGGAGCGGATCCTCCACGCCTGCGAGGTCGAGGATGTTCTGTTCCGCTTCGGTCAGCTCCGCGCGGGCCAGCAGCGGCGCTTTCTCCGCGGCGGCCGGGGCGGCGCAGCCGGACAGAGCGAGAAGCGCGGCGGACAGCAGAATGGCGAACTGATTTTTCATGTCGGAGCCCTCCTGTCGGATTCCTTTTCCGGTATTCTACCAGAACGCCCGCCGCGCGTCCATGATATGGCCGGCGGGTTCTCTTTTTTTAAGTGTCCCGCGGCGGCGCGTTTTCATCCAGAATCCAGAAGCCGTTTTCGTTCTTTCGGCCGTACCGCTGTTTCGCACAGGACGGGCAGAGCGTCCGCCCGCCGATGGGAAGCAGGACGCCGCCCGCGCCGCAGGATTCGCAGCGGTTTTCGTGGGAAAGGACGAGCACCCCGCCGAGCGGGTCGAGAACATAGAGGTCGGCGAGGGCGGGCTTCCCCTCCGGAAGGGAGGAGAGAAACGGGGTAGGAAGTTGGACGCGGCCTTCTGAATCGATGGGTTCTGTGGAAAAAGGTTCAGAATCGTTGCTTTTGAATTTCAGCTCTGACATAAAAACACCAACTGTTAGTTCATAATAGTTAACTAAACTCCATTATGGATAGTTATTCACAGCCGGTCAACCTTATATAGTGGGAATAGAGTCAAACTGTAATTGGTGTGGGTAGGGCGTTCGATGAACTATTTGAAAATCGGGCAGATGATGAAAAAGTTAAGGCTTGAGCAGAAGAAAACGCAGGCCGTCGTTTCGGAAGCCGCCGGGATCAATGAGAAATATCTCAGCAGGATTGAAAACGGCCGCGAAAACATCTCTCTGGAGGTGTTTGTCGGAATTGCGAACGCGCTTGGCGCGGATGCAAATTCTCTGCTGGGCAATGACTTAAAAGTACTCGCTTCCGGCGAGTGCGCTGGAACAGAAGCGCGCGAGCGCCTCCATCTGCAAGTGGATTCGCTGTCGGAGTCAGAAATCCGGTTCTTTTCCGAGTGCATCCGCCTCAAAAGAGAACTGGGTGCATAATTGGGACGCTTTCGGCGTCCCTTTTTTGTTCGGTTCGGCGATTTACAGGAGGCCTCAAACGTGGTATCATATCCGCAAAGCGATATGATACGATGGATTGGCCAACGCCTCCCCGCCTTTCAAAGGCGGGAACCGGCTTAGGATGGCCAATGATCTCTTTCGCGCGGGGCGCGTAAGTGGATCATATCCAAAAAGCCAGATCAGGGCGGACAGGAGGATGGAAATGCAGATTGGGACATGCTCTCTCCGGCGCTTCCGTCCGTTCCACCCGGCGACAGCTTCATCGTTTTCTTTTTGAAACAGCAGGAGTATTCTTGCTGTTTTGTTCTGTCGGAAAGAACTTCCAGACAACGCTCAACCAGCGCGGGCTCCGCCGGGGAAGGGGCGCGGATGCGCGCGCCGCCGGCCGGGCGGGGGAGACGAACATCGGGAAAGGATGGTCAAACACATGGTTTCACTGCACGGAAAGGACCTGCTCGGCATCCGGGAGCTGACGAAAGAGGAGATCGCCGGCATCCTGGACCACGCCGAGGAGATGCGGAAAATCGTCGTCTCCGGCGACAAGGCGCAGAACCAGACCCTTCGGGGCAAATCGGTTCAGATTCTGTTCTATGAGAACAGCACGCGGACGAGAACTTCCTTTGAACTCGCGGCGAAATACCTCGGCGCTTCGTCGGCGAACATCGCCGCCGCAGCCTCGAGCGTCGCGAAGGGCGAAACGCTGATCGACACCGGGCGGAACATCGCCGCGATGGGGACCGACGCGATCGTTATGCGGCATCCGTCCTCGGGCGCGCCGTGGCTGCTCGCAAAAAACGTCCCGTGCCCGGTCCTGAACGCCGGCGACGGCCTCAACGAGCACCCGACCCAGGCGCTGCTGGACATGCTGACCATCCGGCGCTGCAAGGGCGGCTTCGAGGGGCTCAAAGTCGCGATTGTCGGCGACATCCTCCACAGCCGGGTCGCGCGGAGCGACCTCTGGGCGCTCCAGAAGCTTGGGGCGAAGGTGACCTTCTGCGGCCTTCGGACCCTTCTGCCGCGGGACATCGAACAGGTCGGGAATCTCGAGGTGACGCAGGACGTCCGCGAAGCCCTCGAGGGGGCGGACGTGGTGATCGCGCTCCGGATTCAGCTCGAGCGGCAGGCCGCGGGGCTGTTCCCGTCGTTCGGGGAATACGCGCGGGTGTCGGGCCTCAACCCCAAAAACATCAGGCTCGCGAAAAAAGATGTGATCGTGATGCATCCCGGCCCGGTCAACCGCGGGGTGGAGCTTTCCTCGGCGCTGATGGACAGCGGCGTTTCGCAGATCACCGGGCAGGTCACCAACGGCGCCTCGGTGCGCATGGCGGTGCTCGACCTGCTGATCAACCACAGGGAGGGGAGATAAGATGAACAGACTGCTGATCAAAAACGGGACGGTTGTCCGGCCGCAGGGCTGCGAGCCGCTCGATATCCTCGCCGAAGACGGCGTGATTGTGAAGATCGGGAAGAAGCTGGACGCGGAAGGGGCCGAGATCCTCGACGCGGCGGGGCTGCATGTGTTCCCGGGCCTGGTGGACATGCACTGCCACCTGCGGGAGCCGGGCTTCGAGGGCAAGGAGGAGATCCGGACCGGGACGGCGGCGGCGGCCAAGGGCGGCTTTACGTCGGTCTGCTGCATGCCGAACACCGCGCCGGTCAACGACAATTCTTCGGTGACGTCGTTCATCAAAATGCGGGCGGAGGACGCGGGCTTTGCGAAGGTCTATCCGATCGGCGCGGTCTCAAAGGGCCTGATGGGCAAGGAACTTGCCGAGATGGACCAGATGCGCCGCTTCGGCGCGGTCGCATTTTCGGACGACGGCTGCCCGGTGTCGAGCGGCGTGCTGATGAAAAACGCGATGCAGTACGCGGCGGGGATGGGGATGGTTGTCATCTCCCACTGCGAGGATCTCGACCTTGTGGACGACGGCGCGATGAACGAAGGGCTGACCGCGTCGATCCTCGGCCTTCGGGGGAATCCGACCGTCGCCGAAAACTCGATGATCGCGCGGGAAATTCTGCTCGCGGAATACCTCGGCGTCCCGGTGCACATCGCGCATGTGAGCAACGGGGCGGGAATCCAGCTCATCCGCGAGGCGAAGGCCAGAGGGGTGAAGGTCACCTGCGAAACCTGCCCGCACTATTTTTCGCTCAACGACGAGGCCTGCATGGGCTATAACACCCTCGCGAAGGTGAACCCGCCGCTGCGCTCGGAAGCCGACCGGCTCGCGGTGATCGAGGGGCTTCGGGACGGGACGATCGACGCGATCGCAACCGACCACGCGCCGCACGGGGCGGACGCGAAAAACTGTGAATTCGACCGCGCGGCGAACGGCCTGATCGGCTTTGAGACGGCGTTCGCGCTCGCCGTCACCCACCTGGTAAAGCCCGGCCAGCTCACGCTGGAACGGCTCTGCGAACTCATGAGCGCGAACCCGGCGCGCATTCTCTCGCTCCCGGCGGGAAGGCTGGAAGCGGGCGCGGCCTGCGATCTGACCCTCGCGGATCTCGAGGAAAGATGGGTTTTCACCGAAGCGGAGATCGAATCGAAATCGAAGAACACGCCGTTCCTCGGGGCGGAGCTGACCGGAAGGGTCCGTCACACCGTCGCCGGCGGGCGGATTCTGGTCCGGGACGCGAAGGTCCAGAAAAAGGAGGAGGCTTAAACCATGCCGAAGCTGATTGAAGCGCTGTTTGAGACAAACGCCCTGCGCGTCTGCCCCGATGGGCAGCCGTTCTGGTACACCTCCGGGACCATCGGGCCCTATTACATCAACACGCATTTTCTCTACGGCTCCGAGCGGGAGGCGAACGAGCTTCTGGCCCTCATCGACGAGGCGGCCAGGGAGCCGGACGGCTGTTCCGCGCGGGTTGCGGCGGCGGCGATGGCGCAGTATGAGAAAAACGCCGTTTACCGGGGGACGATCGACGAGATCGTCTCGGCGGCGAAGGCGCTTTCCCCGGGCCGGTTCGCGGCGATTTCCGGCGGGGAGCGGCGCGACTGGTTCTTCTCGCTTCCGGCGGCGATCCTTCTCAAAAAACCGCACATCACCATTTTCAAAAACGGCGGGGGCCGTCTCTTTGACGGAACGGCGAGCGCGCCGGTCCCCGATCTCGGCGGGGGAGAGGTCCTGCACATCGCGGATCTCGTGACCGAGGCTTCCAGCTATGTCCGTGCGTGGATTCCGGCGGTCAGGGGCTTCGGCGGGAAGATGACGGCGAGCATTTCGGTTGTCGACCGCAACCAGGGCGGCGCGGACATCCTGCGGGAGCACGGGGTGGAGCCGCACGCGCTGGTGACGGTGGATTCCGGGCTGTTCGAGGCTGCGGAGCGGATCGGGCGGATCAGCCCGGCGCAGCGGGCGATGCTCGAGGCGTTCCGCGAGGCGCCGCATGGGGCGATGCGGGCGTTCCTGCTGGAGCACCCGGAGTTTCTCCAGAACGCGCTCCAATCCGACCAAAAGACGGCCCAGCGCGCGAAGCTCTGCATTGAGCAGGACCTCTATCATCTGCAATGACAGAAAGCCGCCGCGCTTTGAACGGGCAGTGAGGCTCCGTTGATTCGAAAGCGCCGGTATGACCCCGAAAACGGAATCATCACCGCCGGCTGTCCAAACGCGGCGGCCTTTATCGCCGCGGACACGGGGGAGAAGGGCTGCCGGATCGACATCGGCCGGATCGACGAGGAACAGGCGCGGCTGCCGGCAAAGCGCCTCGGCCTTCATCGTCTGCGGCATCGTGCAGGGGTATTTCAATATCCCCGAAAGGATCGGGCGCCGGACCGGCGCGCTCGAGGAGCATGTCCTCGAGCGGGTTGAGGGAACAGCTCGCGAAGATTCACGCGCACAAGACGCGACGATGGTGGTAAAGCGCGCTCTGGCCGATGCGCGAGACGACAGAGGTGGCGGTGCGGGGCGGGACCGGCCTCCTGGCCGAAGACGCCTGCCTCCACAACGCTTGTGTACGCATCAAGCGGGCGGCCGTAATCACCGAGCGATACCGGGGGATGCTCGGCGATCTCCCCGGCCCCTGTCTTTCCGGCATCAGCAACCGGATGAACGGGGTGATCAAGCTTTTCGCGGCCGTCTCGGCCCTGCCCATCCCGATCAACTTGACCGCGGTGGTTTACGGCATGGTCTTTCTCCGCATGCCGGGGCTGTGCTGACGGTACGGCTATCCGCTCTGCTTCATTATGATGGCGGCGATTGCCGGGGGAATGATCGTCTGCTTAAAGCGAAAGAGATGGTATTAGCGGCATGATGCGGCTCTGCGGAAAAACGCGGGGCCGCTTTTCTTTTACTGGGACATATGCTATAATTTATAAAATATCGTTTTTTGACGAAACGGGCCGAACCAAACAAGACCGCCGCGGACGCTTTTGTCCGCTTTGGAGGATAGGATGACGCAGAATGTAAAACTGGCCATGCTTCTCGTGGCGCTGTGCGCGGCCGCGGTCGGCCTGTTCTCGGTGAGCATGGGGTTCAACCGCCAAACGCCGGCCGCCCCGCCCGCGAATGCTTCGAGCGCGCTTGGGGATACCCTTGAGACGGAAGAACCCGAACCGCTTCCGCCCGCAACCGTCCGATTTGTCGCGGCGGGGGATAACCTCATCCACGACAACATCTACAGCCAGGCGCGCGCACGCGCAGGCGGAGAGGGGTTTGACTTTACGCTCGCGTATCAGGGCGTGGAAAAGCTTTTTGTTGGCGCGGACATCGCGTTCATCAACCAGGAGACGCCGATCGCCGAGTCGGTCTTCCCGCTGTCGGGCTACCCGATGTTCAATTCCCCCGAGGCGGTCGGCGACTATGTCGAGAAGATGGGCTTCAACGTGGTCAACCACTCGAATAACCATATGTTCGACATGGGGGAGCGGGGGCTGATCGCGACTCTCGATTTCTGGGCTGGCAAGCCGGAAATCCTCGCCATTGGGGCGTGGCGGACCGAGGAAGACATGAAAAAGCCGCTGCTGGTCGCCAAAAACGGGATCACCTTTGGCTTTGTGCCGATGACCGAGCATACGAACGGGCTTTCCCTGCCAAAGGACTCGGCGATGCGGTATGTCAAGACCAATGAATATGACCTGATGAAGGAGCAGGTGGAGCTTGCGAAGGCGAACGCCGATTTTGTCGTCGTCTCCGCCCACTGGGGTACCGAAAACAGCACAGATGCGAACGACAACCAGCGGTATCTCGCGCAGATGTTTGCAGACTGGGGGGTGGACCTTGTCCTCGGGCATCACTCCCACACGCTTCAGCCGATGGAATGGCTCGAGGGGGCGGACGGGAACCGGACGCTGGTGGCCTATTCGGTCGGGAACTTCATTTCCGGGATGCTCAATCCCCAGAATATGCTCGGCGGGGTGCTCGACATCGATGTGACGAAGGACGGCGAAACCGGCGAGGTCGCGATCACCCGGGCGAAGATGATCCCGATTGTGACGCAGTACGATTATGGGGTCAAGAACATCCGGGTCTATGCGTTTGAGGACTACACGCCCGAGCTCGCGCGGGAACACGGAATGAACCGGAATGTCAGCTATTTTGGCCTTGATTTTCTGAAAAGCATTTATCAAAAGAATATTCCGGAGGAATTCTGGCCCTTTCAGGCCGCATAGGGGTGAAAAAAATTTGGCCCGGCGGTTGATTTCAGCCGCCGGGTGTTGTATAATATCCGCAGGGAAAACAGCTTTGCTGTTTTCGGCCGCCGTAGGCGGCAGTATGCCGCACCGCGGCGTACTGCGGTTGTTAAACCGACCCCCAAATCGTCTTTGGGACGATTTAAACGCCGTTTTCGCGGCGCGCAGGCACGATTGGGCCTGCCGTTATGGAATAATCATCGTCGGTTCGCAGGTATGGTGTAATGGTAGCATTTTTGCTTCCCAAGCAAACGGCGCGGGTTCGAATCCCGTTACCTGCTCCAAAAATCCCGCTATGGCATAAGCCATAGCGGGATTTTTCCACAAGGGGCTTTGCCCCCTATGCGGCTGAGGTTTTCTCCGCTCCGTTCTGAAAATCTCCTGTTCCCCCCACAGAGGAACAGCGGCAGATGCCGGCCGGCCTGCCGCTGGAAGCGACGATAGAGCGGGCGTTTCGTTCCCCAAGGAAAAATCCCGGCACGTCTTTTTGCCGTGCCGGGATTTCTTCATATGGGCCGTTTGAGCTTTGAGAGGATGAATCCAGGGTGAGGGCGGCAATCCCATCCGCCAGAGTTTTCTGAGTGCGCCGTTTCCATGAAGCTCACGGCGGTTTTCCGGTGAAATCGGCTCATGTCACTTTATTTTGACGGGCGGCGGGGGCAGAATAACCCACACAAGCTTAATGGAGAGAGGAGGGCTGGATCGGTGGAACAGACGAGCGGCCCCAAAAGCCGGAGCATTGTTTTGGCGGGGGGATGTTTCTGGGGCGTTGAGGCGTATTTTTCGAGGATTCCTGGCGTTGTGAAAACGATCTGCGGCTATGCGAACGGGAATGCCGAAGCGCCGGCATATGAGGAGGTCTGTGCGGGGCGGACCGGGCACGCGGAGGCGGTCATGGTTTGGTACGACCCGGAGCGGGTGAGCCTTCGGAAGCTTTTGGAGCAGTTTTTTCGAATCATCGATCCGCTCTGCGTCAACCGGCAGGGAATCGACGTTGGCACGCAGTACAGAAGCGGGGTTTATTTTCAGGACGAGCAGGATGCTCAAACCGCGTGGGCGGCGTTTGACGCGGTTCGGCAGAGGATTGGAAAGAATCTCGCGACAGAGCCTCTGCCGCTGAGGAATTTTTATCCCGCGCAGGAGCATCGCCAGAAGTATCTGGAAAAGAATCCGTTTGTTTGCTGCCGCATCGATTTTTCCGGCCTTTCGGAGATCGTTCCCGGGCCGGAGAAGCGCTATTCGAAGCCTTCGGCGGATGTGATTCGTAAAAAGCTGACGGCGGAACAGTTTCATGTGACGCAGAACGCCGGAACCGAGCGGCCGTTTTCAGGGGAGTACTGGGATAATACGCGGCCCGGAATCTATGTGGATGTTGTGACGGGAGAGCCGCTGTTTTTATCGAGCCACAAATTCGATTCCGGCTGCGGCTGGCCGAGTTTTTCGAGGCCGGCCGGACCGGGAGCGGTGAAGACGCGGGAAGACCGGAGCCACGGCATGTTCCGGACCGAAGTCCGGAGCCAAAGCGGGGACAGCCACCTCGGGCATGTGTTTGAGGACGGGCCAAAGGACCGGGGCGGGTTCCGCTGCTGCATCAACCGCGCCGCGCTCCGGTTTGTGCCGTATGACGAGATGGACCGGGAAGGATACGGCGAGCGGAAGGGGCAAATTCGGTGAATCATGGCCGGAGGGCTTTCCGTTTCTGGAATGGTTGCCAAACGCCCTGAAAAACGGTATACTTTTAAAATAACAGGCGGGAGGGCGACAGGATGAAATTTTGTATGAAATGCGGCGCGCAGCTCAGGGACGGCGACCGGTTCTGCATGCAGTGCGGGACTAAGGCGCCAGCGCCCGGCGCGTTCCCCGACGGCCAGCCGCAGATGCCGCCCTATTATCCGCCGCCTTACGGTTCGCCCTATGGCTGCTACCGGGAGGATAAGGCCGGCACGGCGCCGATGACGCTGGGGATTCTCGGGGTGGTGTTCGCTCTGCTGATTCCGTTTGTCGCGCTGATTCTCTCGGTGATTGGGCTTGTCCTTGCTGTCAACGAGATCAACAGCGGCAAAACGGCCAAGACCACCGGCCGTACGCTCAACATCGTGGCGCTCGTTTTGGTGGCGCTCAATTATCTGTTCGTGTTTTTTATGATGTTCGCCTATTTTTGACGCAGCGGACTGCAAAAAGCCGGGAAGCGTATGCAAATACGCTCCCCGGCTTTCTCATTGCCTAGAATTTTCGTCCGCGGCCCCCGTGGGAGCGCCCGCTGGATGAGGTGTGCCTTGTGCCGCCGCCGCTGGAAAAGCTTCGCCCGCCGCCGCCGTGGGTTCGGCCGCCGCTGGAGATATGGGTGGAGGAACCGCCGCCGCTGTTGATATGGACGGGCGGCGGCGGGGGCGGGATGTAGCGCGAGGTGACGCGCCTGCCGAGGAATTGATCGTCGTTCTGTGTGAGCCGGAACGCGACCTGATAAGGTTTCTCCGCGGCGGCGTTCCCGCCCTTTTTGGGCTTTTGATAGCGCCGTTTCACCGTTCGATAGAAGAAAAACGTCGCCACAATTGGGCCCAGTGTTCCGATTATCGGAACATAATCCAACGGCGCGCCGTTGGAAGCCGGCTTGGAGGCGGGCTTGAGATACCGGTCGGCGCCGTCGAGGAAGCTGTCCGCGGCCGCGTAAAAATCGCCGGACGAAAGCCCTTCGTAGGCGTCGTCCAGAATTTTGTCGATGACGCTGTCGTTTAGCTGGGCGATCGCCCGCCCGCTGGTGGAGATCCAGGCTTCGCTGTTGTCGAGGTCGATCAGAAACAGCACGCCCGACGCGCTGGCCCCGACCCCGAACAGGCCTTCGTCGTAATAGTCGTCCGCGTATTCCATCGAGGTTTTTCCCTCGGCGTCGTCGATGGTCAGGATGACAAGGTCGATTTCGGTTTTGGCGCGGATGGCGGTGATCCGCTCTTCAAGGGCGGCGGTCTCCGCGTCGGTCATAAGGCCGGCATCGTCGAAGACGTGGGGGCCGAACATTTCGACGACGGAACTCCCGCCGTCTGCCGTGTCGGGATCATAGAGGCCCGGGTTCGCCGCGAACGCCGGAAGACCGCAGACGGCCGCGGCCCAGAGGAGGACGGCGATAAAGCCGGCAAGGCGTGCTCTGGAGAAACGGAATCTAAGATCGGAGCGGATCATAACCCCCCTCCTAACGTTTGCCAGATTAGAATGAAGGTCCCGCAAAAAACCAGAAAGCTGGCGAGGAAAAGCTTCCAACGGGAAAGCGGGACTTCGCCGCAGGCCTTGCCGGTCTGGCCGTTGATTGCAAAGCGGTAGATTTTCGAACCCTTCCGGCAGGTGAGGAGCCAAACCGGCAGCAGCATATAGCGTCCGCGGAGCGAGAGGACCGACAGCGCGGTTTCGCGCCGGGTCAGCGCGCCGTGTGAAGAACAGCTTTCGGCAAGGCGCTGTTCGAGTTCATCCTTCGCGCGCTGCTCCAGCTCCGGGCGAAGGACGCCAAATTCGAGGTCGCGGATCTGGGCCTGAAATCCGGAGAGATAGGCTGGGGAGAACGGCTGCCCCTGCGCCATGTCGAAAGGCCCGACCGCCTCTACCAGCGCCTGGTCCACCTTTGAAGAAGCAAGGCGGCAAAGGCCTGAAATCTGAGCGTTTCCTTCCCGGAAGAGGCGGCAGGTGCTGATTTCTGTGAATTCGGTGTCGCCGGAGCGCCAGGTGCGGAACTGATTCGCGTCGGCGACGATCCGTCCGGCAACGTCGCAGTCGCTCACCCAATGCGGGAGATAGACGCCGGTCAGCGACTCGAACTGACTCTTAGAATGGAACTTGGAGGGGGCGAACCATTTGGAGCGAAGGAGCTTTCGGAACTGTGCGGCCGCTTTCTCTTTCCCGATGGAAAACGGCACGATCTTTTCCGGCTCCATCGCGCCGGAGACGCGCTGTTCAAGCACCACCGGGCTTTTGCAGTAGTAGCAATAGGCCGTCGCGGCGGTGTCGTCGCAGACCACGCCCGCCCCGCAGTTGGGGCAGGTATAGCCGGGCATGCCGGCGTTTCTGGAAAGCGTATGAACGCTTTCGGCGTTCTGCCCGGACGGCCGGGAAGGGTGGATCAATTCGCTGTCGGAGAAACTGCTTTGGCAGTATTCGCAGACAAACAGCCTTTGGTCCGGTTGATAAATCAGCGTGCCGTTGCAGTTTGGGCACTGGCTGGCGACGGTTTGCATGGCGTACCTCCTTCCGGTTTACGGGACGATATCTTCCTCTCCGATCGGATCGCCGCACTGCGGGCAGAATTTTGGCGCCGCTTTGGATGAGTCGGGGCGAAAACCGCATTTTTTGCACTGCACGACATGGGGAGCGGGGCGGGGGTTTCCGCAGTTCTGGCAGAAGTTCCCGCTGTTGCACTGGCCGCAGGCGCAGGCCCAGCCGCCCTGTGCCGCGCGGGGCTTTCCGCAGTTCTGACAGAATTTCCCTGTGTTGCGCGCGCCGCAGGAACAGAGCCAGCCGCTGTCCGCGGCCGGGTTCGCCTTAGCGTTTGCCGCGCCGGCCTGCCGGAAGAGGTTGTTCGCCATCTGCGCCGCGAGGCCGAAGCCCATCATCCCGGAGAGATTTCCGCCGCCGCTTGCCGCCGCTGTTTCCATGCCCCGCGCCGCGGCTCCCTGGATATAGCCCTGGCGGACGCCGGCGTCGGAAAGCATCGCGCCTTGGTTTCTCATGTTGATCAGCTCGGCCGAAGCCTGGTCGTAGGAGATACTCGCGATGCCGACCGACACGATCTCCATCCCGCGCATCTTGCGCCAGTCCTCATCAAGGATGGTGGACATATACCGCCCGAGTTCGGGCCCTTTGGAAGCGACGTGGGAGATGCGCACGCCGTCCGCCGAGAGCTGGTTGATCGCGGAGGCGAACGCCTCGAGAAACTCGGAGATGTACTGCCCGTTGATTTCACGGATATCCACATTGTCTTTGTTGCGCGGAATCGCCTCCGCGTAAAAGCGGAGCGGGTCCACAATTTTGATGGAATAAGTTCCATGAGCGCGGAGAAACAGTTCTGCGTTGTAAAAGCTGTCAAAATAATTGACGGGGCTTCTGGTGCCGAATTTGATCCCCTTAATCTCCTGAAGGTTGATATAGAAAACCTGCTGGCGGATCGGCGAGATCCCGCCGTAGCGGATGCGGTCGAAGGATTCCGCGATGGAGGCGTCCAGGCTGCCGTTGAACATCGAGGGGGTCGAGGCGCTGCTGAAGCGGTAATAGCCCTCCTCCGCGGAGTAATCGGCGACCTTTCCGCCGTCTACCACCATCATAAACTGATTGGGGTAGACATGGATGATCGACCCATCGGTGAGACAGTCCGCCGTGCCCTTCGAATTGGAGCCGCGTGCGCCGCGCCGGACCGGGACGCCGCGGGCAAATACGGTGGTGTCGCCCATGCTGTCCGGCTCGACGACCTCGAGCCACTGGTCTGCAAGCGTGCCGCCGACCGCGCCGGCGACGGCCTTGATGATTCCCATATCCATACTCCCTTCGGTTCTGATTCGATCAGGAGAAGCGGTTCCCCTTCGGAAAGATACCGTTTATTTGTAAAATCATAACATGCCGTGTCAGAAAAAACAATCGCGGCGCATATGGAACTTGATCTTGAAATAATGCCCGGCAGCAAACGGTGGTTGCTGCCGGGCGGCGGATGGCTGCGTTTTCTGCGCGGTGGAGGAAGTCAGGCGCTGAACGCGTATTCCTCTAATTGGCCGGGCGGCCGGTCCTGGCCGTTTCAAATCGCTTCTTTGTATCGGACGCTTTTCTCAGCGGCATGCACATAGCCGGTCTGGAAGCCCTGCCCGCCGCCTTTGCCGTCGGGATCGGCGGGGCCTTCGGCCAGAAGGGCTTCGTCCGCGCCGGCGCCGGCCAAACGCCGGCCCTTCAGGACGGGAGCCATAGGAAGCTTTCCCACAACTCACAAGGGCTTAAACGCCAAACAGCAGGCGGTTGAACGTCTGGTCCGTCCGCCGGTTTTTCTGATTATGATTCGTTTGGAACGGGAAAGGCCCAGTCCACCAGCTCTGTGAGCAGAAGATTGCCGCTTCCGGGCAGGAGCGCCCACTGCGCGAGCCGCGGGTTGTCGGTGATGATTGCGTCCGCGCCGAGTTTGGCGGCGCGGCGGATGTCGTCCTCCCGGTTGACGGTCCAGACGAACGCGAGACGGCCGCTCTTGTGGAGCGATTGGATCAGCTCTTCGGTTGCGAAGGTGAGTTCCACGCTCACGGCGTCGGTTTCATCGAGACGGGAGAGGTCGCCCCAGGCGATGGCTGCGATCAAGCCGGTGGCGAGTTCGGAGTCCGTTTCCCGGACCAGCCGGAGCACCTGCCGGCTGGAGGAGACGAGGATGCAGTCCCGCTCGACGCCGTACCGGCGGATGAGCCCGACCGCGTCTTCCACAAGGGGCGACGGGTCGCCGTCCGGCTTTAATTCGATCATCAACCCGATTTTCCCGCGGCAGAGGGCGATCGCCTCCTCAAGCGTCGGGACCGGTTCTCCCCGGAAGCGGGCGGAAAACCAGCTCCCGGCGTCCAGCCCGCGGATCTCGGCAAAATCGGCCTCCGAGACAAAGAGATCTGCCCCGGCGGTTCGCCGGAGCGAGCGGTCGTGCATCAGCACGAGAACCCCGTCTCTGGTCCGCCTGACGTCGATCTCGGCGTAATCCGCCCCGCTTTCGATCGCGCCGCGCAGGGCCGCTAGGGTATTTTCCGGCGCGAAAAGCGCGCCGCCGCGGTGTGCGGCCACGGCCGTTTTGCCGAACAGGCCAAAATCCCCTGCGGAAACGCCCGCGGCCGGCGTAAGGACATAGCGCCCGAGCAGAAACAGGATCAGGACGGTTTTGACGGCGAACGGAATCGGCCGGACTTTTGGGCGGCGGCCCTTTCCGAGGGAGAGGGGCTCTTTCCGCCGGGCGAAGCGGCGGTAGAGGACGGTGATCAGCGCATAACTTCCCGCAAAATCGAAGACGGCGGCGAGAAAGCTTCCCCACGGATACAAAAGGCGGTAGCCGTCCCAGAAGAACTCCCGCGCGTGGGCGCCGCTGTGAAGCAGCCGCACCCAGCCGAACAGGAACGCCGCGCCCGCTCCGCTCAGGGCCAGGGCGGCGAGGCGGGCGAACAGCCATCCGGCCGCGAAGACCGCGAGGGTAAACCCAAAATGCCCGCGGATGCGGCGGCGGCTCTCCTCTACGGCCTCCCGGAACGAACTGCCGGAAAGGACCATATTCGGAACCGTGAAAATCCACAGAAACGCGGCCAGCTCAACCAGAACCGCCGCCGCCCAAAGAAGGGGGCGCAGAGACGGCGTATCCCGCATGAAGTCCAGCAGGAACCGCGGGATCTGGAAGGAGCCGAGCGGCGCGGTGGACAGCCGGAGGCTGGTCAGCGGCAGGAGAACCAGAATCAGAGGCGCCAGCGGCAAATTCCGCGGGCGGAGCGCGGCGAGGGTCCGTTTTGCCGCAGCCATCGCCAGCGGGAGCGGGCCGATTCTCCGGCCGCCCGCCGCCGCGTCGCAGTAGAGCACCACCGCGGCCATCTCGAAATAGAGCATGACGGCGAGCAGCAGCGCCGCCGCCAGCAGCAGCGCGGCGGCGGGGTGAAGCAGGAAACGCAATAAATTCTGGTTGGAAAGGAAACGCAGGCCGGCGCTCTCCAGCGCGATTTGCATCAGCCCCTGAAGGACGGGCCGCACGGCGGCGGCCGCGAGCGCTTTATAAACCAGCTCGAACAGGAGGAGGGTGCTCCAATCCCACAGGAGGAGCCGCAGCGCGGACTTGATCGCGTTTCTGATGTTCTTTCGCCGCCTTTCCGGTGGGGATCTGTTTAAATTCGACGTTTTCAGAGGATGACTGGGCCGTCTTCGAAAGATTATGGGATAGAGGGTTGTCCCAATGCGTTTCTTTTGGCATACGCCCCGCAGATTTGACCATACCTATAAAAAGAGAACGGGTGATAAGGGGCGTGGGATCATGGAGCAAAGGCTGGCGGTGCAAAAGCCCTGCCTTCCGGCGAGGAGGGAGAACGGCGGGGGGATTGCGCGGTTCCTGCTTTCGACGGCGGCGGTGTTTCTGCTGATCTACGCCGGACAGTTTTTGTCGGCGAAAATTTTGGCGAAGGTATTTCTGTACCGCGTCCGGGACCGGCAGTTCCGGAGCTGGGATGAAATGCTCGCGGCGTTCCAGCGGTTTGTGGAGAGCGATCTCTGCCTGCTCGGGTCGCTGTTTCTGACAGCGGTCACCATCGCGCTCTGCCTCCTATACTGCCGGGTAATCGAGAAAAAAACGCCGGCGGGCATCGGGCTTTCTCTGCACGGGATGCCGGCGGAAACCGCAAAGGGCTTTCTGGCCGGCTTTGGGATGCTCTCGGCGGCGGTCCTGCTCGCATTTCTTTCGGGCTCGCTCGTGTTCGGCGGGTTCTGTTCGCCTTCGCCTGCGGCGCTGTTGTTGTTCCTCGCGGCGTTTCTGGTCCAGGGGACGAGCGAGGAGGTCCTGCTGCGCGGGTTTTATCTGCAAACGTCGATTGGGAGAGTTCCGCCCGCGGCGGCGGTGATCGCGAACGCGGCCGTGTTTGCGGCGCTCCATCTGAGAAATCCGGGCATCGGCCCGCTCGCGTTTTTCAACCTCATGCTGGTCGGGGTGTTCTTTTCGCTGCTGACGCTCGGGAGCGGAAGCCTCTGGGGCGCGGCGGCCGCGCACGGCATGTGGAATTTCGCCCAGGGGAATTTCTACGGCATTCTGGTCAGTGGGCTTTCGGTTCGCACGACGGCGCTTTCGTTCCAGCCGCAGGGCGGGATGGATCTGATCAGCGGCGGGGCGTTTGGGCTTGAGGGCGGCGCCGCGGCTTCGGCCGTGCTGCTGGCGGCGATTGCACTGGCCTGGCGGCGGTATCAGAAACGCGGATGGGCGGTTGCGCTCTTTCGCGGGCAGAAGCGAAAAAACAGGTAAAAGGCGAGGCCGGACGGAAAGAATTCTTTCCGTCCGGCCTTTTTGATTTGGCGGCTATTGCCTTCGGCTCCGCGCGTTGGCGCGGATGGCTTTTCGCTCCCACTGCCCCCCGTATTCGATCCCGCAGCAGGAAGAGGTCCCCTGGTAGATGGTGTGCCATCCGCCGTCGTCCGGGACGCTCAGCGAGAGGACCATTGAAGCCGTGAGGGTTTCAGGCGCCCGGGAACACATTTCGCCGTTGTTGGGCGCTTTGCAGAGGACAAAGCGTTCGCCGTCTGTGAACTCGCATTTGACGCGGGCGTGGCTGTTGGCCATGACGAGATCCATCCCGCCCGGCCTGGGCGAGAGGCGGAAAGCGGTTCCGTTCATGGTCGTAAACGGGTAGAAGGCGCCGTCCAGCATCAGGCCCGAGACGATGCCGCGGAAGGACATGCCGCCGATCGGGACCTCGCCGATCGAGCAGGTGAAGGCGGCGCGCTTGTCGTCAAAGCGGTTGCACTGCGCCCAGAACCACGCCTTCGGGAAGGAGCGGCCCCAGTTCTTTTCGACGTAGATCCGTGCGTCGGTGAGATCGACATGCTTTCCATCAATGGCGAAGGTTCCCTCCACGCGCCCGTCGAGCGCGCAGACCTGGTTGTAGCATTCGAGGAAGCTCAGGTGGTTGAACACCCCCATGCTGCCGGGGGCAAGCCGGGAATCCGGCCAGCGGGAGATGTTGGTGAAGCGGAGGTCGGCTTTGATTCCGGCCTCTTTGACATCCGCCTTCAGCGCGGAGAGCGAGAAGCGGTTGGCGCCCACCCCGACTTCAAGCCGTTCGTGCGAAGAGTGGAACGCGCCGATCGGAAAGCGGAGATAATGATATTCGCTTTTGGGCCCGTTGATGATCTGGAGAAAGCTGTGGGGATCATGGCCTTTGCCGACGCCGGGGATGAAGGCGAACGACCGTCCGTCTCCGGTTGTGAGTTTAAAATACCAGCCCTCGAAAAAGCGGTCGGAGGACTGTTCGCCGTGGTATAAATCTGGTTGGATGCGCATCGTCCAAAACTCCTTTCTCCGCATATTTTTACAGGCTCAAGGCAAGATATTCAGCGGAACGCTCTGCACAAGAAAAACAGATGGGAGGCGCGGCAGATATGAATCCATCCTACTGGCAGCTCGCGGGAGGCGAAACCGTCTATCCGGCGCTCGACCGTGCGGCGGCTTCGGGCGTCACGATCATCGGCGGCGGGCTCGCGGGGTTGACGGCGGCGTATTGTCTCGCTTCGTCGGGATGCGAGGTGACGCTTCTCGAGGCGGGCCGTATTGCAGGCGGAACCAGCGGGCGGAATACGGGCAAACTCACCGTGCAGCACGACGCCGTCTATTCTGAAATCGAAAAACGGTACGGCCCCGGCGCGGCGAGGGAATATCTCAAAGTCAACGAGCGCGCGGCCGCGTTTGTCAAACGGTGCGCCGAACGCGCGTCGTCCGAACCGCTTTTGTCGGAGCAGCCTTCGTATCTCTATGCGGAGAGCGCGAAGGGCTCCGCAAAGCTCCAGCGGGAATACGAGGTCTGCCGGGCACTCGGCATGGACGTAAAGCTTCACACCTCGATTCCGTTTCCGATCCCGGCGGTCAGCGCGCTGGAACTTCGGGCGCAGTACCAATACGATCCCTATCGCTACTGCGTAGCGCTCGCAGCGCTCGCCGTCAAAAGCGGCGCCCGGATTTATGAACAGACCCGCGTGGTGAAGGTCAAAACGGGAACGGTTCACCGCCTGACGGCCGAGAACGGCGCGGTTGTGGAGACCGGAATGCTGCTGTTCTGTTCCCACTATCCGTTTTATCACCGGGGCGGAAGGATGGTCCCGCGCCTCAAACAGGAGCGCAGCTATCTGATCGCGGGCGAATACCATAAGGATTACCCCGGCGGGATGTTCATCAATCTCGAACGGCCGGTGCGCTCGTTCCGCCTGCACGAAGCGGATGGAAAGCGCATTTTGCTGGTGGGCGGCTCGGGCCACCGCACCGGGGAGACCGACCTCGCGGCCTATGACGAACTGACCGGCTTTGCGGGGCGGGCCTTCGGGCTCGAAGCCGCGCCCTGGCGCTGGTCCGCCCAGGACTGCATGACCTTCGACTCGGTTCCGTTTGTCGGACGCTGGCCCGGGAAGCGAAACATCCTGTTTGCGACCGGATTTAACAAATGGGGCAACACCGGCGCGACCGCCGCCGGAATGATGCTCAGCGATCTGGTCCTGCGCGGAAAGGGGCCGGGCCTCCGGCTGATGAGTCCGGGGCGGGTTGGCGACCTTGCCGCGGCGGGGTTCTATCAGAATGCGGGAACCATGACCAAGGACTATATCAAGGGCGAACTGACCTTCCCGCAGAGCGCGTTTCCAAAAGAGCCGGACACGGCCTCGGTCGTGACGATCAGGGGGAAACGCTGCGGCTGCTACCGCGATCCGTCCGGGAAGCTCTTTGCAGTCGAACTGCGCTGTCCGCACCTCGGGTGCATCCTCGCCTTTAACCCGCTCCAGCACAGCTGGGACTGCCCCTGCCACGGCTCCCGGTTTTCGGCGGACGGAAGGCGCATCCAGGGCCCGGCGGTGCGGGACCTCAAACGGGTGCGGATCGAAGCGGGAGAAGACGCGAAATAGGCCGGAGAAATGGGAAAAAGCCGGAACCCCGTCGTCGGGGTTCCGGCTTTTGGCGTTTTATCGGTAGATGATGTCTTCACGGCGGGGGCCGGTGGAGAGATAGGCGATGCGAACGCCGACGGCGTTTTCAATGAATTCGACATAGCGGCGGGCGTTTTCGGGGAGGTCTTCCCAGCGCTTCGCGCCGCGGATATCGCATTTCCAGCCGTCGAGGACGGTGTAAACCGGTTTGGCCCGGTCGAGCGACGGGGTGGAGGGGAACTCCCCGACCACAGTCCCATCGATCTCATAGCCGGTGCAGACCGGGATCTTGTCGAGATAGCCGAGCGCGTCGATCAGGGTCAGGGCGACGTCGGTCGCGCCCTGCATCCGCACGCCGTAGCGGGTTGCGACGAGGTCGAGCCAGCCGACCCGGCGGGGCCTGCCGGTCGTCGCGCCGTATTCCCCGCGGTCGCCGCCGCGGTCGCGCAGCTCCTGCGCTTCGTCTCCGAACAGTTCGGTGACGAAGCTGCCCGCGCCGACGCAGGATGAATAGGCCTTGACCACCGCGACGATCTGCTCGATCGAGCGGGGAGGGATTCCCGCGCCGACGCAGCCGAAGCCCGCGATCGGCGAGGAAGAGGTGACGTAGGGGTAGATCCCGTTGTCGGGGTCGCGCATCGCGCCGAGCTGCGCTTCGAGCAGGACCTTCTTCCCATCTGCGATGGCGCGCTGGAGGTAGAGCGCGGTGTCGGTTGCCATTGGGCGAAGGCGCGCGGCATAGGCGGTCATGGTTTCAAAGATTTCATCCGCGTCGAGCGGGGGGCGGTGGTAAACTGCGCCGAGGATGATGTTTTTATAATCGAGCACTTCCTTGAGGCGGGCGCGAAAGCGCTCCGGCTCGAACAGTTCACAGACCTGAAAGCCGATTTTAAGGTATTTGTCGGAATAGAACGGCGCGATGCCCGATTTGGTGGAGCCGAAGCTCTTGGCGCCGAGGCGTTCTTCCTCGAGCTGGTCGAACAAAACGTGATAGGGCATCATCAGCTGCGCCCGGTCGGAGACGAGGACTTTTGGATGGACCCCGGCTGCGGCGAGGGAATCGTATTCGGAAAAAAAGCGTTCGAGGTCGAGCGCCACTCCCGCAGCGAGCACGTTTGTGATATGATCATAGCAGACGCCCGAAGGCAGGAGGTGGAGGGCGAAGCGGCCCTTTTCGTTGATGATGGTGTGGCCGGCGTTCGCGCCGCCCTGATAGCGGACGACGATATCCGATTCGGCGGCGAGAAGATCGGTCATCTTTCCTTTCCCCTCGTCCCCCCAGTTTGCGCCCACAACTGATTTAACCATAGAAAAGCCTCCTTCGCTTCGTTCCGGCGCCGGACGCCGTGCTGTTTCCATGCGCTGCGCCGGTCCGGCGAATCTTAAACTGTCATGCGGGCGGATACATCTGTCCGCAACACGGGAATTATACCACAGGTTCAGCCGGTTGTATAGATGAAAACTCATAAAAACCTGTTGAAATATGCTATACTGAAAATAGAAAAACTGGAAGGTTGAACAAAATGCGGGATCAAACAGGAGAGCTGCCGGACTGGCTGACGCCGGGCGGCAAGCGATATTTCAGCGCAGACGCCGCATACAGACGGCAATTTGGGAGAAAAGCGGTGAAGCTTCCGCTGGACGCGGGCTTTACCTGCCCAAACCGCGACGGAAGGAAGGGCGCCGGCGGCTGCGCCTACTGCTCGGGCGCGGGTTCGGGCGATTTTGCGGAAAGCGCGCTGCTCCCGCTGGACGTACAGTACCGGCGGCAGCGGGAGCGCCTCGCGGGAAAATGGCCGGGGGCCGCGCCGGTCGCCTATTTTCAGGCGTTCACCAACACCTACGGCCCTGTTGAAAGGATTCAGGCGATGCTGGAAGAAGCCGCCGCCCTGCCGGAAATCGCGGGGATCGCCCTTGCGACCCGCGCCGACTGCATCGACGGCGAAATTGCAGGGCGGATCGCGGATATCGCCCGCCGCCTGCCGGTCGAGGTGGAGCTTGGGCTTCAGACCGTGCACGACGAAACCGCCGGGCGGATCAACCGATGCCACAGCTTTGCCGAGTTCAAAGAGGGCTATCGGCTGCTCGCGGGGCGCGGGATTCCGGTCTGCGTCCATCTGATCAACGGGCTGCCGGGGGAGACGAAAGAAATGATGCTGGAAACCGTCCGCGCGGTTTCGCGCCTTCGGCCGCACGGGGTGAAAATCCATATGCTCCACCTGCTGCGCGGGACGGCGCTGGGGGCGGCGTATGAGGCGCGGCCGTTCCCGCTCCTGTCGATGGAGGAGTATATCGATGTCGTCTGCGATCAGCTCGAGCTTCTCCCGCCGGAGACAGTGATCGAGCGGCTGACCGGCGACGGGAAGCGGAGCGGCCTGATCGCGCCGGGGTGGACGCTCCGAAAAAAGAGCGTGCTCAACGGAATTGACCGGGAGCTCCGTCGGCGGGATTCCTGGCAGTCGAAGCGCTTTTCAGAGGAGGGTGCAGGATGATTGGGATTTTGCAGCTTGCGAAGGACGAACTGACGAGGAAGGCCGATCCGGCCGGGCTTTATCTCGATTTTACCATGGGACGCGGGCGGGACACGCTGTTTCTCTCCCGCCTCGCGCCCGAGGGGAGGGTGCTCGCCTTCGATGTGCAGCAGGCGGCGCTCGACCAGACGGCGGCGCTCCTGCGGGAAAACGGCGCGGGGAATGTCCGGCTCATCCTCGACGGACACGAGCGGTTCGAAGACTACTTGGAGCCGGGCGAGATGATCAGCGGGGGGCTCTTTAACCTCGGTTTTCTGCCGGGCGGGGACCGCGCGCTGACGACCCGCTGCGAAGCGACGCTCGCCGCCGTGTCAGGCGCGGTGCGGCGGCTGAAGGACGGCGGGGTTCTCGGGGTGGCGGTTTATCCCGGGCATCCGGAAGGGGAGCGGGAGGGGGAGGCGCTTGGAGCGCTTCTGTCCGCCCTTCCAAAAACGGTTTGCGACGTGTTTCTTTACCGGATCGTCAACGTACCGGATGCGCCGTTTTTATATGTGGTTGAAAAACGCGGCTGAGACGAAACCGGCCGCGGGTTCCAGTTCGAAACCCGCGGCCGGCTCACAGGAGAGAAGCTATGAAGAAGGTTTGGAAGTTTCCCTGCGCCGCTTTCCGTCTGCGCCGGGGAATCGCCGGTTCCGGCGGATGAGAGAGGGCGGCGGAAGCCGCGCATCCGTTTTCGGACGGCTGATTATTAGGATAACCGGGATCGGCGGTTTTATGAAAAGTATGTGAACAAAAATGCGGGTTCAGATTTGTGAGCGCATAGGAACTTAGAACGGAGGGCATGGAGATGAAGGCCATTCGGCTTGCCAGGGCGGAAGACAGCGATTCTCTGCTGGAAATATACGGACAGTATATTGATACTGCGATTACATTTGAGTGCGTTCTTCCGACCGGTCGGCAGTTTGCACAGCGGATTTCCGGGATTGCGGAAGCCTATCCTTATCTGGTCTGCGAGGAGGCGGGACGGATCCTCGGCTACGCCTATGCGCACCGGCAGATGGAGCGCGAGGCCTATCAGTGGAACGCGGAGCTTTCGGTCTATCTGGACCGGGCCGCTGTGTCCAATGGGGTGGGCAAGGCGCTTTACGGCGCGCTGATTGATATTCTCAGGCTTCAGGGGATCCGGACCGTTTACGGTCTGGTGACGGTTCCCAACGAAAAGAGCGAGCGGCTTCATCTCTCGCTCGGCTTTCGCCGGATGGGAACTTGTCGCAGCGCGGGATACAAATGCGGCGCATGGCAGGACGTGGCGTGGTTTGAAAAGCAGATCGCGCCGTATCTGCCGGAACCGGTGCCAATTCTGCCGGTTGGGCGAATTGCGAAAGAAAAGCTTGAAGCCCTTTTGGAGGCTGCGGCGCGTCGGATCCCATAGGAAAACCCCCGGGGGTTCCCAGGGGTTTCCGCTTATAAAGCCAGTTGTTTTGCGTCGAAATGGAAGTATTTTGGCAGGCCGTTTTCGGTTGCGTTGACCGCCTCGCCCTGGATCAGCGGGAGGAAATATTCGATCGCCTCCTCCGAGAGGGCGTGATCCTCCCGCAGCCAGCCGGCGGGGAATTGCTTTACGGTGTTTGCGGCGAGGCGGATGTCGATCGGGACGACTTTGACCCGATAGGGTTTGGAGGAAACGCGCTGGATCGCCGCCATCACGCCGGTCTTGCCTTCGAGCGCGAGCGATACCGCTTCCCGGCCGACCATCCGGCCCTCGTCCAGGTCGGTTTTGGAGGCGTAGTGCGCCGCGGCGCGCTGGAGAACCGAGAGTTCGATGGACCGGACCTTGCAGCCGATTTCCCTCTCGATCACCATCTCGAGATAGCGTCCCGCGCCGGAGAGGGCGTGGTGGCCGAAGGCGTCGGTCACGCTGCTCTGCGCCGATATGTGGGCGTAGCTTCCGTCCGCGAGGCGGATCCCTTCCGACACGGCGACGACGACAGTGCCGTGATCCTTGATTTTTTCGTTCATCGACTCAATGAACTGCTTTGGATCAAACGGGATTTCCGGCAGATAGACCAGGTGCGGCGCCGGGATCCCGGTCAGGCGCGCCAGGCCGCTCGACGCGGTCAGCCAGCCGGCGTCCCGGCCCATGATCTCCACAATTACCACCGATTTGTCGCCGTAGACCTTCGCATCGTTGTAGACCTCGATCAGCGAGGTGACGACGTATTTGACGGCGCTTCCGAAGCCGGGGGTGTGATCGGTGTTGTCGAGGTCGTTGTCAATGGTTTTCGGCACGCCGATCAGGCGGACGTCTTTTCCTTTCCCCGCGAAATAGTCGCTGAGTTTGACGACGGTGTCCATCGAATCGTTTCCGCCGATATAGAAGAAATAGCCGATGTCGAGCGCGTCGAAGATATCCTCAATCGTCGCGTAGACGTCGGGGGTGATCTCCTCGGGCTGGAGCTTGAGGCGGCAGGAGCCGAGCGCCATCGCCGGGGTGGCGGCGAGCAGGTCGAGGCCGGCCTGTCCGTTGAGCTGGTTGTCGAGCCGGATGATCTTGCGCTCGAGAATCCCCTTGATGCCGTTGAGGCCGCCGTAGAGCTTCCCGACCTGGCCGGATTCCAGCCCGGCCGAGAGAATCCCGGCGAGGGTGGCGTTGATCGCGGCGGTCGGACCGCCGGACTGTGCGACGAGAAGGTTTTTTGACATATCTGCACCTCTGTTTTTTCTGTTCCGTATTTTGCCGGCAGAGCCGGGCGCGCCGTGGAAAACGCCTCGTTTTGCCAAATTATATCATATCGAAAGGCCGGGGCGCAATCAATGGGGCCGATCTCCCTTGACATTCTCGCATACCGCCGATATAATAAGGGAGCATTCTGAATAATTTAGATGCTTTGATGGAAGTTAACCGTGTTTGGTCTTTTTCAGAGAGGGCGGCTGCTGGTGAAAGCGCCCACTGGCTGGCGCGGGGCGCCGCTTCCGGAGCACTGCGGCGAAGAGCCATGGCGTCAGGCGGCGCGTTAAGCCGGTTCGAGAGGCTGTGCCCGGGCGGCGCGGCAATTTGGGTGGTACCGCGGAGAGCTTTCGTCCCATGAGTGACGGGGGCTTTTTCTATTTTTAAGCGAAAAGCGGAAAAAATACGTTTTTAGAGAAGAACGGCCGCCGCCGAAAGCGCGGGCCGTTTTGAAGAAAAGGAATGGATGTGACAGGAACGATGAAATGGACAGGACTTAACGAACTTCGCTCGAAGTTCCTCGCCTTTTTTGAATCGAAGGGGCATACGATTTTGCCGAGCGCGCCGCTTGTGCCGCGGGACGACAACAGCCTTCTGCTGATCAACTCCGGCATGGCGCCGCTCAAGAAGTATTTTATGGGGCTCGAAACCATACCCAACAACCGCGCGGCCTCCTGCCAGAAATGCATCCGCACCCCCGACATCGAGCGGGTCGGCAAGACGGCGCGGCACGGGACCTATTTCGAGATGCTCGGAAACTTCTCGTTCGGCGACTACTTTAAGCGCGAAGCGACGGCCTGGGCCTGGGAGTTCATCACGAAAGAACTCGAGATTCCAGTGGACCGCCTTTGGGTATCGGTCTATCTCGACGACGACGAGGCGTGGGACATCTGGGTGAACGAGGTCGGGGTGAGCCCCGACCGCATGGTACGGCTGGGGAGAGAGGACAACTTCTGGGAGATTGGTTCCGGCCCCTGCGGCCCGTGCTCGGAAATCTACTACGACCGCGGACCCGAATACAGCTGCGGAAGCCCGACCTGCGCGGTCGGGTGCGACTGCGACCGTTATGTGGAGTTCTGGAACCTGGTCTTTACGCAGTTTAATTCCGACGGAAAGGGAAATTATACCCCGCTCGAGCATCCGAACATCGACACCGGAATGGGCCTCGAGCGGATCGCCTGCATCATGCAGGGTGTGGAAAACCTCTTTGAGGTCGACACCGTCGCAAAGATTATGGGCCGCATCTGCGAGATCGCCGGCGTGCAGTACAAGGAAAACGAGAAGAAAGACGTTTCGCTCCGGGTGATTACCGACCACATCCGCTCGACCGTCATGCTGGTCGGGGACGGCGTGCTCCCCTCGAACGAAGGGAGAGGCTACGTCCTCAGGCGGCTTCTGCGGCGCGCGGCGCGGCACGGACGGCTTCTCGGCGTGGACGGGCCGTTCCTCTACAAGGCCGCCGAGACGGTGATCGACGAAAACAAAACCGCCTATCCCCAGCTCGAGGAAAACCGCGATTATATCGTCAAGGTCATCCGGATGGAGGAGGAGCGGTTTGAAAAGACCATCGGGCAGGGCATGGAGCTTTTAAACTCGATCGTCGACCGGATTGAGCACGAGATGAGCGCCCGCAAGGAGATGCCGGGCGACCTCGCTTTTAAGCTCTACGACACCTTCGGGTTCCCGATCGACCTGACGCGCGAGATTTTGGGCGAACACCAGATTACCCTCAACGAAGAGGAATTCTATCAGCTCATGAAGGAGCAGCGCGAGCGCGCTAGGGCGGCCCGCGCGAAGCTCGGGGACGTGAGCTGGGAGGCGGACCTCCTCTCTGCGCTTGAGGGCCCGACCGGATTTGTGGGCTATCAGAAGCTCGACTGCAAAGCGGTGATCCGGGCGATTGTCGCGGACGGGAAACTGGCCGACGCCGTTTCCGCCGGGCAGAAGGCGGCCATCGTCCTCGATAAAACCCCGTTCTATGCCGAGAGCGGCGGGCAGGCCGGCGACATGGGCATGATCTCGGACGGAAAGAGCATCTTCGAGGTCTACGACTGCAAAAAATCCCCGACCGGCCAGATCCTCCACATCGGCGAGATGAAGGCCGGAGGCTTTGTCAGCGGCGACGCCGTAACCGCCGCGTTTGCGCGCCCGCGCCGTTCGGCTGTCGCGCGCAACCATACGGCGGCGCATCTGATGCAGGCGGCGCTGCGCTCGGTGCTCGGCGACCATGTGCATCAGGCCGGCCAGCTGGTGGACGACGAATGCTGCCGGTTCGACTTCACGCATTTCCAGGCGATGACGCCGGAAGAAATCGAACGGGTGGAGAATATCGTCAATGAGATGATCTTTGACGCGCTTCCTGTCGTGGTGCAGGAGATGCCGATTGAAGAGGCGAAGAAGATCGGCGCGATGGCGCTGTTCTCCGAGAAATACGGCGACACCGTCCGGGTGGTCAACGCGGGCGGAAGGTCGATTGAACTCTGCGGCGGAACCCATGTGCCGAACACCGCGCAGATCGGCGTGTTCAAGATCGTGAGGGAATCCTCGGTTGCCGCGGGCGTCCGCCGGATTGAGGCGGTGACCGGAACAGGCGTGCTCAAATACCTGAAAGACGTGGAGGGGCAGCTTTCGGCGGTGGCCGATAACCTCAAGGCCGGGCCGGGCGCGGACCTCGCGGCGAAGGCCGCGTCGCTCTCGCAGCAGCTCAGGGACAACGAGCGGGAGATCGAGCAGCTTTCCTCGAAGCTCGCGGCGAGCCAGCTCGACGGCCTGTTCGAGAATGCGGCCGAGGTCGACGGCGTACGGGTGATCACCGCGGCGTTCAACGGCTCGAAGCCCGACGCGCTCCGGCTGCTCGGCGACCGGATTAAGGAGCGGGCCGAGCCGATTGTGGCGGTTCTCACCTCGATCAACGATCAGAAGGCTTCGATCCTCGCGGTTGCGGGGAAGGAAGCGGTGAGCCGCGGCGTGCACGCCGGAAAGCTGATCAAGGAGCTGACCGCGCAGATCGGCGGTTCGGGCGGCGGACGCCCGGATTCCGCGATGGGCGGGACGAGCGAGATCTTTAAGGTGGACGAAGCGGTGGCGAAGGCGGGCGAAATGGTTTCCAACATGATTGCCCGCGCGAAAGACGCGGCGAAGGACCACGCGGAGAAATCCGGCAAAAAGGGCCGGGAGAAGGAATAAAGCCGGCTGACCGGAAAGGAGAGGCTTCATGGATTGTCTGTTCTGCGGCATTGCGGCGGGGGAAATCCCGTCCAAAAAGGTTTTTGAGGATGAAAAAGTCCTCGCGTTTTACGACATCGACCCCAAGGCGCCGGTTCATATCGTTGTGATCCCGAAAAAGCACATCGCCTCGGCTGCGGAGATTACAGCGGATAACAGCGGCGAGGTTGCGCATATTTATGAGGCGATTGCCCGGATCGCAGAGGAACTCAAGCTCGAAAAGGGATTTCGCGTCGTCACCAACTGCGGCGAAGAGGGCGGGCAGTCGGTCGGGCATCTGCACTTCCATCTGCTCGCGGGCCGGAATCTCGGCTGGCCGCCCGGCTGATCTTACGCAACCAGAGAGAAGGGGGATGCTTCGATGAACGAAACCTATCAACTCAAAGTAGCGGGGCTTGTGCGGGAGCTGCCGCTCTGTCCGGTGGACGAACACCTCTCGATTGCGGCGTTTATCATGTTTTCGGATGTGGAGCTGACCATCGCCTGCGCGAAAGAACTCCTTGCGCGGGTGCCGGAGTTCGATGTGCTGATCACGGCGGAGTCGAAGGGGATCCCGCTCGCCTATGAGATTTCGCGGCAGAGCGGGAAACGGTATCTGCTTGCGCGGAAAAGCCAGAAGCTCTATATGAGCCGCCCGATCGAGGTGAAGGTCAAGTCGATCACCACCGAGCAGGTGCAGACCCTTGTCATCGACATCGACGACATGAAAAGCCTGCGCGGCAGGCGGGTGCTGATCGTAGACGACGTGATCTCGACCGGGGATTCGCTTGCAGCGCTCCGCCAACTGGTCGAAAAGGCCGAGGGGAATATCGTCGCGAGCGCGGCGGTCCTCGCCGAGGGCGACGCGGCCAAACGGGACGATATCATCTTCCTTGCGCCGCTCCCGCTGTTTCATCGGTAAATCCTTAGATACGAACCCCCGCCTCTCAAACGAGAGGCGGGGGTTCGGCTTCGCACAATGTCCACCTAATTGCTTCCGGTGGTTTTTATTGTAAATAAGCTCACCCGGCGTCTGGCCAAACTGGCTAAATCCCTTAAAATGCCGCCTCATGACGGGGCGCCTGTAGGGTTAAGCCGGCAGATTATTGGCAGCAAACCCGCGCGGGAGTCCTTATGCGCTGTAAAAATGCCGGTATGTTTTGGAGGCCATTATGTTTTTTACCCTCTCAGCCCTGCCGCTTGGCCTGATAGAACAGAGGAGCATCGGCGCAGGCTTATATGCAACCCAACACAGTTTCCGGAGATACGGACATCCTTTACTTTTCAGATATTTGGAAATAGCCGTTGAGGGCTGTCACAGCCAAGTCAGATATAAGTCTTTTCAAAGAAAAAACTGTCCTAGACTATCAATTTGTTGTTGACAATAACGCGACAATTGCGATGCTGGAGTTTGGAAATTGTAAAGTCCAAAATATCTGCACGGTATCTTTTAAATGAACTCCCAACTATGCTGAAAAGGGTCAGCCCGTTTTGCGTAAACCGTACATTTCCGGCACTTATTTTGTTCTCGTTATTAGGATCTCCATATAATTCAATCACTTTGTTTCCATATCTTAAAACTTTTTTGTTTAAGAACACAAACTCATCTTTAAAATCGCAGTGAATTAACCCCAGCTGCTCTAGCTCAACTAGGCCGGATGAATCGATTCTTGATCTGTTATAGGCTTCAACATTTGTTGCAATAAAGATAAATGGATGGATCATTCCTTCGTTTTTATACTCATACATACAGAATCTAGCAATATTGCAAAACAGATTTGCTTGATTTGCTCCCATAATGGAAAGCGTATGAAGTAGTGCCTTTGAATAGCTTCCCGGACTGTTTACTTCATTGGCGAGAATCTTAGTCCACATGGATTGAACAGATTCATCTGAAACAAGTCGAACTTTATCGAAAAAGAAAGTGAACCAATCTTCATCGATATCTTCCGGCCGTGCATCTTCACCTATTTCAGATATAGCCATATCCGCAACTTTTTTGCAGTTTTTGTATTCTTTAATTAACCTTTTATAACTGGCGAGAAAAGCGATTTTATCATACTCATCAATATCAGTTCTTTCCATATATGATTCAATGATTTTCTTGTGGCCTTCCTGTATTGCCAGATTTAAGCCTCGAGGGTTCAAGAAGCTTTCGATAATTGCAATGGTATTTTTGGCGGCTTCACTTAAATTGTTAGCAAGCCCAGGTAAATTTGTTCCTTCTTGACCATCCATGTGCGACACCTCCTTTATGCTAAATATACCATATATAAGAATTATGTGCAATGAAAGGAGATCACTTTGAAAAATGAATAATCACTGAAAACAGAATTTTGCAAAGAGTATCGCGCCGGCCCTGGGTATCACATCCAGGGCCGGCGGCTATTTTGAGGGGGGCGGATAGTGAGGCTGATGGCCATGACATTCAGCCTCGCCACCTTGCAGCGGGAGACGAACCGGGTGTTCGGCTGCACGTCCAAGCAAACCCTGGACAACGCCCAATCGCTCTATGGTTAGAAGCTGATGAACTAACCCCGGACGGACAGCCGGTATCTGATGGGCAGCATGGCGGAGACTGCCTCCGTGGTCCTGCATGTGGCGGCGCTCTTCGACGCTTTGCCCGGAACTTTTTTCCAATGTTGGGCGCTGGAGTTTTCTCCGGTGGCGGCGCCTTTTTTAATGGCTGAGTCTTATAAGTGACATGAATAGAAAATGTTACTTATAAGGGTTGGCCACTATCATCTAAATGCAGGGAGTGGTTTACATGGGGATAGAAGAGATTTTCGCAAAGAATGTTCGACTTTACAGAGATCGCCTTGGGCTAACACAAGAAGAGCTTGCCGAAAGATGTTTTCAAATCGAAGAGGATGCGCTAGCAAACCGATCCTATATCAGTGATATTGAAAATTGCCGCCGGAATATAACGCTTGAGAAAATCGGCAATCTTGCAAAAGCCTTGGAAGTACAACCATATCAGCTTTTTGTAACGAAGGACACGGACGAAAAGCTTTGACAAATGGAGGAATAATAAGATGCCAATAATAGACTACGACGAAGCTAGACGTGTATTGAATGAAACTTTTTCCGAAACGCTACAACAATGCTCACATACAACAATACAACTGCTGGAAAGATACGAAGACGCATTAGATATCGTATTTGAATCAAAAACACAATCCTATAGAGAGGTTTTGCTGGGGTGTGCACTAGTACACATTATTAATCCAACTGTAAATATCCGCTTACCATATGTAAAACAAGGTCCCGCCGCATTTAATGGCAGAACCCTTGATGAACAAGTAATAAATCCATTTTTGATGTCAAAGCAAATTCCTTGCTCCAAAGGACCATATTTGGCAACTTTCCGCCGGAATGTTAGACTAGATGAATCAACGCGCTCGGGTCTTCGTGATCAGCATGGATACGATGCTATGCTAGTTATAATGAGCGCAATTGAAGTCGCAGATAGTGAAGATGATAAAAAAGCATTTCTTTCATGCCTGCTTAAAAGGTTTATTATTCTCCGGGAGAAGTCTAACATTCAGTTAGCTGGAATTGCAAGAATGAGTGTGGAACAATATCAAGTTTTTTTGAATACTCTCCTGCATAACCAAAGTGGCGGGCTTTTGCCGATGTTAGTTACCATAGCAGTTTTTCAAACTATTAACGATCAGTATTCCTGTGGGTGGGAAATCAACTATCAAGGAATAAATGCTGCGGATGGCGCTACTGGCGCTCCGGGGGATATCACAATTTTTAGCAATGGACAGATTGTCAAGGCTATCGAGGTTACCGAAAGGCCAATAAATGAGACGCGAGTTGTTACCACATTTAACACAAAAATCGCTATCAGCGATGTAAAAGATTATCTTTTCGTTTATACGGCCACTGCCCCTGAGGAAGGCGCCTACAGTGCCGCTAAAGTGTATTTCGCTCAGGGATATGACATTAACTTTATTAAGCTGAGCAATTTTGTCCTTTCGGCATTTATCGCAGGAAATGTTGAGACGCGGCAGCGGTTTACGAACCATATGCTAACGCTTCTTCGGCAGGATAGTGTTCCTGCTGCAGTAAAAACTGCTTGGAATGATTCGCTCCAAGAAGTAATTGGGGCATAAAAACAAATGGCCAGTTGGATCATCCAACCGGCCATTTGTCATCTGTTCATTTGATATGGGTTTCTAACTCAATAACTGCTTCTGCAACACATTGGGCTAAATTGCACGGAACAGCATTTCCAATTTGTCGATAGATAGATGATTTGCCGCCTCGGAATATATAGTCTGGAGGGAAAGTCTGTATTGCGGCAGCTTCCTTAATTGTTAGACGGCGTAAGAAATTGGGTATTGAACTTTCCTGATTCACAGAGTTATTCACTAAAGATCTATGGTATTTTTCAACCCAATTTTCAGCGGAAGGGTCATGAAGCAATTTTTCATCTACAATTGGCGTTTTGTTTCCGCCCATTGAGGCGGGCAATGTATTAGACTGCCCTTCAAGATCGAGTGGCCTTCCCATCCCATTGAAAAGCATCCCTGCATATGGGGACTTTCTAATGACTGGATTTGTGGCTAAAGAAATTTTGGCTGTACAAGAAAGAGGATTTTCGGAAGTTCCCGCTACCCCAACGCTAAGAAGGCAATCTCTCAACGTCAATCTTGGCTTCTTTTTGCTTTCAATAATAGCATCAAATGTACTCTCGATGTTTATGCCGCTGTTATGTACTCCAATAAAAAAGACGCGCTCTCTTTTTTGAGGAACTCCAAAATCAGCAGCATTCAATATTCTACTGAAGCAGTAATACCCTAACTTTCTTGCACGATCAAAAATTTTATCTCGTACCTGTTTCCAACGGGCTAGCTCACCAAGAGCTTTGACATTCTCCATCACAAAAAACTGGGGCGACACCATCTCAACAACATCAAAAAATTCCCAGATCATTGTGCTGCGTTCGTCGGCCGGGTCCATTTTCCCCGCCACCGAAAATCCTTGACAAGGGGGGCCGCCAAATACCAATTGAATATTTTTGCTACTATATTTGCAGAGGCCTTTTTTTGCTTCTCGAATATCAGCATGTTCCACATAGGTATGTGGGTGATTTGCCCTATAAGTCTCTACGGCATCAGAATTTAACTCGTTTGCCCAAAGTATGGATACGCCAGCTCTTTCAAAACCGATATCCATTCCTCCGGAACCCGAAAAAAGGGATATTGCGTTCACGCCATCACCTCGCAATCTATGATATTGTACCAGTTTTTTAAAATTTCTACAATCCCCCGTATATTGAAAACTTTACCATTGTACTCTACCTCATGCTCTAAAAAGTTTAACTATTTTTTACAAAGGCATAATGCCAAGTGAAAAGATTTTAGATTTTCCAGTGGATTGTAACTTCCTCACTGGTAGCGTCAATTTGTGATATGAGAATATCAACCACCTTGCGCTTATCGTCAAAGCT
>DVKH01000016.1 GCA_018716105.1 Candidatus Fimivivens faecavium | reverse complement strand
GAATTAGATTCTACCACTGTCTTCGTCCTTTGTCAACAACTTTTTTTATCCTTCGCTCCGCTTTTTCAGACACTTCCACCGCTTTTACGCCTTCCGCGCCTTCCTTCCGCTTCGCTCCTCAAAGACAGCTTAGTTATAATACCACAGGGGTTTCGATCTGTCAACTGGTTTTTCACGCTTTTTTTCATCCTTTTTACCACAGGATTTTCCTGTTTATTGACGATTGCCTCCCGGTGTGAGATAATAGCAAGGCGTCCCGGACGCAGAGAAAGAAACCGAAGAGGTGAGCGGCTTTGCCAATCAAAATTCCTGATTCCCTCCCGGCCCGGAAGATTCTCGAAGACGAGAACATCTTCGTCATGACCGAGCTTCGGGCAAACACACAAGACATCCGTCCCCTGAACATCGCAATTTTAAATCTGATGCCCAAGAAGATCGACACGGAAACCCAGCTTCTGCGAATGCTTGGCAACACGCCGCTCCAGGTTGATATTGAACTGCTTCAAACCACCAGCCATGTCTCGAAGAATACTTCCAGCGAGCATCTGCTCAAATTTTATAAAACCTTTGACGACGTAAAAGGCCAGCGGTTTGACGGGCTGATCATCACCGGCGCGCCGGTGGAGCAGATGCCGTTCGAAGAAGTGGACTACTGGCCGGAGCTCTGCCGCTTTTTCGAATGGGCGAACACGAACGTCTATTCCACCCTCTATATTTGTTGGGGGGCTCAGGCTGCTCTTTATTATTATTATAAAATACCAAAATATACACTCCCGAAAAAAATGTTCGGGATTTTCGAGCATCATCCGCTGCATCGGAGCCACCGGCTGCTCCGCGGCTTCGACGAAACCTTTTACGTCCCCCATTCCCGCCACACCGGCGTCAGGAAAGAGGACATCGAAAAGGCCGACGATCTGATCATCCTGACCGAATCGGAAGAAGCCGGCGTCCACCTGATCGCGAGCCGCGACAACCGGCGCTTTTTTGTAACCGGCCACGGGGAATACGACCGCGTCACTCTTTCGGAGGAATACTTCCGCGACTTCGACAAGGGCCTTCCCATAGAAGTGCCGGCTCACTACTTCCCCGGCGACGATCCCTCGAAAAAACCGCCGCTCACCTGGCGGAGCCATTCGAGCCTTCTCTACTCAAACTGGCTCAACTACTTCGTCTACCAGTCGACGCCGTTTGACCTGAACGAACTCGGCAATTCCATCGCAAAGGAAGGCGCAGACGAATGAAAGCAGCAATTTTCGATATGGACGGAACCCTCCTCGATTCTATGCCGATGTGGCGCTCGCTCGGCGGCCGCTACCTCGCAAAATTCGGGATCGAGCTGACGCCCGAAATCCACGAGGCCTGTAAACCGATGACCCTCGAACAGTCCGCCGATTATTTCTGCCGCACGCTTCTCCCCGGCAAAACGCCGGAACAGGTCCTCGAAGAGTGGGGCCGCATGGTGGAAGACAGCTATCGGGCCGAGGTCCCGCTGAAGCCTTATATCAGGGAATACCTCGCAGCCCTGAAAGAACGCGGCGTCCGTCTCGGCGTCGCCACCCTCACCCCATACGTCCATGCGTATCCCGCTCTCCGGCGGCACGGCCTCGATTCAATCTTCGAGTTCATCCTCACCACTGACGATGTCGGCGTCGGAAAGCACGATCCCGCCATCTACCTGGAGGCGGCGCGGCGCCTGGAAACCCCGGTTTCGGACTGCGTCGTGTTTGAAGACGCATGGTACGCCGTTCAAACCGCGAAAGACGCGGGTTTTCCGGTCTGGGCCGTCGCCGATCCGGACGCCGCGCAGAACGTCGAAAAGATCAAAGCCGCCTGCGACCGGTATGTCTCGGACTACGGTGAACTCCTGTCGGAGCTGGCCGCCAGTTGTTGAAAGAAGCCGGGGCCGCTGGTCCCCGGCTTCTTTCATCTCAACAGTCCAAATTCCCGCAGCACCTCGGTACATTCGCGAAACGCATCCTGATATCCGGTTCTCTCCTCCGGCGCCGCCGCCTCCAAAAGGATGGAATAACAATCGTCCGCAACCGCTTTCGCGTCCGATCCGTTCGCGTCCGCGCGGGACAGGCAGCGCCGGAGCGCCTCATCCCCCAGTTTCCGCTTTCCATCCGGCCCGCTACCAAACAGCCCTTCAAGCGTCCTTCCCACGTCGTCGTCCATCGGCATGCCATACGCCCCTTTAGCCTTTAGAAAGATTCTTCTGATATAGCATATGAAACGGCCGCGGCGGTCATTCGCGCGCGGCCGTTTTTCATGGTTCCGCAAGCCGTCTAACGAGTTCCTCGTCCGGATCAACAACCGCGGTCTGGTAGGCGTCGTAGATCACCATGCCGGGCTTCCCGCCCGGCTGTTTTTTCACATTCCGGATCTCGGTGTAATCCACCGCGACCTTGCCGGAATGCCGCGCTTTGGAATTGACCGCCGCAATCACCGCCGCCTCGGTCAGCGTCCGGTCGGGCGGCGTCTTCCCCTCGGTGACGACAATCGTATGCGAACCCGCAATCTTCTGGGTGTGGAACCAGATGTCGTGGTTCCGGCTTTCCCTGAGGGTCAGCCTGTCGTTCTGGAGATTGTTTCGTCCCGACACGATCAGGAACCCGTCGCTCGACCGGTAGCGGAGCGGCGGGAGCTTCTCCTCCGCCTTCTTGCGCCCATGACCCGTCCCGGCGCGCAGATACCCGCCCTCGGCGAGTTCCGTCCGGATGGCCGAGAGTTCCGCGTCAGTGGCCGCCCGGCTCATAAGGTCGAAGACCGAGTCGAGATAGACCAGTTCCTTTTCGCCCTCGGCAATCAGCTCGCGGAGCTTCTTTTCCGCGGTGTCCGCCTTCCGGTACTCCTTATAATAGCGCTGAACATTCTGCACCGGCGTAAGGAGCGGATCGAGTTCGATGGCAATTTCACCGCCCTCCGGGTCGAAGAAATTGGTCAGCATCGCCGAGCGATCCCCTTTCCTGATCGCGGTGAGGTTGGACGACAGCAGGTCTCCCTTCATCCTCAGCTCGTCCCGCGACGCGCATTCCGCCAGTTCCTGCCGCTGCGCGGCAAGCTTTCGTTCGATCCTCTCGATCCGGTTGATGATCAGCTTTAAAAAGTCGCTCATCCGCTGCCTCATCCGGTCCCCGGCGTCTTTTTCGCCGTAAAACCGGTCGAGCAGCTCCCCAATCGACAGATAAGCCCGGGTCATCCGCGCGCTTCCATACTGATTGATCGGCACAAATGAGACGTCCTTCGGCTCCCCTTGCGGGGTAAGCACCATCGTCGGGGTCGGCGTGCCGTTCTGGACGACGCCCGCCAGCCCGTCGAGATAAAACCGAAGCCGCTTCCATTCCTCGCCGCCGAGTTCGCTGACCAGCCGGTCGGCTCCCCTTGTCGCAAAGAACGCGATCTCCCGGCAGAGAATTGGGGAAGCGCCGTCCAGCGTCTCGCCCAGGAGCTTTGACAATTCGATATCGCGCGGCGAAGACCTGAGCGTTTCAATCAGCTCCCCCCGGTCGCCGTCAATGGGAAACCGGACCTGCGGCGGCGGCATCGTATAGGCAAGGCCCGGCAGGATCTGCCGCACCGATGATTTGTCAAACGAAATACGCTTGACCGCGTCGACAATTTTCTGCTCCGCCGCGTCGATCATGATGATGTTGCTGTGCCGCCCCATTGTCTCGACCGCGAGGGTCGTCACGCTCAAATCCCCAAGCTCGTTATAGCCCTCAAAGTCGAGAAACAGCACCCGCTCAAATCCAGGCTGCCGGACCGCGATCAGCTTGGAGGAGCCGATCCGCTTGCGGAGCAGCATGCAGAACATCGGCGGCTGCTTCGGGTTTTCAACCGGCAGCTCCGTAAAATGAACGCGCGGCCCGACCGCGCGCGCCGACAGCAGCAGCCTGTAGGTCTCCCGCTGAGAGCGAAACGACAGAATCAGTTCCTCTTTGGCGGGCTGATAAATCTTGTCCACCCGGGACCCGACCAGCGTCCGTTCAACCTCCTGTTTAACAAGCCGGAGCATCATACCGTCAAACGCCATCCGCTTCGCCTCCTTTCCCCTTGTCTCTTCAAAAACGGCGGGCCGCCTGGAGCAGCCTCTCCGCCAGTTGTCTGACGGCCTGCGCCTCCGCCGGTTTTTTCGCGCAGATGCCGCCCGCCTTTTTCAAAAGGCCACCGGCCGTCCAGCGGAGGTATTCCCCAGCCTCTTCGGACGGGTCGCCGGGAAGCCCGCCCGCGTATTGCTCAAACGCGCTGCAGCGGCGGTTCATCCCGTCGTAGGACGCCGACATCACCGTGTAAAGATGTCCGCCCGCTTTTGCCGCGCGCTCGTCTTCAATCGAGAATCCGTTTTCCCAAAGCCACTTTCTGAGAAACGGCGCCCGGGTCATCGGCTGAAGGACAAAATGCTTCTCATTCAAAGTCTGCCACCGGCAGCGGGAAAGAATTCCTGCGATCACATCCCCGCCCATCCCGGCGATCACGATCTCGTCGGCCTCCCGCTCGCCCACCGCGGAGAGCCCGTCGCTCAGACGGCATTCAATCCGGCCGGCCAGTCCCGCAGCCGCAATTGTCTTCGCCGCGCGGGCAAGCGGCTTTTCGTTGACGTCAAGCGCGAGTCCCCCGGTGATAACGCCATCCGCCGCCAGCCGGCAGATCAGGTAGCCGTGATCGGTCCCCACGTCGGCAAGCCGCCCGCCCGGCCGCACCATCGCGGCGACCCGCACCAGCCTCGGGTCGAGGCGGAGCGCCGTTTTCGCCCCCGCCCCGTTTTCCTCCCGGCTCAACGGCGCGCCAGCACGATCGGCTGGTAAAATCCCGTTTCGTCCGGGAACAGCCACCGCACACCGTGGAAACCGGTTTCCTCGAGCAGAATGCTCATCTCATACCGCCGGATTGGACGGTACCCGCACCGGGAAAGATAAACTTCGGCCTCTCCGTTCTGTTCGACGATGATATACTGGGTTAAGTCGTAGCGCTCTTCCCCCTGCCAATCCCATACCTGAAAGGTGATCCGGCGGCCGTCGCTGAATTCGTGGATTTCCGTCGGGGTGACCCGCGGTTTGTTGAGAAGGATCGCATCGTAGTCGCGGATCGAGGCGACAAACAGCCCGTTATGCTCAAGCCTTCCATAGATGCTCTTAAGCGCGCGGCGCAGCTCCCGCTCCTCCATCAGATGCGCAAGGGCGTTGTCGAGCGAGATCACAGCGTCAAACTGATCCTGAATCTTCTCCTCCAGGAACCTCAGGTCCGCAATCTCAAACCGGATGTCCAGCCCCCGCTTCTCCGCCTCGGCCCTCGCCCGCTGCACGGCGGCGGAGCTGATGTCCGACGCAGTCACCTGGTATCCACGCGCGGCGAGGCCAAGCGCCTGCGTCCCGATCCCGCAGTCGCAGTCGAGCACCGTTTTCACCACCGGCCCCCGGTTGTGGAGCAGGATTTTCTCGAGAATTCTTCCCTGCTGATCAATCGAGATATTCCAGTCCGAATAAAGAAGATGATAATTCTCGCTCAACTCATCATAAAACTGTTCGGCTTCTCTGAGCATGCCCTTCCTCCTCGTCGTGTCTCCAAACAAAAACCAAATCTATCATACAGCCTACGCAGAAAAAACGCAATTATTTCTTCTTTTTGCCCATCTAAAGACGGAAAAAGGCCCCGTCGGATGACGGGGCCTTTGAAATGTCCGTTTCGCTTACTCCCTGGACTTGGCGAAGCACTCGCTGCAATAGACCGGGCGGTCCTCGCGGGGCTTAAAGGGGACTCTCGCTTCCTTGCCGCAAGCGGCGCAGGTCGCGGTGAACATCTCTCTCTCAGGTCTGGAGCTGTTTTTACGGGCGTCGCGGCACGCTTTGCATCTCTGGGGCTCGTTTACGAAGCCTCTCTCCGCATAAAACTCCTGCTCACCGGCGGTGAACACGAAGTCGGCGCCGCACTCTTTGCACTTCAGGGTCTTGTCTGCATACATCTTTTTTACCTCGCTTATGGAATTGATTTACCCGTAACTTCCAGGTACCTGAGCTAGTCATGGTCTCTAAGCAGCCAGGGCATATTTTCTGCAGCCTTGCGGCCTGCATTCGAATGGGGAATGGGGGGCGGCCTCATACCGTCCGGAGCTTTCTTCTGACTCGTTGAAGGGCATTGTCCACAGCTTTGGTAGTACATTGCAGTGATGCAGCCATTTCCTGATAGGTGTAGCCGCCCAGATAAAGTCTGAGAGCTTCCCTCTCGGTTTTGGAAAGCAGATTCCTTGCACGGTGTATCCAGTCGAAAGTGTTTTCCTGCTGGATGAGAATTTCCTGTGGATCCTTAGCATTTGGAATCTGTTCTTCCGTCAGGGGTTCCAGATTTCCGATATGATCAAAGCTTACCTGCGATGGGTTCCGTCCCGATGCAGCAATCAAATTCAGCATGCGATTGGTGACGCAGCGATACGCAAAGGTTCGAAATGATGCGCCGCGATCCGGCCGGTATGCCTTCATCGCGTCTATCAGGCCAAGCATCCCTTCCTGCGCGAGGTCGTCTATCTCAAGGCCTCCCGCTAAGAGCGCCCTGGCTCTGCGCCGCACTAAGATAATAGACCGGCGCGCCAGCTCGTCCCCCGCATCGACGTTGCCATCCTGCATCAGGCGGCAGAGCGCTTCATCGGACACGCCTTCAAAACCAATCCATCCCGGATTTTCCTGCATAGGTCCTCCAGATGTCAATTTTGCCACGTCCACAGTATAACCGCTTTGAGTCTGCTTGTCAACAGAAATAATTTTCGAGTTTCAAAAACCCGAAATTTCGTCAGGTTGTTACATCCCTTACCCATTTTCCACCAAGTACGCGGACGACAGACGCCCCGGTTTTAACATATCCTCACACTTGAGGAGGGTGTAGACGGCCGGCGCCGGCAGGGCAAGCCAGAATCCTGCGGCCGCGCAGCACCCCGAGCATCAGCGTGTCCCTCATGCTGACCCCGAAGTTGAACAGGTTATGAAGCGCAATTGGAATCGCAACCGCCGCGATATTCCGATTAAGATCGCGGTCTTCCCACAGAAAAAACTGTTTCAAAATGCCATTTCTCCCAATGCCCTGCTGAAATTCCGTATTATGAAAGTATAGCATTCCAATCGTTCCAAATCAAACTCCAAAATGGAATTTGCCCGTGTAATGGCAGAAAATTTACCGTGCATCTTGCGCAATTGTGTAAATTATTGTATAATCGGCTTCGGGTTCCATATGCCGGTGTGATGGAATTGGCAGACGTGACGGACTCAAAATCCGTTGGTAGCGATACCGTGTGGGTTCGAGTCCCACCACCGGCACCAAACCAATATAATCCGAACCTATTTCCAATCGGTGATGGGTTCGGATTATTGCTTTTCTTTGACCGCTACGAAAGCACCTACTTCCGCAACGGAGTAAGGCGCAGACCCACCTCCAAGCCGAGAGGCCCACGGAAGAAGAAAGCAACCCCATAAACGCAAAAAGGGCGGGCGCAGCCGTTTGCACGGTGCGCCCGCCCTTTTTCGTCTATATTTTACACAGGTGTTGAAAATATCTGTCATTTCATATATACTACTCTTAAATAGATTTTTGCTTGGGTTGGTGACTGACTATGGATAGACCCACTTTGCGAATGTACGTAGATGAAAATGGAAATTACAATCTGCGAGAAGATTTGTCAAATGATAGTAATCGCTACTTGTGCTTAACCGGGGTAGTCATGCGCATTGAAGCGCACGATTTGCTCACTCAACAGTTAGACGATTTGAAAACAAAATATTTCGGGTCAAAAGATGTAATTTTGCATCGGCGGGAGATTATTTCAGCAAAACCGCCATTTGAAGCTCTAAAAGATAATGATACCCGTTTAAACTACAATGCAGATATACTCCGTATCATATCTGAATTGCGGTATGGTGTAATATCCATAGTGATAGATAAAAAGGCTCTTGTTGATAAATACACTTTACTGCGGGCGCAAGATCCCTATGCTTTAGCATTAGAGTATCTTATGCAACGTTATCAATACTGGATGCAGGATTATAGTCAACGACATGGGGCAATAATAGGTGACATTGTTGCTGAATCTAGAGGCGGCAGGGAAGATCGGATAACAAAGGATACGTATAGGCTTATTTATGATGGGAAAGGTTACAATAGATTAAATGATGCCTCTCAATATTATTCTTCTAAGGAAATCAAATTACGAAAAAAGAAAGCAAATATAGCTGGGCTACAATTTGTTGACTTGATTTCTCATCCGGCTCGCCGTTACATCCTTTCGCAAAATCATTTAGCGCATAACCTAAAACCCACTTCATTTGAACAGACAGTTGTAGAAATTCTTGTGAAAGAAAAATTCCGGCGACATAACGGGAAAATTGATGGATATGGAGCAGTCTTTTTCCCCAAGTAATACAAAGGGAAAAAAGCGGCTCGCAAAGCGAGCCGCTCCGAGTGCAAGCACTCCACCTCCAAGAATTCTTGGATTATCTATAGTATACCTTGTTCTTTTGAATTTGTAAAGAGGAAATTACAGTAAAATATTTCGATAGAAGGGTAGGCGCAGCCGTTTACACGGTGCGCCCGCCCTTTTCGTCATTTCCTCGTTTCGGCCTCCTGCCTCTCCGCCTCCCGTTGCTTCTTCCATTCGGCAAATTCCCGCTGACCCTCCTCGCTCTCGTAGAAAGCGAGAATGTCCGGCATGATACAGCGGGCGATTGCCTCAATCTTGTGCTGGGGAATGTCGGAGTTGTTGATGAGCTTTTTTCTTCTTCCCAAATGTACCTCCGTATTTCTAAAGATTTACCGCTGGCGGTCTTTGCCCCGCCGCTGGCCCTGTTGCTGTTCCTTGAGCGCCTGTCTTATCTCCGGGGGTATGCGCTGGACAAACCGCCGGAGCTGTTCGTTTTCTTTTTTGAGCGTCAGCACTTCCATCTGCTTCTGTCTGCTCTTTTCACTGTTGACCTGTTTCTGCAAGCCCTCGTTCTCCTGCGTCAGATAGTCAATGGTGGCCTGATACTTTTTCATCTGCCCCAAGTGCTTTTCCAGCCGGGAGAAGTACGGCCCCACCATCTCCAAAATCTCGTCCCGCTTTTTCCCAGCGTTCAGCACCCCGATTTCAGACACCGCCTTTTCTATGGCCTGCTGTTGCCGGGTGAGGTCTACGGACTGCTTGAACAGCCATGTGGGAATGTGCTTGCGCTTTGTCACAAGGGCGCTCTCGCCCCGCTTGAGGACGGGGAACGCCTTTTTCATGTGGGCGTGAAACTCGTCCTGCCACTGGGAGAGCTGCGCCCGGTTGCCCAAAATCTCCTTTGCCGACAGCCGCCCGTCCTCCGTGATGGGGGTGAAGCAAAGATGTAAATGCGGCGTCTTTTCGTCCATGTGAACGACTGCGGAAAAAATATTACCCCGGCCTACCTTCTGCTCCATGAAGGCCACGGCCTCGGTAAAATAGGCCTGTATCTCCTTCTTGCTCCTGCTCGTGAAAAACTCCGGGCTGGCGGTAATGAGGGTGTCCACAAACATGGTGCTGTCCTTCCGTGTCCGGCACCCCGCCGCCTTGATCCGGCTGTCGATTTCCCGCCGGTACTTCTGCGTGGGCCGGATGATGTGGAAGTTGTCCTTGCTCCTGCTGGTGTCAATGTCCGGGTTGCTGGCGTACTGCTCCTTGGTGCGCTCGTGGTGGGCCTCCAGCGCCCCGGCAGGCCCCGCCTTGTGCTTGGCGAAGCGTAGGATTGCGTGCTGTGCCTTTTGTGCCATTGTACCTCCT
>DVKH01000015.1 GCA_018716105.1 Candidatus Fimivivens faecavium | reverse complement strand
TTGACGGCGCCGACGTCCCCGCGGACCATGACGGTGACGAGGCCGCCGCCGACGTGGACTTTGCCGATCAGGTTGACGTTCGCCGCTTTGACCATCGCGTCGGCCGCTTCAATCGAGCCGACGAGGCCTTTCGTTTCAATCATGCCGAGAGCCTGTAAAGATTCCGCCATTGTTGTTTACCTCCTGAATTATAGTCGGTTCTGACATATATGTATAAACCGTGTCCGTTACTGAGCGAGGCGCTTTAAAATTGCCCTTGTGATCGCCTCCATGTCCTCGGTGGAAAGCCTTCCCGCGGCGCCGGCCGCCGGAGCGCTTGCAGGGGCCAGGCAGCAGCCGGTCCGGCAGGAGCCGAGCGCGGCCGCCGCCTGCTGGGCCTCGGGCATCGCCCTGAGGTCCGAAAGTTCCCGGATGCCTCTCGCCACGCGGCGGATGTTGATCAGGTTCATCGGGGAAACGTTGTCGCTGGTGGCGCTTCCGCCGACCGCGCCGCAGCCGAGCGTCAGGGCGGGGGCGATGCCGGTCGTTGCGCCGACGCCGCCGAGCGACGGGGCCACATTGACCAACAGACGGGAGACGGGCTTTCTGAGCGCGAACTCGCGGATCACCGACTCATCCTGGGAGTGGATGGACATGGTATGTCCGGCGCCCTCGTTGCGGAGGATTTCAATGCTGCGCTCGCAGGCCGCCTGCCAGTTTTCCTCGACATAGAAGCCGAGCACCGGGCAGAGCTTTTCGCGGGAATAGGGATTCGTCTTTGAGACGGCGGCCTGGCGGGAGACGAGCACCTTTGTGCCTGCCGGAACCGAGATGCCCGCCATCTCGGCGATGTACTGGGCCGATTTGCCGACGATCTTCGGGTTCATGGTGCCGTTCGCACGCAGGAGGAACTTTGCAACCTTTTCGGATTCGTCAGGGGAGAGGAGATAACCGCCCTGGCGCTGGAGTTCGTCGAGAACCCGCTGCTCGATGCAGCGCTCGGTGACGATCGACTGTTCCGAAGCGCAGATGGTGCCGTTGTCAAAGGTCTTGCTCTCGATGATGCGGCGGATCGCGGCCGGGATATCCGCCGATTTTTCGATGTAGGCCGGGCCGTTGCCCGGGCCGACGCCGAGCGCCGGATTCCCGGAGGAATAGGCCGCCCGGACCATCGCTTCGCCGCCGGTGGCGAGGATCATGCCGATGCTGCGGTTTTTGAGAAGCGCGTCGGTCCCCTCCATTGTGGGGGTTTCGATGCAGCAGATCAGCCCTTCGGGGGCGCCGGCCTTGCGCGCAGCTTCGATGATGATCTTCGCGGTTGCGATGATGCAGTTCTTTGCGCCGGGGTGGGGGCTGATGACGATCGCGTTTCCGGCCTTTGCCGAGATGATCGACTTGTACATGGTGGTCGAGGTCGGGTTGGTCGAGGGGATCAGCGCGGCGACCACGCCGACGCCGACGCCGACTTCCGTTACGCCGCGGGCCGGATCGTCCCTGAGGATGCCGACCGTCTTCATATCCTTGATGTAATCCCAGGTCATGGCGCTGCCGAGCAGGTTCTTGAGGATTTTATCCTCCCTGACGCCGAAACCGGTTTCCTCGACCGCCATCGCGGCGAGTTCCGCGGCGTGGGCGGCGCAGGCGTCCGCGATCGCCTTCGCGATGTTGTCGCACTGGCGCTGGTCAAACAGAGCGTACTGCTCTGAAGCGGCCTTCGCGCGCTTTACGAGGTCCCGGACCTCCTGAATGGATTGTAAATCGCGGTCAAAAGTCATTCTTAAGTCCTTCCTTTCTATTTGGGCTGGGTTGGCGCAGCCGGCTGGCGGTTTTCCAACCCCAGAAGCGCAGGAACCGGCGAAACGAACTAGAAGCCGGTTGGATCTCCGGCAATCTCGCAGACGGTTCCGGCAAACGCTTCGCAGGCGGCGCGGCAGGCGGCCTGATCCCCGACCAGGAGGCCGCCGGCAAAGTTGGTCTCGGTCGGCGGGCCGTAGAAGACCTTCATCTCGACCTCCGCCGCTTTGAGCGCCGCGTCGAGCCCGAGCGTCGCCTCGAGCGGGGGCGCGATCAGATAGGCCATCGGGGTGCCCTCCGGAACCTTCGCCTGTTTTGAGAGATAAGAGCCGGTGCGCGAGATGCAGTGCGCAAAGTAGACGACCGAACCCTCATCGTTTGCGCTGTAAAAGGTAGCGACGTTCTCACAGAAGTCGATCGCCGCGTCGAGGCCGCTTTTCACATCCGAGGGGTTCGGCCCCGACAGGATGCCGATAAACTCTCCCGCGAGCGCGGTGGAAGCGTTTTTGGAACCGGCGTACATGCTTTTGGCATAGGCCACCTGCACGTCCGCCTTTTTGGTCGCTTCGTCGAGCGCCGCATAGGAGACGTCGTCGCAGTCGGTGGTGATGACGCCGAGGCTCTGGTGCGCTTTCGGAACCTTCAGGGCTTTGAGCAGCATCGGGTCGGCGTTCGGGATCATCTTCACCGAGAGAACCGTCGTGCGGATGGGGTTCCCCTTCATCCAGAGGACCTCCTTTCATGACCATCGGATTGCGGCGCGCTTTGCCTGCCCCGCCGCAGCGGATTCGAGCCGTCCATTATGGCGGGGGAGGGCGAAGCGGGAAAATAAAAAACTCTGTTTTTTATTTTTCTTCCCTCCTCAGTTCGACGCCGCTCGTTTTGGCGTTCAGGATGGTGACGAGCAGGTCCGCGATATAGGCCCCGGCTTCCACGGCTGGGATCCCGGCGCGGTGTATGTTGGAAACCACCGTCCGCCGTGATTCGGGCATCCCGACACGCGCGTTGTACGCGATATAGGCGCTCATGCTCTCGGCGGTCGCGAGGCCCGGCCTTTCGCCGAGCAGCACGCAGGTAACCTTTGACCCGAGGATTTCGGAGATATGGTCCATCGCCCCGACCCGTCCAAACTTGACAAAGAACGGGGTGCCGACTATGACGCCCTTTGCCTTGAGGCCGTCGAGAAGGAGCGGGAGGACATCGGCGAGATTCGCGGCGATGGCCGACGAAGAAAGGCCGTCGCTCGCAAAGATCTGGATGTCCGGGTTCATGACGCAGCGTCTCCGGAGCGTCTCCGCCGCTTCGTCGTTCAGAAGCCGCCCGTGGTCGGGGCGGGTGAGGTAGTCGTTTTTGTCGGCGCATCGGGTCTGGACCGTGAAAAGGCCGAGCCTTTCGAGAAAAGCGGGATCAACATCCGTAAAAACCGCGTCGCGCGCGGCCGCGTGGTCGGCCCTGAGGGTGAGCATCGTCTGGGTGCCCAGCCTTGCCCCGGCGCGCCAAACCCCGATGCGGGCGTTGGTCTTCTGCTTCATTCGCTCGAGCGCTTCGCGGTCGAACGGGTTGGGAATCAGGATTTCGGCCCGGGCTTCGGCGCTTGTGATGTCCCGCGGACGGCGGGGCGCGTGATCAGAAGAGCCGGGAGGGTCCTCGATTTGATAGCCGAGTTCCGCGAGAACTTCGCGGAGCGCTTTTTGCAGCTTGAGTTCGTCAATCAGCACTGGTTATGCCCTCCTTCCGAGGAAGATGGTCGGGTCGCCCGCGCGCTCGGTGAGCTTCCCGTTTTCCGTGATCCCCATTTTTTCAAGCCAGGCGTCAAATTCCTTGATCGGCCGAAGGTTCAGAATCTCGCGGATGGCGGCCGAATCGTGGTAGGCGTTGGTCTGATAGTTGAGCATGATATCGTCGCTGGCCGGCACGCCGAGGATGTAGTTGACATGTGCGCAGGAGAGCAGAAGCGAAAGGTTTTCGATGTCGTTCTGATCCGCCATCATGTGGTTGGTATAACAGCAGTCGCAGCCCATTGGGACGCCGGTGAGTTTTCCCATGAAGTGGTCTTCGAGGCCGGCGCGAATGACCTGGCGGGAATCGTAGAGGTATTCCGGGCCGATGAAACCGACGACGGTGTTGACCATGAACGGATGGAATTCCCGTGCGAAGGCGTAGCATCTGGCCTCCATCGTGACCTGGTCGGCGCCGTAGTGGGCGCCGCTTGAGAGTTCCGAACCCTGCCCGGTTTCGAAGTAGAACACGTCCGGGCCGGCGGCGGTCCCGCGCTCCTTGAGAAGCGCCAGCGCCTCGCGCACCGTCTCGGCCGAGAAGCCGAAGGCGCGGTTGCCCTTTTCGCTTCCCGCGATCGACTGGAAGATCATGTCGGTCGGCGCGCCCTGTTTCACCGCTTCAATCTGGGTGGTGATATGGCCGAGCACACAGATCTGGGTTGGAATCTGGAATTGGTTTTTGACTTCGTCCAGGCGTTTGAGAACCTCAGAGAGGCTTGAAGCGGTGTCGTTGACCGGGTTGAGGCCGAGCACCGCGTCGCCGCAGCCGTAGGAAAGGCCCTCGAACAGTGAGGCGGTGATCCCCTCGACGCTGTCGGTGGTGTGGTTCGGCTGGAGGCGCGTCGAAAGGGTCCCGCTCAGGCCGATGGTCGTGTTGCAGTGGGCGGGCACCTCCATCTTGGAGGCGGCGTAGACGAGGTCGAGGTTGGTCATCAGCTTTGCGACCGCCGCGACCATCTCTGCGGTGAGGCCCTTCGAGACCCTTCGCAGGTCCCGGCCGGTGGTCCCCAGGGAGAGAATCCACTCCCGCAGTCCGGCGACCGTCCAGGATTTGATCTCGTTGTAGACGACGGGATCGAGCGAGTCCTGGTTGAGCTTTGTGACCTCGTCCTCCTCGTAGGGAACCACCGGATTTTCCCGAAGGGTTTGGAGGGTCATCTGAGAAAGGACGTCCTTTGCGGCGATTCGCTCAATGTCCGATTGAGCCGCCACCCCGGCGAGCACATCGCCCGACTTGATTTCATTCGCTTTCGCCAGCACCTCTTTGACCGAGTCAAAGGCGTAGGTGTGGCCGAATAGCATGCTCTGGTAGCTCATAGAGCGCCTCCTTGCGAGTTTCAATTTCAACCGGCACGGCGTCGGGAGAAGCCAGCCGGATAGATATAGGTATTTTTATTGCAGAGCGCCAGCGGCGCAATAAAAATGGACCATGACCGCAGGCCGGCCGATTAAAATAAGCGAAAAATAGACGCGAAGCGGCTGTTTTTCATTGCAGAGCGCCAGCGGGGCAATAAAAATGGGCCATGACCGCAGGCCGGCCGATTAAAGAAAAATAGACGCGCAGCGGCTGTTTTTCATTGCAGAGCGCCAGCGGGGCAATAAAAATGGGCCATGACCGCAGGCCAGCCGATTAAAATAAAAGAAAAATAGACGCGAAGCAGCTGTTTTTCATCCAAGCGCGATGGTCTTGACCACCACGGGGATCACGACCCCGCCCATCAAGGGCCTGCCGAGGTCAATGTAGTCGCCCTGTTCAACCCGCACCGAGTCGATGCAGACAACCGGGCGGTTGGGAAGGATTCGGCCGATCAGCTGGCCGAGCGCTTTCGCGGTGTCCGATTCGAGCGCCAGCAAAAGCGGCGAGGAAGCGGGGAGCGCTTTTGGAAGTGCGCCGGAAATACATTCTGCAAGCCTTAACAGCGTTTCGTAGGCGGGATTCGGTTCCCCGCGCATCGCGAGCAGGAAAACTTCGTTTCCGCTCTGTTCGAGAAACCAGCGGGTTTTTTCATAGAGGAACGCCTCGTCGCCCCAATAGCAGCGGGCTTGTTCCTCGGGCTGGAGCTTCAGGACCGGCACGTTCTTTAAGGGAAGGAGTTGCGCGTCGGCCGAAATGGTGCTCCCCGAAACCGAGGTGGAAAAACTCCCGGCGCCGACGACGGTCGCGCGGATGGTTTCGCTCGCCCTGATGGTTTCGAACTCCTTTGTCAGGCGGCTTTCGCGGATCGCCTTGCCGAGCAGCGGGCCGATGTCGCCGTAACAGAATGGGTTGTCGTAGGAATTGAGGATGCAGTCGGCCACGCCGCCGGAAAAGCAGACCGCGCGCGCCTTCCGGGGAAGAAGCAGCGGGGTGCTTTCATTTGTGCGGACCGCCTCCAGAAGGGGCGTCGGCGGGGAAAGGCCGAGCCATTCCTCAAACAGCCGGGCCATCCGCGCGCAGAGCCGTTGGATCTCCGGAACGGATGCCGGTCCGCCTGCCGCAAGGGGGATCCCTTCCGCCGCGGCAACCTTTTTGGCGCTTTCGCTGATATATGTAATCGCCCCCGCATCGTCGACCCGGATCTGCCGCCCGCCGATGTCGAGGCAGCCTTTGGCGGCCGTCTCGCCGCTGTCGAAGAAGACCGCGTTTGTGGTGCCGCCGCCGATGTCGAGGTTGATAACCGTGATCCCGCGGTCCTCGGAGGCGCGCTGCGCGCCGCTTCCCTTTCCGGCGAGGACTGATTCGAGATCGGGCCCGGCGGTTGAGACGACGAATTCGCCCGCAAAGCCCGAGAGCGATTTTAGGAGCACCGCCGCGTTTTCTTTGCGCGCGGCCTCGCCGGTGACAATCACCGCGCCGGTGCCGACATCGGACGGCGCAAAATGCGCGCGCCCATACTCGGTTGCGACGATTTTGCGGATGCCCTCTCCATCAAGCAGGACGGCGTTGAGAAGGGGGGTGAAGTAGATCCCGCTTTTATAAATGATTTCCTTTTCGACGATCGAGACGTGGGGAACCGCAAAATAGCCCGATGTGTTCTCCAGCGTCAGCCGCGCGAAGACCACCTGCGTGGTGGTGGTGCCGACGTCGATCCCGACGCTGAGAATTTTTGTTCGGTCCATCCTGAAATCACCCCCATTTCAAAAAACAAAAAGAGCCTAAGCCGCGGAATAAATTCCGCCGCTCAGGCTCTGTTGCCTATTGCCGATGCACTCTGTTGTGCAACGAAATTTCAGTTTTTCATTTTAAAATCGAAGGTCACGCGGGTCCCCAATTCCGAAGAACTGATCGAAAGCTCGCCGCCGAGTTTATCCTGCACCGTGAGCTTTACCAGCCTCAGGCCAAGATGGCCGCTTCGAACCTCGCTGTCGAACCCCATCCCGTTGTCTTCAACCGTGACCGAAGAATACAGCGTCCCGCGGTGCACATCAATGCGGATGGTCCCGGCCTTGCCCGCGCGAAAGGCGTGATAGACCGAGTTGGAAACGAGTTCGTTGACGACGAGCGCAATCGAAGAGGCGGCGTCCGCGCCGATCATAAAATCGTCGCCGTCCACCCGGAACAAAACCGGGCGGGAAACGTCCGCGATCATCTCAAGATTCCGCGCAACCCGTTCGATCAGGGCGCGGATGGAGATTTGATCAGGCACTCCGACTGACATGATTATATCATGGGTTGAGGCGATTGACAAGACTCGGGCCGTGTTTTCGTCAAAAATACGACGCAGTTCGGGATTTTTTGTCTGCCTTGCCTGAATGCCAAGGATGCTTGCGATCATCTGCAGGCTGTTTTTGACCCGGTGGTGAACCTCCTGGATGGCGACGGTTTTCTGGTCCTCCTGCGGGGGGAAGATCGCGCCGTTTTCGTCCTCATGCAGCCGCGCGAGTTCCTGATATTTCTTTTCCTCGAGCAGGCTGCGGCTCACGTCCTTTTCGCGGATGAGAACGCCGATCGTCCCGCCGTCCGCCCTGCGGATCGGGATCGCGTCCTGCCTTACGGTGTGGCTCTCCTGCGTGACCGCGCGCAGGTCCCTGACCGAGACCCCGTTTTCCAGCGCATAGTAAGCCGCGGGTTCATCTTCCTGCCTGGCGGCGAGACCGACCACCGAACCGTCGTAGAGCGAGGGGGTGTTTTTTGGCTTCGCCTGCGCGACGACATAGGCGGAACCGTCCTGTGCGTTTTTGACGTCGATGAAGATATCGCTTCCCGTCAGCTCCGCGATCAGCGGAAGGCATTCCGAAATGCGCTCGAGCTGGGAGATATCCGCTTCGGACAGCCGGGACTTTTCCCGGCAGAGTTCAGAAAGGGTCATTTGGCGCCCTCCTCGGCGAGCAGATTCCGCGCCGCCTGAAGAAGCGGCAGGCCCGAATCGGCCGCGATTATCGTCAGTTTCCTGTAGGCGGCCGCGTCCGAGAGGCCGTCCCTCTTCATGATCATATGTTTTGCGCGGTTGACCGTCTCATGCTGGGAGGAGCGCTTGACGACCGTTTCGGCGAGCGAGGCGATGGAACAGCGCTTGTCCATCGCGAGGCGCTGAAGTTTTCGGTAAGCCTCCGACTCCAATATCCCCTCCTCGCGGGCAAGGAGAGCCTTTGCCCGCTCGATCAGACGGCTTTCCTCGAGCTTTGTTTCGGCCTCGCGGGTTTTCGCCCGCGCTTCCCGGAGGCGTTTTCCCTGCGAGATGGCGACTTCGAGCGCGGGAAGAAGCCGGTGGATGTCGATGGGTTTGATCAGGTAGCCGGTCACCCCGATCTGGGCGGCGCGCTCGGCGAATTTCGCGTCGAAAAACGCCGTGATCAGCACGACGCAGCCCGCAAGGCCCTCTTCGATGATCGCTTCGGCGGCGCCCAGGCCGTCGAATACCGGCATTTTGATGTCGAGGAGCACTACGTCCGGATGGCGCCGGCGGCAGACCTCGACCGCGTCGAACCCGTCCGAGGCCTCCCCGACGGTTTCGTAGCCCAGCTCTTCGAGCATCAGGGTCAGGTCGAGCCGCATAATCGGCTCATCGTCCGCGATAACGACTGTTTTCATTTGGAGTACACCTCCAATATTCCGGGCGGGCAGCCGGTTCAAGCGGCCCCGCCAGTTGCTGGCAAAATTATTGTAGCCGAAAATGACAAGGCTGGCAACCGTTTGGGCAAATAGCCTGCAAGCGATCAAACAAAATTGTTATATTATACATGTCTTATGGCAAAATGATGTTTATTCTGCCAAAAAGAATGTCTCTTCATGGTGCACGAATTGACAAACCAACCGCCGGCCGGTAGACTTTACAGTAGCAAAGCAATTTCAGGTTTGAGGAGGAGGTTCGAATGGGAAACGGTTATTTCTCGGACATCCATGTTGTTGAGGAAAAGACAATCTCCGAGCTTCTGACGCTGCTGGAGGAAGGGGCCGCCACCTCAAAGGAGCTGGTGCTCGCCTATCTGGAGCGGATTGCAAAGATCGACAAATCCGGCCCTACGCTCAATTCCATCGCGGAGATCAACCCCGATGCAGCCGCCCTCGCCGAGGTGCGGGACGCCCAGCGGAAAAAGGGCGAGATCATTGGACCTCTGCACGGTATTCCGGTCGTCATCAAGGACAACATCGATTCCGGAGACAAGATGCACACCACCGCCGGATCCATCGCTCTCAGGGATCACTACGCGGGCGAGGATGCGTTCGTCGTCAAAAAGCTCAAGGCCGCAGGCGCGATCATCCTCGGCAAGGCGAACCTCACCGAATGGGCCAACTTCATCGCCATCGGCATGAGAAACGGTTTTTCCTCCCGCGGCGGCGCGGTCCTCAACTGCTATGGCCCGGGCAGGTTCGACGTCGGCGGCTCGAGCTCCGGCCCGGCGGTCGCGGCTGGAGCAAACCTCGCGGCCTGCGGCATCGGGACCGAGACCTCCGGTTCGATCATCATGCCTGCGGCCCTCGCCTCCTGCGTCGGCATCAAGCCGAGCATCGGCCTGATCAGCCGGACCGGAATCATCCCGCTCTCCTTTACGCAGGACACCGCCGGACCGATCTGCCGGACGGTGGAGGACGCGGCCCTGATGCTCGGCGTCCTGGTCGGCGAGGACGAAAAGGATCCGATCACCTGGTTTGCGAAGGACTGGGAGGGCCACGACTACACCCAGTATCTTGACAGGGACGCGCTCAAGGGCGCGAAGCTCGGCTTCCTGCGCGAAGGGTACTTCGAACGCCTCGACGAAGAGGGCGCGAGGATTGTCGAAAGCGCGCTGGGCGTTCTCAAAAACGCCGGCGCCAAAATCGTCGATCCGGTCAAAAACTACAAGGCCGCCGAGATGGCCCCGGTGCTGATCTCGATGAAGGGCGGTCTCGACGTCAACGTTTTGTATCATGAATTTAAGGTTGCGCTCAACGCCTATCTCGCGAGGGTTGAGCCGCATCTGCCGGTTCACAGCCTGCGCGAGCTGGTGGAATTCAATCTCGCGAACAAGGAAACCGCGCTCAAATACGGCCAGGCGCACCTTGAAAAGGCGGATCTCACCGACGGTTCGCTCGCCTCCCTGGAATACTTCAATTCCCGGATGCAGGACGAGCGGGTCTGCGGCGAGGAGAGCATCGACAGGGCGCTCGACGAATACGGGCTCGACGCGCTGGTCTACCCCAATTATTATGCCCAGACGGTCGCGGCGCGGGTCGGCTATGCTTCCATCACGGTCCCGGCCGGTTATTCAAGCGGCATCGGCCCGGTATCGATCACCTTTGTCGGCCGGAAATTCGACGAACCAGGACTGATCCGGCTCGCCTATGCGTACGAGCAGGCTTCAAAGGTCAGGAAGCCCCCTGTCTTCGATGTGGAATGAGGTGGATAACATGTTGAACAACGAAAGATTGGCGGTTCAGTCCGCCGCCTTCTCCTATATTGACGCGCACCGCGATGAGATGCTGGAACTCCTAAAAGAGCTTGTCCGGATGGAGAGCGGAAGCTACGACGTCGAGGATGTGGACCGGGTGGTGGCCCGGGTTGCGGAGGAACTTAAAAACGACGGCCTCGACGTCGGCGTGGCCGAATACGAACAGGCAGGAAATACCCTGGTGGCCGGATGGAACCGGGATGGGAGCAAAAAACCGATCGTCTTCATCGGGCACCTCGACACGGTGTTCGAAAAGGGAAGCCTTGCGAAGATGCCGCTTCGCATTGAGGACGGAAAGGGCTTTGGCCCGGGCTTCCTCGACATGAAGGGCGGCGCAGTGATCGCGATTTACGTCCTGCGCGCGCTGGGGGCCGCCGGCTATGGCGGGCGCCCGGTTAAGATCATCCTTTCTGGCGACGAGGAAACCGGCCATGAGATGAGCGGGAGCCAGAAGCTGATTATGGACGAGTGCCGGGGCGCGGCCGCGGCGTTTGTCTTCGAGACCGGTTACGCCGACAACAAGATCATCATCAAGCGCAAGGGCGCCGGCCGGTTCGTGATCGAGAACTTCGGCCTTTCCGCCCACGCGGGCATCTGTCCTGAAAACGGAAGGCATGCGATCCTCGACATGGCGCATAAGATCATCGCCGTGCAGGCGCTCAATCAGAACCCCGACGGGACGACCTACAACGTCGGCACCATCACGGGCGGAACGGTCCCGAATGCGGTTCCGGACTACTGCAGGGTGGCCATCGATATCCGCTATCAGAAGCAGGAGCATATTGCGGGAATTCTGGAAAACCTCGAACGGGTTGCGAATACCGCTTATGTCGACGGCGTGACCTCCAAGCTGACGGGAGGGATGAGTTTCCTCCCGATGGAAGACAACGAGGGGAACCGGGCGTTGTTCGAGATCGTCAAGGAGGCGGCCGTGTCCCTCGGCCAGCCGACCCCTTATCCGGGGGCGACCGGCGGCGGCTCGGACGCGGCGTATCCGAGCGCGGCAGGCGTGCCGACGGTCTGCTCGATGGGGATTCAGGGGGCTTTGAGCCACACGCCGAACGAGTACGGCGTCATCGAGACACTTTATGACCGCGCGAAGCTGATGATCACGACCCTTCTCCTCGCGGAGGAAAAACAGTTTATCTAATGGAAACCGGGCTGGAACTGGATGTTCCGGCCCGGTTGTTTTTCACGGAAGATGGGATGTTTTTCAATTACCGCCCGCTGACGACGAGATTTCCGGCCACGCTGCAGGCGCAGCTGCCCTCGACAACAAACTCGAGGATCGCCGGGGCGTCGTCCGCGGAAATTTCGAAGCTTCCGGAAGCTTCGACGGGGCGGCCGTTGAGGGTCGGGACGACCCTGGCGCTGCCGGTCGAGGTTCCGGTGTCGACATTCAGTTCGTACGTAACACTGTAGGGCGCGCCGCAGCTTTCGAGGAGAATCTGCGTCGCGGACAGCCGCTGAACCCCGACGGGGTTCTGGCCGCTCAAAAACTCATTTGATACGCGGCATCCCGGCGCGAGCTGGGTCCCGGAAAGGCGGAACGCCGCCGAGACGTCCCGGATCGGGAAACTGACCACCGTCACCGGCCCGCATCCGCAGGGAGGCGGACAGGGGACGCAGCAGCAGGGCTGGCAGCAAGCGCACGAAGGCGGAGCGCAGCGCCCGCAGGGAGGCGGCGGACAACAGCAAAGGCAGCAGAGCGGCTGACAACCGCATTCCATTTCATGAACCATTGTCGTAAAACTGGGTCTCACTGTTTTAGTCATTGGTACCCTTCCAATCATGGGAATTGGGGAAAGTCCCCCACTTCTATCTTATTCCAGATTGAGTTTTGGGTTCCGGTATTGGTCGCCGCGCGTTCGTGCGGTCCCGCGGCTTTTTCATGCAAACGGCGGGCAGGGCGATTCTGTTTTTTCTATTTCGGCGGCTCAATTTCGATCGCGACGCCGGGCAAGTGGCGCTTTTCCATCTGATGACGCGCTTTTCGGGCTTTCACCGTGTCGAACAGGATCGAAAAATCGTAATCGGGCGGATAGAGTTCCGCCGCTTTGACCTTCAGCGAAAGGCGTTTGTGGCTGATCCGCTGTTTTTCCCCCTTCACCTGCACGCCGACCATCCCCTTTTCGTCCGCTGGAGCGAAGACGATCCCAAGCGTTTTGCCGGGCAGGACTTCAACGCTGTCGCCGATTTCAAATCCGGGGCCTATTGGCGTGCGCTCCGGTTTTTCGCGCAGAATCTTCGGGCCGGGCGTCCGGGGCGCGGCCGGGAATTCCGGGCCGGGGTCGCAGGAAAACGCCGGTTTTGCCCTTTCCTTTGGGCCGGCGGCGTAGGCCGCTTCATAGGCGCGCTGCAGGAGATGCGCAGGAAAACCCAGACGTTTTGCGATCGAGAGGGCGCAGCTCTCCCCGGCCTCCCCGATCTCGAGCCGGTAGAGCGGGGAAAGGCTCTCCTGATCAAACGCCATCCGGGCGTTGACGATCCCGCCCGAGCGGGCGGCGTAATCCTTCACTTCCGGGTAATGGGTGGTTACGAGGAACAGGCAATTGCGCTGGCGCAGTTCCTCGAGGACTGCAACGGCGATGCCCATCCCCTCGGCGGGGTCGGTCCCGGAACCGAGTTCGTCGAGCAGGACGAGGCTGTCCTCGCTGGCCTTCCCCAGTATTTCGATGATATTGGTGAGATGCGCCGAGAAGGTTGAAAGGTTTTCCGAAATACTCTGCCCGTCCCCAATATCGCAGAGGATGCGGTCGGTCATCGGGAAGCGGAACCGTTCGGCGGGGACATGGAGCCCGGACTGCGCCATCATCGAAAGCAGCCCGACGGTTTTGAGCGCAACCGTCTTGCCGCCGGTATTCGGCCCGGTGATCACAACGCCCCGGACCTCGCCGCCCGCGGAAAAATCAAGCGGCACGCAGCGGCCGCGCGGGAGAAGGGGGTGCCGGCCCTTTTGCAGCTCCAGCGTCTTACCGTCCGCGAGGACTGCCGGAACCGCGGAAAGCTCCGCGGAGAGCTTCGCCTTTGCGAACGCCGCGTCGAGGGCGGCCATCGCCTCAATGTTAACCCGGATTTCGGCCGCGCGGCTGTCGACTGCGGCGGTGAGGGCGTAGAGGATGCGGCTAATTTCATTTTCCTCTTCGATCTGGAGGGTATGCGTTTCCCCGAGCAGCCGGGAGACGGCCGCCGGTTCGATGAAGACGGTCCCTCCGGAGCCGCTGATGCCGACGACTGTGCCGGCGACCTGGTTTTTGCACTCTTTGCGCACCGGGAGGACATAGCGCCCGTTTCGGATCGAGACGAAGCCGTCGGTGAACAGATTCTTCTTGGAACGCAGAAGGTCGTCGAGCTTCTTTCGGATCTGCCCGTCGATGGCTTCCAGCTTCCGCCGGATATCCCGAAGGGCGGGGCTTGCTGAGGAGAGGACGGCGCCGTTTTGAACCGAACTGTCAATTTGTTCTTTTAAATCAGAGAGGTCGCTGATCGAGTCTCCGGTATACGCGAGATTCACATCCAGCGATTGAGCGCGTTTCAGATAAGCTTTCATCCGGCCGCAGGAGGCGAAAAACGCGGCGGCCTCCTGAAGCTGGCCGGGGGTGAGCATCGCCCCCTTCTCGCTGAGCGTAAGCAGGGCGCGGATGCCGCGGATCGCCGACAGCGGGGGCGCGCCCGCATGATCGAGAATCCGCCGCGCGTCTGTGGTTTCGCTGGTTTTCAGCCGGACTTCCCGTTCGCTGAGAAGCGGCGCGAGAGCGGATAGGCGTTCCTTCGCCTCGTCGGAAAGGGCGTGGGAACAGAGCTGCTGTTTTATCACATTGAATTCCAAAATCGTTTCAGAAACGTTCATAAAAAAACCTCCAGTTAAAGAAAACCCGCGGAAAGCGTCTGCCGGCTCATCTCCGGGCGGCGTGGAGATGGGCGGAATGCTCCCGCGGGCGTTGTCTTAAAAGGTTTTCCGCAAAAAAAGACGCAATGGGACAGACCCATCGCGCTTCCAGCAGCGGAAGGTTTCACCTTGTGAAGAGCAGTCTGTTTCGGCAATTATATCCTGCCCGAAAGCACGACAAGCCAACAGGAAAGGAAACAATCTTTTCCCGGGCGTGAAGACTTTCGCGGCGTTTTTCGTTTAAGCCGCCCAAACAGACGCAATTAACAAACAAACCATCCTTTAAAATATGATGAGATAAATATAACAGCTCCGATTCATTCTGTCAAGCGGCGCGATTTCCATCCCGGCGGGAGGTCGAAAGGCGTTGGGCGCTTCCCCGTAGAATGAACGCAGCGCTGTCCCCGTTACAGCGAATGGCCGAAAGGCGTCATTTGCTTTCTTCTCGGGGGCGACAGGAGGTTTTCAGAGCCGAAGGCGGAGAAAACCGACGTCAAGAGGGGGCAGAACCCCCTAAGAAAAACCTCCCGGCCTTTTGGCCGGGAGGTTTGGTACGCCCGACAGGAGTCGAACCTGCGACCTTTAGAGTCGGAGTCTAACGCTCTATCCAACTGAGCTACGGGCGCGTACAAATCATGCGATATTTCATTATTATACACGAAATGCGAAAAAAATCAAGTCCTGCGGTTTTCTTTTTTAAATGGCGCAGGGGGTTTTAATAATAATAGGTGTCTGCGGCAAGTATAAAGATTCAGTGGATAAAAACGTAAAATTGTACTTGACAAGCGCAAAAAAGGGTGGTATTATAGCAAAGCTGTCTTTGAGGAGCGAAGCGGAAGGAAGGCGCGGAAGGCGTAAAAGCGGTGGAAGTGTCTGAAAAAGCGGAGCGAAGGATAAAAAAAGTTGTTGACAAAGGACGAAGACAGTGGTAGAATCTAATTC
>DVKH01000014.1 GCA_018716105.1 Candidatus Fimivivens faecavium | reverse complement strand
TACCTGCTTGCCGTCCCGCCGGAGCAGATTACGGTTGGGATGATTCTCCGCGTCATGGAGGGGAGCCTTGCGCCCGTAGCCTGCCTGGAACAGGAACCGAACCGCTGTCCCAGGGCGGAAACCTGCACGACGCTCGCGGTCTGGCGGGAGCTCCAAACCGCGATTGAATCGGTGGTTGACAGCATAACGCTCGCCGACCTTGCAAAGGAGGACCGGGAAAAGCTTCCGGAACTGCTTGGATAAACAAAACTGCGGGAGAGCCGTTCGAAGAGAACGGCTCTTTTTATATTGAAAATTTTAAAAACGGGTTGACAGCGAAAAAAACAAAAGGTAAAATAAACCATAATTCATAGCAACTTAATAGGAAATTATTCGGCCGGGAGGAGTGATGGTTTTGAACAGCAGAAAAACAGCCGGCCATGACCTGAGGGAGCGAATGCGCCGCTTTTTGCGTTCGAATTACACAAACCTCATCCAAAGAAAGAAGGATTGCCATGAACTTAAACGATGCTCATTTTGAAACCCTGCAGCTTCATGCCGGGCAGGAAAACCCCGACCCCGCGACCGACGCCAGAGCGGTTCCCATTTATCAGACCACGTCATATGTCTTCCGCGACAGCCAGGACGCGGAAGACCGCTTTGCGCTTCGTTCCCCCCGGAATATCTATGGGAGATTGACCAACCCGACGCAGGATGCGTTTGAACAGCGGATCGCAGCGCTGGAAGGAGGCGTTGCCGCGCTGGCGCTCTCATCCGGCGCCGCGGCGGTTTCCTATGCGGTCCAGGCCCTTGCCGGTGCGGGCGGCCATGTGGTTTCTGCGAAGACGGTCTATGGCGGGACGTACAACCTGTTTCTTCATACGCTGCCGCAGTATGGGATCACGGCGGACTTTGTGGACGTGTCCGATCCCGGTGCGATTGAACGTGCGATCCGGCCGGAAACGCGGGCCGTTTTTCTCGAGACGCTCGGAAACCCGAACTGCTCCCTCTGCGATATCGGGGCGATCGCCGAAATCGCGCATCGAAACCGGATTCCGGTTGTTGTAGACAATACCTTCGCAACGCCGTTTCTGTTCCGTCCGTTCGAACACGGCGCGGATATCGTGGTCCATTCGGCGACGAAGTTCATCGGCGGGCACGGGACGGCGCTCGGCGGCGTAATTGTGGACGGCGGGCGGTTTGACTGGGCCGCGTCCGGAAAGTTCCCGCAGCTTTCGGAGCCGAATCCCTGCTACCACGGCGCGGTATTTACCAAAGCCGCCGGTCCCGCGGCTTACGCCTCCTATCTCCGCGCCGTTCTTCTGCGGGACCTTGGCGCGGCGCTCAGCCCGTTCCACGCATTCCTGTTCCTCCAGGGGCTGGAAACCCTCTCGCTGCGCGTGGAGCGGCATGTCGAAAACGCGCTTCGCGCGGTGGAGTATCTGTCGCGGCATCCCGGCATCGAGCGGGTCAATCACCCGTCGCTTCCGGATCATCCGGACCATGCGCTCTACCGGCGTTACTTCCCAAATGGGGCCGGGTCGGTCTTCACCGTTGAGGTAAAAGGCGGCGCGAACGAGGCGCGGGCGCTGATCGACCATCTCAAACTCTTTTCGCTGCTTGCGAATGTCGCAGACGTCAAGTCGCTTGTCATTCATCCGGCGAGCACCACCCATTCCCAGATGACCGGGAGCGAGCTTCTGGATGCGGGCATCCGGCCGAATACGGTCCGGTTCTCCATCGGCTGTGAACACATTGACGACATTCTTGCAGACCTTTCACAGGCGCTTTCTGCCATTTGATTTTTATTTGCCGTCCCTGACGGCAAACGCGCCACGGACATAAAACGTTATTTTCCTGCAGAGCGTCTGCGGGGTTTGTACACGGGCGGGCAGGAATGCCTGCCCGGCTTTATTTTGGGAACTGTTTGTCCAATTCGTTAACATTCTGCGATTCCATTGACATGGGCTTTTTTTCAATGATATCGTTCATATATGAAATATTCAGTAGTAAATAAGATGGAAAGAGGGAATCCTGTTTGCAGGGCGAATCGGATGAAATCAGGATCATAAACCTTTTAAAAGAGATCAATCTGCGGATTGGGGCGCTGCTCTCGCGGTTTTACGACCGGTACGGCCTCACGCCGGTGCAGGCCGCCGTGGCGCTGGCCCTTTATGAACACGGCCAACAGAACATCACCGACCTCTGCGCATTGATGGGCTGCGGTAAGAGCAACCTCTCTCCGCTCTGCAGAAGGCTCGAACGCCGCGGTTTTGTCGAACGGGTCCGGGATGAAGAGGACCAGCGGGTGGTGCACATCCGGCTGACGGCCGCCGCGCTCGATTCGGTGTCAGAGCTCCACCGCGCGGTGAAAGCGGAGCGGGTTCTCCTTCCGCGCGGATTTCCGGAAGAAGACCGCCGCATCATCCTCGCAGGATTGGAAACCCTCTGCAGATATCTTCCGCAGCGGCCGGACAGTTCCGGCGGCTTTCCAAAAGAATCGTTTGAAATGATGGATCCCTGCGCGCGGAAACCCGCCGCGCCGAGAACAGAAAGGAGGAAGGAAAAGTGAACGATATCAAGCCCCCTCAGAAAAAGACCTGGGTCTATTATTATGTGATGACCCTTTTGATCGTCATGCTGCTCAATGCGCTCGTGTTTCCGCTGTTCCAGCAGGACCGGGTTCAGGAGGTGGACTACAGCAGATTCATCTCCATGCTCGAAGAGGGACAGATCAAAGAGGTTGAGATCAGCGAGAAACAGATCGCATTTACGCCGAACGACGAAGCCGATAAGAATATTTATATCACTGGACGTGTGACCGGCGACAATGATCTTGTCGGCCGCCTGCTGGATGCGGGGGTCCTCTTCGGCGAGGTGTACCCAAAAGAGAATTCGCCGCTGCTCAATTTTATCCTGACCTGGATTCTGCCAATTCTGATTTTTGTGCTTCTCGGCCAGCTGATGACGCGGATGATGCAGAAGCGGATGGGCACGAACGCAATGACCTTTGGCAAGAGCAACGCGAAGGTCTATGTGGAGGCCCAGACCGGAAAAACCTTTGTGGACGTGGCGGGGCAGGACGAAGCGAAGCAGGCCCTTTCCGAGCTGGTCGACTTCCTGAACCACCCTGAAAAATACCGCGAGATTGGCGCGCAGATGCCCAAGGGCGCGCTTCTTGTCGGGCCTCCCGGAACCGGAAAGACCCTGCTTGCGAAGGCGGTGGCGGGGGAGGCGGGGGTCCCGTTCTTCTCCATCTCGGGTTCGGAATTTGTCGAAATGTTCGTCGGGATGGGCGCGGCGCGGGTGCGCGATCTGTTTAAACAGGCGCAGGAGAAGGCGCCCTGCATCGTGTTCATCGACGAAATCGACACCATCGGCAAAAAGCGGGACAACTCCGGCATGGGCGGAAACGACGAACGGGAACAGACCCTCAACCAGCTTTTGAGCGAAATGGACGGCTTCGACGGAAGCAAGGGGGTCGTGATCCTCGCGGCGACCAACCGGCCTGAAACGCTCGATAAGGCGCTGCTCCGCCCCGGGCGTTTTGACCGGCGGATCCCGGTCGAGCTGCCCGACCTCGCCGGGCGCGAGGCGATTTTAAAGGTCCATGCGAAAAACGTCAAGACCGGTGAGAAGATCGATTTCAACGCCGTCGCCAGGGCGACCTCCGGCGCGTCGGGCGCGGAACTGGCCAACATCGTCAACGAGGCGGCGCTGCACGCGGTCCGCGACGGACGTTCGGCCGTTGTGCAGAACGATTTCGACGAGGCGGTGGAGACGGTCATCGCCGGATATCAGAGGAAAGGCGCCGTGATCAGCGAGAAGGAAAAGAAAATTATCGCCTATCATGAGATCGGCCACGCGCTGGTTGCAGCCCGGCAGAAGAACTCCGCGCCGGTCCACAAAATCACGATTGTACCGCGGACCTCCGGCGCGCTCGGCTACACCATGCAGGTGGAGGAGGGCGAAAGCGTCCTGATGAGCCGGGAGCAGGCGTTTGAAAAGATCGCGACCCTGACCGGCGGGCGCGCCGCGGAGGAGCTGGTCTTCGGGACCTGCACCTCCGGCGCGTCCAACGACATCGAACAGGCGACCAAGATCGCCCGCGCGATGGTCGCCCGCCTGGGCATGAGCGAAGAATTCGACATGATGGCGCTCGAAACGGTGACCAATCAGTATCTCGGCGGGGACACGGCGCTCGCCTGTTCAGCGGAGACGGCGGCGAAGGTGGATCAGAAAGTGTTGGAGCTGATTAAGCAGGCGCATGCAGCCGCGGCCGGGATCCTAAAGGAAAACGAAGCAAAGCTTCATGAGCTTGCAGGCTACCTTCTGGAACGCGAGACCATCACCGGCGAGGAGTTTATGGAAATCCTCGGCCGTCCGGAGCCCCCGGTTCCGCCCGGGGAGGAAGCCGATCAGTAAAATGGAAGAGGCGCAGTCCGTTTGGAGGCCGCGCCTCTTTGAACCGGTTGGCCGGATTTCAAACGGACGGGTTTTTTCTTGACTTGACCGGCTCGCGCAGTATAATAAGACTATTCAGAATGGAAAGCGCGCAGAAATCCCGCTTTGTGGTGAACGCGCGCAATGTCAAAATGGGGGTCAAGAAATGAGTAAACCGTACCTGAGCCCGATGGAGGCCGCGCCGCTGCACGAAATCCGCGCGCTTCAATCCTACCGCCTCTCCAGGACCGTCCGCAGGGTCTATGAAAACGTCCCGTTCTACCGGAAGAAGTTTGACGAGCTTGGGATCAAGCCCGACGATATCAAATCGGTCGACGATCTCCCGAAGCTCCCCTTTACATATAAACAGGATCTTAGGGACAATTACCCCTATGGCCTGTTTGCGGCGCCGATGGATGAGGTAGTGCGGATCCACGCTTCGAGCGGAACCACCGGGAAACAGACGGTGGTCGGCTATACGCAGAACGATCTCGACATGTGGGCCGAATGCGCCGGGCGCGCGCTGACCGCGGCGGGCGGGGACTCGAGCGATTTTGTCCACGTCTCTTATGGCTACGGCCTGTTCACCGGCGGCCTTGGCCTGCATGACGGCGCGGGGCGGATCGGCGCTTCGGTCATCCCGGCTTCCACCGGCAACACCAGGCGCCAGCTCCAGATTTTCAAGGACTTTCACTCCACCATCCTCTGCTGCACGCCGTCTTATGCGCTGTTTCTCGGCGAGGCGCGCAGGGACGCCGGGATCCCGCTTTCGGAGATTTCGCTCAAGGCGGGCGTGTTCGGCGCGGAACCCTGGACCGACGAGATGAGAAGAAAAATTGAGGAACTGCTCGGCATCCGCGCCTATGACATCTACGGCCTCTCTGAGATCACCGGGCCGGGCGTCGCCTATGAGTGCTCCGAGCAGACCGGCATGCATATCAACGAAGATTTCTTCATCGCCGAGATCATCGATCCCGAAACCGGCGAGGTCCTTCCGGAAGGCGAAAAGGGCGAGCTGGTCTTCACCACCATCACCAAGGAAGCGCTTCCGCTGATCCGCTACCGGACCCGCGACATCACAATGCTGACCCGCGAGCCCTGCTCCTGCGGCCGGTCCTTTGTCAAGATGAAAAAGGTGATGGGCCGGAGCGACGATATGCTCATCATCCGCGGCATCAACGTCTTCCCGTCTCAGGTGGAGGCGGTCCTTCTGGAACTCGGGATGCAGCCGCATTACATGCTGGTCGTCGATCGGGTCAACAACCTCGACACCCTCGAAATCCAGGTTGAAATGGACGAGGGCATGCAGATCGACGCGGTCCGGATGATCGAGCAGAAGGAGAACCAGATTGCAAAGGCTGTCGAATCCACCCTCAACATCACCGCGAAAATCCGGCTCGTCTCGCCCAAAACCATCGAACGGAGCGAGGGCAAAGCCAAGCGCGTGATCGATAAGCGCAGTCTGTAAACGAGACCGAAGAAGGAGGCGTTTCTATGGCAATCCAGCAGCTATCAGTTTTTGTGGAAAACACCCCCGGGAGCCTTGCGGAAATCACCGAGGTCCTCGCCGGCGAAAACATCGACATCCGCGCGCTGAGCATCGCGGACACCTCGGATTTCGGCATCCTCCGCCTGATCGTGGACCGGCCGGAGGAGGCGCGGGACGCGCTCAAAGGGCGTGGGTTTACCGTTTCGATCAACGATGTGATCGGCATCGGAGTGGACGACCGGCCGGGCGGCCTCTCAAAAGCGCTGCGCCTGCTCGGCGAGAGCGGCCTGGTGGTGGAATACCTCTACGCCTATGTCAGCCGGGTTGACGGCCTCGCCTACGGCATCCTTCGTATGGACGACAACGCGGCAGCGGAAAAACTCCTTGCCGAAAACGGATTCCGCGAACTCAAGAATTAATAAAAGCGTAATAGATGAAGAGGCCGCCATGCCCTGTATGGCGGCCTCTTCCGGTCTTTTAACCGCTAATGCGGGCGAACGCCGGCAGGCGTCCGCAGATGGGGCAGAGCAAGGGCCGAGCCAGGCGCCCCGCCGCATAGAGGTTGCGGCCGCAGCCGCGCCCCGGCGCGCCCGGTTCCACGCCGGAAAGGCCGGGGAGCGCGCCGTATTCGCAGATCAGGCCGATTGTTGGGCCTTCCCCCCTTGTGAAATTCCGCGGGGAAGCCGCTTGGGAACCCTGCGGCCAGGCGTTCCGCCAAAAAACCGTTCCCTTCCGGCCTGTCGCAGAGGAACCGCGCTGGGAGGTATTCCGTTCAGGCGGTTTCAGCAAATACCCAGACGGCTGAGCCGGTTCCCCCGGACAAATCCGGCGCTTTCGTCTCCGATTTGGCGGGGACTGCAAGACACGTTTTATAATAAAATTACGATGTCGCTTATGCTTCTCATGAAATAGAAATACAATTACATTTTCAGGTTGATAATAAAACAGAAAAAGAAAAAACAACGCGATTAAAAACGGGTTTTAAGGCTGTAACTTGGATTGTAGTACAATAATTTTTGAAATAGTATAGTTAAAGCCGTCTGCGAGACAATAAATTTGCAGACGGTTTTTTCTTTCTTGTATTGGTTAAAATGACAAAATATTGCCTCATAATGCTTCTTATATTGGAAAAATAGATGATTACGTTACAGAAATTAGTATTAAATCAACATTAAATTTCGGTAACAGTTTATATAGTGACAAATTGCATATAAGTAAAGCACATGTGCATCGACATTATTACATTTTTCGACAATTTTCAGGTAGCATATCAATATAGAAGAAGAGGGTGGTGGAGCGATTGGTGAGTCGCATTGGTAAAAGGGTCAAGGAGGCTCGCGTTTACAGTGGACTGACGCAGGAGAAGCTTGCGGAACTTTCCGGCGTTTCCTGGAGCTTTATCAGCCGTTTGGAATGTGGGAACGCGAATGCAAGTGTCTCGACCCTGCTCAAAATCGCTTCGGCGCTCGACATCGGGATTGACGTACTGTTCTGTGATTATTTTGATACCGACATCGATCCGCTGACAAATGAAATTATCAAGTGCATCAGCGGAATGAACGAAAAGCAGAAACTTTATATATTAAAAAGTGTCAGCGCTTTTAAAGAATTGATGCAAGCGAACGGATAACGATTGCTGTCGATCAGACGTATTTTACTACTTTGTTCAAATCGGTTTGCCGGCCCCAAAAAAATTTTAGCCGGGCGAAGCGTTCCATTAGCGGCAGCTATGGGAGATTCGCTTTGTAATGCGGTTTTAGAAGGTTGCAGGAAAGGCGGGGTGAACCCGCTTTTTAAGTTCCGTTAACTGCGGGGAACCCCAGAGGATAAGGGGGAAAAGCTGTTTTTGGTTGATGATGAGGCGCAAGCTGTTTGAGCGCTGCTGAAGGTTGCCGGTTGGGCGTCATTGGCATTGGCGAAATTGAGCCGGCTTTAGGCGGCCGGGACGCGCTCGAAATAGCCGAAAAATTCCATCCAGATTTGGTAATATCCGATATATCCATGCCGAAAATGGGCCGAATTCGACGTTCTGAAAGCTTGCAGAAAAAGCGCCGTCCTGCCGGACCATTTTTATTACGGGCTGCTGTAAAGCGGCGTAACTAAAAAACGTTTGAAAACGGCGTGACCGATTATATCTTTATATGTTAAAGGCGATCGGCGGCGGCGCGCTGGTCGCCGCGGGTCAAAAAACGCTCCGCCATTTGGATGGAACGCGGCAATGAGGCCAAGAAAAAACCGGCGCAAGGCGGGCGCCCAGGAATGGGAGCCCGCCTGCTTTTTGACTCTATTGTAAACTTATATTAATATTTGTATTTACAATAGGCGGACGCTTTGCTATAATGTGGGTCAAGGGAGAAGATGGCAGCGATCGGGCCAGCTTTCAACAAACGAAAAAATCAGGAGGAAAATTATGACGTCGGCGGTGAAAACGCGCCGCATGGTTTTGTGCGGCCTTTTTTCGGCCCTGATTGCGATCGGGGCGTTTCTTCAGGTCCCAGTCCCGTTTATGGACTATTTTACCCTGCAGTTTTTGTTTGTGACGCTTGCCGGAATGCTGCTCGGGTCACGGCTCGGCTCTGTTTCGGTGGCGGTTTATGTGCTGGTCGGGCTGGCGGGAATTCCCGTGTTCGCGGCGGGCGGCGGGTTCCAGTACCTGTTCCGCCCGAGCTTCGGATACCTTTTGGGATTCATCGCTGCCGCCTGGTTGACGGGGCGAATCTGTGAGGCGACCGGCGCGGACCGCTTTGGCCGATTTCTTCCGGCTGCGCTCGCGGGGATGGCGGTGACTTATCTGATCGGCTTTGCCTATAAATATCTGATCCTCAATTGTTATCTCGGTCAGGAGACGCCGCTGATCGTAATCGTTCTGTCCGCGTTTCCGTTGGATCTTCCCGGCGATCTGGTGCTGTGCGCCGTCGCCTCGTTGTTGGCCGGAAGGCTTGGAACGGCGCTTCGGAAGGAGAATCTTCTGTAAACATCGACGGACTCAAACGCCGTGTTCTGGACGGCGAAACGTTGCCCCGCGAAGAGGCGCTCCGGCTTTATGAGCAGGCCGAACTGGATCCGCTCTGCGCCGCGGCGGATGAAATCCGCCGCAGATTCTGCGGAGGCCGTTTCGATCTCTGCGCGATCATTAACGGAAAAAGCGGACGCTGTTCCGAGGACTGCACATAATGCGCGCAGTCCGCGCATTGCCCCGCCGAGGTGGAATCCTATCCGCTGCTCGGGATGCAAACGCTTCTCCGCCGCGTGCAACGGGCTGTTGTCTCACGACCAGTTCGTAAAGCTGCGGGGGGCCGGCGCGACGAGATATCACTGCAGCCTGGAAAGCTCGCGCCGGCGCTTCCCAAACGCTGCACCGCTCATGCTTAATAGGGGAAGATCGCGGCGTTTCAAAACTTGGAGCGCGCGGGCCTTGAGGCCTGCGGCGGCGGGATCTTCGGCCTTGGCGAAACACCGGAAAAGAAAAAATCAAATGATCGATCAAAAATATTTCCGTGAATATAATTTATTTTTCCGCCATTTAAACAACCGGCAGCAGAGAAAATGTCCCTTTGACAGTTGTCATTGGGGCATTTTCCATTTGTGAAGAAAAAGGAAAACGTCTCCGGCGCTGAACCGGAGACGTTTTCCTTAGGTCAAAATCGGATGGCAGAAGATTGTTAATTTAAAGCGCTTCCCAGAAGCGGGTTGACGCTCTTAGATTACCATAATGCAAGGTAACTGTCAATAAAAATACAGTCGATTTTGTCGATTTTACTTTCTGAATTATTTTGCAAGAGTCGATTTGTGTAATATTTTGTTGAATTTCTTTTGAAATCAATGGAAAATCCGAAAGAAAACAAAAGCGATTGGAGAATATGTTATAAATTTTCGAAATTTTTATTTATTTTAGATACTGTCTCTTTTTGCATAAAGGTACTTTTGTTTCTGTTGAATTACTCTTTTTCTGAAAAAAGGTGCAGGAGTTCTTTCCGCACCTTTCTGTTTCCAGTCAAAAACCGCTTTGGGTTTTCGGCGCATAAGACGCAGGCGCCTGCGTCTATGCCCGGCGGCGGGGCAGCCGCCGTTCAAGATCTGCGGCTGGGGTTTGGGGCGAAGTCAGTAGGGTATCATCGAGAAAAACATGACTGAATAAAGAAAGATACAACAGACAGTGCCGATGATAAACCCAATCAGCGCCCATTGGCCGACCGCTTTTGCTTTTCTCGGGTACCGGTTCTGCCAGACGCAGTAGAGGATCAGGCCGATCAGCGGCATAAGGAACGCAAGAATGTTAAAGCCGGCAGACGGCTGGTCCGCGTCGTTATAAAAGGGCTGCTGATATGGATACTGCTGGTTGCAGGGGTCCTGCGCGCCATAAGACGGAGGCGGGGGAACAGGCGCTGCCCCGTAAGAGGAGCCGCCGTATGCCTGCTGCGCAGCCGGCGGAGCATAGGCGTTCTGCCCGTTCGCCCCGGCCCCGGGCCGGCTGGCCACCGGGGAGCCGCAGCGCCCGCAGAAACTTGCGCCTTCGGCCAGCGGCGCGCCGCACTGATTGCAGTATTTCGGCGCGTCTTTGATAAGGTTTACCGTGGATACGGTTTGTTCATTCTCTGACATCGTCATCGTCCTCCTCGGGCTATGGCCGGAACTTTTTATTCAGTATAACATAGGGTTAAAAGTTCCGTCGAGCCTTTTTCTGCTTTTTGGAAAGGAAACCGCCGCCCCTTCAAAGAGCGGCGGCTTTTGAACATTATAAAAGCAATACCGAGGCAATGCCGACTGCAATGCTGATCAAAGCCCAAGGCCGGCGCCTTTCGCCTTATTGGGGGAAGAGTTTCAGTCAAACGAAAAACAAACCGATGCCAATGAGCGGGATCAGAAACGACAGGATGTTGATGCCGGCCGACTGTTTGTCCTGCGGCCCTGAGGCGGCGGGCGCCCCGCATTTTTCACAAAAGACCGCGCCGGCAGCAACAGGGGCGCTGCAATTTTGACAGGCGGATTCCAGACGAGCCATAAAACATACCTCATTTTTACTATTGATTTAAATAGTGGTCGTCTATAGGAGGATATGTACATGATGCCGGCATATAAACAGCCTTTCATAGCAGCGTCCGGAACCAGCGGAGATCTTCGCCGGTCAGCGAGCGGCAGAGGAATAACAGGCAGAAATAGACCCCCGAAATCATCAGAATTTGGAATGCGAGCGTGGGGACGAGGGAAGCGCCCGCGGGCGCGAGGCGCACGAACAGGAACTTTGTGCAGAGCAGCGCCGACAAAACGATGCAGGCAAGCGGTTTACCGACCCCGTCGAGCAGATGGACCCGAAGTTCTGTGATTTGAATCAGCTTTCCGAGGCTGAGGGAAAAGTTCAACACTTCCGAAAGCATGACCGTCGCGATATAACCTTCGATCCCAAAATGCGGCAGCAGAAAGAACACGAGCAGAACGCTGACAAACGAGTCGATGATATTGTATTTCATGGAGTTGAGCTGTTCGCCGAGGCCCTTGAGCATGCCGTCCACGACAGTGTCCATATACATCACAATCACGAGCGGCGAAAAGATCCTGATGTAAAACGAGACGTCTTCGTTCTGATAAACCGCCTTCCCGAGGTCGGAGGAACAGCAGAACAGGACCCCCATCACCAGAAAAGAGAAGATCAGGCTCAGCTTGAAAACCCGGTTGACGATATAGTTCATGTGGGTGCGGCCGTGGCGGACCTGGCACTCGGTCAGCTCCGGCAGGAGAAGGTCTGACAGGACGGTCAGAAGGGCGGAAGGGTAGAGGATGACCGGCAGGACCATCCCGTGTACGGTTCCATAGGCGGTGAACGAGGCTTCCTTCGAGGCGCCGTATTTTTCGAGCCCGCGCGGGATCAGAAGGTTCTGGAGGGTTGAAAGCCCGCTCCGCGCATAGGCGCTCAGCGCGATGGGAACCGAAATCCCAAGCAGCCGGGGGAGCATCCCCAGGACCGTCCCGTCCTTTTTCCCGCGCGCCGCGCGGATGTCGATGCGGTAAGCTGTGAACAGGAGCAGAAAAGAAACCGCTTCCCCGGCGCAGGATCCGGTCACGATGGCGGCGCAGGCGTATTCGAGCCCTTTTCCACCCAGCGCGGACAGCGCCGCGACCGTTGCGCCGATTTTGACGAGCTGCTCCAGAATCTGAATCGCGACCCCTTTCGCCGACTGCCGAACCGCGATAAAATACCCCGAGAGCACCGCCGACATCGAAACCAGCGGAAGGGTGAGCGACAGCAGCCGCAGCGAAGGGATCGTCCTCGTTTCATTGAGGATTTCAGTTCCGATCCAAACTGCGTTGTGGTGGATAAACAGAGCTGCCGCCGTTCCGCAGACGGCGGCGTAGCAGAGACAGCATTTGACGGCCCGGTCCGCGCCTGAAAGGCTTCTCAGGCCGGTTTCCTCGGATACCAGCCGGGTGGAGGCGAATCTGACCCCGGATGTCGCAAAAGTGATCGCGAGCATATCCACCGAGAGGATGAGCTGAAAGATCCCGATCCCGACCGATCCGATCTTACCGGACAGATAGACGGTGAACGAGACGCCGACCGTCCGCATCAGAAGGGTCGTCGCCGTCAGGAGAAGAATATTTCGAAACAGGGATTTTGCTTTTTTCATGGATTGACCTCCTCCTCTTCCGGCATCACAAATATATGCGCTGGGGGAGGAGGTTAGAAACGGACAGGCGCCGGGTTTACGGTTCGATGCGGATCGCGCCGCTTTTGACCAGCAGCGAGGCCGCCGCCCGCACGCTGATTTCAGCCGACGATTCATAAGCGCTGATGATTGAGGCGAACGCCTGGCCTTTGACGTCCCCGCTTGACAGCGTGCTTTTTGCGAACCGCCCCAGCTCCTGCCTGACTGCGTCAAGCGCTTTTTTCCGCGCCTCTGCGCAGACCGATTCGAGCAGCGCGTCGAATTCTGTTTGTTTCATTGTTCCCGCTTCCTTTCTTTCCGTTTGCTTCCATCCTATCATGGCGGAAAGAAAATTATGTACCGGAAAAGGGCCGCTCGTTTGAGCGGCCCTTTTCCAGCTATCGGGTGCTGATATCGCTTTCGTCCGCGATTATTTGATAGCCCATCTGATTGAGGCAGTGTTCGATTTCGTCGTAGGATGTGCCGGAGCTGTCGTAATCAACGGCAACCAGGTTTTTCCCCTCCCGCACGCTGACCGAGGAAACGCCGTGCAGGGCGTCCAGCTTTTTCTTTACGGCTTTGATATCGCTCTTTCCATAAATCCCCTCAACCATAAAGTACGCGCTTTCACTCGTCATCCTTCGCCCCTCCAATCCGTAATCAAAAATGGCGTCTGAAGCGGTTTTGGCTGATCAAAACCCTTCCGTGTTATCATTTCCCCGGAGCCGCGGCGGATACGATGAAACGGATCCCGGGCAAAAACGCCACCGTCCGCAGGCGGAATCTGGCTAAAAAATTTTAAAAGCGGTGAAAGCGAATTGTATCCATCAAAATATCAAGATCAGTATTCCCAGCCGGCTTTAAAAGCCCCGGCGGAAGGTTCTGCCTGTCAAAGGGCAGGATTTCTCATACAATAAAACATATCCCGTCAATGGTTGGGCATTATGACCATGTAAGGACGCGCAGGGGAACAAAAGATTATACACCGGGCTTTTGTATTTCACCTTTGTAAATCCTGCGCGCTGTGGTATAATATCTGGTATCTTTTCGCACCTGATTTTCCCGGCCGGCAAACAGGTTCTGCGGCCGCGTTTACAGAGGGCCGCGCCTTTACTTTTAAATACAGGAGATGTACGAATGACAAACCAGCTCTTCCGCAATGCCATCGGCGACGGAATCTCGTTTTCGGTTCTGCGCGACCCGAAATTCAAGCATAACCGCCTGTCCGTCCACTTAATTGCGCCGCTTGATCCCAAAACCGTTACCGGCTATGCAATCGTCCCGTTCCTGCTGAGGAAGGGGTGCAAAAGCCGCCCGGATTTTACCAGGCTCAACGCCGAACTCGATTCGCTCTACGGGGCTTCGCTGACGGCCGGCGTATCAAAAATTGGCGCGAATCAGGTGCTGACCCTTTCGATCAGCGCGATTGACGACCGCTTTGCGCTCGGCGGCGAACCGCTGGTCCAGCGCTGCGCCGAGCTTCTGCGCGACCTATTGACCGAGCCGTTGATCGAAAACGGCGCGTTCCCGGAACGGGATCTGGACCTCGAACGCCAGTATCTGATCGACACCATTGAAGCCGAAATCAATGATAAGAGAAGCTACGCGGTCGCCAAATGCCGTCAAGCGATGGATGAGGGCGATCCGGCGGCGCTTCGGAAATACGGGACCATTGAGGACGCCAAGAAGATCACCGCAAAAAGCGCGGCCGGTTCTTACCGCGAACTGATGGAACGCGCGGCGGTTGAAATCGTCTTCTGCGGGAGCGGCGACGCTTCCCCCGCCTCTGCGGTTTTCCGCAAGGCGTTCGCCGGCGCCCGCCGCCAAGCCGTGAAATTTGCGAAATCCCGGGTGAAACCGGCCCCGGAGGCGGCCCGCGAGACGGTCGAGAGGATGGAGGTCGCGCAGTCCAAGCTGGTTCTCGGTTTTCGGACCGGCGAAAAGAAAGACGCGCGCGAAGCCGCAGCCGCGCGGCTGATGTGCGCGCTCTACGGCGGAACGCCCTCCTCCAAGCTGTTTATGAATGTGCGCGAAAAGCTTTCGCTCTGTTATTACTGCGCCGCGCGGTTTGAGCGCGCGTCCGGCGTCCTGATGGTGGATTCCGGCGTCGAAGAGAAGAATATCGGGAAAGCGAGACAGGAGATCCTTGTCCAGCTTGGCGAGATTCAAAACGGGAACTTTGAGGAAGAGACGCTTTTGAATACCAAGCTTCAGCTTATCAACAGCCTTCGGACGGTCGGGGATTCACTCTCCGCGCTCGAGGACTGGTACCTGTTCCGGATTGTCACAGGCGAGATGTACACCCCCGTGGAGGACGCCGAACTGCTCTCCTCGATTACAGCGGAGGAAGTGATCCAGGCCGCGAACAAAACGGGCCTCGACACGGTCTATCTTCTCACTTCGAAACAGTAAAATGCTCAAAGGCCGTTCCCGGCTTTTACATTGGAAAGGAACCTTTATGGAAAAGATTGTTTCCGAACGCATCGGCGAAAGCTATGTCAGGGTGGAGCACCCTTCGGGCCTTACGCTTCTCCTGAGCCCGATGGCGGGGTATTCGACCGCCTACGCCCTGTTCGCTACAAAATGCGGTTCAATCGACGACTCCTTCGCGCTCGATGCGGGCGAGCCGTTTACCCGCGTCCCCAACGGCATCGCGCATTTTCTTGAGCATAAGCTCTTTGAAAGCGAGGACGGCGACGCTTTCGAGCTCTACGCCAAAACCGGCGCAAGCGCAAACGCCTTCACCTCGTTTGACCGCACCGCTTATCTGTTTAGCTGCACTGACCGGTTTGCCGACTCGCTCGACGTCCTCTTAAACTGCGTTACCAAGCCCTATTTCACCCAGAAGACGGTGGAAAAGGAGCAGGGGATCATCGGCCAGGAGATTCGGATGTATGACGACGATCCGGATTGGAGGGTGTACTTCAACCTGCTCGGCGCGCTCTATCAGGAGCACCCGATCCGGATCGACATCGCCGGAACGGTTGAATCGATTGCACAGATCGACGCGGATACGCTTTACCGCTGCTACAATGCGTTTTATAACCTTCATAACATGGTGCTCGCAATTGCGGGCAACTTCGACGTGGACACGGTGATCGAAGCCTGCGACCGGATCCTAAAGCGCGCCGAGCCGGTGAAGGTCCGCCGCCGCCCTGTAGAAGAGCCGCGCGCGGTCAAAAGACGCAGGGTCGAGCAGAAGCTCGAGGTCGCCGCGCCGCTGTTCCAGATCGGATTTAAAGGCGTGCCGGGCGGCTGGCGCGAGAACCTCGCCTCCCAGATCGCCGGCGAAGTGGTCCTGGATATGGTTGCGGGCGAGGCTTCTCAGCTCTACCGCGAACTCTACGACGCGGGCCTTGTCAACGCCACCTTTGACACCGAGGTGATGGCGGGGCCGAACTATCTCGCTTCAATCTTTTCCGGCGAGTCGAAGGATCCGGACGAGGTCTATTCCCGGATCATTGCGGGCGTTCAGAAGCTCGCCGGCGAAGGCGTCGGGCAGGAGGCGTTCGACCGCGCGCGCCGCGCGGCGATGGGCCGGTATATCGGCCTCTACAGCAACGTCGAATCGGTCGCGGGCATGCTTGTGCTCTGCGATTTCGCCGGTATCGGCGGCTATGAAGCGCTCGATATCCTCGCAAATCTGAAAACCGCGGACGCCGAGGCGTTCCTCAAAACCCATCTCGACCCTGAATACTCGGCGCTTTCGATCGTGCGATCCTGAGCTTCCTCATACGCAAGGGGCGTTAAAACGCGGCCCTTCGAAAAGCGCATGGGATCGAAAGGAGGAGGCCAGCATGCCGGAACTTGTACAGTTCCCGGGGTTGGGACTGGAGTTTCACCTTAGTAAAATCGCTTTGTCCGTCTTTGGCCTTAGAATTCACTGGTACGGCGTGATCGTCGTGACGGGCATGCTTCTCGCCGTCGCCTACGCCATGAAGCGGTGCCGGACCTTCGGCATTACGCCGGAACAGGTTTCGGATGTCGCGCTCTATGCGATCATCGGCGGTATGGTCGGGGCGAGGGCCTATTATGTGGTCTTCAGCTGGGATTACTATCAAGATCACCTCAACGAAATCATCCGTATCTGGGAGGGCGGCATCGCCATTTACGGCGGAATTATCGGCGGCGTCCTCACCGGATATGTTCTCTGCCGGCTCTGGAAGATCAAAAAGCTGTCGCTGCTGGACCTTGCGGCGGGGGCCCTGCTGCTGGGGCAGGGGATCGGCCGGTGGGGGAATTTCGTCAATGTCGAGGCGTTTGGCTCGAATACGACCCTGCCCTGGGGAATGACAGGCCCCTCGGTCGTCTCGTATCTCACCTCGAAGCAGGCGCAGCTCGCGCAGTTTGGGGTCTCGGTCGACCCCGCCGTCCCGGTGCACCCGACCTTTTTCTACGAGTCGGTGTGGTGCTTCGCGGGCTTTTTGTTCATCGCCTGGTACACAAAGCGCCGCCGTTATAACGGCGAGCTGATTTTAATGTACTGCGCCTGGTACGGGCTCGGAAGGTTCTGGATCGAGGGCCTTCGGACCGACAGCCTGATGCTCGGCCCCGTCCGGGTGTCGCAGCTCCTGGCGGGAGCGGGCGCGCTCGCCGCTTTTGCGGTTCTTCTCTGGATGAACCGGCGTGTGAAAACCGGGACTCTCCCCTCTATGATGCGGCTGGCCGCCGCGCGGAATTCCGGGCAGGACCAAGCTGATCCGGATACCGCAAGCTCCGAACGTGCAGAAACCAGTGCCGGAGCGGCCGCAACCCAGGAGAAGGCCCCCGGACGCGACGAAGAGTCCGAAAAGGAGAGTTAGATTTTCATGGCAACCATTATCAGCGGTACACAGATTTCGAAGGAGGTCCGGGCCCAGCTCGGCGAAGAGGTGAAGCGGATGACCGCGGCGGGCGTAAGGCCCGGCCTCGCGGTGGTCATCGTCGGGAACGACCCCGCTTCGAAAATCTATGTCAGGAATAAGCACAAAGGCTGCGAAGAGCTGGGCATCCTGTCGGAGGTATATGAACTGCCCGAGACGACCACCCAGAAAGAACTGACCGACCTGATCCGCCATCTCAACGGGCGGGAGGAAATCGACGGCATCCTCGTCCAGCTTCCGCTTCCGGAACATATCGAGGAAAAAGAAGTCATCGAGGCGATCGACCCGGAAAAAGACGTCGACGCATTTTCGGTTTCCAATGTCGGAAAGATCATGGTCGGGGAATACAGCTTCGTCCCCTGCACCCCCGCGGGCGTGATGGAACTGCTCCGGCGTACCGGCGTCAAAATTGCCGGTAAGGCCTGCGTTGTGATCGGACGTTCGAATATCGTCGGAAAGCCGATGGGGCTGCTTCTGCTTGAGCAGAACGGGACGGTCACCATCTGCCACTCGCGCACCGAGAACCTCGCCGCAATCGCCAGAAGCGCGGATATTCTCGTGTCTGCAGTTGGAAAGGCGAAGTTCGTCACCGCCGACATGGTCAAGGACGGGGCGGTCGTCATCGACGTCGGCATGAACCGGGACGAAGACGGGAAGCTCTGCGGCGACGTCGATTTTGCGGCTGTGGAGCCGAAAGCGTCGTTTATAACCCCGGTCCCGGGCGGCGTCGGCCCGATGACCATCACCATGCTCCTCAAGAATACGGTGAACGCGGCAAAGCGCCGGCTGAAATAACGGCGGAGAGACGCTTGTCCGGGCGGAAAACCGCTTGACAATGCCGGTTTGCTGTGCTATCATAATTCATGCCGCATGCAAAAGGCCCGATGAAAGAGCGTTTCGGCTTTTGAAACGCCGCCCGGCGCAGCGAGACTGGAAAAAAGCAGGTGCAACATGTACGCAGTAATCAAAACAGGCGGGAAACAGTATCGTGTCTCTGTCGGCGATGTTGTTTTTGTCGAAAAGCTGGATGCAGAGCCCGAGTCGAATGTCACCTTTGACGAAGTTCTGGCGGTTGGAAAAGACGACGGCGTTGTAGTCGGCGCCCCTGTGGTGTCCGGCGCGAATGTCACGGCGAAGGTCCTCAAGAACGGCAAGAACAAGAAGATCACCGTCTTCACCTACCGTCCTAAAAAGAACTCGAAGAGGAAGCTCGGCCATAGACAGCCCTATACGAAGGTCGAGATCACCGCGATCAACGCATAACAAACAGAAGTTTCAAACGGAGGTGCACGATACATGGCACATAAAAAAGGCGTAGGCTCTACCAAAAACGGCCGCGACTCCGAAGCCAAACGGCTTGGCGTCAAGCGTGCCGACGGCCAGTTTGTCCTGGCCGGCAACATCCTGGTCCGCCAGAGAGGAACCCACATCCACCCCGGCAAAAATGTAGGCAAGGGTTCGGACGACACGCTGTTCGCTCTCATCGACGGGAAAGTCAGATTTGAGCGTCTTGGCCGTGACAAGAAAAAGGTTTCGATTTACGGCGAGAACTAAACAAATAAGACGAACAAAATCCCGAGTGACCGCTCGGGATTTTGCTTTTTCGAACGTTGAAGGGCCGCATAAGCGGAAACACCCGGGATAGCATAAGAAAAGACAGGATGTGAAACGATGTTTGTCGATCTCGCAAGAATCCGCATCAGGGCTGGAAAGGGCGGCGACGGCGCGGTTTCGTTCCACCGCGAGAAATACGTCGCGGCGGGCGGGCCGGACGGCGGAGACGGGGGTAAGGGCGGCGACGTGGTCTTTGTGGCCGACACCAACCTTTCGTCCCTGATCAACTTTAAATACAAAACCAAATACTACGCCGGCGACGGGCAGAACGGCGGGACCAAACGCTGTACCGGCAAGAACGCGCCGGACCTCGTCGTCCGCGTCCCAAAGGGGACGCTGGTGCGCGAGGCGAAAACAGGCCGCCTGATCGCCGACCTTTCGGGGGACGAGCCGGCCGTCATCGCCAGGGGCGGCAAAGGAGGCTGGGGCAACGCGCGCTTTGCGACTCCGACCCGGCAGATCCCGCGCTTCTCGAAGCCCGGCCTTCCGGGCGAAGAGTTTGACCTCGTCCTGGAGCTCAAGCTCCTCGCCGACGTCGGCTTAGTGGGCTTCCCGAACGTCGGAAAATCGACCCTGATCTCGGTGGTGAGCGAGGCGAAGCCCAAAATCGCCAACTACCATTTCACAACCCTCTCGCCGGTGCTCGGCGTTGTGCGGGTGTCGGAAGAAAAGGGTTTCGTGATGGCGGATATCCCGGGCCTGATCGAGGGCGCGTCGGAAGGGCAGGGGCTCGGCCACGAGTTCCTCCGCCATGTGGAGCGGTGCCGGCTGATCCTGCACGTCGTCGACGTTTCGGGCTCGGAAGGCCGGGACCCCATTGAGGATTTTGAGAAGATCAACCTTGAACTCGAGCGGTTTTCCCCCGAACTCTCGGCGCGGCCGATGCTGGTGGCGGCGAACAAATGCGATATCGCATCGCCGGAGCAGGTTCAAAAGTTCCAATCGTATCTTGCGGGACTCGGTTTGCAGATGTTCCCCATCTCCGCCGCGACCCGGTCCGGCGTCGGCGAGCTGATCAACGCGGTGGCGCGGGAAATCGATAAACTCCCGCCGATCGAGCGGTTTGAGCCGGACCCCGTGGCCCCCCGGCGGTTCAACGCCAATAACCGCGATTTTAAGATCCGGCAGGAAAACCGGGTGTTCCACATTGAAACCGATTGGCTCTCCTATATTCTCGGCTCGGTCAACATGGACGACTATGAGTCGCTCCAGTATTTCCAGCGGACGCTCCGCGACAGCGGTATCATCGACCGGCTAGAGGAGATGGGGATCGAGGAAGGGGACGCCGTCGATATCGACGGATTCCAGTTTGACTATGTCAGGTAGCGGGGAGGAAACGAAGACGACAACGGCAGAACGCTTAAGGCCAAAGCTTTTAAACCCGCTGACCCTTGCTTTTTTCGGCGACAGCGTCTATGAACAGCTTGTGCGGGAACATATCGTATTTTGCCATCAGAGCCTGTCCCCAAACCGGCTGCATTTCCTGGCGAGCGGGCTTGTCTGCGCCTCGGCGCAGTCGAGGGCCTATGAAATTTTAGAACCGCTTCTCACCGAAGACGAGCTTTCCATTCTAAAGCGCGGGCGCAACGCGAACGGCGTGACCCCGCCCAAAAACGCAAAGACCTCGGACTACCGCCGTGCAACAGGGGTGGAGGCGCTGTTTGGATTTTTACATCTGAGCGGCGATCGGGACAGAATCCGCGAGCTGTTCGAGAGAATCATCGAAAGCACGGAGGAAACAAGCCTTGAAACGGAGGATATCCGCTGAACGCGCCCGCTTTCTGGCAAAGGAAATCGGGCTGGACTTTCTCGCTTCTGTTCTCATCGCCGTGAGCATCAAGTCCTTTCAGGCCCCGAACCAGATCATCGGCGGCGGGGTCGCGGGCATCGCGACCCTCGTCAACTTTCTCACCGGCCTGCCGATCGGGACGGTCTCGTTTCTGATCAATGTGCCGCTCCTGCTGGTCGGTTACCGGAAGATCGGCAGGAGGTTTATTCTCTCAACGCTCCGCGTGCTGGTCATTCTCGCCGTCACGATGGACTATCTTCTGGCGTGGATTCCGGCTTATCATGGAAACCTTCTGCTGGCGGCGCTGTTCGG